>CAZSAO010000017.1:35660-43074 GCA_964605275.1 uncultured Legionella sp.
AACGACTCATAGAAAAAAAGCCAGCAAAAATAACAAGAAAAGCCACGACTATCGTAAGTGCTTTTAATAAAAACAAACCATACTGACTTAAAAATTCCATTTGATTCCTGAATATAAAAAAAAGCAATTATGGCGTTCATGATGAAACTTCGCAAGTAGTGTGTAAGCAAGCAGTGGGTATTTATTATATTTTAAAGGTTTATAACGAAGACCTTTTTGTCTTTTATATGTCTTGATTGTTGAATTTATACCCCGATAGATATAAAATGGCCGAAATGTATTTTTTTCGCTGCAAATGAAAAGTTAAGAGGTAAATTATATGTATCATAATCAATTAAAATCCAAAAAACCGTATTTTAAAGAGTCTAAATATGGGCCTATTGCTAGACCAAAAGCACCATCTAACGTTGATTCTGAATACACTTTATTTGGCTCAAAAACTGCCGATTTTCTTCACTCAGCTGTGCATGCTTCATTTAAACATAAGATCAATGTTCAATCAGAGCTGCTTTTTAATTCTGAAATAATAAAAACCCCTATAATTTCAACTAAAGAAAATCCTATAACTCGTCCGCGTAAGTTGTCTGAGGCTATTAGTGCATTTTTTATTGAGGCACTTGATGAAAAGGAATTCAAGCAAGCAGTTAAATCGTTTATGACATCGACTTTAGCCACGGATGTTAAAAATCTGCAGCGGTCTTTTTTACAAATAGTCCGTGAAAAAAATAAAGCAGAAGATTCTGGTTTTGAAGAAAGACGCTTGAAAATGCTGAATCTTTTTTTTAAAGAGATTGGATCGTTTGACTCCATTCTATTAGTGGAATTGTTACTGCGTAAAGATACTCTAGGTCTGACACCGTTGTATTATGCAGTTCGGCGTAGTGATCCGGCTTTATTTCGTTTTTATTTTGAACAGGTATTGTATGCGCTGAAGCAAGAATGGATAAGTTTAGAAGATTATTATTCGTTGCTAATTGAGCCGGACATAATAGGCGCTACACCACTGTTACAGCTTCTAAGATCGGGTAATGCCGATAATATTGAGTTTTTTTTACGTACTATAGTCAATGAACTTAAGTCATTATATGTGTATCATCATTTATTGCATCAAGCGGATAACAATGGTGTCACACCGCTGCATGAAGTATTACAAGCAAAAAATACACAGCCTATGTATCTGTATTTGAGTGAGTTAATAAATGGGCTAATGTATAATAAGATAAGCGCGGGTGACTATTCTAAGTTATTGATTAGACAGGATAATTTTGGTACTACACCATTGCATTATGCGTTAAAATCAGCAAATTCAGTTAACATGGAAGTATATTGTAGTGAGTTAAAATTTGTATCTGATAACAGGTGTATTTATATAAATCAATATGTCCGCCAATTAACCAAGAAAACTCCTGCTGATGTATCGCCTTTTGTGCATGCATTATCGTCTGGTAATTATGCAAATGCATTCTTTTATTTTCAAACGCTGATTTATGTTCATAAAATGGGATTATTAGATGATAAGGAGTATGGCAAGGCACTTACTACATCAAGCTCAATGAATTTGACTCCCCTACATTACTTAGTGCAAAACGAACTTATTGCTATGATGCATATTTTAATCCCCGAGTTAAACAAAGCGTTATCACCTAAGGGATATAAAACGGCAGTTAATGTACGTTGCGATGGAGAGCGCTTGGTTTGTTCTAGTACTACGGAACAAGCTAAAAAAATTAATACGCTTCTTGCTGTAACACAAAAAGATGCAGCAAAAGCTGTTACCTTATTTTTCCAACAACAAGAGAAGAAACTTTCTGTAATGAGTAAGCCTGTGGTACGGCAATCTGTTCGGTGGTAATATCACTCAATTGGCGCCAGTAGCGGATGATATTGCGATAAGCAGTTATCTGTAATTGGAGGTTCTGTAAATGCTTGTCACCCAGCAGAAAACGAATCAACATTCAATGTCTGTGTTAATTCGTTAAAAAAGCGATAATAAAAAGCTAATACGCATTAGCGATAAGTATAAACAGTATACGCTAGGTTTTGTTAAATGGTTGCTCGCCTTCGCGAGCATGATTGCACGATGAATATTTTTTATGCTAGAACTACGTAACATCTTTTTTGATTATCAAGAATCTTCTTTATTAGAAGAGGTTAATCTTTGTCTAACAGCCGGAGATTTAGTTCATATTCAAGGGGCTAATGGGGTGGGGAAAACCACCTTGCTCAAAGTGATTGCGGGTTTACATAGACCGTGCCAAGGCACGATTTATTATCAAAACCTACCTATTGTTGAGGATTTATCTTCTTATCAGCGCCAGCTATGTTATATAGGTCACAAAGCAGGTATTAATCCGCATCTCACCATAAAAGAAAATTGTTTTTTTGATGTACATTATCACGATAAAGTTGATCTTCATTCACTCTTATCACTCTTTAAATTAGCGCATTTAATTCACTCTCCTTGTGGTTTGTTGTCAGCCGGGCAAAAACGTCAGGTTGCTTTGTTGCGGTTATGGTATTCTAAAGCATCCATTTGGTTATTAGATGAGCCTTTAGTGGCATTAGATGAAGGTGCTTTGATGATCTTAATGGAGCATATCGCCTCTCATCGTGCACGTGGAGGCATGGTTTTGCTAACGTCACATCAGCACCTGCCTTTAGCTGCATCCAGTTATAAAAAGTATCTCTTATAATAGGAGTTTTTTTTTGTCCTTATTTATCCAACAATTGCAACGTGAGTTGTTAGTGCAAAGCCGGCAAAAACGTGTGCTACTTAACTCGTGTTTATTTTTTTTGATGATTTTATTTTTTTTCCCTTTAACAATGAAGCCTGATCCTTTATTGATGAAAACAATCGCCTCGGGGCTCATTTGGATGTCGTTGTTGCTTTCATTACTGTTATCGGCAGAACGGTTATTTTTGCTTGACTATGAGCATGGCGTTATTGAACAATGGCTTGCTTGTGGATTGCCACTGCATAGCATTATCAGTGCCAAAATTATTGCACATTGGCTTTTTAATATGATTCCTATCCTGCTGCTGTGTCCCTTAATAGCCCTGGTATTTTCGTTTAATGTGACCGAGTTGTGGGTCTTAATTATTAGCTTGTTATGCGGTAGCCCTGCTTTATTTTCTTTATGTACGTTAGCGGCCTCTTTTGGCTTAGGAGTAAGTCAAAAAGGAGGGGTAATGGCTTTGATTTTATTACCATTAACTGTACCGATTCTTATTTTTGGCAGTGGTATTATTAATTTAGCAATCCAGGATTTGCCTGTCAGTGGTCATTGTGCTTTATTACTTGCTTTTTCTATATTATCGGTGGGGTTATTACCTTTTGCTGTTACGGGGATATTACGCATTAATACGGGAGAATAGAAAATATACTTGTCGCTAATGAGTTTTCGGTATTTTAGGCGACTTGATTTTTTTGTCTCTAAAGTAGAAAAAGATGCGGAATAGTTATTCTATTGCAAGTCTTTTTCTACTTTAGAGGCGAACAAAGCAATAGCATAAAAACCGAAAACTCATTAGTGGCAAGTATACATCATCTTTGGAGAGCAAAGATGATGTATCGAATAGTTTAGTCGTGATCATGGCAATGTTGGAATTTTTTTTCCATTTTTTCTTTTGCTTTAGCCATCATACCTTGTAGCTCTACTTTTTGTTGTGTATCAAGAACAGCTAATACTTGATTTTCAGCATTAACTTTAGCTTTGATCGACTCGCCAATTAATTTAGTTTTTTTATCAACTAAATCATTAACGGTGGATTGATCCATCGAAGCAGAAACTGCTTGCTCATCAATTTGTTTACTTAGATCCTGCATTTGTTGCATATTTTGCTGCATAGTGGCTTTTAAGTTATCCATAATGGGTTGAATCTTTTGTTTTTGTGCATCATCTAATTTTAACGAAGAAATCATATGCTGAAAATGTTCACCACACATCCCTGAATGTGCAAAACTTGTGGAGCTTACTGCTAAAGTAAGAGCTAATGTGGCTGCACCTAAAAGTTTTTTGTACATGATACTGTCCTTAGTTAAGTTGAAAATCATAAGAAGTATAGTTGCTATTTTGGTTTTTGTTGGATTATTAGCAATTTTTTTGCACACTTTTACGTATTTTTTAATATGGTGATTTTGCAATCTCACTGATGCGTGATAAAATTTCGTTCTTTTTTGATTTCATTGTTGCCTATGTGGAAATTTTTGTACCAGCTCGCATCACCTAAAACATTTTACGCTTGGTCTGCGCCAATTATTTTGTGGTTAAAAAGAGGTGCACTATTAACTTTGAGTTTAGGTGTTGTATGGGGATTGTGTTTTGCTCCAGCAGATTACCAGCAAGGAGATGCTTTTAGAATTATTTATGTTCATGTGCCTGCAGCATTTTTATCGATGATGTTGTATGGATGGATGGGCTTTTTAGCAATCTTGTTATTAGTTTGGCGAATTAAATTAGCAGGATTACTGTTGCATTGTATTGCGAAAATTGGTGTGTGTATGGCTTTTTTAGCGCTCATTACCGGTAGCATTTGGGGTAAACCCATGTGGGGCGCTTGGTGGGTATGGGATGCTCGCCTAACTTCTGAATTAGTGTTGTTGCTATTGTATGCGGCTATTTTGGCCACCTATCATTCTATTAAAAATAAAGAGGATGGCGATAAAATTATTGCTATTTTAACATTGGTAGGGCTTATTGATTTGCCTATTATTCATTATTCGGTGTATTGGTGGAATACGCTCCATCAAGGCTCTACTTTATCGGTATTTGCTAAACCTAAAATTGCATCACTCATGTTATATCCTTTATTGCTTACTCTTGTAGGTTTTATTTTGTATGCGGGATGGATGATTTTAGAGCAAGCTCGGTGTGAGTTATTAGTGCGCGAGCGTCGTCAGTCTTGGGTGAAACGTTTAATGGAAGATATCTAATGATGTATCAAATAACACAATGGAGTGCTATGGGCGGTTATGGTGCTTATGTGTGGCCGGCTTATGGCATTGTTGCAATAACCTTGACAGGTATTTTTTTTAGTGTGAAAAGACAAAAAAAACGCACCAACTTAATCATGACGCAATGGTTTAAGAGTTTAAAATGACGCCTCTTCGTAAACGTAAGTTATCTCTTATTTTATTTATTCTGCTGGTACTTGGGTTAGCTAGCGCTTTAATCCTCTATGCATTACGCCAAAATATCAGTTTGTTTTATACGCCAACGCAAGTGGTTGCTGGTGAGGCGCCGGTGCATCATTCCATTAGAGTGGGGGGCATGGTTGAAAAAGAGAGTATTATTCATGAGGCGCAAGGATTAGGCGTTCAATTTAAAATCACTGATTACAAGCATACTATTGTTATTTATTATACGGGCATCTTGCCTGATTTGTTTCGTGAAGGACAAGGAATTGTGGCAGAAGGGGCGCTAGATAATGAGCGTAAGATTCATGCTACGCGTATATTAGCAAAACATGATGAGAACTATATGCCACCTGAAGTTAAAAGTATGTTAGCAAAAGAGGCGCGTTGATGAGTGCAGAGTTTGGTGTTTTAAGTTTAATTTTAGCGTTATTATCGGCGTGTTTTCTGACCATTGTGCCGTGGTTAGGATTATCTTTACAAAAGCCTGCTTGGGTACATAGTGCGTCATATTATGTGAAAGTACAGTTTCTTTTTGTATCTATAGCCTACTTGTGTTTAACCTATTGTTTTTTAAATAATGATTTTTCAGTAGTGTATGTGATGAATCATTCGAGTGTGTTGTTGCCTTGGTTTTATAAGCTCTGCGCCGTTTGGGGTGGACATGAAGGTTCAATGTTATTGTGGGTTGCTATTTTAAGTTTTTGGATGCTTTTGGTGGCTGTATGCAGTACTACTTTGGATGCTGCCATGCGTGCTCGCGTGCTTATTGTGTTAGGGGCGTTGAGTATTGGTTTCTTTCTTTTTTTGTTAACCACCTCTAATCCTTTTTTACGCCAATTTGCGCTGCTTGATACGCAAGGACGTGATTTAAATCCTTTATTGCAAGATCCTGGTTTTTTGTTTCATCCACCAATGCTCTACATGGGGTATGTGGGATTTTCAGTGGCTTTTGCTTTTGCCATCGCCGCTTTGTGGTCGGGGAGTGTGGAAACTGCATGGACTAAGTGGACTCGGCCTTGGACCCTAGCTGCTTGGTGTTGTCTGACCCTAGGCATTACTTTGGGCAGTTGGTGGGCTTATCGCGAATTAGGTTGGGGAGGCTGGTGGTTCTGGGACCCGGTCGAGAATGCGTCCTTTATGCCTTGGTTAGTGGGTACGGCACTCATTCACTCGTTAGCCGTAACCGAGCAACGACACCAGTTTAAAGCCTGGACGATGTTATTAGCGATTAGTGCTTTTTCTTTAAGTTTGATTGGTACCTTTTTGGTGCGATCTGGCGTGCTAACTTCTGTGCATGCTTTTGCTGTTGACCCGCAACGTGGTTTATTTATTTTAGCGTTCTTAATGATAGTCATTGGTGGATCGTTATTATTATTTATGTATAAAGCGCAAAGCATTCAAGCCACCACTCAACCTGCTCCTATTTCACGAGAAAGTACGCTATTGCTTAATAATGTATTATTAGTTGTGATGATGCTTACGGTCCTAATGGGTACGGTCTATCCTTTATTGATAGATGGTTTAGGACTTGGAAAAATCTCAGTAGGTGCTCCTTATTTTAATACGGTTTTTGTACCCTTAATGTTGCTTTTATTGTTGTTAATGGGATTAGGAATTCATCTGAAGTGGAATAAAGATCAGGGCAGTTCTGTATTAAAAAAAATGCGTTATCTTATTATGTTGACTCTGTTGGCTGCGGTCTTGCTATTTTTTATTTTAAAGCCTCAATCAGTTATGGTTTCTTGCGGTTTAACCCTTGCCTTTTGGGTTTTACTTAGCACGTTATATTCGTTATATAAGCGAATTAAAGAACGAGGATGGCTGCATTTAAATCAAGCTTATTTAGGGATGGTTGTGGCGCATTGTGGTGTGGCGATTGCCGTTTTTGGGGTTGCTATTTCCACGCACTATGGGATTCAAGATGAGGTGCGTTTAGCACCAGGTCAGCAGGTTCATTTAGCGGGCTATACGATTACTTTTTTAAAACAAAGCGCGCTGCATGGAGCAAACTATAGCGGAACACAAACACAATTTAGTGTGCGTGATAAAAATGTAACACGAATTATTTATCCCGAAAAACGCATTTATACTGTAGGGCAGATGGCCATGACCGAATCGGCTATTGATGTAACTCCTTTTCGCGATATTTATGTGGCCTTAGGTGAGCCTCTTGATGAGAACGCTTGGTCGGTGCGTGTTTATTATAAACCACTGATTCGTTGGATTTGGGGTGGTGGTTTTATGATTTTAGCTGGTGGTGTTTTGGCGTTGGCTGAT
>CAZSAO010000017.1:43084-49964 GCA_964605275.1 uncultured Legionella sp.
CAAAAAAGAAAATCCAACGCTGCCAATGATGAGGGGCTGATAGCATGAGATATATCAACTGGAAAGCTCTGCCTATTGTTTTATTTGTATTCTTGGGGGTTTTTCTATGGCGCGGCCTATCGCTTAATCCGCATCACTTGCCTTCGGTGCAATTAGGCAAGCCTCTGCCTGAGTTTAATTTACCTCAATTAGATGATTCGTCGCTGGTATTCAATACTAAACAGTTGCGTGGTTCGGTTGTTTTATTGAATGTTTGGGCGAGCTGGTGTGATGCATGTGTGGCAGAACAAGTATTTTTGATGCAATTGGCGCGTGAAGGCGTGGTACTTTATGGTTTAAATTATAAAGATGATCCGCTTGCGGCAAAACAATGGTTAAAGCAGTGGGGTAATCCGTATCAGTTAATTGCTAGTGATATTCATGGAATAGCGGCAATTGATTTAGGTGTTTATGGCGCGCCTGAAACTTTTATTATTGATAAAAAAGGGGTTATTCGTTATCGCCATGCCGGTATTCTGAATCAAGAGATTTGGAGTAATGAAATTCAACCGCTCATGACCCAATTGGAGCGTTCAAACTAATGCGCGTTTTAATTAAAATATTATGTGGTTTTTTGTTGATTATTAATGCCCAAGCTAATAGTGCTTATCCACTTCCCTCCGTACAAAAAGAGGCGCAATTTGACCATTTATTAAAAAACTTACGTTGTCTGGTGTGTCAAAATCAGGATTTAGCGGATTCCAGTGCGCCTTTAGCGAATGATTTACGGCTTCAGGTCTATCATATGGTGCAAGAAGGAAAAACAGATAATGAGATCACCGATTATCTGGTGTCGCGTTACGGCGATTTTGTTTTATTTAATCCGCCTGTTAAGGCGCTAACCTGGTTATTATGGTTTGGTCCTATTTTATTTTTATTGCTTGGACTATTAATATTTTGGCGTACCTGTTTTAAGCGAGTCCCTAATGAATAGTTGGTTATTAATTACCCTAATAATTGGGTGTTCTGTAGTTGCCTCATTGCTATTATTGTATCCTTTAAAAAAACATCGTATCTGCTTTATCTTGGGAAGTGTTGCCACTGTAGTACTAATAAACGCCGGTTATTTTTATTGGGGTGGTTTTTCTTTGTATGATGCAGAAGTACAAAAGCAAGAGTCACAAAAACAGGCTAAAACAATATTGGCTACGGTTAAATCGCCGCAAGCACTTATTGCACAATTAAGAGCGAAGCTTGATGATACTCCACAAAGTGCTAAAGGATGGTTTTTATTAGGGCGTTTATATCTTAGTCAACAAAACGAGCAACTGGCGTTTGAGGCATTTGCAAAGGCTGCTCATTTTGCACCGCAGAATGAAGAGTATGTAGTACATTATGCACATAGTTTATGGCAATTAAATAAACAACAATTTAATCCTCAACTAATAACGATTTTTACGGATTTATTACAACGTAATCCGAATCAGCCAGATGCTCTAGCAATGCTTGCCATGAATGCTTATAAGGAGCATTTATATGAACAGGCGATAGATTATTGGCAGCGTTTATTACAGCAGATGCCTGCTCAATCAAAGGAAGCTGTTGCTATTCAACAAGCTATAGCTAAAGCACAAGAGCAGATGAATATTAAAAAGACGAATAAAATAAAGTGAGCTTTAGGTTGGCTCATTTACTCTAAATGGATGTTGATTTAAGGAATAATATTCAGTGTCGCATGACTCAATGGGGTCATTAAGTTCTGCAAGAGAGAGTGTTCGCGGCGTTGGCTTGAGCGTTTCTCTTTGTTCTCGATAAAAGCTAGGGGAGTAATTAGATTGTATAGGTTTGAATAATTTTAGAATGTTTTCCGCACATCGTTGCGTTAATAATTGGGTGAGTGCTATGGATGAATAGCCATCACAGGGCTCTTCAAGTGTTAACATTTTACCTGCTACAACACGTGCTCTTTCGGCATAATTAGAATAAATGAAGCCATAACCTTTATATAAAGGTCTTGCTAGCGGATCAATAGTAGAATAGCTATTCCATTCTACGGCCTGAAACAAAGTATTATGAGGAAGATAGCCAGGTGTTTTTGCGCACAAGGATTCTATACCTTCTAAAATTTCGACTACATCATCAAAGTGGAGTACGTGATACGTTTGAGAGTAATTATTAGAAACATATTGGCATAAATTATGAATCCAACTTTGTTTTGTAGTATCGGCAAAGTCAATGCTTGTCCCCCTTGTTGCATCTAATTGATTAAGCTCAAATAAAATAACCTCTTTGCCCTTATTGTTGGTTACCATTATTTGCTTTGTATCATTGGATTGTTCCATTTTTTTTCGCATAGCACAATAAGTTATAAAGTCGTCATAATCTACACACCAGCTTTGTTGTAAATAACGTTTTAATTCCTCCGGGCTACAGTAGTCATTGAGTAAATCTTCATGCCATGAATTAAATTCTTCAGCGCTTAAATCAGAAATATCTTGACCACTCCAAGTAGTAATACCTATTTCTTTATGTTTTATTTTGTTTAAATCCAATGGTTCAGGAAGCGTGTAATGTTCTTCTCGCATGTATTTAAACGTTGTACCAATGGGTAAATCATTATAAAGATCGGAGTGGAGTAATGGAATTACCATGACTAAGGGTGCACTTTCGCCCAGGGCTCGGTGTAAGTGATTCGTTAGTTTTTGTGGAAGTTGTGTTAATAATGCAGAGCAGCTTTTATATCCTTGTGTTTTATGTGCATGTCTTTTAGCATTATAATAATCAAGAGCAATGGATTGACGTAGTGAACCAATAACAAGAGCTACTTTGTTATAATGAGGACGCTCCAAGCATAACTGAACGATGTATGAGACAAATCGTTGTTGAGATTGGGGCATGTCCAAGCATCCATCGAAATCTAAACTTAAAATCAGTAACTCAGGTAGGAGCGTTGAGTCAGCTGTGTTCGTGTTTTTATTACCTAGCATTCGAGTTCCTATAAATACAATACGCTTATTTTATCATAAGAATAAACTAGTACCGTTTCCATTTAGTTTTGACCTGTTAGCTTGCTATAAGTCCGGTCCAATTTTTGTCTCGCTTTGTCAACGTCAAACATCCATTTAATGGATGCTTTTTCAGCGTTCCGCTCTGTTTGCCAATGGCTCAACTCTTCAATCAGTTTATCCTTGTTAGGAATCCTTCTATCCAGGCATTGTTTATTCATGTTGCCAATTTCAATTTCGGCCATATTCAATCAACTGGTGTGTTTTGGCGTGAAGTGGAATTGCAGTCGTCGTAATATGCGACGAGCTTCTGCGGGAGGAAACGCTTTATATAATGACGCTTCGTTATGTGTGCCTAAGTTGTCCAAAACTACCTGTACCACATCAACTATGTGATTCATCGTTCAAGGCTTCTTTGAGTCTATATTGCAAATAAACCAAGATCGCTGACCGTGCCCCAGCCAGAAGAGCAACCACCATGATTAATATAAGAGCAAATAGAACTAAACGTCAAATGATGAATGACGTTCAGTTTGTATAGGCTAACCGGTCAAAACTAAATGGAAACGGTACTATATTCTCGGCGTCATAATCTCGCCTTCTGGTGTATCTTCATCAGATATTTCCTCAGGTGCTCTTGTGTTCGTTTCTTCAGATAAAGCATCTTCCTGAACCTCAGTGATTTCTTTTGTCTTTGCTCTAAGAACATCATCTAAGTCTGTCTCTGACGTTGAATCTAAGCCAAAAGCCTCTATTACCTCAGTAGGCTTTTTTACCAATTCTAGTAACTGTTTATAGGAGTTAGTCTTTTCTCTATCTTGCGATTTTCTGGTCATAGCACGCCCATTTTGTCTTTATTTAGATTGTTGTGTGTATTTAATATCATTGTAGCTTATTTAATATAAGTGTCAAAAGCAAAGTAAGTCATTTCGCTTTTGAAATACCTATCAGTTAAATGGCGACAGTACGTGTTTTTTTAAATCGGCGAATATTTAGATAATCCATTTATTTTTTAGAAATAAATGGATTATCTTTAATATAAAAACGAAGAGGCCGTTCTGCCCATTCTTTAGCGTAAGCAACACCGATGCGGGGTCGTTCTACAATGGTTGGGTGTTCAACAGGCATGCCATGGCCTACATACAACGTATCACTTTGCAAGGATTGGCGATTATGTTGGTTGGTAATGTGCATGGCGTTTGATAATAAGCCTGGTCCTTGAGTACGTTGAGTGATGTTTAAGATGGGTTCTAGGGCGCGAATTAATACTGCAGAGCCAAAACCTGCCGGTCCGAACATCACGTCTGTGCGTTTTGTTATTCCTTTGGATGAATGCGAGGCTAAATCATGCACCCCTAAATAAGCTTCTACCTCCACTATTTTGCCGATTCGTTGTTGCTCCTCATCATCATGAACTAGATACGTTCCTAACAGCTCTTTAGCTACTGTAATGGTATCTCGTTCATAAAAAGAATGGGGGAGTTTAGACAAATTCATTAAGTACTCTTAAAAACGAAGCACCATAATGAGTTAATTTGTGTTGTCCTACCCCGGAAATATTTAATAATTGCTCTGTGGTTTTTGGTTGATGCTGAACCATGGCATGCAGTGTTGCATCACTAAAAATCATGAATGGCGGTTTGTTTTCTTCATCTGCTATTTGCCGCCTTAAGACCCTGAGCGCTTCAAATAAAGGACTATCGCTTTCTTTAATTACTGCTTTTTCTCGGCCTTTCTTTTTACTCGGAGGATCCTCTTTAGGAATGGTCAAAAATACACCTTCTTCTCCTTTTAAGATGGGAATGGCTTTTTTATTAAGTTTTAAGACATTAAATTGATTAATATCTTGATAACAATAGTCTTTATGAATAAGTTGCCAGGCTAATTGCTTCCAATAATAGGCTGATTTTTCTTTGCCAATACCATAGGTGCTTAAGATATTGTGGCGTGCTTGCATGATTTTATCGGAAGTACTGCCGCGTAATACGTCAATGGTATAAATTAGACCATAATTTTGTTGCAAACGATAAATACAAGACAGTAATTTTTGCGCATCAACGGTGGCATCAGCAGTAATGGGCGGATTATCACATACATCGCAAAAAGCACAGGCGGTTTGTGTGGCTTCATCAAAATAACGTAATAAAATCTGTCGTCTACAATGCGCGGCATCAGCAAAAGCCAGCATGTGGTTTAATTTATTGGTTTCAATGCGTTTTTGTTCTTCTTGTGGCATGTTGGCAATCCAGCCCCGTAATCGGCCACTGTCGGCTGCATCATAAAGCAGTATGGCTTGCGCAGGCATCCCATCGCGTCCGGCACGCCCTGTTTCTTGGTAATAGCCTTCTATATTTTTAGGCAAATCATAATGAATAACAAAACGGACATTGGGTTTATCAACGCCCATACCAAACGCTATGGTGGCTACGACTAAATCAATGCGATCATGTTTAAATAAGGTTTGTACCTCTTTTCTTTCGCTATGCGGCAAGCCGGCATGATAGGTGCGTGCATTAACACCTTTTGTGCGTAACTGTTCGGTAATTCGTTCCGCACTAGTACGCGTGCCACAATAAATAATGCCTGATTGCTCGGGCACGGAGTCGAGAAATTGTAAGATTTGTTTAATTGGGTTTGTTTTAGGTAATACTTTATAGTGAATATTGGGCCGATTAAAAGACGCTACGTATTTTTGTGGTTGATAAGCCAGCTTGGCAACAATATCTTGGCGTGTTTGTTGGTCTGCTGTTGCGGTTAAGGCAATGATTGGTACTTCAGGAAAATGCTGTTTCAATAAGCCTAAATCAGCATACTCAGGACGAAAATCATGTCCCCATTGCGAAATACAATGCGCTTCATCAATTGCAAATAGGGCAATGTCACATTCTGCGAGGCGCTCTAAAAAAAGAGGATTAATTAGGCGCTCTGGCGCAATATATAATAAATCTAAATCGTTGTTATGTAATTGCGCTAACACTTGCCGTGCTTCTTTGCTGCTTAATGAGGAGTTATAATAGGCGGCATTAATACCTTGTGATTGCAGTGAGGCTACTTGATCTTCCATTAAGGCAATTAAAGGCGATACCACAATACCAATTCCTGGACGAACTAAAGAGGGAATTTGGTAGCATAAAGATTTACCACCACCGGTAGGCATGAGTACTAGTACGTCACGACCGGCAATGACATCATTAATAATTTCTGCTTGTGGTGTGCGAAAAGAGTCAAAGCCAAAATAATCTTTGAGCACTAATAGTGCTTGCTTATTTGCTAGTTGAGGTTGCGTTAGAGTTTCCATATGATTATTCTTGTTAAGTCCACAAGCACTTAAAGAAGGGCATCATAGCATTTTTTTTATGAGAACCCTACATGATCTAAGGATGGTTTATGAATTTTGAGTTGAATGAAGAACATCAAGCCTTTCGTGATATGGCAGCTGGGTTTGCGGAAGATGAATTAGCGCCGATGGCCTATTACTGGGATGAAGTCAGCTATTTTCCTGTTGTGGTATTAGGGTAAGCGGCGCAATTAGGTATGGCAGGAATGATTGCGCGTGATGATATCGGCGGCGCTCAATTAACGCGTTTAGATGCGGCATTGATTTTCGAGCAACTCGCCACCGGTTGTATTACCACCAGCGCTTATTTGTCTATTCATAATATGGTAACTTCGTTGGTTGACCGTTATGCCGCAAGCGAGTTACGTGCCCATTGGGGACCGAAACTTACCTCAATGAGTACGTTAGCCAGTTATTGTTTGACTGAGCCTGAAGCGGGCTCTGATGCGGCATCATTAAAAACACGCGCAGTCAAAGAGGGAGATTATTATGTATTAAACGGTACTAAAGCCTTTATTTCTGGTGGTAGCATTAGTGATGTCTATTTATGCATGGTGCG
>CAZSAO010000018.1:0-11662 GCA_964605275.1 uncultured Legionella sp.
AATGCAGGAGCTAAAAAAAATGGCTTGTTGACACGCTCCGTGCGTAAGGTGAGTGATAATGGGCTCAAGTCCAATATTGCAGGAGTCAGCCATAAAAACCGCGCATAAACTGACTGCAATTTCAGATACACTTCAGTGCACCCTTAAATGAAGGTTGGCGCTTTCCTTCCATCGTAGCCAAAAATTCCATGACTTCCTGCGCCGGTTTGCCTTCTTTGGTAGCTTGAAATTTAATAGTATTTAGCAATGTTGGTAAAAATCGACGTACAGTGTTGTATTGCTCAAGCAGCTCATCGTAATATTTATCATGATTTGGTTTGGCAATTTGTCTAATGATTTCCACCGCGTTGGCTATTGCGTCCTTGGAAATTGCTTTGTAAATCAGCGCTATTAAGTCGTTGTCTTTCTCATTCTGAATAAATAGATCACCGAACTCAGATAACTTCAATGCGGCTTTGTCTAAATCACCAAGGCTCCTAATGCGTTTTTTATCACCAGTTCGCTTTGCTTGAGCCGTAATCTCAGTGATCAACATATCGAGCAAATCCAATGCATCATCCAGTGCTTTCGTTTCATACACATAAGCAAATGCAAGCAATACTGCCATGCGTCTATCATCTGCCATTCTAGCAATTGATGGTGCCCATGAAATGGTAACATATCTGGCCAAGTGATTAATTTTGGTTTTTGGTATGTTGCCAAAATTTATTTGGCCTATACCAAGATCGTGAATAAATTTATAACGGTGTAACGCTTGCACTAACCCGCTACTGCTAATTCGTATAGGACCATTTTTCAATTCGTCCAATTTGCTATAACGCTTACCTGTTGGGATAAGCAACAAATTTTCTAATTGTTCTTTTTGGCTGGGATTTGCAAGAGAAGCCAGTCGTTGCCACAGTCGTTTTGAAACTCGCTCTCGAACCCTGGATATCATGACTACCAAGGTACTTATCCCGGGTAATAGAACTCTCCTGATCACTAACCATATCGTACAACGCTCAAACAGAATACTAGGCCGCTCATTACCAAACCAAGCCTGTGAATACAGCCATCTGTTTAATCGAAATCGCCATATTGCATTAAAATCTTGGTAATCGAATAGCGTCTTAATTTCATTGCAATGTGCTGATCTCGTTGCTTTGCGCGCCTTGTACTGATTGATTTCTATTGGAAGATTGATACCCAATTGTTTTGTGATGTAATTTATCACGTCACTTGGCACCTCAAGAGGATCGGAAAGAAATGTGCCTAAAAATCTGACTGTTGTTAACTGTAGGGCATACCCAAGTTTATTATAATCACGGCGACAAGCATTGATTAGTTCTCTATCCTTATCATCAAGATAAAAATATTTATCGAGCTGTTCCTGCGAAAGACTCTCAGGATAACAGGAATAGGTCTGATTTTGTTCATCGGTTAAAAAATTGACGGGCATGCATCTCTCATGAAGCGATCGAAATACGAATGGAACTTGGTTCAACTTAAAAAGTGGGTGACTAATTAATTACTGGGGCATACTATCTTAATAGCAGTGATATAATCAACTTGCATATGGGTTTAAAAGACGTTAATTTAATAACCAGATAAGTGACCGTTTTTATTTATGCTGATGAATAGTTTTAATGAGTCACATAACCGGTCGTTTATGTGACCAACCAAATATAACCAAACCGAAAAGTTAAAGTTTTTAGGAACACTAAATGTCCGACTTGATCCTTCATAATCAAAAGTCCCAGTTTCAAACAGACGCCATGCACCAAGAACTAGTTGAGACACAGAATCGTGTCTATACCCCATTGGGGTTTAAGTGTTCGCAACCAGTCATAGAGCAAGAAAGTGCTGAGTATTGTGCTTACAGTTTTGAATTGAATAATTTTTCCGTTCGATTTCGAGTCGCCAAAATCACACCCACAAAAATCGGACAATTTGTTACGCTATGGAAACGACTTAAAAAAGGAACTATCCAACCCTATGATAGTACTGATTCAGTAGATTTTTTTATTATTAACACTCGCAAAGAGGACCGTTTCGGACAATTTATATTTCCAAAATCTGCGCTGTGTCAGCACGATGTATTCTCTATAAATGGTGATGGTGGGAAAAGAGCTATCCGGGTGTATCCACCATGGGATGTAGCTGTAAATAAACAAGCAAAAAAGACTCAAAAATGGCAACTAGAGTATTTTTTAGAAGTACCAAAAAATAGTGAACTAGACCTCACTCGTGCCAAATTACTTTATCGATAAATATAAATGGGTGAATAATGCTTATTGGATATGCTCGTGTTTCAAAAGCGGATGGATCACAATCAACAGATTTACAACGAGATGCTTTATTATCTGAAGGAGTCAAAGAGGAAGCTATTTATCAAGATCATGCTTCTGGAAAATCAGATGATCGTCCAGGTCTTCAAAATTGCCTTAAAGCGTTAAGAGAAGGCTATACATTAATTGTATGGAAGCTAGATCGTTTAGGACGAAATCTTCGCCATCTAGTTAATACCGTCCATGAGTTAACTGCAAAAAATATTGGATTAAAAGTTCTTACCGGTCATGGCGCAGCTATTGATACAACAACGGCTGCAGGTAAATTGGTTTTTGGTATTTTTGCCGCACTTTCTGAATTTGAACGCGAAATGATTAAGGAGCGTACCTTTGCAGGAATGGCAATCAGCCCGTGCACGGGGACGTAAAGGAGGTCGTCCTTATAAAATGACCCAAGCGAAACTCAGACTTGCAATGGCTTCATTAGGACAACTTGAGACTAAAATCGGCCCTTTATGTGAAGAACTTGGAATTACCAAGCAAACTTTATATAGACATGTGTCCCCAACGGGTGAATTGCGCGCAGATGGTAAAAAATTACTTTGTATAATATGACAAAGGTCATTAGGAAATTTATCAATGAGTCAACAAAAACTAGATAGCTACCTTAGCTTGTGTACACAATTTTATGATTTAATCAGACCCAAACCACCAGAGGATGCTTATGTATTTTATCGCACCTATGTGCTTAATGCTGGTGGGATTTCTCTGGAGCCTATGTGCGGTTCAGGTCGATTTTTAATTCCGTTACTTCAAGAAAACTTTGAAGTTATGGGATTTGATGCCAGTGAGCATATGCTTAGTGCCTTAAATTCCAAAGCAAAATTGCAGCATCTCAAGCCAGAGGTATGGCAAGAATTTGTTGAGGATTTAAATAGAGTACAAAGATATAACCTGATTTTCATTCCCAGTGGCTCATTTGGACATATTATTAATTTGGACTCAGTAAAAAAATCACTGAAGGTTTTTTATGAGCATTTAAATAATGATGGGATTTTATTATTTGAAGTAGAAACATCAAAAATAGTACCTGATCAACTTGGCGTTTGGAGAGGTCTTGTATGCCATAAACCAGATGGTAATTTAATCCTGGTGAATCGGCTAACAACTTACGAAGACAGCGTTTGTTATTCTATCGATAGATATGAGCTGGTAGATAGAGGGCAGATCGTACAAACTGAAATTGAGGTATTCAATGTTCGACTTTATAATGATCCATTAGTTTTAACCGATATGCTCAAAGAGGTAGGTTTCAAAGAAATTAAAATGATTAAGGCTTTTGATAGATTTATTAGCCCTGATAAAGGTGACTCTAGTATTGTTTACGAATGCAGGAAGTGACAACGTTAAATCAATGTCATGATATTGAAGGGCTGTAATAGTAGCAATCCTTAGAGTAACTTTTCGTTCCATTGATTGTCACGCCCCATTATGGACATGGCCGCATTGAATCAAGGACATGCTATGCTGTTTTACTGCCAGAATACCTTAAAGAGTTTCAAAAGGAATGGACTGATTTAACCAGTTTGGTAGGTATTGTCTCTTCTCGTGAAATAAATGGTACAGTACAACTCGAGACGCGCTATTATGTGAGCTCACTCAAACCTGATGCGAAACAAATCAGTCATGCTATCCGATGCCATTGGCAAGTAGAGAATTCTTTGCATTGGGTTTTAGATGTAACTTTTAGCGAAGATAGTTCAAGAATCAGGCGAGGATATGCCGCAGAAAACATGTGTGTTATGAGGCATCTTGCATTGAATCTGATAAATAAAGAGTCTGAGGAAAAACTCTCTGTGCCTCGAAAAAGAGAAAGGCCAATCTATATGATCATTATAGAGAAAAACTGCTAGGAATTTAAACTTTGATGCTCTTGCCCTGCGCTGTTTGCAACTAAGGTACGCGTTATAACATTATTTATGATAAGGATGATTATTAATAATAGACCAGGCTCGATAAAGGGTTTCTAACAAGATAATACGAACTAAAGGATGGGGCAGGGTTAATTTAGATAACGACCAACGCTCATCACAAAGAGCAAGTGTTTCTTTAGCAAAGCCTTCAGGCCCACCAATTAAAATGCATAAATGGCTCGATATTTGTTGCAGATGCGTTATTCTTAGTGCCAGCTCTTCACTACTGTAAGTTTTTCCTTGTACGTCTAGTGCAATAATGCGCGCGCCACTTGGAATAGCATTTTTAATTAGTAATGCTTCTTTTTCCATTATTCGTACCAAGTCTGAGGACTTGCTGCGTTTGCTTAATGGAATTTCGATAAGTTTTAAGTGGATGCCATCATTAAATCGTTTGGCATACTCATTAGCCCCCGTGGTTACCCAGGAGGGCATTTTATCGCCTACAGCAATGAGGGTGATTTTAAGCATAGATTTTAATTAGATTTAGGCTGTTCTTCCCATAATCCTTCAATATTATAAAATTGACGGCATTCAGGTTGCATTACGTGGATAACAAAATCACCTAGATCGATTAATGCCCAATCGCCTTGTTCCATACCCGCGGTATGAAGAGGTGGGACACCTATTGCTTTCATATCCTCAGTTACTTTTTGTGCAACTGAGCGTACATGACGTGAAGAACGTCCCGAAGCAATGATCATGTAATCGGTAACAGAGGTTTGTTTACTTACATCAAGTACTTTTACATCAGTAGCTTGCATGTCATCAAGAGATTTTAGTATTTCGTTTAGTTGGTGCTTTAAATCAGGCATAAGGTTTGGGCAACTTAGTGTCAAAAAGGAGCAAATTATACTCGTATTTGGATGAGATAAAAAGATGTGATCGTAATTATTATTAATATGCCTATTCTAAATGTATATAGGTTATTAATATAATCTCATATTAATAAATATACCTCATTGTTTATTCTTATTTATTTCTCTTGAAATAGAGAATCGATCTCTGATGTAACTGCTCATGGGTTCGATCCGGTCACATCGGTAACAAAAATGACCGGACACATAGGTAACAGTTAATCTACATCCAGAGACGCAGTAAGGAGTGTCTGTGATACTGAATCAATGAAGAAAAAGCAATCTATTCTATTATTTTCACACGCATAAGTATGAATTGAATGACCGCATAAATCACAAGACAAAATAAGGTGGCTAGGAATAAAAAGCCTAGCTGTTGGGTAAATGCGGCTGCATAATGAGTACGTAATACACTTAGGCTAGTTTCTCCGGCTGGTATTGCTGTTAGTGTTGCTAATTTTCCAGCAAGAAAACCACCAATTCCCAAGGAAACAAAGAAAATGCCCATCATGGTGCTGACTTTATTTTTATCGGCTAAAAAAGTAATGGCTGCAAGACCAATAGGGGATAATAATAGCTCGGCTGCGGATATCATTAAAAAAGCAGGGATAATCAGCAACGGAGATAATAAAATACTTTTATCCACCACATTACTCACCAAGGCTAAAATAGCATAAGCAAGTGTCATTAAAACCATCGCTAAAATAAATTTTTTGCCTGTACTTAATCCTCGCTCAATTAATGTTTGTTGGTGGTATTTTTTTGCTAAAAAATAGCCGATAAGCAACATGCCAAGACTTTGTATCGTAATATAATAGGGAGGAGGAAACTCTAGGCCCCATAAAGTGGGTTCGATGGCTCTTGAAATAAATAATGTCCAGGACATAAACATCTGAAAATAAAATGCCCAAAATAATATAGAAATAATACACAACAAGCCAATGACCAGTGTTTGACGCGCTTGTGCAGCATTTTCATTGCGAACTGCATGTAAAATAAAACAGGCTGAAAATAAAACCACGCCCGCAAAAATAATATTTGCTAATTGCGGTAAGCTTAAAATATAAAAAGATAAGGACCAAAGACAAAGCATGAGTATTGCCGCGAACAGTGCTTTTTTACAATCTAAACGATGTTCATTGTAATCTTTGATTTTATATATTTTTAAGCCGATAGAAAAGACCATAAAAGAGATAATCATGCCAATGGCGGCACTAAAAAAGGCAGCGGGCCAGCCAAAATATTTGCTCAGCGGGCTTGGCAAAGTAGTACCTAAAATAATCCCTGTAGTGATGCCCATATAAAAAATGGTAAAGCCACTTTCACGGCGCGGCGAGTTTTCGCTATATTCATTACCTAATAAAGAAGAGATGTTCGGCTTTAATAGACCTGTTCCCACGGCAATGCCTGCAAGTGCTGAGATAAGAGCGGTATTCGAGGTGAAGGACGATAAAAGACAATAGCTAATAAATAACACTACGGCCCCCAATAAGATAGCCTTTTTTTGACCGATAAGTCGGTCGGCAATCCATCCCCCTAATATAGGTGAGAGATAAGTAAGCGCGGTAAAAGAACCTACCAAAGCATAAATTTGTTGATCAGGCCATTGAAAAAAACGTACAAGATAGAGCGCTAGTAGTGACTGAACCACATAAAAACCATAACGCTCCCACATTTCTGAAGCAAAAAAAACAGGCAATGATTTTGGATGTTTTTCTATAATATTCATTTAGTTATGCCTTAGATAACACGCATTAAATTTTAGTATATCATAAGGCCAATACGCTTACTATTTGCTTAGGTTTAATGGATCCCATTTCCGTACTAGAAATTACGCTTTTCTCGTGTATGATGTGTTCAAAAGATAAAGGATTAACGTTATTTATAAGGAGTATTATTGTGAGCTATGAACCCCCTAAACGAGTTATTTCCGCAAAACGAGGCACTGAGTTAGATGCCAAAAGTTGGTTAACTGAGGCGGCATTACGGATGCTTTGTAATAATCTTGATCCTGATGTCGCAGAGAATGCTGATGCGTTGGTGGTTTATGGTGGCTTGGGCAAGGCTGCTCGTAATTGGGCGTGTTTTGATAAAATTACGGAAGTATTGCAACAGCTTGAACAAAATCAAACGTTACTGATTCAATCAGGAAAGCCCGTTGGTGTATTTACAACGCATGAAGATGCTCCCAGAGTATTAATAGCTAATTCTAACTTGGTCCCTCGTTGGGCGACATGGGAGCATTTTAATGAGTTAGATAAAAAAGGTTTGATGATGTATGGGCAAATGACGGCGGGCAGCTGGATTTATATTGGCTCGCAAGGCATTGTTCAAGGAACGTACGAAACTTTTGTTGCTGCAGCTAAAAAACATTATAACGGCGATTTATCCGGACGGTGGATATTAACTGCTGGTTTGGGTGGTATGGGTGGGGCACAAACACTAGCTGGCACCATGGCGCTGGCTTGTGTTTTGGCTATTGAGTGTGATGAGCAACGAATATTAAAACGAATTAAAACGCGTTATCTCGATAAATATACTAAAGATTTAAATGAGGCGTTAGCGTGGATACATGAGTCGTGTGAGAAAAAACAACCTTTGTCTGTGGCTGTATTAGGTAATGCGGCTGACATTTATCCGCAATTAATCGCTTTAAATGCAAAGCCTGCTCTTGTTACCGATCAAACCAGTGCTCATGATCCATTAAATGGTTATTTACCCAGAGGCTGGTCTTTACAACACGCACAAGAGATGCGAATAACAAATCCCGCGCTTGTAGTGGACGCTGCTAAAAAATCCATGGCTATTCAAGTTGGAGCGATGTTGTCTTTTCAAAAAAGAGGAGTTCCCGTTTTTGATTACGGCAATAATATTCGCCAAATGGCTTTAGAGGCGGGTGAACAAGAGGCTTTTTCTTTTGAAGGATTTGTGCCAGCCTACATTCGCCCTTTATTTTGTGAAGGAATTGGTCCTTTTCGCTGGGTTGCGTTATCGGGTGATCCTGAAGACATTTATGTGACCGATGCCTTAGTAAAAAAACTCATGCCTCATGATAAGCATTTGCATCAGTGGCTTGATATGGCACGTGAGTGTATTGCATTTCAAGGCCTACCGGCTCGTATTTGTTGGGTTGGATTAAAAGATCGTATGCGTTTGGCTTTGGCCTTTAATGAGTTAGTCAAAAACAAAGAGGTCAAAGCGCCAATAGTTATTGGTAGAGATCACTTAGACTCCGGTTCAGTTGCGAGTCCCAATCGAGAAACAGAAGCGATGTTAGACGGTAGTGATGCCGTATCGGATTGGCCGTTATTAAATGCGTTATTAAATTGTGCAAGTGGTGCTACTTGGGTGAGCATTCACCATGGCGGTGGAGTAGGCATGGGGTTCTCGCAACATGCTGGTGTGGTAATCGTTGCCGATGGCACAGAAAAAGCGGCGCAACGCATTACGCGTGTCTTACATAACGACCCCGCTACTGGCGTTATGCGTCATGCCGACGCTGGCTATGAACAAGCAAAACAGTGTGCGAAAGAAAACAATCTTTGGTTACCAATGGAATAATTATTTTTACGGATGTAGTTTTAACAGGAGTTGTTATGGAATCTTATTTTATTCTTAAACCGGGTCAATTAACGCTTGACGAAATCAAAGCGATATCTTTGTCTCAAAGTCCTTGTGCATTAGATGATGAGGCTCAACCTCTTATTCAAAAATCATTTGAAACAGTGCGCCAAATAGTTGAAAACGAACAAACTGTCTACGGCATTAATACCGGCTTTGGCTCATTAGCACATCAAATTATTTCTCCGGAACATCTACAACAATTACAACGTAATTTAGTACTATCGCATGCTTGTGGTACTGGAGAGTTATTATCTGATGACGTAGTTGCTTTAATTTTATTATTAAAAATTAATAGCTTAGCCCAAGGATATTCTGGTGTACGTCCTGAACTGATTAATGCACTCATAAGCTTGTATAATCATCAAGTCTATCCTTGTATTCCGGGCAAAGGGTCAGTCGGTGCCTCTGGTGACTTAGTGCCGTTGGCTCATATGGCATTACCATTACTGGGTGTGGGGGATGTGCGTTACAAAGGTAAATTAATTTCTGCAGAAGAGGGCTTGGCAATCGCCGGATTAAAACCGTTTGAATTAGAAGCAAAAGAAGGCTTAGCATTATTAAATGGTTTGCAAGCTTCAGCTGCGTTGGCGATTATCGCATTACTTAACACAGAACAACTTTTTGAAACGGCGCTAGTAGCGGGCGCGCTTTCAGTGGATGCGGCTATGGGAAGTTATGTACCCTTTGATGATAGAATTCATCGGGCTCGTGGACATCAAGCACAACGTGATGTGGCTGCACGTTATCGAGCATTATTAACGGGAAGTGGGGTGAATGAATCACATCAAGGATGCGCTAAAGTACAAGACCCATATTCTTTGCGTTGTCAGCCACAAATTATGGGCGCGGTGTTGCATCAGCTTCGTTTTGTTCGCGAAACGTTAGAAGTAGAGGCTAATGCGGTCTCTGATAATCCTCTTGTCTTTCCCGAGCAATGCGATATTTTATCTGGTGGTAATTTTCATGGTGAAATTATAGCCATGGCTGCTGATAATTTAGCTTTAGCGATTGCCGAGATTGGCGCGAATGCGGAACGTCGAGTGGCGTTATTAATTGATAAGCAGTTTAGTGGTTTACCTGCCTTTTTAGTAAACAACAGTGGACTTAACTCGGGCTTTATGATTGCGCATGTGACGGCCGCTGCGTGTGCTAGTGATAATAAGGCGTTGGCGCATCCTCATTCGGTGGATAGCTTACCGACTTCGGCTAATCAAGAGGATCATGTATCAATGGCTACTAATGCAGCACGTCGTTTATATGATATGATAGATAATACAGCAACTATTTTAGCAATCGAATTATTAGCAGCATGTCAAGGGCTGGAATTTCGTAAGCCATTAAATACATCGCCGCAATTAGAGGTGTATTTTCAAAAGCTGAGAACGTTGGTTCCACCCTATGAGCACGATCGTTATTTTGCGCCTGATATTGCGCTAATAAAACACAGTATCGCTAAAGGTGAATTTGCATAAAATCTATAAGGCTGAGAACTCATGAAAGTGGAAATTTATACTGATGGAGCATGCAAAGGTAACCCCGGTCCTGGTGGCTGGGGTGTGTTGCTTCGTTATAATGAACTGGAAAAAACCTTACATGGTGGCGAGGCCTTAACAACCAATAATCGTATGGAGTTAATGGCAGCAATCAAAGGATTACAAGCGTTAAAAAAAACATGTCACGTTGATTTATACACTGACTCGCAATATTTGAGAAAAGGTATGACCGAGTGGATTAAGTCATGGAAAAAAAATGGCTGGCGTAACTCGAAAAAAGAGCCTGTAAAAAATGCAGATTTATGGCAATTGCTTGATGATTTAGCGCGATTACATCAAATTACCTGGCATTGGGTTAAGGGGCATTCGGGTCATAAAGAAAATGATATCGTTGATTTGCTAGCTAATAAGGGAGTAGAAGAGCTGTCCTCATCTTAATGTTTGGGATGCGCGGGCAAAAGGTCAAAAAATACAGTTATTACTTAATCACACAATAGGTTTTGAACAACAGATGAGACAAATAGTATTAGATACGGAAACCACTGGTATTGGCCATGATAAAGGGCATCGAATAATAGAAATTGGTTGTGTAGAGCTTGTTAATCGTAAATTAACAGGAAAACATTTTCATGTTTATTTAAATCCTCAACGAGAAGTTGATGAAGGCGCATTTAAAGTTCATGGTATTAGTACCGAATTTTTAAAAGACAAGCCTTTGTTTGCAGATGTTTTGTCGGAGTTGTTGCAATTTATTGGTGGCGCCGAATTAATTATACATAATGCCCCATTCGATGTTGGCTTTTTAAATGCAGAATTGCAGCATGCGAAATGGAAGAAAAAATTAGATGGCTATTGTACTGTTTTAGATACTTTGGTTTTGGCGCGGGAAAAACATCCAGGCCAAAGAAATAGTCTCGATGCGTTATGTAAACGTTACGATATTGATAATTCGAATCGTGAATTACATGGCGCGTTACTTGATGCTGAAATTTTAGCATCGGTTTATTTAGCAATGACTGGTGGGCAAGTCAGTTTATTTGCTGAAGGAGAACGCGATACAGTGGTTGAAACGATAGTTACAACTACTGTATCGCAGTTACAGCTCACTCAAGCAGTCTTGATTCAAGCCAGTGAAGAAGAGTTAGCTGCACATAATGAATTTGTTCTTTTTTTGGAAAAAAAATCAGGTATTAATTATTGGATTGAATAAGATGTATTCATACATGTTGTTTTAACCGACTTTAGTAAGACGGTGATGGAGAAGAGCGCGTGGTGTTTTTGTCCAAATAATCCGCAAATGCAGCACAGGGTAATGCTACGAGTTCAAACAAGCCTACAAGAACTAATGTCGGTGGCATGGTAATCAGTAGCGATGCAATTGCAAAAATAGGCAATACTGGAATAGCGGTGAGGAGAAAACAGACTAATACCCCACTCCAAGATAAGTT
>CAZSAO010000018.1:11672-19930 GCA_964605275.1 uncultured Legionella sp.
TATTCTGCTTTTATATTTGCGATTTTTAAGTCAGCCTGTATAGCTTATTTTTATCTCATCATGATCAAACGTGACATCACATCTTTTGCCTATTTGATAAGCAAGCAAATAAGGCCAAGTTAACGAAAGAAGTAAAGTGGCTTTGATTGCACCTTCAGCTATTTGCTTGGCTGAATTTGTATATGTCATATTATTAGTCCTAATAACGCGTAGAGCTGGGCGATGATGAACGCTCAACTGGATTGAAAATGTTGCGTATTAATAGTACATTTATTTAAGAAAGTCAAACTGAATGTTCATTATTTATTAAAGAATAAATGGAGATAATGCTTTTGGAGGCTCACAGCTGGATACTCTTATCGAGCGCGTGAGTTATCACGCGCACTCATAAAATCATTTTGTTATTCTTTGATGTTAATTAATGCGATGCGGGTAACAAATTATGCTCTGCAAAATCTTTGCCAATGCATTCACCTAAACTTTTCCCCCAAACGCCTGCCGATTCAGCATTAATTATTTCGGGTATATTGCTATACAATTTATCATTACATTTTTTAACACTTTCTGGAATCATGCTCACGCATTGATCGTAACTAATTTTTAAATCATCAAATCGAGTTTTTAATGCGGGATCACGCATAAATCCTTTGCAAATCATACCTGGTAATATAGGTTCCATTGCTTTAAGCCAGGCATCTTTAGGCATTTCAGATACTTGATTATTTGGTACAGGAGAGGGCGAATCACTCTGAGCTGCAAGAGCATAAGGACTCAACACAGTATTCAACGCAATCGCTGCAACAAACATCCATTGTTTAGACATGGTTTTATATCCTTATTTGATTTGTCTTCATTTAAATAGTAGGACATAAAGTAAAAAATTTCCTATAAGAATTTGAATTCATTTATAAAAAAACAATGATTGCTCATTCGTAGGGCACACTGTGTTTCTTTGGTCTAGAATATATTAAGGAATATATTCTAGGATATGTTATGTCTTTTATTATTCATTTACGAGCTACCTGTTTATTTTTTTTGCTAAGTTGCATACTTGCATTCTCTTCAGCACAAGCTAATACCTTTATTTTTAATCCTAACACCCTGGTTTGGCAAGCAATTGATGATAGAGGCTATGTGGTTCGCTCTGGAAAAGGCTCTGGAGGGAAGGCGTATTGCCCTGACATTCGTCGCTCATGCAAGACGCCTTCTGGAACGTATAGTATTATTAGCAAAGGTGGCTCTAATTGTGCATCCACTCGATATCCAGTTGGTAGGGGAGGCGCCCCTATGCCTTATTGTATGTTTTTTAGTAAATATTATGCCATTCATGGCTCTTATGAGGTACCTAATTATAATGCCAGTCATGGATGTGTACGTGTTACACCGCGTGATGCTCAATGGTTGAACAAAAATTTCATTGAAATTGGTACGAAAGTACGTATTTTATCTTATTAACGAACGATATTGTCCGATGCCGTACTTTTAATAAGTGTGCAACAGTGATAGTTATTCACAATTTCAGTGGATAAGTCTGTTAATAGAGTGTAATGAAATGGGTATAAACGCTCTTTAACAGATACTATGATTGGCAGAGGACAAGGAAAAGGGAGTACTTTTATAGTTATTTGAAGTCCAACGCAGTCCTTGTTAAGACATCCATTGTCAATCCTCTTGCAAACAACTTTACATCACCAGCCAGATAAATGCATAGCGTAATTGTCGCAATTGGATGTAAGAAATCTCTCAATATTATTAGATCAAAGTAAAACAGCAGTACTTTTGGTAGGCGATTATAAGCATAGCCAAAAAATTGCGTGATTTAAAAATTGGTTAAATAATGCAATCAAATCATTATGCCCCTCAATTAATATCACTCATGGGTGTGCGGTAGGCAAACGTAAGGCTAGGTTCGAACATTGCAAAAGAAACAAAGCGATACATCAGTAACTAATAGGTTCAATTGTACTCAAATAAGTAAAATTTTACATTCCAATGGTCCAAGAATTAAATGGCATAGCTACACAATTTAGTTTAAACAGCCCTGTTTCCGGCGATCATCCAAGCCATATATTTTGTCATAATAGCTATATTGGCTTTTCATCAAAAGGGGATTCAATTCCACATAAACATTGGAAATTTAATAAGATTAGCTTAATTAGTGAAATTCCTAATCAAATGAAAGAGCTCTTCGATTTTTTAATTGAAAGGCAACAAGATAGCTCCTTGAGAAGGCTGGAGTTAGAAAAGCTCCTCCACGCAATAAATGAAGAAAGATTATCCTATGGACATGCTGCTTTTCCCAAAGAAATACAAGATGCACTTGATAATTACGATATTACATCTCCTTATATTTCTCTTCTTGAACGTAACGATTTTTGTTTCATTAACCAGCTATTACAATCAAAAATATAACGTGCAACAAAATACGCTGATTAAGCATACACAAGATTTTCTATACGAACACTGGGATGTTATTTATATGAAATATATGATTGGAGGTGTAGATATTACTAATCTACAAGAACAAAATATAATGGATTACTACCAAACGTTATTAAATTTATACAATGTATTATTAAAGATAAATGTTCGGCAAAATGATCTCAATTTATACGGTGATGCTGCTTATTATATTGACATTTTAAAACGGAATCCTACTTTTGATAACGTGCTACCTCTTTCGCAAGATATATCTGATATTGAACGCTCTTTATCAAAGAGTGCCAATTTATTAATATATCCTTTTATTTTTCAGGCCGTAGTGATAACTCCTGGATTCATATTAATGACTGCATTTGCATTAATAGAAGCATTACCTTCCCCAAAAACAGATACCGCTTTTAGTAACTATTTATTATTATCGATGGCTTTACTTTGCATAGGAACTACATGTATTGCTCAACCTATGTATAGCACAGTAAAACAGACATTTTTTGAGTATCTAAATAATCATCAAGTTTTAGCGAATCAACCCAATAACCCGTACAGACCTATTTAATAGAATACGCTTCTTTTTTTCAATTTAATGAGCATTGTGCATCAGTGTATTTAAAATAGCGTCTCCTACTATAGTTTGCTGTTTCATAGTTACTAATATTCGCAGTAGATCGAATTAAAATTAAATTAATAGATTGATAGCAATTTATAAAAAACCTTTTTATTTTAATGCTCATTAATAAATCTTTAAGATTTAAATGATATAATGTGCTTATTTATTTTTCGTTAATGGGGATTAATAATGGCAAGCGCTGAAATTAAACAAAATAATTCTGAACATGCTACTTATGATAATAAACGCGATATCTTGATTGACAATTTAAAGCAATTACCCCCAACCGAGTTACATTATTATTTTGCGTTATTGGTTTCATCAATTGACAATGAGCCAAACTCTCACCAGCATATTCATTTAGTAATTAGAGCAAATGAGGTTATAAGTAAATTAAACGCCTTTTATTCTGATGTAGAAAATAACCGCAGTCCTGATTTAACAAAAGTTACTGAAGCCATCAATGACTTGATTATCAGTTCAAAAATACAATCCACACCTCATAAAATAAAAATGGCCATATTGCTAGTGTGTTCGACTATTACGGGCGTTATTTTTGGCGTTGCCGGAGCAGCAATAGGATTTCTTGGCGCTCTTTTCTCAGATTATACCATTATAGGTAATTTACGTGCTGCACCTTATGGATTTGCTGTTGGATTGGCTCTAGGGACATTTATTGGCACACGCTGTCCTTATATGGCGTTTCAACGTTCTTTTGAACAAAAATTAGAGTTCTGTATTAAGAGTATTGAAAAAGTTGGAAAAGAATTGTCTTCTAAAAAACCACATGTCAAATATGAAGCAGAAACAAAACAATATATACTGAATGTCTTTTTTAAAGATACTCCTGATGCCGAGAAAGAGGTAGCATTTAAGGCCTTTCTAGAAAGTAATCAGCAACAATATCAAGTAAGTACCACCAGTGCAGGATTTATCTCACGAAGATTAAAAGGACATTTAGGTCATCATAACCTTATTGCTTTTTCAATCAATGGAGCGCAAGATATTCCTATGGAATATGGCGATCGACTTAAGACGCCTAGTTTTTTTGATCAAAATGAATCTCCTAGAGTTGTAACAGGCCAAAAATTATTTGATATGTTGGTAATGGACCGTATGCTACAAGAAACATATAAATATACGTTGCGGGGATTTTTTGCTGATTATCAGATAGCAGATAATGATTGCCGGACTTATATCGATAAAATTCTAATCGGCACAAAGCAACCCCCCACGAAAATGCCGCGATTTAACTCAACCATTGATAAATACTATGGAACCTATATTATTGGCCCAATGGTACGATTGTTTAGCAAAACCAAGGAAACAGAACTTCGACTGTTCTTTAATTCTTATAAGGAAAATATTAATCAACCTGATCCAGAAATTACTGCTAGAACGTGGTCTGGAAAAAAAACAGGGATTGCAGAAGAGCAACAAGAAAATAACGCTCACAGGGAAAATATACCCAATAGTTGGATTTAAGTCTTGGCCGCTTAATGGCAGGATAGTCGCATCTAAATTTTAAGTCTAAAAGCCTGCTCCGTGATCATTTTTCATGGGGCTTACATAATCACTCGCCTTATTAGGAGCTGTATACTACGAAAAACAAGGCAGTACATTCTTGAATTGATTTATTGAATGCATTTCTCCTGCCTTAATAGCTCCTTAACGTGATAAATCGTGACTATATTCCAATAAAGCGCTAAAAAAATAGATATAAAGTACTTTGACATTTTAATATCCGATCATTTGAAAAAAATCGAGGCCTATTTTTTAGCGTTTGCTAAGATAATTCCTTGTAAAAATAATCGACTTCAAAGAAAATAGACTTCAGTTAGGAGTTTCAGCCTTTTTTCAATACAAACGGAACTTCTAACGGAAGTCTATTTTAGATGTTTTTGGATTTTATGAACAGATGGCAATTATATGATCATGATAAGGATATATAGGACTATTTTATGAGTATGCGTACTAAATTAGCTGTTATATCAACTTTGTTAGCGTCATCTGCGTCATTTGCTGCTCCAGGCTATAATAATCCTGCATCGGTAAATTATGTTAATAATGCAATTAATACGGCAATTACTAATGTTGTGACATATTTTAATAATGCCATAGCGCAGTCAACTGTAGTTGCGGGTGAAGGCTTAACTAAAAGCGGTAATACGTTAAGTGTTAATCCATTTTATAAGATAGGTGATTTGGCTCAAGGAGGAATTGTTTTTTTTATTGATGAAACAGGCCAGCATGGTTTTGTTGCAGCCCTTACGGATACAAGAAATTATCCTGTGTCTACTGGTAGTTACGATATTTTATGGTGGCCTCCTGCAGCAACTGCTCAGCCACGCTATCTATCTACCCCGGTACAAACGGGGGCTATTTCTTATGGGCTGGGTAATGGGGCTCCTATGACTAATTTAATTATTGCCGCGGCTACGAGAGCAGGTGGTACTTTTACTTTAGCTGGGGGTAATTACAACTATGCCGCCGCTCTTGCATATGAAGTTGCAGATGACACAGATGTTACTGAAAATTGTAATGGTAATTATAATTGTGTTGGTGGATGGTATCTTCCCGATCAAACAGAACTTTTGTTAGCTATTCAAAACTTATGCAATGTCAGTGCAACAGATTTTGTGCCTTTTGTGGCGAGCACTGGTTATTGGACTTCGAAACAAAACTCGGCAAATGCAAATTTAGTTGTAAAAGTTACTACGAATAGTACTGCGTGTGCTGGTATTCCTTCCTTTGTCAGCATTGGAACTGGAAATACACCTTCCGCCGCAGCTCGAGCTCGTGTTCGACAAATTCGCCAGTTCTAAAAATAACTACCTAATCGTTCAGGATGCCTCCTGAACGATTGATATCAATTATTATAAATCATCATCCTCATCAATACTAAAAGAAGAACCACAGCCACAAGTGGTTTTAGCATTAGGATTACGAATTACAAATTGCTCGCCTTGAATTCCTTGAATATAATCAATTTCCGCTTCATGTAAGTATTGATAACTCATGGAATCAATCAAGAGTTTTACCGCATCTAAGCCATTGGAACATTGTTGCTCGATGATGGTATCGTCTTCATTAATTTCTTCATCAAAACTAAAGCCGTATTGAAAGCCGGAACAACCGCCTCCGGTGATAGACACTCTAAGATTTAACGCGGGATTTTCTTCTTCTTTAATCAGTTCCGCTACTTTATTGGCAGCATTTACGGAAAAAAGAATATCACTCTCAGTTGGCGATGAAGCATCAATAGCACTCATGGGTACACTCCAATTGTTATAAACTATCATTGCAATGTGCAACGATAAAAAGGGCCTTAAAGGATTATCTAATAATATGCTCTATAGTTGCGCCACCCAAGCATTGATTTTTATCATAAAATACTACGTATTGTCCTGGTGTTATTGCTTTTTGTGGTGCGGCAAACATCACATAATGCTGGTTATTGTCTTGCGGTGAAATCATACACGCTTGCTCGGTTTGACGATAACGCGTTTTAGCATAGCACGTAAGCGGTAATTGATGTTCTGCATCATTAATTAGCCAATGAATAGGGCCACAAATTAAGCCTTGCGAAAATAGTCTTGGGTGCTCGCTGCCTTGAGCAACATATAATATGTTGTTTTCTATGTCTTTATCTACGACATACCACGGTTCGTCTAGGCTTGTGCGCATGCCGCCAATACCTAAACCTTGACGCTGACCTAGAGTGTAAAACATAAGTCCATCATGACGACCTAATAAAAGACCCTCAGTACTTTTTATTTCTCCAGGTTTGGCTAGGATAAATTCATTGAGAAACTGTTTAAATCGTTTTTCCCCGATAAAACAAATTCCTGTTGAGTCTTTTTTGGCTTGTGTTACTAAACCTAACTCTTTAGCAAACTCTCTTATTTGCGGTTTAGTATAATCGCCTATTGGAAATAATGTCTTGCTCAATGCGGTTGGATTGACCGCATGCAAAAAATACGTTTGATCTTTATCTCTATCTTTTGCTTTAAATAAATAACCCTTATCGCCATCAATTTTATTTTTCGCATAATGACCTGTGGCAATAAAATCGGCACCTAAAGATAGGGCGTGATCGAGAAACGCTTTGAATTTAATTTCTTTATTGCATAAAACGTCGGGATTTGGCGTGCGTCCCTTTTCATATTCGCTCAAAAAATGGGTGAACACTCTATCCCAATACTCTGCGGCAAAATTCACACTATGCAAGGGGATATCTAATTGGTTGCAAACGGCTTGTGCATCGGCTAAATCTTGGGCTGCAGGACAAAAGGTATCCGTGTCATCTTGCTCCCAGTTTTTCATAAAAAGACCTTCAACCTGGTATCCTTGCTCTTTTAATAACCAAGCCGCAACAGAAGAATCAACACCACCAGACATACCAATAATTACTTTTTCTTTCATATAGAGACGATTTTAGTAGATAAATTAAAAATGCTTAGAGAATGTTCATTATCGCATAAAATAATGAGTATTGTATATGAGTTAGTTGGGGAAGGCCGCAATTCCTGGTGACCTCGTCATTCTGAACGCAGTGATCTCCTGAGTCACGCTCAGTGCCGTATTATAGAACATTCTTCACGGCGTTCAGGATGATGTTATTTACAGAGTAGATGAAAATAATGTACGGGAATATTCTTCATTCATGAAAATAGGTATTATTTCAATGGGTTGAAACTGATCGGGAATTGTTTATTGGAGGGTAGGGGAAATATATCGAATGAATTAATATAAATGAATGCTGTATATATTTGGCGCGCAGGAATAGAGCTAAATGGTTCCCGCGAACACGTCGCGGGAAGTAGAAACCCTAATATTACTCAACATCACGCGTAGCTTCACCAGTATATAACTGACGTGGTCTACCGATACGTGATTTATTGGCAACCATTTCCATCCAATGGCTCATCCAACCTACTGTTCGTGCGAGGGCAAAAATAACAGTAAACATATTGGTTGGGATACCAATTGCACTTAATGTTAAACCGGAGTAGAAATCTACATTCGGATATAGTTTTTTCTCAACAAAGTATGGGTCTTCTAAAGCAATGCGCTCTAATTCCATAGCAAGCTTGAATAATGGCTCATCTTTTCTTCCCACCGCTTCTAAAACATCATAACACGTTTTGCGCATGACTTTGGCTCGTGGATCATAGCTCTTATAGACACGATGACCAAATCCCATTAA
>CAZSAO010000018.1:19940-22680 GCA_964605275.1 uncultured Legionella sp.
AGCGCGATCAATATAATGTTGAATGCGACTTACATCCCCAATTTCTTGCAACATATTGAGGCAAGCTTCATTAGCACCACCATGAGCAGGTCCCCAAAGCGCACCAATTCCTGCAGAAATACAAGCGAAAGGATTGGCACCGGTAGAACCTGCCAGTCGTACTGTAGATGTTGATGCATTTTGTTCATGATCTGCATGCAGCGTAAAAATAGTATCCATGGCTTTTACTAACACCGGATCAGGTGTTGTTTCTTCAGAAGGCACACCAAACATCATATGTAAGAAGTTTTCAGCGTAGCTCATTTTATTTTTAGGATACATGTAAGGCAAGCCAGTGGAGTATTTATAACTCATTGCTGCCAATGTCGGCATTTTAGCTACTAGGCGAATTGCCGAAATGTAACGGTCGTGTTCGTTACTTAAATCCATCGTATCATGGTAAAACGCAGATAACGCGCCAACAATACCGACCATAATAGCCATCGGATGAGCATCTCGACGAAAGCCATTGAGGAATTGATACATTTGCTGATGTACCATCGTATGGTTATTAATTAAATTAACAAAGCTCTCTTTTTCAGTTTTATTAGGTAACTCGCCATTAAGCAATAAATAGCTGACATCAAGAAAATCTCTTTTCTCAGCTAATTGTTCAATAGGGTACCCACGATAAAGAAGAATACCTTCATCACCGTCAATGTAGGTAATTTTAGATTCGCAAGAGGCGGTAGATACAAAACCTTGATCGAATGTAAAGACACCATTTGAGCCTAATTGAGTAATATCAATGACGTCATTACCTAGTGTCGGGGAATAAATGGGAAGTTCTAGCGTATCATGTCCCTCGATGCTAAGTTTTGCGGTTTTCTGTGTCATAGCGTCTCCTGATTTAGCAATGCTTTAAGTGCATTTTTTATTTTATTAACGCGAAACTATATAAAAATGGTTCACCATAGTCAAATTAATACTGAGCTTAACTTTATAAATGGTAGCATGGATTGGCGCAAAATTGCAGGAAAGAACGAATAACAATGATTTTATCTAGTTTTACACGTGTTAATTTGGCATTAAAAATACATTTAGATTCGATTTGACGCTACCACTTTGGTTTTCATTTTAAATCATTCTATTATAAGCCGCTATATGATATCGTATGATCTAATTTATTTATCTCTTTGCAATAAGGATACGTCCTAATTATGGTTTATTTAGCTAAAGAAGTATTGCCAGTTAATATTGAAGATGAGTTAAAGCAATCCTATTTAGATTACGCGATGAGCGTTATTGTCGGCAGGGCTCTTCCTGATGTGCGTGATGGTCTAAAACCGGTTCATCGACGCGTGCTTTATGCAATGAGTGAATTAAATAACGATTGGAATAAGCCCTATAAAAAATCCGCGCGCGTTGTTGGGGATACTGCGGTATACGATACGATAGTACGGATGGCTCAGCCGTTTTCAATGCGTTATCTTTTGGTTGATGGTCAAGGAAACTTCGGTTCGGTCGATGGTGATGCGCCGGCGGCGATGCGATATACCGAAGTGCGTATGTCTAAAGTAGCTCATGCGCTGCTTGCTGACTTAGAAAAAGAAACCGTTGATTTTAGTCCTAACTATGATGAAACTGAGTTCGCGCCGGTGGTTCTTCCTTCGCGTGTGCCTAATCTATTGGTCAATGGCTCTTCTGGTATTGCTGTAGGGATGGCAACGAATATTCCTCCACATAACTTAACCGAAGTGGTTAATGCCTGTTTGGCTTTGGTTGATAACTCCGAATTAACTATTGATGAGTTAATGGAAATCATTCCTGGCCCAGACTTTCCAACAGCGGCCATTATTAATGGGCGAGCAGGGATTATCCAAGGGTATCGTACCGGAAAAGGGCGCGTTGTTATTCGTGCTCGTACGGATATTGAAACGGACCCGAGTAATGGGCGACAAGCCATTATTATTCATGAGCTGCCTTATCAAGTAAATAAAGCACGTTTAGTTGAGCGTATTGCTGAATTAGTGCGTGATAAAAAGATTGAGGGCATTTCAGGATTACGCGATGAGTCAGATAAGCAAGGCATGCGCGTTGTTATTGAATTAAAACGTAACGAAGTTGCTGAGGTTATTTTAAATAATCTATATGCGCACACTCAAATGCAAAATGTATTTGGTATTAATATGGTGGCATTGGTTGACGGTCAACCTCGCACGCTAAATATCAAAGAAATTTTAGTCTACTTTATTAAACATCGTCGTGAAGTAGTGACGCGCCGTACGTTATTTGAATTGAAAAAAGCGCGTGCTAGGGCGCATTTGTTAGAAGGTTTAGGCATTGCTTTAGCTAATATTGATGAGATGATTGCGATTATTAAACGCTCTCCCTCACCACAAGAGGCAAAAGAAGCTTTATTAGCACAATCTTGGCAGCCTGGCTTGGTACAAGCGATGTTAGATAAAGCGGGGAATAATGCTTCTCGACCCGATGATCTTTTGCCTGAGTTTGGTTTGGGTGAACACGGTTATAATTTATCTCCGGCGCAAGCACAAGCAATTCTTGAGCTACGTTTGCATCGATTAACCGGTTTAGAGCAAGATAAAATTCTTAATGAGTTTGAAGAGCTATTAAAACTCATTAAAGAGCTTTTAGATATTTTGGCCTCTCCTGAACGTTTAATGCAAGTTATTCGCGATGAGCTGGTAGAAATTAAAGCGCAATTTGGTGATGCACGACGTACCGAAATTATGGCATC
>CAZSAO010000018.1:22707-44595 GCA_964605275.1 uncultured Legionella sp.
ACACGATACCTTATTATGCTTCTCTAATCTTGGAAAACTCTATTGGTTAAAAGCATATCAACTGCCTCTTGCAAGTCGTGCTTCACGCGGTCGTCCGATTATTAATATCTTACCTCTTGCTGAGGGTGAAGAAATTAATGCAATGTTGCCTGTTCGTGAATATAAAGAAGAATATTATGTCTTTATGGCCACTAAAAAAGGAACCGTGAAGAAAGTATCATTAGATTCCTTTAGTCGACCACGTTCTAATGGAATTATTGCGGTAGATCTTGATGAAGACGACAGCTTAGTGGGCGTCGATATCACGGATGGTTCTCGCGATATTATGTTGTTTACCGATGCTGGAAAAGTTATTCGTTTCAATGAAAGTGCAGTAAGACCTATGGGACGAACTGCGCGCGGTGTTCGTGGTATTCGTATTGATGCGGGGCAATCGGTTAAGTCCTTAGTTGTGGCACACTCCGAAGGAACTATTTTAACTGCGACCGAAAATGGTTATGGTAAGCGTACAGATATTAATGAATATCGTATTTCTGGCCGTGGTGGTCAGGGTGTTATTTCCATTCAAGTAACGGAACGTAATGGTAAAGTAGTGCGTTCATTGCAAGTATCTGATAGCGATGAAGCCATGCTCATTACTGATAAAGGCACGTTAGTGCGCTTTAAAGTACGTGAGTTATCAGTGATTGGTCGTAATACTCAAGGGGTGCGTTTAATTAATGTCAGCTCTGGTGAATCGGTTGTTGGTATGCAAAAAATTGAAGATTTAGGTGATGATCTTGAAGAAGATGTGGCGTTAACTGAAATCAATCTCGTTGAGCCGGATGATTCTAATTCTGATGATTCTAATGTAGAAGACAGCCCAGAGAATGAATAGTAAACCCTCACGCGTTTATAATTTCGGCGCAGGTCCTGCTATGCTTCCTGAGCCTGTTTTAGTTAAGGCTCAAGAGGCGCTGTTAGACTGGGATAATAGTGGGTTATCTATTCTTGAAATAGGGCATCGAACGGATGCCTTTATTTCGTTATTAAATCATGCGGAACAGACGTTACGCCAATTGCTCGGTATTCCTAATAATTACCATGTGTTATTTTTAGGTGGTGCAGCGCGCACGCATTTTTCTATGATTCCTTTGAATTTCCTCAAGGCCAATCAAACTGCGGCTTATCTTGTGAGCGGTGTTTGGTCCCATATGGCCTTGCAAGAAGCACAACGCTTAAAAAAGGCTTATTGCCTTGCGTCTACCGAAGCGCAGCATTATGCAACCATCCCTTTTAAAAATGAATGGGCCATGCAAGAAGCCCCTGCTTATCTTTACTATACGCCTAATGAGACTATTAATGGCACACGTTTTCCGTATGTACCCAAAATAGAAGGTGTTCCATTAATTGCCGATATGACTTCTTGTTTATTAAGCGAGCCCATTGATATACGACACTATGATCTTATTTTTGCTGGGGCGCAAAAAAACATCGCTAATGCAGGATTAACGTTAGTCATCATTAAAGATGAGTTTATTAATGCTATTGATGATTCCTCTATCCCCACCATGCTTAATTATAAAATACAAGCAAGGCATCACTCTATATATGCAACACCTCCAGTATTTAATTGTTATGTAGCGGCACAAATGTTCAATTGGCTTAATGAGCGCGGTGGTATAGACGCTTTTTATACGCAAAACTGTCGAAAAGCAGCAGCATTATATCAATATATTGATTCAACCGATTTTTACTCGTCCTCAGTTGACCCTCAAGTACGTTCTATTATGAATGTATGTTTTTCTTTAACCAATTGCGCATTAGAAGAAGAGTTTGTACAGCAAGCGCATCGTCAAGGATTAGAAGCCTTGCAAGGGCATCGGTTCGTTGGTGGATTACGAGCAAGCATTTATAATGCCATGCCCATCGATGGTGTGATGGCGCTTATTGAATTTATGCGCGATTTTGCGCAGGGACATGGTTCGTGAATGAGATTGATTTAGAAAGCCACCCGGTGCAATCTATATTTGGGACACTTAAAGTTCCTGGTGATAAATCTATATCTCATAGAGCACTGATTTTGGCTTCTATTGCTCAAGGCGTAAGTGTTGTTGATGATTTTCTTGCCGGCGACGATTGCTTAGCCACGTTACATGCTTTGCAAAACATGGGGGTTGTAATTAGAAGACCCTCCTTACAACAAGTCATTATTCACGGAGTGGGTAAATACGGTCTACAAAAACCACAAGAAGTGATTAACTGTGGAAATTCAGGAACAAGTATTCGCCTATTGGCTGGTTTATTAGCAGGACAAACTTTTGATAGTGAGTTAACCGGGGATAGCAGCTTATTAAAGCGCCCTATGTTACGTATTAGTCAGCCTCTAGCACAAATGGGGGCTTGTATTGAAACCGTGAACGGTATGGCTCCTCTTAAAATTAGTGGTAACAAAGTATTAAGTGGCATTGAGTATGAAGTACCACAAGCCAGTGCGCAAGTAAAATCCTGTCTTTTGTTAGCCGGTCTATATGCTCAAGGGACAACTTATATTAAAGAAAAAACAATAACCCGTAATCATACCGAATTAATGTTAAAAACATTTTCTTATCCCATTAATTATAAGAATCATTCTGCTATACTTTATTCAAATGGTGAGTGTTTAGCAACTGATATCCATGTGCCGGGAGATATTTCTTCAGCGGCTTTCTTTATTGTTGCGGCATGCATTATTCCTGGCTCAGAAATTGTCTTAACACATGTAGGGGTAAATCCTACACGAACAGGAATACTCGATATTTTGGGTCTGATGGGTGCTGATATTACGGTCTTTAATTGTAGGCAAAGTGGTGCAGAACCTGTTGCTGATTTAAAAATTCGTTATGCGCCATTAAAAGGTGTGTCTATTGGTTCAGATTTAGTGTCTTTAGCTATTGATGAGTTTCCAATTATTTTTATAGCCGCCGCATGCGCACAAGGTGAAACCAGGGTGCACGGTGCTGAAGAGTTGCGCTATAAAGAAAGTGATAGAATTAGTGTTATGGTAGAAGGCTTAAATACGTTAGGTATTGATGCCACTGGTTTTACCGATGGTATCCGAATTATGGGTGGAGTAATACAAGGTGGCGTTGTTGATAGTTTAGGAGATCATCGAATTGCTATGTCTTTTGCTATCGCAGGCGCTGTGGCCTCAAAACCTATAACCATCAAAAATTGTGCGACTATTGCAACTTCTTTTCCACAGTTTAAAGAATCTGCTAACGAGTTGAGTTTGTGTGTGAAAGAATGTGGCTAAATGTTAAGTTATGTCATTCTAAAAGGAATGGCACAATGGCGTTACTTAAGCTCATTCGTGTATAGAGGATATAATTAAATGAACATTAACACTATTCCAGTGGTTACTCTTGATGGTCCTAGTGGCACTGGCAAAGGCACTTTATGCCATTTATTAGCAAAAAAATTGAACTGGAATATGCTTGATAGCGGTGCCATTTATAGAGTGTTAGCATTTGCTGCCGTAAAGCAACAGGTTAATTTACATGATGCACAAGCCTTAGTTGATTTGGCTTTGGCGTTGAAATTACGTTTTGAATCTTCTGTTCAAAATGAGTCATTAGTTCATTTAAATGATGAAGACGTGACCTCTGCAATTCGCAGTGAACAGTGCGGCCAAGATGCATCACGTATTGCAACTATTCCAGAGGTTCGTGCAGCATTATTAGAGCGCCAACGTCATTTTGCACAAACTCCAGGGTTGATTACCGATGGGCGAGATATGGGAACGGTTGTTTTTCCGGATGCATTATTAAAAATATATTTGCATGCAACAGAAGAAGAGCGCGCCCATCGACGTTATTTGCAGTTGAAGAAAAATAAAATTAATGTTAGTCTCGCGCAGGTTGTAGAAGAATTGGCTAAACGTGATTTAAGGGATACGGTACGAACGCACGCACCCTTAAAACCAGCTGATGATGCAGTAATGATTGATACAACAAAATTATCAATTGTGCAGGTGTTCAATAATATAATACAATTAATTGATGAGCGATTGCAGGGTTGATGGTTCATTTGTTTGGGGGAAAGGTGAGTTGAACTCATTCTTTCATTAATTTACTAAAGAGTTTAATAACATGTCTGAAAGTTTCAAAGAACTATTTGAGCAAAGTATCATTGGTGCTCAATTTTATCCTGGTGCCATTATCAATGCTAAAGTTATCAATATTGATGATGACTACGTCACTTTAAATGCTGGCTTAAAGTCAGAAGGTATTGTGTCTGTAGAAGAATTTTTTGACAAAAATGGCACTTTGGAAGTGAGCATTGGCGATACTGTCGAAGTGGCTTTAGATTCAGTTGAAGATGGCCACGGCGAAACGCTACTTTCAAGAGAAAAAGCAAAACGTCAAGAAGCTTGGCGTAAACTGTCTAAATCACATGAAAATAATGAAACCGTTACTGGTCTTATTTCCGGCAAAGTCAAAGGTGGCTTTACTGTTGAAATCGGTACTATTCGTGCATTCTTACCTGGTTCATTAGTTGATGTTCGTCCTGTACGCGATCCTTCTTACCTTGAAGGTAAAGAGCTTGAGTTTAAAGTAATCAAGATGGATCTGAAACGTAATAATATCGTTGTTTCTCGCCGTGCAGTAGTAGAAGAAGAAAGCAGTGCTGATAGACAAGCATTACTTGAGTCACTACATGATGGTCAAGAACTTAATGGTATCGTTAAAAATCTTACTGACTACGGTGCATTTATTGACCTTGGTGGTATTGATGGTCTATTACACATTACAGATATTTCTTGGAAGCGTGTTAAGCATCCTAGCGAATTACTGTCTGTTGGCCAAGACGTTAAAGTTAAAGTATTAAGCTTTGACAGCGAAAGAAACCGTGTTTCTTTAGGCATGAAACAATTAGGCAATGATCCTTGGGTTGATTTAGTAGATCGCTACCCAGTGAGCAAACGCTTACAAGGTAAAGTAACTAACATTACTGATTACGGTTGCTTTGTTGAAATCGAAGAAGGTGTTGAAGGTTTAGTACACATGTCTGAGATGGATTGGACTAACAAAAACGTTCATCCAAGCAAAGTCGTTTCTATGGGTGACTTAGTTGATGTAATGGTTCTTGAAATAGATGAAGACAGACGTCGTATCTCTTTAGGCATGAAGCAATGTGTGGGTAATCCATGGCAGCAATTTGCTGGTGCACACAGCAAAAACCAAAAAGTTTCTGGTAAAATCCGTTCTATAACTGATTTCGGAATCTTTATTGGTCTTGATGGCGATATTGATGGTTTAGTGCACTTATCTGATATTTCTTGGAATGTTCCTGGCGAAGAAGCAGTGAAACAATTTAAGAAAGGCCAAGAGCTAGAAGCAGTTATTTTAGCTATTGATCCAGAGCGTGAGCGTATTTCTTTAGGTCTAAAACAATTAGAAGGTGATAACTTCACTTCATTTGTTGATGAATATACTAAAGGCGCTATCGTTAAAGGTACTGTTACTTCAGTAGAACCTAAATCAGTTACTCTTGCTCTAGCAGGCGATATCACTGGTACTATTCGTGTAAATGAATTATCAGATGAGCGTGTTGATGATGCAACTACATTAGTAAAAGAAGGCGACGAAATTGAAGCCAAAATTATTAATGTTGATCGCAAAAATCGCACTATCGCATTATCTGTTAAAGCGAAAGATGCGCATGATGAAGCCGAAGCAATTAAAAAATACTCAAGAACAGAAAGTATTTCTAATACAACTCTTGGGGATTTATTAAAAGAAAAAATGGCAAATAAAGAAGGCGAATAATCTTTTTTAATAGCTATTAAAAAAGCGTGAGATTTCTCACGCTTTTTTTTTATAATCTGCCATTGCTAGATTATCTGACGCAGATTATCCAAATAAATATATATTTTCCCCTAACTTCCTTTATTCTATCGTGTTATGATACTTACCATGATTTGTAAAATAAGTAGAAAAGGAATAGTCAATGCGTGTGTTGGTGCTAATTTTTTACATCCTGCTTATTCTATTGGGTGTTAGCTTTGCCGTCTTAAATGCTTCATCTGTTCCGGTTAATTTTTATTTTGATACCATTTCTATGCCTGTTTCTGTTTTAATGACACTAATGCTAGGTGTTGGTATTTTGTTTGGTTTTTTACTGTTTATTACTCGCTATTGGCGTTTGAAAATAGAGTATCGCAAGATTAAAAATCAATTAAAACTGACAGAAAAAGAAATTAAAAATCTACGTTCCATTCCTTTACAGGATCAGCATTAACTCTTCCTTTCGAGGAACCTCATGAAATACGGGAGAAAATTAATTTATGATTAATTTATGGCCGTTATTGTTGCCCGCAGCGGCTTGGTCAGGTTGGTGGGTTGCTAACAGAAGTAATATAAATAAAAATGCACATATTCATAATCGCTTATCACGTGAGTATGTTGTTGGTTTGAATTATTTACTAAACGAGCAACCGGATAAAGCCGTTGACATTTTCATTAAATTATTAGAAGTAGACAGTGATACGGTAGAGACTCATCTTGCTCTAGGTAGTTTATTTCGTCGTAGAGGAGAGGTGGATAGAGCTATTCGTATTCATCAAAATTTAATTGCTCGTCCTCAATTAAGCATTTTACAGCGAAAAGAAGCATTAATGGCCTTAGGGCAAGATTACATGAGTGCGGGAGTATTTGATCGCGCCGAACGAATTTTCCTTGAGGTGGTTGAGCTCGGTGGCACCAAAGAAACCAGCAGTTTACAAGGTTTGTTAGCAATCTATCAGCAAGAAAAAGCGTGGGAAAGTGCCTTAGATATTATTAAAAAATTAGAAATATCAACGGGCAGTAGTTATCATCAGCAAGCAGCGCATTATTATTGTGAAATGGCCACGCAATCGTTAAAAGTTAATGCGTTAGATCGTGCTATTTATTGCATTAAACAGGCAATGAGTGTGGATCCAGAATCTGTGCGTGCAAGCCTTATGAATGCTCACGTAGAAATAAAAGAAGGCAAATACAAACAAGCTATTCGTTCACTCAAGCGAGTACCGCAACAAGATGCAGAGTTTTTAACCGAAATTATAGAACCATTCGTATTGTGCCATAAAGAATTGGATTTAATGCCGGAATGTATTGATTATCTTGAAAATACCTTAGAAGAGCATTCTAGAGCATCTGTTATTTTTGTTATCGCCGAATATCTACACCAAACAAAAGGGGTTAATGCGGCTATTGATTTTGTAGCGGATAATTTGAGTAAACATCCCTCCATTCGCGGGTTAAATAGGCTTATTTATTGGCACTTAGAATCAGCGCAAGGAAAAGTGCGCGAAAAACTACAAATGCTATACGATATTACTACCAAATTTCTTGTTAATAAGCCTATTTATCGTTGCGGTCAATGTGGCTTTGGTGGAAAACATTTACATTGGCATTGTCCCAGTTGCAAACAATGGGGTAAAATGAAGCCAATTCATGGCTTAGAAGGTGATTAATCTGTTTGCCTTTACGCGCGAACGCATTAATGAATGCTATTTATTGGGGCATAATTAAGTAAATGCTGATTATGCTAAACCAATTAAATTTTAAAATAATTAAAAATGAGATAACAATGAACTTTATTGATTTAAAAACCCAATACTCTTTAATTGAACAAGATGTTTTAAACGGAATAAAAAAAGTACTTGATCATGGCCAGTATATAATGGGACCAGAAATTACCGAACTCGAAAAACAATTAGCTGAGTTTGTTGGCGTGAAACATGCTATTGTCAATTCAAGCGGTACCGATGCATTGCTAATGGCTCTAATGGCTTTAGATATTAAACCAGGCGATGAGGTAATCACCAGTCCTTTTAGTTTTTTTGCAACAGCTGAAGTTATTGCTTTATGTCATGCAGTACCCGTATTTGTAGATATTGATCCACATACTTATAATTTAGATGTGAGCTTATTAAAAGCTGCGATTACTAAAAAGACAAAAGCCATTATGCCGGTTAGTTTATATGGGCAATGTCCTGATTTTGATGAGATTAATGCCATAGCGCAAGAGTATAATATTCCGGTAATTGAAGATGGCGCTCAAAGTTTTGGTGCTACCTATAAAGGTGGCTATTCGTGTGGTTTATCTACCATTGGCTGTACTAGTTTCTTTCCATCAAAACCTTTAGGTGGCTATGGGGATTCTGGAGCATGTTTCACCAATGATGATGCTCTTGCACAAAAATTACTTGAAATACGCATACATGGACAAAATGAACGCTATTGTCATAGCTCTATTGGCATTAACGGACGTATGGATACCATTCAAGCCGCTATTTTACTCGAGAAATTAAAATTATTTCCTCAAGAAATTGTGCTACGCCAACAAATTGGAGCACGCTATAATGAGCTTTTGTCTCATTTAGTGAAAACACCTTCAGTACGTGACTATAATACTAGTGTTTATGCGCAATACACTATTGAAGTACCAAATCGTGTGGAATTTCAAAAAAGTATGCATGAAGCCGGAATTCCCACTGCAGTACATTATCCTATTTCCATGCATCAACAAAAAGCATTAGCTTATTTAAATCATAATGTGGGCGACTTTCCACATTCTGAGCAAGCAAGTGCGCGCGTTATAAGTTTACCGATGCACCCTTATCTAAAAGAAGAAGAGCAAATTCGTATCGCTGAGGCGGTGAAAAAAGCATTATCTCTTCAAGAAGCTTAGGATTACATATGAGCTCTCGTTTAATCGTTGCGTTAGATTATGAAGAAAAGAAGCAGGCCTTGGATTTAGTAGACTTACTCGATCCGTCTTTGTGTGCACTAAAGGTTGGCAATGAGCTATTTACTCGCGGTGGCCCTTTGTTTGTAACTCAGTTAGTACACAAAGGATTTGATGTTTTTTTAGATCTTAAATTTCATGATATACCTAATACCGTAGCGAGAGCATGTAGTGCCGCAGCAGACTTGGGCGTATGGATGCTCAATGTTCATGCGTGTGGCGGCCTAGAAATGATGAGCGCAGCTGCTAATGCATTACAAAAGTATGGAACAAAAAAGCCGCTGCTTACAGCGGTTACTGTTTTAACCAGTTTTGATGCCCTACAATTAAGTAGTATTGGTGTGAGTAAATCTTTATTATCACAAGTAGGTGATTTAGCGCTTTTAGCTAAAGAGGCTCATTTAGATGGTGTTGTTTGCTCGGCACACGAAGTACAAATGATTAAAACGCTATGTGGCACGGATTTTGTGGCGGTAACGCCCGGAGTTAGAGCGTTGACTAATAATTTAAATGATCAGTTGCGGGTAATGACTCCCGCACAAGCAATAGAGCAGGGCAGTGATTATTTAGTAGTAGGGCGACCTATTACCCGTGCAGATAATCCATTAGTCGCTCTTCAATCCATTTTACAAGAAATGTCATCTTACACCTGTCACGGTTAAAAAAAAGGCGTTGTGAAATATTAATTAACACAAAAAAATATCCGTGTAACCTGTGAGAAAATGCTTTGGAAAACAACATGCCCAAAAATAATACATGCCCTATTGCTCACGAAGAAATGCTGGTTCCAGTCATTGCTGATGACTGTCTAACGTATGAATTTACAGCAATAGCAAAGTGGTTATTGGAAAATAATGGCTCCAATCCTCTGCGTCGCAGTGATACTGTTTCTGTTTTAATTTTAAATAATGCGGCTCGAGATGATGGCACTCTATTATCCTTAGAAGATAAAATGCAGATTGTCCAGTATTTGAAAAAGTTAACAGAGCATTTACCTAATCTTAAAGTTGTGGGCATTGATAAAATTGAAGGTATTTCTGCCTTAATGGAACACGCTAGCTCGATGAAGATCAGCAATCCCACAATGCATAATAATAAAATAAAGCAAAAATTATTAGTCGCAGTGGAGTCGCAAAAGGTTGATACTATCAGAGGTATTTTGAGTGAATTAGTAGGTCCTGCTCCTGGTGCTTATTGTTCTGAGGCGCTTAATAGATCTATTATTCTCGATAATGAAGAAATAGTGCACTTATTTTTAGCTATGCCTGGTATAGCACTTGAAAATTCAATCGCTGAAGCAATACGACATAATCGCGCTCAAATATTAAGAGCTCTTTTTACTTCGAGGAACCAATATTTCTACAATAACAATTTTCTTCAATTAGCTGACTCGTCTAATGCTTTCAATGCAATGGAGGTTATTTTAAATAATTTTAAATTTAGCAATATTATCAATCCAAATCAACTCTGTAGTGAGGATATTAATTGCTATCCGTTACCTATTTTTTATAAAGCTGTAAAAAGAGGTTTATTATCCTTGACGTACGCTTTTTTAGCTTATGACAGATTAGATCTATATTTGGACGGTGATTATCAGCGTACTCCTCTTTATCTCGCTAAAACTTGCGGTGATCATAGAGTTTTAGATCTGCTTTTAGATCATTATATAAATTATATTATGAAGAATCCTAGTTGGATGACTAATGAGTTTGATCGTAATTCATCTTCTTTTGATAATTTGTATAAACATCGCGATGAATTATGGGATCGTTTGCGAACGGCAATAAAATCCAAAATGTCTAATAAAAGTTATGTAGATTTTCTTAATCAGATATCTAAACCGGAAAAGTCATCTTATAGTATTCATCCACTGTATAAAATATTTTCCTATTCAACATGGGGGGTCTCAATGTTTACAGAGCGAAATATTATAGGAGAAATACAAGCAGAGATTAGTAAAATAAATGATTCATTTAATCTTGCCTTGGGTTAACTAGATACATCAAGCACAGATTATGATTATTTAATCAGGAATAAAGAGTAAGTATTAGTAATCAGCAATTCTGTTCATCCTGAGCGCAGGGAAGGAGGCTCAATGCCGTATCTAGAAGTTCACTGCTTTCAAAATGACGTTATTTGCAATAATTTATGAAAAATAATGGGTAATCCCCTCATTTTTCAATGAGTTGAAAAATGACTAGCACTTACTGACTAATAATTTGTAATCTGCTCAGGGAGTATATTTAGTTAATATATTTGTGGCGCAACTAGACTCAAATCTACACCAAATCAACAAAATATAAGCGAGTGCAAACACCACAATACCTGCAATTATATCTATAGGATAATGCCACCCAAGTGCTATGCATGCTGTAATAAGCGCGCAATTAAATAGTAGTAAAGTTATCCAGGCTATACGCCATTCTTTTAATAAGTAGACACACATTAATGCCCATATGCAATGAAAAGAAGGTAAGGCAATTAATCCTCCTTCCTTCGTTGTTGGAGGTATATGAGCATGAATTTGCTGAAATTTAAGGCTAGTGGCTAGTTGATAGGATTTAAACCAAGGGCTTACAATAACGCCTGCAGGAGCTATTGTTGGGAAAAAATAGTAAAAACTAAAGCCTAATAATGCAGTAAACAAAAGAAACAAGTAGTATTCGCGAATAAGTGTAAAACGTCCGGTGATAATAATAAATAGCGGAATTAAACTCATTTGCTTAGGGAGTGTGTTATAAACTATGTTTAAAATAGAATATAAGTGAGCGTGTTGATTGGTCCAAGTTACAATTGAATTCATATCAATATCAAACAGAGATTCAAAGGCTGTGATTTGCTTGTCGATAGATGGAAAAGGGGTATATTGTATGCTGTTCGTTGCTAAAGCAATAAGACACATAACAATAAAAAAATAAAGTAATTCACGTCCTGTAGCGGTGATGCGATGCATCTTGCCAAAAAGTAACATGCTGCCTAGATAAAAAAGGAAAAAAAATGGTCCTATTTGAGCTATATTAGTAGGGAAATAATTATTTCCTGGATATTGATAAATAAAATAATTAACTAGCAATCCCACACAAGATAATATAAAAATTAAGCCGCTACAAATTAATAAGCAAATAGTTAATTTTTTTGGTGAAATATCATTATTCAGTTGTTGATAAAAGTTCTTTTTGTTTAATGGCATGAAATATTTCTTCTCTATGCACGTTAATACTTCTTGGTGCTTCTACACCAAATTTAATATTGCCATGTTCAGGAGTTTTAAATGCTAATACTTTAACTGTAGTATCTCCAATACGAATAAGCAGTGGTTCTTCAAAATTTAGAGAAATAATATCCATCAAAACCTCGTTATTATTGTGTTTTATTAAGGCTTAACTACATCATTAAAGTGCACATTAACTAATTTAAACATATTTGTCACTAACAATCAGAGCAAAAATTCAAAAAAATAGTTTTTTCCTGATTTCTTAAACTAACTTTAATGAAAAAAGGAAAAAATATTTATTTATGAGGTAATTAGATTCGTTTACGTTTGAGAGAAATGATAGCAAAGTAGGTGCATAGGTTATTTATCATACTCGATAGTTCGCGGTGAGACATGTCGAGGTGATGCGGTTACACTTATAATATATTATTTAGTTTGTCAAACAAAACTAAAAGAAGTACAATGGGCAGTTTTTCAAACCTTGCCTTATTAAATTAAAATATTTAAAAGGCTATTATCCATAAGGAGCACACATGAGACATTACGAAATTATGTTTCTAGTACACCCTGATCAAAGCGAACAAGTACAAGCAATGGTTGAGCGTTATGAAGCGGTTATTACTAAACACAATGGTTCAATCCATCGTAAAGAAGACTTAGGTCGTCGTCAATTAGCTTATCCAATAAATGATGTACATAAAGCACACTACATTTTATTAAATGTTGAGTGTAATCTCGAAGCATTGGAAGAACTTAAAAATGCATTCAAATTTAATGATGCAATTATAAGAAACCTAATCACTGTTCAAAAACAAGCGGTTACTGCTGAATCCGTGTTAATGAAAAAAGAAAAAGAAACACGTTCTGCTTAAGAGGAGATTATTTATGTCAGTTTATTTTCGTAGAAAAAAAATGTGTCGTTTCAGTGCTGAAAGCGGTAATGAAATTGACTACAAAGATATTAATTTATTAAAAAATTATATTTCTGAAACGGGTAAAATCGTACCTAGCCGTATTACTGGTACTCAAACACGTTTTCAACGCCAATTAGCTAAGGCTATAAAACACGCTCGTTTTGTTGGTTTATTACCTTATTGCGATAGCCATAGATAAGTACAGTTCATATTATGCGCACAGGTGAATTAATACTAAAGCAAAGCAAAAAAATACTTGATAACAAGCACTATGCTATTGCATGTGCTGTTGTTCTTGCTATGTTGCCTTTTGCTGCGTGGGTATCTGTTGCTTTGGTTGCATTAGTTACGCTAAGAAAAGGTGCTAAATGCGGCAGTGAAGTACTCATACCTGCAATGGTTATTCATTCTGTGCCGCTTATATTGCTTGTACCTATAGAAAGTGCACTTATCAATACGCTAGTTAGTTATATTCCATGTTTCCTTGGTGCTATTACTTTGCGTCATAGCCAAAATTGGCAAACAGTTTTCGGAGTTTTTTTAGCGCTAGCAACGAGTTCCTTTTTGTTGTTGCATTTTTGTTTTCCTCAATATGCTGAAATTCAGTTGACACAGTTTAAAAAAATTCTGTCTCATTATCAGGAATATCAAACATACTGGGAGCAAAATGTTCAAGGAATTAGCTCCTCGAATAGTGCGCAACTATTTTTAGGCATTCAAATTTTAAGTGTATTAATATCTGCAATTAGCTCATTGCTTTGTGCTCGCTTTATTCAAGCTAAATTATTTATGCCAGGTGGCTTAAAAGAAGAGTTATTATTATTTCGTGCTGGACGTGGAGCATTCTTGCTCTTAGTCATGACCAGTATGGCTGCTTATTATGAATATGCTGTAGCGATTAATCTATTGCCTATTGTATTAAGTTACTTTCTTTTAGCCGGCTTTAATTTAAGCTATTTTATTTTGGGAACAAAAAAGCACACTAAAATTGGTATTTTATTATTTTTATTAATAATAGTGAAACCCGCATTGATGTTATCTGCATGTATTCTTTTAGGCTCATTGGATAGTTTATTTAATTTTCGATTATATCTCCCCGAACGTGTGAGAGAATCAATTTAAGAGGTTATTAAGATGGAAGTTATCTTATTAGAAAAGGTACGTAATTTAGGTAATTTAGGCGATAAAGTTAGTGTTAAATCTGGCTATGGTCGAAATTATTTAATACCCCAAAATAAAGCGGTTTTTGCTACTGCTAAAAGTATTGAGTTATTTGAACAAAAGCGTGCTGAGCTTGAGAAGAAAGCACAACAGTCTTTTGCTGCTGCGGAACAACGTGCTGCTAAACTAAACGATACTACTGTTGTAGTGGGTGCGATGGCTAGTGATGAAGGCAAGCTTTATGGTTCTGTAGGCGTTAATGAAGTTAAAGATGCGTTAGTTGCTAAAGGTATTGAAGTAAGTAAACGTGAAATTGTTATGCCAGAAGGTCCATTACATTCTGTTGGAAACTACGTCGTAGAAATTCATGTACACAGTGATGTTATTGCACAAGTACAACTTGAAATTGTTTCTGCTAAATAATTTATTTTTTCGACCATTAATACTGTATTAATGGTCGAATTCTTTGTTGTGCTCTATTTACTCATTTCTTTATTCTTCAATTATTTTATCTATTAAATATAATAAGCACCAGCTAATATTTTCTTAATAAAGATCGGTTATTATACCGCTTTGCCACAGTTAACTTGCAAAAAGGAGTATTGATGGGGAAGTATACTAAGCAATTTGATGCACGAATACAGCTTACCGATAAAAAAAACTACAAGCGAGAGCAATATCAATCTTTTATGACTACGCCTGAGTGGCGGAATGTTGAAATCGCAGAAGAATTTGCCCAATTGCTAAAAGATAATAAATCAATGTTTCACTTTCCTTATTTTCGCCAAACTTTTGATTTATGGAAGATTTTATTCCGCTCTTATTCTGCTGCACGCAAGTATAATAGTATGAGTGCTATTTTATTCTCCGAATATATGCTTATGGATTTATTTGTAGTCCTATTTACAAGTTTTGAGTTGCTTCCTAAAGGTATTATCTCATTATTACTTTATCCATTTTTTAAAAAAAATAATCCCACTGATTTCCAAAAGCATTTAGCACATACTTTTATTCAGTACGCCCAGGGATTACAAAATACCGCATTTTATAATCAATCTTATGAACGCATGCATGCTGATTTAGCACAAAAATATAATCAATGTCTTAATCGAACATGGATTGATTGGTGTTCCTGGACAATTGTATCGGCTGAACTAAAAGCACGTTCTTGGATTTCTAAGCCATTACGTTATTTTTTTAGCGCACAAAACCAGGATGAGACTCTTCCTTACACGGAAATATTAGTAAAGTTTGATGCTATTAATTGTAGCAATGCTGATACAGCTAAAGCTGAATTTAAACAACGGCTCGATAAATTAGTGCAGCATCATGATGTTTCATTGGTTAATGAACATCTGTATGCAAAAAATAACTCTAAAACAAAAAATGATCAAGTCTACCTCTCGGTTTATGCACGATTACGCGTTTCTCGATATGCTGCTTTTAATTCGGTCGTTCGCGAATTAGCAAAAGAAAGAATCTATTTGCGAACAATTGGTGGACAAGAGCGTATTCAAATTAAATGTACTATTGATACGGATAGCGAAGATAATTTGGCATTGAAAGAAGAACATTTACTGCAAACAAAAAAAATTCAGCCACTTTTTAGCTATCAAAACCATATAAAAGAACACCATAAAATATGTCTTTTTGATGTACCAATTAGAAACTTGCATAAAACAATTGAGCGAATCGAGAAAGAAAAAGAAGTAACGGTGTCATTTATTCATAATTTTTAAGGATGCATACATGTCTTTATTTACCGTTTTAAAAAATAATCTCCCTAAATTTGCGTATTTAAATGGAACTCCTGCAGCACTTATTGATGAGTTATATCGTACGCAATCCAATAAATTTTTTCCTCAATTAGTACAAGCAATTATTGCACGCATGATTTTTGTTTTTTTATTTCTTCCCTTAACTGTGCTCGATACGATAGTTAACGGTGTAATCGCCCTAACTTATTCCTTGCGCTCTTTATTTGTTAGTGATGAAGTACAAGATAATCGCTTACAGCAACAAAAAATTTATGCGAGTAATTTTAGTAAAAGCCTTTATGCTCTTTTAGCAGCTCCTTTGGGTTTGATTAATCCTAAGCTGCTTATTTTGTATTTTGTCCCACCATTAAATGATTCAGTCATCAGAGCTGGAGGAAATTATCATTATGCCTCCAATGCCGTATTAAAATCGCCAGAGTCTGTCGAAGAAGTACAGCAACTGATTAAAAATGCCGTTAAAGAAGGAAAAAAAGTTATTCCTCGTGGCGCTGGTTTTAGCCAAGGAATGCAATTTATTAGCGATAAAGAGGAGCTTATTGTTATTGATTTAAATAAGCTCAACACCGTTGAGATTCATGCCAAGGAAAAACAAGCTATTGTTGGCGCTGGAGCAATTTGGTCTGCGGTAAAGCAAGAAGCAAATAAATTTAAATTAGCGCTTAAAGTGATGCAGGCTTCGGATGTATTTTCTGTTGGCGGTTCTATAGGTACGAATATTCACGGTTGGAATATTCATGATGGTATGTTATCAACGGTATTATCTGCAATGACTATAATCAATGCACAAGGTGAGTTAGAAGAGCTTACTCCCAATGATGCTGCATTTCATTATGTTACTGGTGGTTTAGGTCTTTATGGAATTATTGTTTCAGCGACAATTAATTTAACTGATAATGAATTGCTATACGAGCGAGGGGTTCTTATCTCCCTGCAAGATTATGTACACCATTTTCGTAATAACGTACAAAATGATTCTGACGTACGAATGCATTTATATCGTTTATCAATTAGCCCCAATCAATTATTACAAGAAGGTGTGGCGGTAAGCTATATTAAACAAGACAAGCATTTAAATCCAATCTGCGATACGCTCCAACCTGAAGGGGCTTATGGTGCTCGTTTTAATCGGGTGATGATTAATGCAGCGCGGCATTTTTCTTGGTTGCGTAGATTATATTGGGCTATGGAGCGAGAACAACTTGTTGCGAATAAAAGTCCGGTAATGAGTGTAAATAAAATCATGCAGCCGCCTATTAACGCTATGTTCAATAGCGCTACAAGTGAAAGTGAATGGCTGCAAGAATATTTCTTACCGGAAGAGCAATTAGCAGAATTTCTCAATGAATTAAGTCAGTTATTGCATAATAATAATGTAGTTTTATTAAATGCATCGGTTCGTTTTGTCAAACAAAACAATAAAGCGCCATTATCTTATGCACATGATGGTGATCGTTTTGCGGTGGTATTATGCTTTAATCAACCGCTTGATGAGCGCGCTATTATTAAAGCACAAAAATGGATTCGCGCAGCACAACATTTAAGTGTGGAATTAGGAGGGGCGTATTATTTACCTTATCAACACATCTCTAGTCCTGATGATTTTAAGCGTGCTTATCCTCATAGTGAAGAGGCCTGCCTGGCAAAAGAGCAATTAGATTCCACACATCTTTTTACTAGTGGTTTTTATCAAAAACATTTAAATGCTCCAGCAAAAAAAATCAATTATTTTAAAACGCTTTGTGCCAATGAACAGAATAAAACTAAGTTTGCAGGTTTTTTAAAAAATGTCTTGCGTCGAGTAGACAGTGATAAATTTTTTGCTTTATTAGAGGATATTTTACTTTATAAAGACAGCCATGAGGATATTTATCAAGAATTAGCACATCGCTTACCTGAAATTGCATTTGATGGATTAACTGATTTTACTTGTATTCTTGATTCTTTAGCTGCTATTAAAAAAGATTTAAGTGCGCAAGCATATACCGTATTACCACAAAATATAAAGACAATTAATGGTTTGGTGGAAATAGGATATCCTGGCCGCTTTGTACAAGGCTTTAAGCAGCGATATAAAGTAGTTGGCGATATTGTTGCTGTATATGAACAACAATCATTAACCGATTATATTCAAACAGGTTTTCCTCATCCTTATAATCGATTTGAACGATTAGATTATAAAAAGCCAAACTTAAAAACGTTACCTGATAATAGCGCGGACGTTATGACGTGTTACGTAGGTTTACATCATTTCACCGATAATGAGTTGGAATGTTTTTTAGCTGATATCCGACGAGTATTACGTCCATCGGGTTATTTTTTATTAGTTGATCACGATATAAATAATGAAGAAACATTATGTATGGCTCATATGGCGCATACTGTTTTTAATTGTGTAACCGGGGTGGGGGTCGAGGAAGAAATGACAGAAGTTCGTCAATTTAACTCGATAAAACACTGGCGAGAAAAGATGGCCGCGCATGATCTTAACTATTTAATTGAGGGGCCTGAGGTGCCAATGATTCGCGAAGGGGATCCTTCTCGGAATCGAATGGTAGGTTTTAAAAATGGAGGATTTTTTAATACCTCCATGCCTGATAATAGAAGTGATGCTAGATTATCATCGATAAATACACTAAGGCCTTGAATATATGAGATTGATAGAGGCTGCATTTTTAGGCAATTTAGATCGAGTAAAAGCATTAGTTGAATTAACCCCTGACGAAATTAATACTGAAGATAGTTTTTATCAATTGAGAGCCATTGATGCGGCAGCCTTTAAGAATCATTTAAATGTTGTTGATTATCTTTTGAGTCAAGGTGCAATAATAGCAGCACCAGCCAATAGACTAAGTCTATTTTTTTTGCTTATTTCTAATACTCAAACAGATGATGAGTCTCAAAAGAGCGTCATTAATTGGCTTCGGTTGCATCAACATGATTTATTAAAAAGTGACGCAACACTCACAATAGAACATTTTAATGCGGTTTTTGGGCTAAAAATAAACGATCTATGTGAAATCTTGCATTGCGGATTGCTACCCACGCATTATGCCATTTTGACAGGAAATACTCATTATAAAAACTTACTACCTCTAATATATAATCAATTATTGCCATCGGATGGCTATTTCAATTCGTGTTCCTTTACTTTCTTGTTAGCAAAAATGTGCTCTTGGCATTTATTGGCACATTTACTGGATTGCAATGTTTCTATTGACTTAAATGAAACCACGCATAATAAACAACATGTGTTGCATGGTATTACTATTGCCTGGATATTAGCACAAGAAAATCACTGGGCTTTATTTAAAAAATTATTGTCCAAAAATAAAACTAGCATTGATTTAAATACTGCCCCTCAAAATAGTTTTAATCCATTTTATGGGACAACTCTTGTTTTTTTATTAGCGGCTCAAAAACAATGGGCCTTATTTAGTCGCTTGACGGGAAAAAAATCTAGCATAACAATGATTAATTTGAACAATGGACCTAAAAACGATAACTCATTAAGTTATGGGATAACCATTGCGTGGCTTTTAGTAGCTGATAATCAATGGTTGTTATTAAATACACATTCTTTTGCGTGTGATATTGATCTTAATGCCAGACCTTTAAATGAACGTGCGATGTATCAGGGCGCGAGCATTTCTTGTCTTTTAGCAAGTAAGAAACAATGGCCGTTATTAACTCATTTAATCAATCGACATTCACAACCATTTTTCATAGATCTTAATGTGGGCCCTCAACGTAGAGAGCGTAAAAGTTTTGGTGTTACATTCGCCTGGTTATTGGTTTTTGACCAACAATGGGAGCTACTAAATCTTATCCGTCGTAAGAGTGACAAGCCAGTAACCATTTATTTAAATGCGGGACCTAACGAGAAGCCAACGGTTGCTTGGCTACTTGCATTTGCAAAGCAATGGGACCTATTGCAAGAATTGGTTAAAATCTCTCAAAACATTATTGAATTAGATAGTGAGTATGAGCATGATAAACAAACCCTTACCACTCTTTTATTGACAAATGAGCAAATGCAACTCTTTGAAGAAATAATGGTATGCAATTGGGGAGCTGCTGAGCGTTGCAGCTCCCTCCCAAACACTCTGAAAAGAAAAAGAGAGCAAAGTCTTACTTTTTTTAGTACGTTAGAAAAGACCCCATTATGTGAAGAGAGTCCTTTACAAACGACGCCACTGATTACTAAATGAAATAAGTGATGTGATAACGTATTGCCTATTCATTACACGTTAATTTCGGGATGCAACTATATCCTAGAAATTGGCTTTTACTGCTTGCATTAGGCAATTGAAAATCAAAAACACTAACACCAAAAATTGCTTTACCTTTATAAGTCCGACCATCGCTGGCACCCACCATAAGAGGTTGGCCTTCTTTATTTTTTCCAAGATAAATCATCACATGACTGACATTTGGGTCGTGATGTACATTATACGTGCCACTCCAAAAAAGCAGATCACCTACTTTTAATTGTGCGAACTCAAAAGAATTAAACGTTTTACCATTAACGGCATGAAAATGATTATTGTTCCATACCCATTCATATTGAGAATAGGACGATCTAGGGACATTTTTAAGCCCTTGCATGGTTAAAAGATAATAGATGGTGCCAGAACAGTCCATACCTTTGGCGTTGGGATCAGCACTCCCATAAAGATAAGGTATATTTTTTTGCGTTAAGTTTATGGCTTGTATTAATAAGTTTTTCACCGAAGCGGTATTGGAATTAAAATTTTGTAATTCATTTACGGTTATAGATGCGGAGTGAACATATACAGTAAACACATAAAGGTAAGCAAAAAAGAGTATTTTGAGCATATGTATCATTAATTAAAGAAGCGGACATTTTATAATTTCAGATGTGAGGAGAAAAAGCCATATTTTTCTTATTTTTAATATTTAGAACAGAGTCAGAGACGAATGCATGCGGCCTCTGACTAAATTTAGTGCGATTATCTTTATTAGCGTTTACTTAAACCTATGGGTGTAGTTTTGACACATTTTTGAAATCCAATAGTACTTTTATTATGATATTGTTGCGTGTAATAAAATTTGTGAATACTAATTATATCTTTATTATTGGCATCTTTTTCTAAAACAACAGATGCAATTCCCACGCCTTTATCATCAGGATCTCGTTTAGCCCCGACACTTTCAAAATAGATTGCCAACTGACTACCATGAGCCGCTGCGTACCCATCATATTCATAAGGAATATTTTCAAAAGACATATGCACATCGTAACTACCATAACCTTGTTGTACTAACGACGCCAGTGGATTAATTTTCAATGTTAATTGACCAGTAAAATAGCCATCTGTTTGATCGTACATCGTGCAGTCATAATTGCCCGAATAATCAACAGCCCAAATAGCGGGGGCACTAAAAAAACATAATGCAATAATAGTCTTTTTCATAAGCAATCCATCAAAAGTTTTTTTTAGCATATCATAAAAAAAATTTTGGAGAAGAGCTTATATGTTTGGAGCAAATAATCGCCTTAATAGTTCAATTATGACGAAATCTGAACCATCTTTTTAACAAGCCAATGTAGGTTTACCTGTATCCAAAAAGAATAAATAAAGCACAACTTGTACCAATAGGATTTGATATTATTATATATTGGTGATAAAATACTCATCGTATTCATTTAGAGATCATTATCATGAAAAAACATACGTCTAAATCTAAACCTGTTGCTACGCCATCGTCTCCTAGCGAACTATTAAATCGTATTAATAAGGGGTTGGCTATTTTGCAAAAAAATAATCCAAAAAAAGCAGAAGCGCTTCGTAAAAATTTCGAAAAAGACAACGAGCTAACTGATAGAGAAATGAGGAAAAGTGCGCTTAAGCAATTAGCAAACGAAATTGATGCTGCTCTGGGGATTAAGCTGAAATCAGGCACTAGCCCTACGGCTGATAGTGCAACAAAAGTTAGTCGCATGCCAACTTATGAACAATTTACTGCGGCTCTTAAAGATGTTAGCCCTGTGTCTGAAGATGTTAGTTCTGCGTCTGAAGATGTTAGTTCTGCGTCTGAAGATGTT
>CAZSAO010000018.1:44695-49153 GCA_964605275.1 uncultured Legionella sp.
CTGCGTCTGAAGATGTTAGTTCTGCGTCTGAAGATGTTAGTTCTGCGTCTGAAGAGATTGGCCGAAAGGATGTTGATTTGGCACTATATCAGGCGATTGAATTATTAAAGAACAATAAGGCGAAAGTAGCTAATAAGTTGGATTGTCTTGAATTATATCAAGAGATGTTGGATAAACTAACTGATGCGCATACTAATTACAAGCTAGATAAGAATAAAGATAAATTAAAAGATGTATGTCATAATGTAATAAATGAAACAATAAAAAATGCTTATAATACCCATCAAGACGATGGAATAAAAAAAGCTTTAGGCGATGTACTTTTTAGTATTAAAAACGTATTCAATTTTTTATTTTCTCCTCAAGAGTTCAAGAAAAATAAAGAAGTACTAGGCTTTTTTAATACGTCACAACGAGTAACTCGTTCAGGACATTTATTGCATGAACTTCATCTTGCTTTAGATATAGTAAATCACATTGATGAACAAAATAATAATTTCGTAATGCCATAATTTAAAGATTATTTGTTAGTCTCTCGCGTACATCGTGAGGGACTATATTCTAAAGAAAGTTTAAACACGCTTATATTATTCAGCTTCCTCACTAATACTCTTGATGGCATTACACTATTAGCTATTTCAGAGCGCTACTATTAGTTGTTAATAAGCCACTTATGCAAATTAAATAAAGCTAATTTTTTATCCTAAAAGATTTGATTGCCTAAAATCATGTGATCTTGCTCTATTTTATTATAAAATGCTGGTTTATTTGAATAGAGTATCGATGTATGAGAAGAGCTAAAAAGAGACCTGATCCCACCCCTCAGCAAGCAAGTATTGTCAATTTGAGCCATGATGGCAAAGGAATTGCTCGTATTGATGGAAAAACGACCTTTATTCAAGGCGCATTGCCTGGTGAAGTGGTTGATTTTCAATATACTAGTATTAAAAAAGATTTTGATGAAGGTAAAATATTAACGGTTATTGAGCCTTCAGCCATTAGGGTAGAACCCAAATGTGCTCATTATCAGGTGTGTGGCGGTTGCTCTTTGCAGCATATGCAAGAAGAAGAGCAAATTCGTTACAAACAAGAGCAACTACTCGATCTATTAACTCGCTATGGTCATACACAACCAGATGAACTCTTATCGCCGCTAACCAGTACCCATTGGAATTATAGAAATAAAGCGCGCTTGAGTACTCGATTTGTAGAAAAAAAACAAAGTGCTATGGTTGGATTTAGAGAACGTCATAATCCGCGCTATATAGCCGATATAACGCAATGCCCTATATTAAATGCACAATTAGATAACGATATTATTTCGTTAAGAGAATTACTCAATAGCATGGAAGATAAAGCCTCAATTGCCCAAATTGAAGTAGCTGCAGGGGATAGTGAAATTGCGTTAATCTTTCGTAACTTAAATCCTTTATCCGCACACGATGAAGCAGTTATTCTCTCTTTTGCTGCGAAAAAAGGCTATCGAATTTTTCTGCAACCCGGTGGTCCCCAGACAGTGCATTGTATTTATCCCAAAGACGTGTCGGAATATTTAACCTATCAACTACCTGCTTATGATATTACTTTTCATTTTCATCCAACAGATTTCACTCAGGTTAACGCGGCATTAAACCGTGAGATGGTACAATTGGCAATTGAGCTGATGGATTTAAACAGTAGTGATAATGTTTTGGATTTATTTTGTGGTTTAGGCAATTTTTCTCTGCCAATGGCAAAATTATCTGCTTCTGTGGTGGGGGTTGAAGGCAGTAACACCATGGTTGAACGTGCCGCAATGAATGCTACACTTAATGGGATTGAAAATACTGCGTTTTATGCCGCTAATTTAGATGATGTAAATGAAGTAAGTACCTTTGTGAATCAGTCATTTAATAAAGTATTGATTGATCCACCACGCTCAGGAGCTTTAGAACTAGTAAAACAAATTGATATTTTAAGCCCTGAACGTATTGTATATGTGTCTTGTAACCCGGTAACATTAGCCAGAGACACCGATATTTTAGTAAATCATAAAGGATATCGCTTGCTAAAAGCCGGCGTGATGGATATGTTTCCTCATACAGCACATGTTGAATCAATCGCATTATTTGAAAAAGGATAGTTTATTATGGTGAGAGTAAAAGATAGCACTCCATTGTCAGCTGATGGGAGCATTGATTTAGCGTTGTGGCTGCATCAATTAAGTTCTAAAGGCTATTTGGATAATCTTGATCTCATCCGTAATGCATGTACCTTAAGTCAACTTACCGGCCAAGACTATGCCACTGAAACTGGACAAACCTGCTTGCAGCAAGGTTTGTCTATGGCTGATTTATTAGCGGATCTTGAAGTAGATCAAGAAACGATTGCAACAGCCATTATCTTTGAAAATGTTCATTATGCCGGCTTATCTATTGATGATGTAGAAGAGCAGCTTGGGCCTAACATTGCAAAGTTAGTAAAAGGCGTTGAAAAAATGAACGCCATTAATAATTTTCAAGCCTTTGGTAAATATCCGCAAAATAAACAGCACATAGACAATATGCGCAAAATGTTATTAGCAATGGTTGATGATGTACGCGTTGTACTCGTTAAATTAGCCGAGCGTCTTTGTGTATTAAGAACCGCCGGGCATTTGCCGGAGGAAACACGCCAACACATTGCTTCTGAAGCGATGGAAATTTACGCGCCATTAGCTAATCGCTTAGGAATTGGCGCCATAAAATGGGAAATGGAAGATTTAGCATTTCGTTATTTGCATGCAGAGCGCTATAAAGAAATAGCCAAAGGGCTTAAAGCCAAACGCTTAGAGCGGGATCATTTTGTTAATGAAATTGTCTCGCAACTAAATTATAAAATTCAAGACGCAGGCATTGCTCATTTTGCTGTTTATGGACGAGCCAAACACATTCACAGCATTTATAAAAAAATGACGCGGAAAAATGTTTCTTTAGAAGAGATCTATGATGCAACCGCAGTTCGCGTCTTAGTTGATCACCATACTCAATGCTATGAAGTGCTTGGAATTGTCCACTCGTTGTGGAAACAAATTCCTGTGGAATATGATGATTATATTATTAATCCCAAAGCAAACGGCTATCAATCATTACACACAGCGGTTGAAGCAGTGGAAGGGCGTGTTTTTGAAGTGCAAATTAGAACATTTCATATGCATGATTTGGCCGAGATGGGGGTTGCTGCTCATTGGAAGTATAAAGAGGGTGGCACAACACAAAAAGAAAGTCATGAGCGAAAAATTGAATGGTTGCGTGATGTACTGGCTTGGCATCAAGAAATGGCAACCAACAAAAGCGATTCTGAAAGCATCTCCACCGAGTTTTTTGAAGATAGAGTATATGTCTTTACGTTAGATGGGGAAGTGTTGGATTTACCGCAAGGGGTTACGCCACTTGATTTTGCCTACCATGTTCATAGTAATCTGGGGCATCGATGCCGTGGCGCTAAAGTAAATAAACATATTGTTCCTTTAACTTATCAGCTAAAAACGGGTGATAAAGTTGAAATTTTTGCGGGGAAAGAAATAAAGCCTTCACGTGATTGGATTAATCCTCATCTTAATTATTTAAAAACAGCTCGTGCTCGCGCTAAAGTATTACATTGGTTTAAAGTTCAAGATTATGACCGAAATGTACATGATGGCCGTGAGTTATTAGATAAAGAGCTTAAGTCTCTTGGCATAAAATCAGAAAAAATGTCTGATGTGGCAAGTGCTATGAATTTGAAACGGGTTGATGATTTATATGCAGGTTTAGGTCGTGGTGATATAAAAGTAGGGCAAATCATCAGCAGGCTAACACCGGCAGAAAGCACTGAAGTCAATTTACAAAAATTTATTCGCAGCACGCAACACAAACCAGAAACAACAGGTAGCGATTTACATATTGAAGGCGTAGGAAATTTACTCACCTTTATGGCTCGTTGTTGTCAACCATTGCCTGGCGATCAGGTGATTGGCTACATTACTCTAGGCAGAGGCGTCTCTATTCACCGACAAGATTGTTCCAATATTATTAATGCAAGCGATCGACAAAAACAGCGCTTTTTGCAAGTTAGCTGGGGAGAGGCAACCCGAGAACATTATGTAGTGGATATTTTAATTAAGGCTTATGATAGACCGGCTTTATTAAAAGATATTACAGCACTATTATCTAATGAAAAAGCAAATGTATATGCATTACAAACCAATAGTGACAAACATCATAATATGGTTTTTATTAGTTTAACGATTGAAATAGATGGTTTGAGTAGTCTCTCGCGATTATTACTTAAACTAGAGCAAATTCCAAATGTTTTAGAGGCACGACGTCAGGTGTAATAGGTGAGTTTTGCTTATACTTGCTACCGTGGTCAGGGTGGGCTCAAAGCCCACAACATACTTATTCATCCTACATTGCCAGACCTCCGGTCTGACTTTTTTGAATTAAATTAAAAGATGAG
>CAZSAO010000019.1:0-30570 GCA_964605275.1 uncultured Legionella sp.
CAACGCATCTGGTATTTTTTAAGAAACAGGCGACTTAAAGGATATAAGTTTGTACGAGAATATGTAATTGGTCCTTACATCGCTGATTTTGTCTGTCGCGAAAAAAAATTAATTATCGAAATTGATGGCAGTCAGCATCTTGATGCGGTGCAATACGATATTAACAGAACTAACTATCTTAACGCTCAAGGATATCGCGTAGTGCGATTTTGGAATAATGAAGTGTTTCATCATATAGAGCAGGTTTTGCAGCGGATTGTAGATTCTCTGGCGAGGAGGTTAGTTGAAAATATCATCCACTCTGCTGATTTGCTGCCTTCTCCCCAAAAGAAGAAGGCAGCAAAAAATTAAGGTTGGTGCACCTCTTGCTGAATTCCACCTACTAACCACGGCTGATCTTTAGCCATTTGGCGAAAATGCCAAATCTCATCTAATGATTCGCTCTGATTATTCTCTTTTAAGGTACCGGTAAAGCGCACACTAGCAATAGTAGATTGGGCTTGTTTCTCAACATCAAGAAGCTGTGCATCCAAACGAATTACCTCAGTTTGATTTAGTTCATTACCACGCTCATCTAATTGCATTTTTATCTCAGCATACACTTCAGGTAAGGTAAAGGATTGCAAATCATCGAGATTCTTCTGATCATAAGCCGCTTGTAAACGAATAAAGGAAACTTTGGCTTGGCGAATAAATTCATCACTTGCAAAGTCATTAGCTGATGTTGTACCCGTATTGGCTGTGTTGGTAAACTGTTGAAATGGATTAAATGCACTATTTTGAAAAGGCGTGCTTTGTGCGGTTTGCGCTATCGGCTGCGCTCTGCGTCGTAACCAGTTAATAATAAAAAAGGCCGCCGCAGCTAATAATAACCAACTCATCATGCCGCTAGCAAAACCATTGCCCATAAACAAACTACCTAAAAGGCTACCTAGCAATAAACCACCTAAAATACCACCCCATTTGCTTTTACCTTGGGTTGTGTTTTTATTAAATGCATTATTGTATTGATTTTTTTGTGATGAATACAGACTGCTTTGTGAGCGTTGCACGCCAAAACTTCTACCACCGCCAAAGCGTTTAGCGGACGCTTCATTAACGAATAGACCAAAAGATAATAGAGTAATTAAGAAACAGGAAAAAAAGTAACGCATGATATCAATCCTTTTTTATAAAGAGAATTGATTATACCTGAAAAACAAAAAGCATTCATTTGCTGTTTTTGTAGTATGTGCCGAACGATTCATTAAAAGTAAACGCTCGGCATGCACAGAGAGGTTTTTATTTAATGAAGTAATAAGGATTAGGTAACTTGATACCTTTTAATGCAGAACCACCATCGATATCACTGTACTGGTCACCTATTGATTCAATAATGGTATACCCTTGTTTTTCTATTTGTTGTCTGCACTTTGATTTAAATGGCACAATTGAATCAGCAGCATATTTTTCTGGGCGGACATAAATACCTGCCCAACGATCATACCCTGCGGCAATTAAGTTTTCTTTGGTGGCTTCTAATTCAGAAGGGATGCGACCGGTAACAAAAAAGACATCAACACCATTATTAAGCGCTATTTGATATAAATTAAGAGTGGCTTTGATCGCCGGAGCGTTGCCCGCAAGAATTTCTTGGTGAATCTGTTCTTGATTGCCGGCAAAGTCACGAACAACCATTTTATCGTAATTAGTCAGCGATGTTTCATCAATATCTAATACTAAAGCTAATTTAGTTTGTTTTTTTTGATTATGATAATAATGTACTTGCTCAAGGAGAAACCGTTCTGCACTACTAATTTGAGCGGCTAATTCACGTTCATAATCGCCAGAATCATGGTATTGGCGAATTTCTTTTTTTAATAAACTTAAGTTTGCTGGTTCGGCAAAAGAATGAGTATAAAAACAGCTAATTATAAGAGCAAAAAAGAAATGGTACGTAAGATTTTTATTCATTTGATATCTACCATGTGGGAAATGCGACCATTATATAACACTTTTCTTGATTGTCAATTAGACAATTTGAGTGCTGTTATAGCGGATTACTGATTAACTATTAAGATAATGTAACAAGCCCTTGGTTTCGTGCGAACAGCTGATACGGAGCTATTTTGTATTCATTTTGTCGCGTTTAACGCATTTAAATAATTTATATGCTTATTTATATGACGAACTAATAATATCGGATTATAACCCTCTTGCCAGAACGCTATATTGCCGTAGAATAGTTGTTCATGCTTGTAAATAGCAAGTATATAGGTAATAAAAATAAGGATATTTACTATGATAAGTCGTTGTTTATTAAAAGCGGCTCTTGCAGGAAGTCTTATGGCTTTGAGTGCAAGTGCATTATACGCTGCCACCCCTAAGTTTTTAATAACGCCCGTTACTACTACACAATTTAATATTACCAGTGATGATGGTGCTCGTGTACAATATACAGTAACCAACCAAACGAAGTTGACTCGTACGTTAACCATGGTTCCTGTTAATGGATTAACACAAACAACGCAAAATAGTACGGATTGTGCGAATCCGTTTACATTAAGTCCCAATCAATCGTGTGTGTTGACCTTGCAAGTAAATCCTAGCGCTACTGGATTTAATATTGTTGGTGGTCCGGAAATATGTAAAACAAAAATCGGTACCAATACCCCTGACCCGTTTTTGTGCTCCCAACCATCGGTGGCAAATCAATTGTCGATAGTGCGCCGCCAAAGCCGCTTTCGCCTAGGACTCACCGCCAGTCCGAGTCAATTAGCCATCCCGGTGAGCACTTCAGCGCAAATGACCATCACCAATAGCTCTTTTGTTTATACCGCAACGAATGTTAGCACTAATTTTGCTAATTCAGCATTAGCCAGCAATGTCAGCGTAGATAGCAGTAATTGTACGAGTCTTGCGCCACGACAATCGTGTGTATTAACGTTTACTGCGAATAGTAATGCAATATCGTTAACTTCTTTTGCTATTACTTCCTCTAATGAGAATATACGTCCTATTGGCGCGGCGATTGAAGTCACCTCATCAACCGCGGCACCGCTAACGATAACCGGTTCTCCTCTTGTATTTATTCAAGGTACATCGGCTACATTAACAATAACTAATAGTAGTACGACTGGGCAAAGCGCAAGCAATTTAGTTGCTGCTGGATTACCGGCGGGCGTTACTCTTTCCACTAATAATTGCAACGTATTGGCACCTGGCGCTTCATGTACTATGATATTTAATGCGACTGCAGCTCCTATCTCGTTGTCTACTTTTTTCATTGGGGGTACAAATGCTGCGATAGCTACTGCGGCAATTGCGGTGAATACTGCTTCGCAAGCTACACTTGCCATCACGTCCGGCAATCCGATGACGCTTACCGCGGCAGGTTTGAACTCTACGGTGCAAACCATGACGATTCAAAATACCTCGTCTAGTGTGACGGCGACTGATATTACGGTGCCTGTTTTCCCTTCACCTCTAGCTGGAGCGGTGCAATTAGTCTCTAATACCTGTCAATCAGTTGCTCCTGGTGCTTCATGTCAATTGGGCTTTCAAGCCAATACAGCGCAAGCGGCTACCACTAATTTTGCCATTCAAGGAACTAATACGCAGGCAGTCGTAGCAACAATAACGGTGAATCCTGTTAATTTTGCCTATACTGGAAATTCTACAGATACTGGGGGGATTGCTCGATGTGATTTATCAACAAGCAATGGAGCTCTTTCAAATTGTGGATTAATTGCGGGTCCGTTTGGCACAATAGGTACGAACGGAGGGGCTGGCCCAGTAGGATTAGCGATTAACGCGAGCAACTCTTATTTATATGTACAAAATTATACCCCCGATAATGCTATTGCTGTTTGTGCAATAACCCCGGTAACAGGGGCTCTTAGTTGTACTTATTCTAATGTAGGTTTAACAGGTAATATACAAGGAATGACCATTAATCCTGCTAATACATTTTTATATGTTGGAGGAAATAACGGGGCGATCTATCGATGTCCCATTACTGCCAATGGGAGTAGCGTTTCTTCTTGTACTGGTGTTGCATCAGCAGGTCTTCCTATTGAACAAATCACAATGAATGCTGATGGCACATATCTTTATGTAGTTGGTTTCGTAAGCGGCGTTCGTAAATGTGAAGTCACACCAAGCACTGGTGCTGTTGGAGCGTGTAGTGCTGCCGCAGCCCCTGCTGATATGCCAGCAACCGCACGTGGTATAGCAATATCTTCGGATAACAGTAGCTATTCGTACATTACCGGAAAAAATACCATCACTGGCTGTCAAGTAAGCTCCGGCGATTTTACGGAATGTACTCCTACAACAACAACTGGCCCTACCATTTCACAAGGCGCTGATTTAAAATTGAATGCAACGAATTCGCTTGCTTATATTGTTAATAATACTGCTTATGTATCTACTTGTACTGTGAGTCAAGGTGTTGCCTCAAATTGTGCTTATACTGCAGCTTCGACACAAGCAGGTCAGCAGGTTGCTTGTATTGCATTGTTACAATAAATAATGTGCTGTTTTATTCACATGCTCGAGCGGAGCATGTGAATAAATTTAGGTTGTTATTCGTATTTATTTTTCCTCCGTTTTCTCGTAGTCATCTACAACCACCTCAGTTATAATCAATTCTTCTATTGTCTTCTATAGCCCATGCTTATGCATCTCAAACAATTAAAATTAGCAGGCTTTAAGTCTTTTGTTGATCCCACAACAGTGTATTTTCCCAGTCAATTAGTGGCCGTTCTTGGCCCCAATGGCTGTGGCAAATCCAATATTATTGATGCGGTGCGTTGGGTTATGGGAGAGGGGTCGGCAAAAAATTTACGTGGCGAGTCGATGATTGATGTCATTTTTAATGGCTCATCACAGCGTAAACCCGTAGGCCAAGCATCGGTGGAACTTATTTTTGATAATAGTTTAGGCCGTTTAATGGGGCCTTTTGCCAGCTATAGTGAAGTTGCCGTGAAGCGGGTAGTGACTCGCGATGGTGAATCGGCTTATTATCTCAATAATAATCGCTGTCGTAAACGCGATATTACCGATATGTTTTTAGGTACTGGGGCGGGGTTTCGTGGTTATTCGATTATTGGTCAAGGGACTATCTCGCGTTTAATAGAAGCAAAACCGGAAGAGTTGCGTGCGCATTTAGAAGAAGCTGCTGGTGTGTCCAAATATAAAGAACGACGACGAGAAACGCTACAGCGTATTGCACAAACACAAGATAATCTAAGTCGTGTGGCCGATATTCGCGACGAATTGGATAAACAATTGCAACGTTTGGAACATGCAGCACAACGTTATACTGTATTAAAAGAAGAAGAAGCCTTATGTCGGGCGCAAATACTGGCCTTAAAATGGTCTTCTTTTAATGAGCAACAACAAATAAAGCAACACGAATTATATGAGCAGGCATTGCTTTATGAGCAACAACAAAGCGCTTTAACGCAGGTGCAATTGCAAAAAGAGTATGTGCAAGAACAGGCATATGAAGTCCATAATAAAATACAACAAGAACAACAAGCACTGTATCAATTAGGGACTGATTTGGCGCGTCTTGAAGAACATATTGAGCAAGCTCGTCGCGAACAAAAGCGTTTGGAGCAGGACAAACAACACATTCAAACCGAGTACTCTGCTGCCCAAGAACAGATTAAAAAGGATGAGGAACAACGCGCTGACAATGAACACCAGGTACAAACCCGCCTTATTAATATCACTGCGTTACGTGCTGATAAATGCATAAGTGATGAGCAGTTGAGCGAGTTAAACGAGCAGCTAGCGCAATCGACGAGTCAGTGGCAAGACGCACAAAATGCACGCCATCAAAAAAAGAATGAATTGCATTTGGCTCGCGCAAATCTAGCGCACCAAGAACAAGGGTATGAGCAGTTAATTTTTCGTTTGAACAAAATTCAACAACAAAAAGATACTTACGTTCTTCACGAACTAGAGCAAGGCATTGCGCCATTAGAGCAGAACGTGCGCGACTGTGTGCTGTTGCAGCAAAATGCCGAAGAGCAATTATTGCAGCAAAGTAATGTATGTGCGCAGTTAAAAGTAACGGTACAACAAAAAGAGCAGGTGATACAACAGCTTCTCGATGACTTTCATCAACTAAACACCGAATATATTTCGTTACAAGCCGTGCAAAAAGCGGCGATGCAAAGTCGGGAAGAGCCGATAGCCTCCTCTGGTTGGACGGAGAAAAAACAGCTATTACAGTTATTATCAATTGAGCCGCAGTGGCAATTTGCCCTTGAGCGCGTGCTTGGTGATGATTTACATGCCTATGTAGTTGAGGATTTCTCAACATTATGGGCGGAGTTTGATGCTTTGGGGTGTAGTGTGGTGACTCTGGCTAATAAAGAATTAACAGAGCAATTACGCCCTAGATTAAGCGATAAAATAAAACATCAAATCCCGGTGTCCGTGCACTCCTTAGCCGATATTTATGCGGCAGAAACGATGGAAGAAGCACAACAATGGTTAATCGATTTGTTACCGCATGAGTCGATTATTACGCCACAAGGCACCTGGTTTGGTCAGGGTTGGCTCAAGGCAATTGGCGCCGTAAAGCCAGATGAGCCTGGAGTATTGGTTAGACAACATCGTATTAATGAATTAGCACCATTAGTGGCTCACTTACAACAGCAAAAAAATCACGTGCAGCATGAGCGAGATGAGCTAGAGTGTGCTTTAAGCGATGCGCTTTTAAGGGTAAACGAATATCAACAGCAGGTTAATCAATGCACTGATACGCTGCGTAATGCAACCATTGCGTTAGAAAAACAGCAACAACAAGTGCTGCATACCCAACAATTATTGGCCACATTCGTAGCGCAAGAAGAAGAGCTGCGTGATTCATTACTACAATCGCACGATGCGCTGGCTACTTTGGCTGACACTATATTGATTTTAGACGGCCAAGCCGATGAATATGAAGCGTATTATCAGGCTCTAAATCAGCAAAGAGAAGAGTATCAGTATGCCCTAATAGCGCAGCAACGTGTGACAGATGAGTTGCGTAGCAAATTACATCAAAGCGAATTAGAATATGATCGCCAACAATTGCTCCTGCAGCAATTAGTTGAACGTATTGCGCGTGAACAAGAACGTGTGTTGTTGCTGCAAGAGCGTTTGGAGCATCTTTCTTTATTGGCCTCTCAATCGCATCAACCAGAACATGAGGTGCAAGAGCGATTGGCCAATCAATTAATGCGCCATCAAGAAGTAGAGCAACAATTGCGGGTATATCAAGAAGAGCATGCGCAAGTACAACTCGATGCAGAGGCTTTGGAGCACACTGTAGCCCACCATGTGCTGGAGAGTAAAAAAACGCAAGAGCAAATAGCGCAATTACGCTTACAAGAGCAAGAATTGTCGGTGCGTGCTACGGCTATTGCAGAAACGTTGCAGGAGCGTTCTTTATTGCCTCAATCGGTGTTGCTTAACATTCCCGCTGACACATCGCAAAGCATGCGTGAGCACGAGTTGCTTAAGCTTAATGAACAAATTAAACGTTTAGGCGCTATTAATTTAGCTGCTATTGATGAGTTTGCCAGCGAACAACAGCGCAAGCAGTATCTAGATGAGCAATATGCCGATCTGAACGAAGCAATCGCTACACTGCAAAGTGCGATAGATAAAATGGACAAAGAAACACGTTTGCGTTTGGAACATACTTTTACCGAAGTAAATAATTCTTTTAAAGTACTTTTTCCGCGTTTATTTGGTGGGGGCAAGGCGCAATTAGAATTAACTTGTGATAATCTGCTAGAAGCTGGTATTGTAGTCATGGCACAGCCTCCAGGCAAACGAAATAGTACGATTCATTTGCTGTCGGGAGGAGAAAAAGCAATGACGGCAGTGGCGTTGATTTTTGCTATATTCCAATTAAATCCGTCGCCTTTTTGCATGCTCGATGAGGTAGATGCGCCTTTGGATGATGTGAATGTTGATAGATTTTGTAGTTTGGTAAAAGAAATGTCTGAGTTCGTGCAGTTTTTATTTATTACTCATAATAAAGTAACTATGGAATTAGCAGATCATTTAATAGGGGTAACCATGCGTGAGCCGGGAGTATCACGTTTGGTTTCTGTAGATGTAAAAGAAGCGTTAACAATGGAGTAAGCTATGCAGGCTGATTGGAGTTTAATTCTTAATGTCTTGTTATTAATAGGGGTCGTGGTTGCTATTGGACGTTTAATGAAAGTAAGAAGACAAAATTTAAATTATGAACGTTATAAACCTGCTCCAGCAAAAGCTGACCCACATCTTTATGAAAAAAATCTTCCTGATGATATTATTGCCGTGCGGAAATTAGAGCCAGAAACAATATTGAGTGCGGTGCCTGCACCTCAAATCTCGGTACAAAAAATAGCGGCTAAAACCTCTGCGCCGCAGCTTTTGCCACAAGACGAATTAGTCATTACTGCGAACACGGCACAGCCTAAGAAAATAATTAATAAAGCACCTTTAATGATGTTTTTGTCCGCAAAAGAAGATCGGCAATTTGTAGGTTATGAATTATTACAAACCGTTCTTGCATCAGGATTACGTTTTGGTGAGGGGCAGCTTTTTCATCGACATGAGCATCCCAATGGTGAAGGAGCTATTGTTTGTAGTTTGGCATTAGCTACAGCATCTGGTGTTTTTGATTTGCAAAATATTGGTGGGGTTGAAGTCAGAGGATTATGTCTTTTTATGCATGGTTCTAATGATGTAGTACTCAATGAACAGCGTTTTGCTTTAATGCTGGCTACAGCGAATCAATTGCGTGATAATTTAGATGCGTATTTATTAGATGAAGAGCGTAAACCATTAAATGCGCAGCGGATTGCGCACTACCAACGAATATTAGGTATTACTGAAGACGAATCTCAATTAGCGAGCGCATAATAGAAATAAAATAGTTGCTAATTGGTAAAAAAGAATTGAAAAACAGTGCGTTAGCACTGTTTTTTTTATCAACCTTACTTTATCCCTTGAATTAGTAAGCGGAGTATGAGTACACTAGAATTTTGAGTCTATTCAAATATTATGGATCTTAATACTATTGCACAGCTATTAACACAACCGTGCTCCGTTAATGCGCCTATTACTGGTTTTTGTACAGACAGTCGTTTAGTACAAACTGGAAATTTATTTATTGCATTAGAAGGCGAGCATTTTGATGGTCATCTTTTTATTCAGCAGGCGGCAAACCAAGGAGCGGTTGCGGCAGTAGTGAGCAAAAGAGATCCATTGGTTACTATCCCGCAATTTGTAGTGGCTAACCCTTTAGCTGCTTTAGCGCACTTAGCTACAATTCATCGGATGAATATGCAGTGTCCTGTTATTGCGTTAACTGGGTCGAATGGCAAAACAAGCGTTAAAGAAATGATTGCGGCCATCTTGCCCACACCCTCGCATGCAACACAGGGAAATTTAAATAATCATATTGGCGCACCGTTGAGTGTTTTGGCATTAAAGCCAGAACATCGTTATGCTGTTTTTGAGTTAGGAGCTAATCATCTGGGAGAAATTGCCCATACGGTTGCTATTGTAAAACCTCATGTAGCGTTAATCAATAATATTGCCCCGGCTCATGTTGCAGAGTTTGGTTCTATCGATAAAGTTGCGCAAGCCAAAGGGGAAATTTATGCAGGGCTTGCTCCTGATGGTATAGCAGTAGTGAATGATGATGATGCGTATGCTCATTTTTGGGATTCATTGCTTAGTAATACCAAAACGTTACGTTTTTCGGTAGATCATGCTGCAGATGTTTATGCACATTCTATTCGTTTAGATGAACAAGGACGAGGTCAGTTTTCTTTAGTGGTACCGCAAGGTGAGATTGACATTCAGTTACACGTTTTGGGCATGCATAATGTGCGCAATGCCGTTGCTGCTGCTGCATGTTGTTATGCGATTGGTATTTCTTTAGCGGATATTGCTCAAGGCTTAGAGGCCTTTGTTGGTGTTAAAGGGCGAATGAGTGTTTTAGTCGGCAAAAATAAAGCAACTATTTTTGATGATACGTATAATGCTAATTTACGCTCTGTTTTAGCGGGTTTAGAAGTTTTAGCGCAACGCGCGGGTGATAAAATTTTTGTTTTTGGTGATATGGGTGAATTAGGCGAATGGGCGGTTGAACATCATCAGGAAGTGGGTTTTGCCGCGCGTCGTTTAGGAATAAATCAGCTTGTTACTTGTGGTTCGTTGAGTCAATTCACCTCTAGTGCTTTTGGTGAGGGAGGGCATCATTTTGCGACGCACGAAGAAGTCGTTCATTATTTGGGCGATCAGTTAAAACAAAAAACCACTGTGTTAGTGAAAGGTTCACGTTCTAGTGCAATGGAAAAAATTGTGCAGCAACTGCTTAATTGATGTGATAAGAATATGATATGCTTGCCCGCTTTTCGTCTGAAGGCGAACGATATTAATTAAGAGGAACCATTATGCTCTATTGGCTAACGCAGTTATTTCAGGGACAGTATCATGCGTTAAGAGTCTTTCAATATTTGACGTTTCGCTCCATTTTAGCCGCCTTAACTGCTTTAATGGTTGGCCTTTTTTGTGGTCCGTTGATGATTCGCTGGTTGGGTAACTTGCAAATTGGTCAAATGGTTCGCGATGATGGCCCGAAATCCCATCTTGCTAAAGCGGGTACACCTACCATGGGCGGGGTGCTTATTCTTCTCGCCGTTACGGTCAGCTGCTTGTTATGGTGTGATTTACGCCAATCTACTTTGTGGTTGGTGTTATTGGTAACCTTGGGCAATGGCTTAGTGGGATGGGTTGATGATTACCGCAAGTTGATATTGAAAAATAGTAAAGGCTTGCCAGGTCGCTGGAAGTATTTTTGGCAATCCGTTATTGCCTTAATTGCGGTGTTTTATTTATATATGACCGCAACTTTACCCGTACATACTCAATTAACTATTCCTTTGTTTAAAGCATGGGCTACTGATTTAGGTCTATTATTCCCCATTTTTGCTTATTTTGTTGTGGTTGGCAGCAGTAATGCTGTGAATTTAACTGATGGCTTAGATGGTTTGGCAATTATGCCGATTGTAATGGTTGCCGGAGCGTTAGGTATTTTTGCTTATGCTTCAACGAATGCGGTGCATTCCGCTTATTTAGGTATTCCTTTTGTCCCCAATACGGGTGAGCTGACTATTTTTTGCTCTTCTATTGTAGGCGCAGGCCTTGGGTTTCTTTGGTATAACAGCTATCCTGCCCAAGTATTTATGGGGGATGTGGGTTCCTTGGCGTTGGGTGCTGCGTTGGGGATTGTTGCTGTTATTATTCGGCAAGAGCTTGTTTTGTTAATTATGGGTGGTTTGTTTGTTATTGAAACATTATCCGTTATTTTACAAGTGGGTTATTTTAAATTAACCCATGGCAAGCGTTTATTTCGTATGGCGCCGCTACACCATCATTTTGAATTAAAAGGTTGGGCTGAGCCCAAGGTTATTGTGCGATTTTGGCTTATCACGGTGGTGTTTGTATTGTTGGGCTTAGCTACATTAAAACTTCGATAAACAAGGGGCACTGATGAATCATTATTTGGTTGCAGGTTTAGGTAAAACAGGCTTATCTATTGCGCGCTATTTACAAAGAAAAGAATGCTCCTTTGTTTTATTTGATACCAGAGCTAATGCGCCGGGCCTTGCTGAGTGTGCTGCTGAATTTCCGCTGATTCCATTGTATTTAGAGCACATTCCCGCTGAAGTACTAGAGCACGTCACTGATATTATAACAAGCCCCGGCTTATCACTTGATTTACCTTTATTCCAGCAGGCACGAGAGCAAAATATTGCGATTTATGGCGATATTGAATGTTTAGCCAGAGAAATTTCCGCCCCTATTATTGCGATTACCGGTACCAATGGTAAGTCGACCGTGACGACATTAGTTGGTGAAATGGCAAAAGCTAACGGCATGAATGTTGCAGTGGCGGGAAATATTGGCACGCCGGTGCTTGATTTGTTAGCAACGCCTCATGATTATGATTTATGGGTTTTAGAGCTGTCTAGTTTTCAATTGGATTTATGCGATTCGTTGCGGGCAAGAGCGGCTACTATTTTAAATATTTCTCCCGATCATTTAGACCGCCATCATACCTTAGATGCTTATAAAAATGCCAAGCAACGTATCTATCATCAAGCACAAACAATTATTTATAATCGCGATGATGAGGCCACTTACGCAGACACTAGCCTTCAATCAGCTTCTACAGCTATGTATTCTTTTGGTAGTAGTGCACCAAAAGATGTTAATGACTGGGGTTTACTGCATGAGCATGGGCAGGTATTTTTAGCCAAGGGGCAAAACAGGCTTCTTGATGTGAATTCTATATCAATCAAAGGCGTGCATAATTGGCTTAATGCCTTAGCTGCGTGTGCTTTAGCTGATGCGGTGGGTATTCCATTATCGGTTATGAGTGATGTATTACAATGTTTTGCTGGATTAGAGCATCGCTGTCAATGGGTAAGAACACTAGATAAAGTCGATTGGATTAATGATTCAAAGGGCACCAATATTGGCGCTACTATTTCGGCCATTAATGGTATTGGTAGCGCCATTTCCGGTAAAATAGTACTTATTGCCGGTGGACAAGGCAAAGGTGCTGATTTTCATGATCTTCGTGCCGTAGCCCATGAGTTTGTGCGCGATGTTGTGTTAATTGGCGAAGATGCACCGCTGCTTGATGCTGCTTTAGCTGATGTCGTAACGGTACATCGTACTGCCTCGTTAGAGCACGCAGTACTAAAGGCAAAAACGTGTGCTCAGTCTGGAGATGTAGTACTTTTATCACCAGCATGTGCGAGTTTGGATATGTTTAAAGATTATAATCATCGAGGCGAAGTATTTACTCTCGCTGTAATGGAATTGTGAGCATGATGCGACCCAGGCACGTAAATCAACGAGGAAAACCGGTAAGTAAAGCCATAGCCTTATATGATAAATGGCTAATTGCCACCATATTTGGTTTGTTAGTTATTGGCTTAATGATGGTTGCTTCAAGTTCGGTCATGGTATCTACGCGCTATTTTCATCAGCCTTTTTATTTTTTGGTAAAGCAATCATGTTATTTGATTGTAGGTTTGGCTTTGGCCTTACTTGTTATTCGCACTGAAAGTAGTTTTTGGCAGCGAATTAGTATGCCCATGCTCATTGTCTGCTTATTGATGCTGTTGCTTGTGCTTATTCCTGGTATTGGGCGTAGTGTGAATGGCAGTCGGCGTTGGCTTGCTGTAGGTCCTATTGGTGTGCAGGTATCGGAATTGGCGAAGTTAACCATGATTTTTTATTTGGCCGGCTATTTGGTACGGCAAAAAAAAGCGGTTAGTGACAGCATCGGTGGATTTATTAAACCAATGCTTGTTTTAATTGTAGTGTCGTGTTTATTGTTGCGCGAACCTGATTTTGGCGCCACGGTGGTAATTTCTGGTACCGTTATGGCCATGTTGTTTTTGGCGGGAGTTCGATTACGTTATTATATAGGCTTAATGTTGATTGTGATAATCGCATTAGCCGGACTTGCTATTTCATCGCCTTATCGTGTGGCACGTTTGACTGCTTTTTTAGATCCTTGGGCTGATCAATACAACAGTGGTTATCAATTAACCCAGTCATTAATTGCTTTTGGGCGTGGTGGGTGGTTTGGTTTGGGCTTGGGTGAGAGTATTCAAAAACTTTTATATCTACCTGAGGCTCATACTGATTTTTTATTTGCAGTACTGGCAGAAGAGTTTGGTTTAACAGGCGTTATCGTTGTAATGGCTTTGTATAGTATACTTGTGTATCGCGGTTTAAGTATCGCCTATATTGCACATACTCAAGAGCGTTTATTCGCCTCATATACGGCATATGGCTTAACTTTTTGGTTAGCACTACAAGCAGCAATTAACATGGGTGTTAATGCAGGCTTGTTGCCGACCAAAGGATTAACTTTGCCTTTATTGAGTTATGGCGGTGCAAGTATGGTTATTAATTGTGTGGTTGTTGCGTTATTATTACGCATTGATCATGAAAATCGCTGGCATTCTTTGGGATTGGGAAGTGCTGGCTGATAAGGGGACCTTTGTGAGTAACACAAAACATTTTTCATCGCCACGAATGGGCCATGTGAAACAAATTCATTTTGTTGGTATTGGTGGTGTAGGCATGTGTGGCATTGCAGAAATGTTGCATAATGAAGGCTACCTTGTGACTGGTTCTGATTTGGGCCATGGTGCTGGTGTGCAACGCTTAAAGTCTTTAGGTATTAGTGTATTTGAAGGACATAAAAAAGAGCATATTCAGGGCGCTGATGTGGTGGTTCGTTCTTCTGCCGTACATAAAGAGAATCCTGAGCTTGTGGCAGCTATTGAAGCCATGATCCCTGTGATTCCGCGTGCGGCTATGTTAGCCGAGCTGATGCGTTTTCGTCATGGTATTGCTATTGCTGGAACGCATGGTAAAACCACGACTACGAGCTTGGTTAGTAGTTTATTGGCTGAAGGTGGTTTGGATCCCAGTTATGTAATCGGTGGTAAATTAAATAGCTCGGGCGTTAATGCTCAACTAGGTAAATCGTCTTATTTTGTTGCTGAAGCAGATGAAAGTGATGCCTCTTTTTTATTTTTAAAGCCCATGATGGCCGTAGTGACTAATATTGATGCCGATCATATGGAAACTTATGGTGGAAATTTTGATAAACTCAGAACGACATTTCTTGAGTTTTTGCATCATTTGCCTTTTTATGGTCTGGCAGTGGTCTGCTTAGAGGATGCTGAAATTAGACGTATTTTACCTGAAATCCAACGACCGACGTTAACTTATGGATTTAGGGAAGACGCACATTATCAGGCAGTTGATTGGGTGCAGGTGGGTATGGTAAGTCATTTTATAGTGCAACGACCTGCTCCTCATAAGCCTTTAGCCATCCAGTTTTCTTATCCTGGCCGTCATAATGTACTTAATGCATTGGCTTCCATTGCTATTGCTACGGAAGTAGGTGTAGATGATCAATCAATCATCAATGCATTATTAAAATTTGAAGGTGTGGGGCGACGTTTTCAAATGTTGGGTGAAAAAACATTTAAAAATGGTTCCGCTATGGTAATTGATGATTATGGTCATCATCCGCAGGAAATTTTATCGACTATTGATGCATTTAGAAAAGTGTGGCCAGAAAAAAGACTGGTTCATGTGTTTCAACCACATCGTTACAGCAGAACACAATCGTTATACCAGCAATTTATTGATGCATTAAGTTTGGCTGATGAGTTGCTGTTATTAGATGTTTATTCTGCAGGAGAATCCGCTATACCTGGTATTAATAGTGAGTCTCTAGCACAAGAAATTAGAAATAAAGAAAAACATGTGACCATGGTCAATGAACAATCATTAGCTGGTATTTTAGATGGTTTTATTCAAGACGGTGATGTCATTCTAATGCAAGGTGCTGGAAGCGTCGGCCAAATGGCTGTAAATTTGATGAATCATAAAACATAGATATACGTGTCGCTAATGAGTTTTGGCTACTTTAGGAACAAACAAAGCGATGGCATAAAAGCCGAACACTCATTAGTGACAAGTATAATATTGAAGCCTTGATTTATTTAAGGCAAACTAAAAGAAAAGACACTAACAAAACTGATAAATGAAGTGCCTATTATTGGAGAATATACATGTCTAAACCCGTCAATCTTGTAGTGCTTTATGGCGGAAAATCTGGAGAGCATGAAGTATCATTAGTTTCTGCTGCCTCCGTTTTACAGCATCTTGATGCGGAACGTTATCACATTATCCCTATTGCAATGGATAAAAACGGTCAGTTTCACGTGCACCAATATAGGGATTTATTAGAGTTCAAAGATAAATTACCGCTAACCACTTCTTTATCTACACCATTAGAGAGTTTATTTGCACATGGGAAATTATCCATTGATGCGGATGTAGTTTTTCCCGTGGTGCATGGTCCATTGTATGAAGACGGTTGTTTACAAGGGTTATTAGAGTTAGCCGGTGTTGCTTATGTAGGATGTGATGTTTTGCCTTCAGCCATTGGCATGGATAAAGACATGGCGCGTAGAGTAGGTTGTGCCGGTGGGGTGAAAACGGCGCAATATAGAGCATTGTCTTGGCATACTAGCGCTCAAGAACGGCACGAGTTTTGTGAGCGTACTGCCGTAGAGTTGGGTTGGCCTTTGTTTGTTAAACCCTGCTCATTAGGTTCTAGCGTAGGTATTCATAAAGCTAAAAATATGGATGAGTTGCTTGCTGCTGTTGATGATGCGCTGCGTTATGATAAAGAAATTTTAGTAGAAGAATTTATTCAAGGACGTGAAATTGAATTAGCGGTGCTGGAAAATAGTAATCCTTCTGCTTCACCCAAAGTAAGCATGGCGGGTGAAATCAAAATTCATCATCGCGATGGTTTTTATTCTTATACGGCTAAATATCTTGAAAGTACGCAAACTGATCTCATTATACCTGCATCCTTAAGTGACACCGCTCAAGAGCGCATTACTGCAGCTGCCGCGGATATTTTTACTCGTTTAAAATGTAAAGGTATGGCGCGAGTTGATTTTTTTGTTACTGATGAAACAGATGAGGTGTATTTTAATGAAATTAATACTTTGCCTGGTTTCACTTCAATTAGCATGTATCCCAAATTGTGGCAAGCAAGTGGTATAGCTTATAGCCAATTACTGGATGAGCTAATAAAATTGGCACAAATACATCAACATTGCCGTAACCACTTGGTGACAAATTACTTGTGAAACGATATCAACCTAAGAAAAAAAAACAAGCCAGTGGATTGAGCTATGCGTGCATGCTCTCATTCTTGATTTTGTGTGCTCTTTTGCTCGCGGGCCGTTTGACTTATTTATATGTGGCTGATAATGAACGCTTTGCTGTAACTACGGTGAAAGTGGCTGCTAACTATCAGCATGTAACACATAAAGAATTAGAGCAAATATTAACGCAATATGCCGGTGTTAGTTTTTTTCTACTGCCGGTAGGCCGATTACAAAAAGAGCTAAATAACCTTAATTGGGTCGAGTCAGCATCGGTAGAGCGTGTTTGGCCTGACACGTTAAAAATTAAAATAGTAGAAAAAGTTCCTGTGGCTTTATGGGGTGATTCATTGATGACTGCTGATGGTCGTTTGTTTCAAGCAGATAAGAGTTCTAATGAATTAAATATACCCAAATTGCAAGGTCCAATAGAACAGCAAAATGAGGTCTTACAAGTTTATGAAAAATTGAGTAAGATATTAACATCCTATGGATTACATGCCGGCGGTTTACAACTAAGAGAGAATCAATCATGGATCCTTTCTTTAACTGATGGCGCAGCAATATATTTAGGAAAAAATGAGTTAGAAACACGGTTACTGCGTTTTTGTAAAGCGTATCCTGCAGTATTTGCTGAAAAAGCAGAACAGTTGGCTAGTGTGGATTTGCGTTATCCACGTGGAATGGCAGTGCAGTGGAAACAACAAACGGGACGATAATGGCAAAAAAAATAGAAAGAAATATTATCACAGGGCTTGATATCGGTACGTCAAAAATTGTCGCTCTTATTGGTGAAGTGACACTAGATGGTGCTATTGAAATCATTGGAATTGGCCGTCATCCTTCTCGTGGATTAAAACGAGGGGTTGTTGTCGATATTGAAGCAACAGTTAACTCCATTCAACGAGCAGTGCAAGAAGCTGAGTTAATGGCTAATTGTGATGTTCGAACTGTTTATGCTGGCATTGCTGGAAGCCATATAAGAAGTCTTAATTCTCATGGCATTGTGGCAATTCGCGATCAAGAAGTATCAAAGGCTGATGTTGAGCGGGTCATTGATGCGGCAAAAGCGGTTGCTATTCCTGCAGATCAAAAGATTTTACATATTTTACCGCAAGAATTTATTATTGATAATCAAGGATCTATTCGTGAGCCTATTGGCATGTCAGGTGTACGCCTTGAATCGCGAGTACATATTGTTACAGGCTCTGTGAGTTCCGCACAAAATATTGTGAAATGTGTTCGACGCTGCGGTTTGGATGTTAGTGACATTATCTTAGAGCAATTAGCATCAAGTCATGCCGTACTGACTGATGATGAAAAAGATTTGGGTGTCTGTGTGGTTGATATTGGTGGTGGTACTACTGATATTGCTATTTTTTGTGGGGGAGCCATCCAACATACTGCAGTGATTCCTATTGCTGGCGATCAAGTCACCAATGATATTGCCATGGCTTTAAGAACACCAACTAAAGCTGCTGAAGCAATCAAACTAACTCATGCTTGTGCGTTGCCTGAATTAGCCAGCCCTAATCATATGTTAGAAGTGACTAGTGTTAATGATAAGCCAGGAAGAAAAATTTCAGCAAAAGCACTTGCTGATGTAGTTTCCGCTCGTTATGAAGAATTATTCTCTTTAGTGCGCAATGAATTACGACGCAGTGGGTTTGAAGACCGAATGGCTGCGGGTATTGTATTAACAGGTGGTGCGTCTAATGTTCATGGTGCTATTGAACTGGCTGAATTATGCTTTCAAATGCCCGTACGAAAAGGATGCTCACATTTTGTTTCTGGTTTACCTGAAGCCGTTGATAATCCAGCATTAGCTACGGGCGTAGGATTATTATTGCATGGCTACCAACAACAGTATGAAGGTGGCTATCATACACCTGTTATGAATGATAATGGCCGAGGTGTCTGGTCTCGTATGAAAGAATGGTTTCAAGGCAATTTCTAAATTTAGGGGATTGCATTGCATGCAATCAATTGAGAGCAGTTTAAAAAATAAAGTATTTTTGTTGTAAGCTAGGGGAGCAGGTTATGTTTGAATTGATGGATAACAGCCAATACGAGCACAGTAATGCAGTTATCAAAGTTGTCGGTGTTGGTGGTGGCGGTGGTAACGCTGTGGAGCACATGGTTGCCGAGAATATAGATGGCGTCGAGTTCATTTGTGCTAATACTGATGCGCAAGCATTGCGTGCCTCAAATGCAAAGATTCATATTCAGTTGGGTGATGAGCTAACTAAAGGCCTTGGTGCTGGTGCTAACCCGCAAATCGGACGTGAAGCAGCGGAAGAAGATCGTGAATTAATCCGTGAAACATTAACCGGTGCTGATATTGTGTTCATTACCGCAGGTATGGGCGGAGGAACGGGTACGGGAGCTGCGCCCGTTGTTGCGGAAATTGCCAAAGAGTTAGGTATTTTAACGGTTGCAATTGTGACTAAACCGTTTGCTTTTGAAGGCAAGCAACGTGCTTTAGCTGCGGAAGATGGTGTACGGCGTTTGGCAGAACATGTGGATTCGCTGATAACTATTCCTAATAACAAGTTACTCAGTGTCTTAGGAAAAAATATTAGTTTAATTAATGCGTTTAAAGCCGCGAACAATGTGTTGTTAGGTGCGGTAAAAGGTATTTCCGATCTTATTACACGTCCAGGCTTAATCAACGTCGATTTTGCTGATGTGCGCACGGTAATGTCTGAAATGGGCATGGCTATGATGGGAACGGGTAGTGCTTCTGGTGAGCAACGTGCTCGTCAAGCGGCTGAAGCTGCTATTGCGTCGCCACTACTTGAAGATGTTAATTTCTCTGGCGCGCGCGGTATCTTAGTAAACATTACTGCCGGTATGGATATGTCCATTGGTGAGTTTGAAGAAGTAGGGGATGTAGTCAAAGAATTTATCTCTGATGATGCAACAGTGGTTGTTGGTACGGTAATTGATCCAGATATGAGCGATGAGATGCGCGTGACAGTTATTGTTACTGGCTTAGGCGATGCTCGTCAACGTACGCAGCAAAATACGCAGCAAACACAAAAAGCACGAATCATGGAAACAGCTAAAAGTGATGGTTCTTTTGACTATCAACAGCTCGACAGACCGGCGCTAATCCGCAAACAAGCTCCTATTCCTGCTAGCAACTCTTCTTTATTAACGCCTAAAAAATCGCAAGGTGATGTACCTGATGTTGATTATCTTGATATCCCCGCATTTTTACGTCGACAAGAAGAAGTAGAATAGTCGCAGTTATTTCTGAGCACTATGAATTGGCCCTGATATTAGGGGTTATTTTGATGTCCCGCGATGTATTCGCGGGATGCATTTCGTGCAGTATGCGACGTGTTTGTATTAGGCAATATTTTTCGCTTTAGCTAGTGAGTTGTAGGGCATATTATTCTAAAAGATTCGATGTTAACAAATTTTTAAGTAAACAAGCTGTACTTTTATAATAAGAATGGCTGCTCTTTGTTTGATTTTGTTTTGGTCATTAAGGTGTTTTTTTGTTTTTTTGGTTGGTTTGTTTTGCACTTTAATGCGTCTGTCTTGAGTAAACGAGAGAAAAATTAGACTATTCACCAATTTGTTGTTAAAATTAATAGAATTTTGCACGCGAAATAAATAGTAACCGTTTAGAGATTTATGCTGGCACCATTAATGAGCCAGACTTTTACTTATGCTTTTGCACCAGCAAGTGCGGCGTAATATAGACTCAAACGCTTACAATAAATGACTGACGAAAGGTGAGCACTGAATGACAAAACAAAGAACTCCTAAAAAGGTAATTCAAGCAACAGGTGTTGGCTTGCATTCCGGCGAGAAAGTGCTTTTAACATTACGTCCAGCTCCTATTAACACAGGCATCATATTTCGTCGTGTAGATTTATCACCTGTCGTAGAAATTCCCGCATCTTATGAGTATGTTGGTGATACAATGCTATGCACCACATTGCACCATAACGATGTCAAAATAGCAACAGTAGAACACTTATTATCTGCCCTGGCCGGCTTAGGCATTGATAATGCTTATATTGATGTTAATGGTCCTGAATTACCTATAATGGATGGTAGTGCTGCTCCTTTTGTTTTTCTTATTCAGTCTGCTGGAATTCGTGAGCAAAGCGCTCCGAAGAAATATATTCGCATTATTAAACCCATTCGTGTGGAAGATAATGGCAAATACGTTCAATTTTTACCACATAATGGCTACAAAGTATCATTTACTATTGGTTTTGATCATCCTGTTTTTAATGAAAGACCTCAAACAGTGTGTTTTGATTTTTCCGATACCTCTTATGTAAAAGAAGTATGCCGAGCGCGAACTTTTGGCTTTTTATCTGACTATGAAAAACTACGTGAATTTGATTTGGCTAAAGGTGGCAGCTTAGATAATGCTATTGTTGTTGATAATTATCGTATTTTAAATGAAGACGGATTACGTTTTGATTCAGAGTTTGTAACGCATAAGGTACTTGATGCGATTGGCGACTTATATCTATTAGGTTCTAACTTGATTGGTGCTTTTGAAGGCTATAAATCGGGACATGAGCTAAATAATAGACTATTGCGTGAGTTGATGGTACGTCAAGATGCTTGGGAGTATACCTATTTTGATGCACAAGAGTATGCGCCGTTATTAGAACCTGATTTTTATCCGGTTGAAGCATAATACGTTTATTTTGTTCCCTTTATCGAATTTTGGCTGCTCTTGTTATTAAGTTAACATAAATTCTTGCAACGCATCTATCTAACGTTTACCGCTTTCTTATCATGTTTGCGAATGCGGGCAACTATTAAATGATGAGCACAAGGCAATATAAAACGCATCAGGCGTTATTTAGCTCAACACGATATGATGATAGACTCGTAGTTGAGAATGTTTCTTGATTCATTGCATAGAGTAGTAGATGGCTTGCTCAATGGTTGCTCGCCTTCTCAAGCATACCAACCCTTTGCAGGCCTCTTGACAAAAGTTCAGAGTGCTAGCTGCCTACACCCTGATAGGCTGTTAAGGTAATAGCAGGTCTTTATCTTCAAAATGGATGTTAAAATAATAATGGAGTCGTTTTATGAAGTTAAATATAGGATTTCTTACTGTATCGTTACTGTTAAATACCTCACTTTTTGCGCAAGAGCCTATTAATTCTAAAGATGATCCCCTAAATGTAGGTTGGATTAATAAGCAAATTTCTCCTGCCGATGATTTTTATGCTTTTGCTAATGGTACATGGCAAAAAAATAACCCCATTCCTCCTGAATATGCTTCTTGGGGCAGTTTTAATATTCTTAATGAACGTGTGCTTAATATTATTCATCAGATGTTAATTAGTGCTGCTAAAAATACTCAAGCCAAGCCTGGTTCTATAGAGCAAAAAATTGGTGATTTTTATTTTAGCGGTATGGATGTAGCTCTTATCGATAAAGTAGGCGTTACACCATTAAGTCCAGAGTTTGCGGCTATTGATGCCATCTCTAATCAAGCCGAGTTACAGCATGCTATTGCACGCTTACATTTAATTGGGATTGATGCATTATTTGCTTTTGGTAGCATGCAAGACTTTCAAGACAGTACTTCAATGATTGGTGCTGCGATGCAAGGTGGATTAGGACTTCCTAATCGTGATTATTATTTAAGTGACGATCCTAAGTTTCAAAAAATAAGAGAAGCTTATCTTGCACACATCACTAGCATGTTTCAGTTATTAGGCGATAAGGCCGAGCAGGCAGCTGCAAAAGCAAAAACGGTGATGGCAATTGAGATGCAATTAGCCAAAGCATCCATGTCGGAAATAGCACAGCGCGATCCACATGCTATTTATAATATGCGTTTGGTGGCTGATTTAGATAAAGATAGTGCCGATTTTAATTGGTCGAATTATTTCTCTACGCTCAATGTGGCCCAAATGTCTCAAATTAATGTTGCCATGCCAGAGTTTTTTACTCGCATCAATCAATTGCTTAATGAGGTGTCTATTGCTGATTGGAAAATATATTTAAGTTGGCATCTGATTGATGGCTATGCATCTTATTTATCAACACCTTTTGTTGATCAAAACTTTAAAATGTCACAGGCTCTATCTGGAACAGAAAAAATACTTCCGCGTTGGAAACGAGTCGTGAGTACAGAAAGTGCTGCTCTTGGTTTTGCTATAGGAAAAATGTATGTGGATACTTATTTTTCTGCACAGTCCAAAAAAGAAGTTATGGATATTTTACAAAACATTCGCGCCGTTTTAAAAGAAGATATTGCGACCTTATCATGGATGACGCCAAAGACGCGAACTGCTGCGTTAAAGAAGCTTGATTTGATGGAAGAGCGAATAGGATATCCTGAAAAATGGCGAGACTACTCAAGTTTAAATGTTGATAAAGGGCCTTATGTACTCAATGTAATGCGTGCCAATCAGTATTTAGTACGACGTGATTTAAATAAAATTGGCAAACCAATTGATAGAAGTGAATGGGCGATGACGCCACAAACCATTAATGCTTATTATGATCCATCAATGAATAACTTGAATATGCCTGCCGGCATATTACAAGCGCCATTTTTTGATCCCAAGGCACCTGCTGCGGTAAATTATGGCTCTGTAGGCTTTGTTATGGGACATGAAATGACTCATGGCTTTGATGATCAAGGGGCGCAATATGATGGTGATGGCAATTTAAAAAATTGGTGGTCGCCTAGTGATTTGCAGCAGTTTAATAAAGCCACCCAATGTATTGCAGACCAGTTTTCTAATTATACAGTAGATGGTGGTATGCATGTACAAGGCAAATTAGTTGTGGGGGAGGCTGCTGCTGATTTAGGTGGTATTACGCTAGCATATAAAGCGTTTCTACGCTCTAACGCTTATAAAGAAGCCCAAGTGATTGACGGTTATACGCCACAACAACAATTTTTCTTTGGTGTTGCTCATAGCTGGGCTTTAAATATAAGACCACAACAAATACGCAATCAAGTAACTACTGACCCTCATCCTCCTGCTCAATATAGAGTAAACGGTAGTTTGGCGAATATGCCTGAGTTTCAAAAAGCATTTAATATTCCCGATAATAGCCCAATGGTGCATAATCCACGTTGTGTTATTTGGTAAGTTAATAAGTGTAACAAAATATTTTGGAGAGCTAGCTATGTCAAAAGAAGAGAAAATATGTCGCATTATTCGTTTTATTACGCAAAAAGACAGCGTGAATAAAGCCTGTTGCGGGTAAATTCATGCGGCTTGATGACGTATTAAGTTATCAGAACAACGTGGTAGTTAAACATTTTTGCGCCCATCATCCCCATTTTACCCAAGATGAGGCGCAACAGATTTTTGCTGATTTATTGGCTTGGTTATGGTTACGCGAGCAGCGGCAAAAAAAGAATGAAAAAACCTATCTTTTTGGACCGCTGCTTGTTTTAGATGATATGTGGCATTGTTTTATTTTACATACGCGCGAATATCATCATTTTTGTATGAGTTATTTTGCGCAATACCTTCATCATGACCCTGAGCCTGTGGGAGAGGAGTATTGTATGAGCGAAGAAGAAATCACCGATTTTTTAGCAGATTGTTTTACTTATTTAGATGAGGCTTGGGTGGATAGACGATTTGCTGATGTATTTAAATAAGAGAAATCGCAGGCTCTGAATGCATGTAAAATTGGCAGGTAGAGCTATTTTTAAACCTTCCCCTGAGCCAAATGCAGCAGGGCTTGGCGTAATGGTTCATAAGAACACGATTGGCTTTCGCTGAGAATGGTTTCGCGAGTTTGCTCGGTCATTTGATGATGAGTACTTTTTTTAACTTTTTTAATTTCTTGTTTACTACATTCAATACTTACTTTAATAGACAATAATTGATACATCCCTGCGGCACGTAATTGATCTCTTAGCTGCGGGATGGCATAGCGAATTTGTGATGCCCAGGTTGCATCGGCAGTGACTAATACTAAACACCCTTTGGTAAAACTACTCGCATGGCATTGAGCAGCCAATTCCTGCGGAAGAAATGCATTAATTTTTTCACTCAGCTCTTCTAATTGCACGGATCGTTGGCATATATCTGCTAGCTGCTTGTTTAAACAGTATTTTATAGATTTCATTTTATTTATATACTTGTTGCTAATGAGTTTTCGGTACATTGAGGGCAAAAAAAGCGATAGTATAAAAGCTGAAAACTCATTAGTAACAAGTATACTATCGCCAAGTGCTTTATTTTAGGTATAGAATAGCAAATTATCCTTTACGGAAATAGAAGTTAGCATAAAAAGCTATACTTTAATTAAATTACTATAGCATACGGTGTGTGCTACACATTAACAAAGGTGAACAATGACTGAGCAATATAAAGAGCCGGGCGTACTTTATTTTACCCGATTACATTGGGTGATATTTTTTTGGCCAGTGGCTTGTTTTTGTATCGCCATTATATTGCAATTAGCGTTAGATCAATTGTGGCAGCTTGGATTATTTCTCGAAGCATTTGCTTTAATTTGGATTTTAATGACGTGGGTGACTTATTATTTTTCTTCTGTAACCATTAAAAAGAAACAAGTAATTTTGCGCACCGGAATTCTCGTGCGTCAAACGGTAGATATTCCACTGAATAAAATTGAGTCTATTGATATTCGTCAAACAATTATGGGCAGTATTTTTAAATATGGCGCAGTAGTGATTACTGGGACGGGTGGCACCAAGCAGATCATTAATTACTTAGATAAACCCCTTACGTGCAGAAGATATATTGAGCAATTAATGAATGAGCCACAATAGCTTAGATTTAATGAACGTTTTCACAGAATATCGCTAAGGTCAGCGTTTAGAAATATGCCGTTATTACTCATTGATTTGGATGTATCGCGCTATATTGCGCTCTATTTAAGCAAGTGAACTATGCGTATTGATCAACATTACTGGATCCCGTGAACAAGTCACGGGATGTAGGGTTTTAAGTTCTAGTAAGAGTTCATGAAGTATGGTTAGAAAAGTGCTCGAACGGCTGAGAATACGAGAATGAATGGTAGAAACGAATTCTAATTAAGCACGTGACCTATGCATATTGGGCAACATTCCTGGATCCCGCGAACAAGTCCATAGGTATCTACATACACTCCTAAGGTATTGTGTTTTCCCCTACGTCCTGCGACTTGTTCGCAGGATCCATTGTTTTGTATTTCTATTCTTTTTCTACATAACCACATTCTGCTTGTGGACAAATAACTTGTCGTCCCGATCGCTTTGTTTCTTTAACGGTCAATATGGGCCAGTTACATTTCGGACACGCTTGATGTAACGGTTCATTCCATAAAGCATAATCACATTTGGGATAATCACCGCATGAATAGAAAATTTTTCCTCGACGTGATTTGCGTTGTAATATGTGCGCTTTATTACATTTAGGACAAGTGACGCCTGTATCAGCAGGTTTCTCCAACGGCTCCATGTGTTTGCATTGGGGATAATTACTGCAGCCAATAAAGCGCCCATAGCGCCCTGTTTTGATATGTAATTCATTAGTACATAAAGGACAGGTGCGACCTTCAACTACTTCATCTTTTTTATCGGCATCTTGGCCATTGATATCTTGGGTATAATCACATTCTGGATAGCCCGTACAGCCAATAAAATAACCGCGTTTACCAAGACGTCGAGAGAGTTGTTTCTCACACTTGGGACATTGTTCTTCCAATAGTTCGGTAGTAACGTCTTTGCGTTGTACTTGTTCATCAATTTCATGAATTTGAGTAACAAACGGTTGCCAAAACTCTTCTAATACTGGAATCCATTCTTTTTCACCACGGGCAATCGCATCAAGCGTATCTTCTAATTGAGCGGTAAATTGATAGTCAACATAGCGAGTAAAATACTCGGTTAAAAAGCGATTCACTATTCGTCCTACATCGGTAGGTTGAAAGCGCTTTTTGTCGACAATAACGTAGTCTCTTTGTTGTAGGGTATGAATAATGGAGGCGTAAGTAGATGGGCGGCCAATATCATATTCTTCTAGTGCTTTTACCAAGGTGGCTTCTGAATAGCGTGCTGGTGGCTCAGTAAAGTGCTGGTTGGCAAGAATATCGTGCAAGGCCACTTTTTCGCCAATAACAAAAGCGGGTAATATAGAAGAGTTTTCTTCACCTTCTTTGTCTTTATTATCATCCCGTCCTTCTTCATAAACAGCAAGAAATCCTGGGAAGGTAATAGTTGAGCCGGTAGCTCTGAATATATTATTTGCACCACAAGATAAATCTACGGCAACAGTATCCATAATGGCATCAGCCATTTGACTGGCTAAGGTGCGCTTCCAGATAAGGGTGTAGAGTTTATATTGTTCACTAGTTAAGGCATTTTCTACCATCTCAGGCGTACGTTTAATGGACGTGGGGCGAATTGCCTCATGTGCTTCTTGTGCATTTTTAGATTTGGTTTTATAAGTTCGTGCTTCTTTAGGGCACGCCTCTTTGCCAAAGCGCTCTTCAATAAAGCCGCGTAATTCGTTAATTGCTTCTGCCGCTAAATGAACCGAATCGGTACGCATATAAGATATAAGACCTACTGTTCCTGTGCCTATATCGATACCTTCATAAAGTTGTTGTGCTACCATCATCGTTTTACGCGCAGTAAACCCTAATTTTCTCGCCGCTTCTTGTTGTAACGTCGAGGTGATAAAGGGAGGCGATGGTTTACGTTTACGTTGTTTCTTTTCTATGTCTGTAACCGTTAAAATACCTTGTGCTTCGCGCAATAAAGTATCTTTAATGGTGGTTGCATTATCTGCACCTTGAATAGTAAATTGTTGTAGCTTTTCACTATTATAGTGGGTCAATCGCGCTTCAAAGGGGGCTTTTTGATGTGTGCATTGCGCAATTATTTTCCAGTATTCTTGTGTAACAAAGCGCTCAATTTCTTCTTCTCGTTCTACAATTAAGCGCAAAGCAGGACTTTGTACTCTGCCTGCGGATAAACCACGGCGAATTTTTTTCCATAATAGTGGGGACAGATTAAAACCCACCAGATAATCTAATGCGCGGCGTGCTTGCTGGGCATTGACCAGATCCATGGCGATCACTCGCGGATTATTAATCGCTTCTTGAATGGCTGATTTGGTGATTTCATTAAAGAAAATACGATGCACAGGTTTTTCTTTAAGCAGTTTTTTTTCGTTCATTAACTCATAAATATGCCAAGAAATGGCTTCGCCTTCTCTATCAGGGTCGGTTGCGAGGAATAATGAGTCGGATTTTTTTAATGTTTTGGCAATAATATCTATATGACGTGCATTTTTTTCTAAAGGCATGTAAGTCATTGTAAATTGTTTTTCGGGATTAACGGACCCTTTACGAGCCGGTAAATCACGCACATGCCCATAAGAAGCTAAGACTTCATAATCATTGCCTAAATATTTCTGAATAGTTTTCGCTTTTGCAGGCGATTCAACAATCACCAAGTGTTTACTCATAGGACATAAGCCTTTTTTAATTTATGAAGTATCAGTATGTGCCAATAATATACTTGTCACTAATGAGTTTTCGGCTTTTATGCTATCGCTTTGTTTGCCCCTAAAGTAAAAAAAGACTTAGAATAGAATAACTATTCCGCGTCTTTTTTTACTTTAGGGACAAAAAAATCAAGTCGCCTAAAATACCGAAAACTCATTAGTGACACGTATACGCTTATCATGGCAGTCGCTGTAATAGGGCGTCATTTTCGCGTATACCAGCAAAATGTCAATAAACTCAAAAAATTAAATATAGATGAGTTGCGGCTGCATGTTTAATTTTTTTAAATAATAGTAATAAAAAGCTTAATGGTTGCACTTTTTAGTGTAATGCGTGTTTCTCATCTATTGGCTGAAGCACCAACTCAAGAAAGGCTAACTGCTCTTCACTTAAAGTATTAGCCAAAATATATCTGATTGTCCATTTGATTTCTTGTAAGGTAATAATTCGTGACTCGGAAGTGTCTAGCTGATTCATGATTTGTTCAAAATGTTCATGGTCAACAACACCCAATAGCTTCATTTTCATCAAAAACTGATAACCTGCTTTGGTTAATTTCATTTGCTCTGCATAAGTGAAAATGCGAGTAGACGACGCGTGAGCTGCACGAATGAATAAGGAGTGTTCTGTTCCTGCAGATGATTCGTCATCAGCTTCAGAGGCTAATGTTTCTTGCTCTGTGCCTTTATGCAGCTGGCTTAAGCTGTTTTCGAATAAATTTAATAACAGTTCAAATAGATTATCTTTCATATTTAATACCTCATATAACCACCCGGGACGGCTATAATGCTCCCTTGCAGCTCAAGTTCTGCCAAATCATTGGTAATTTGTTCTATGGAAAAACCACTACGAGTGACCATTTGGTCAATGCTCGTTGTTTCATAACCAATGAACTGTACTAGTTTTTTGTTCTTAGTTGCAAGGGGAGAAAGAGATTTAGTCTCAATATCCTGTAATGGTGCGAGCTGAAGCTCACTTAGTACATCCTCAATAGAACTTACTAATTTAGCACCTTGTTGTAATAAATAATGACAACCTTGTGCTAAAGGATTGTGAATAGAGCCTGGGATAGCTAATACGTCTCTATTTTGTTCTAAAGCCATTTTTGCTGTTATTAAAGAACCACTTTTTATTGCTGCTTCCACAACCAAAATGGACAATGAAAGACCACTTATTATACGATTTCTTCTGGGGAAATGTCCAGCGATTGGTGGGCTTTTTAATGGAAATTCACTTACGATTAAGCCCTGTTCTTGAATTTGGGCTGCTAAAGTGTGATGTCTGCGGGGATAAATACAATCAATACCGGTACCCATCACGGCAATGGTTTGCCCTTTTGCGGCTAAACAGCCTAAATGAGCTTGCGCATCAATGCCTAAAGCCAAACCACTAATAATTGCTAAACCATGCGTGGCTAAATTTTTAGCAAAGTATTTGGCATTTTCATAACCGGTAATGCTGGGATGACGACTGCCTATGATTGCTAATGCTGGCCGTTTTAATGCGGATAAATCCCCCTTGGCATAAAGCACTATCGGTGGGTCGGCGATTTCTTTTAATAACGCAGGATAGTCTGGTGATTCCCAGGTTAATAAGTGATGATTAGGATGGGCGTTTTCCCAGGTTAAATCTTCATTAATATTATTGAGATCGTAGCCAGTAATTAATGCAATTAGGCGTTGAGGGAGACCGGCTTGTTCTAATGCTTTTGGTGTTTTCTGAAACAGTTGTGCCAAATTGGGCCAGTGTTCATAAAGTTTTAGAACAGTACGTGGGCCTATTTGATTGATCTTATTTAACGCCAAAAAATACGGTAAATTATGTATAAACGAGCTACCCATTATATCAATCCTTTTGATATCTTGCGGCATTGGACTAGATGAGCGATAATATCACGAATTTGATGTGGAGAACCAGATAGCTATGGCTATTCGTAAAATTCTTTATTTACCTGATGCGCGTTTGCGAATCGTGGCTAAGCCTGTTGTGGCTTTTGATGATGCACTACAACAACTGATAGATGACATGTTTGATACCATGTACGATGCGCGAGGAGTGGGGCTAGCTGCACCACAAATTGGCGTTAGCTTGCGTATTTCCGTGATTGATGTTGAAGGCGATAAACAAGATCAACTGGTACTTATTAATCCAGAAATCATCGCCTTAGAAGGGCAAAAAGAATATGATGAGGGTTGTTTGTCGGTTCCGGGCGCCTATGACAAAGTGACGCGAGCACAAAAAGTTACGGTTAGGGCTTTGGATAGAAATGGCACGCCGTTTGAAGTAACGGGTGAAGATTTATTAG
>CAZSAO010000019.1:30580-33745 GCA_964605275.1 uncultured Legionella sp.
AAATTGATCATTTGAACGGTAAATTATTTGTTGATTTACTCTCTCCGTTGAAGCGCTCTTTGGCGCGCAAAAAACTCGATAAATTCAAACGTCGTCAACCCGTATCCAAGTCATGAAGCCTTTAAATATTATATTTGCCGGAACACCTGAATTTGGTGTTCCGTGCTTAAATGCATTATTGCATTCCGCTCATACGCTGCAAGCGATTTATACTCAACCGGATAGACCCGCAGGCCGTGGTCGTAAACTACAGGCTTCAGCGGTAAAAGATTGGGCTTTGAATCATGATATTGCCGTGTATCAACCATTGAACTTTAAAACGCAAGAAGCACGTGATGAGCTGGCTGCTTTAAAACCTGATTTAATGATTGTTATTGCCTATGGTTTAATTTTACCGCAAGCGGTTTTAGATATTCCGCGTTTGGGCTGCGTGAATGTGCATGCATCCTTATTGCCGCGATGGCGAGGTGCCTCACCCATTCAGCAAGCACTATTTCATGGTGATGAGGAAACTGGTGTGACTATTATGCAAATGGATGCGGGCATGGATACTGGCGCGATGCTTGCCACCGTATCGTGCGCTATTGACCCTACGGATACCGCCGGCAGTATGCATGATAAATTAGCACATCTTTCGGCAGAACCATTAGTGCGCATGATTGATTTGTTAGCATTAGAGCAAGCACAACCAGTACAACAAGATAATGCTCTGGCTACTTATGCAAAAAAAATCAATAAAGAAGACGGACTTATTAATTGGCAGCAAGAAGCTCAAGCCATTGACCGTCAAATTCGCGCGTTTACTCCTTGGCCAATTGCTTATAGTGTTTTAGAGGCCGAGCAAATACGGATTCATCATGCCGTGGTTGTTCCTTTAGCAACGTCCGCTCTGCCCGGAACAATTGTGCAACTAGATAAAAAAGGCATGGTAGTGGCTACAGGTCGTGATGGATTACTTATTGATAAGATACAATTTTCTGGCGGCAAAGTTATTTCTATCGTGGATTGGCTTAACTCAGGAAAAACACAGTTACAAGCAGGGGTAGTGTTTCAATGAGTACTAATGAGCGCTTAACCGCGTTAAAATATTTAATTCAAGTAGTAGATAAACAACAATCTCTTGCCCAATGTTTGCCCTCATCGGCCTCTCCCATGATTAAAGAGCTTTGTTTTGGTGTGTGCAGGCATTATGTTCGCTTAAGTGTGATAGCCGATGCATTAACCAAAAAAAGACCTAAATCCATTGAGGTTTGGTTGGTTATTTTGCTGGGCTTATATCAATTACATTACATGAAGTTGCCTGATTATGCCGTGGTAAAAGAAACGGTCGGATTGTTAGATAAAGTAAAGAAAACATGGGGTAAAGCCTTAGCTAATGCGATATTAAGAACCTTTTGTCGTGAGTCGGCGGAGTTGATTGCAGCTGCTAGCACTAATGATGCCTTTCTTTACGGTCATCCTCAACCGTTGCTCGAGCAAATACAACAGGCTTGGCCAGATGATTGGCGCGCTATCATTGCCGCTAATGATAGGCATCCTCCTATGACCTTACGTGTTAATTTAAGTCAAATAGCACGAGCCGATTATTTAGCGGCGCTAGAGAACGAAGGAATGAGAGCTAGTGCGCATCCTTTAGTTGCCTCAGCTATCACGTTAGAGGTTCCTTGTGACGTCCGTTCTTTGCCAGGATTTGCGCAGGGCTGGGTTTCAGTTCAAGATGCTGCGGCACAATGTGCCGTGTCTTTATTGCAATTACAACCAGGCTTAAATCTTTTAGACGCGTGTTGTGCACCAGGTGGTAAAACAGTACATATTTTGGAGACTCAGCCTGATTTAGCGTTGTGCCTGGCTTTAGATATCGAAGATCGCCGTTTAAATAGGGTTCGTGATAATTTAGAGCGCATGCAAGTGCATGCTACGGTCATGCAAGGTGATGCCCTACAACCGAAACAATGGGCTAACAATCAAGTATTTGAGCGTATCTTATTAGATGCTCCGTGTTCTGCAACCGGAGTTATCCGTCGTCATGCGGATATTAAATTGCTGCGTACAAAAGAAGATATTGCTGCGGTGGCACGCACGCAATATAAATTGTTGCGCTCTTTATGGCCTTTATTGGCCCCACAAGGTTTGCTTGTCTATGCGACCTGTTCGATTATGCCGGAAGAAAATGAAGAGCAAATAGCGCGCTTTGTAGCGCAACAGGCTGATTGTCGTGTACTCGCTATTGATAGTGAGTGGGGGCGCGCCACGGGGCATGGGCGACAGATTTTACCTGGTGAGCATGGCATGGATGGCTTTTTTTATAGTGTTTTACAAAAGGATGATAATGCACATTAATTGGTTATTAATTAGTGTTTTATTTTGCTGTTCTTTGCCGGGTATTTTAATCGCTATTCCTAGGCTTATTCGTTTTTTATTGCCTGATAATAGCCTCGAGATGCGCAGGCGTGCTTCGCGCTTTGTGATGATACAAACCGGTGTCATGGTTTTGGCAATGAGCTTTATCGGTAGTGTTTTATCTCCTAGCACCGGACTTGGTGATCCGATATTTTCAGCTTTGCTGCAAGGCACGCCGGTTTGGCCGCTATTGGTCGCGACGTTATTACCGGTATTAGGGTACGCCAGTCTTTGTTTTGTACTTTTTGCCTTGGTTTATTATGTCCTAGTGTCTTCTATTTTGGATGAGCGCAGTATTTTAGTGATAGCAAAGTTGCGTGCCGCATTACGCTTAGATGGATGTATTTTATATGGTGGCATAGTTGAGGAAATTTTAGTCCGCTGGGGACTGGTTAATATCCTGGCTTTTTTTACCTTGTTATTTATGCATCAGCTAACGCCATTATTAATTATTATTGCCCTTTTTTTAAGTGGTTTTCTTTTTGCACTAAGCCAAATGCCTTTATATGTGGCCGCAGGATGCGTGTTTAGTCGCCGGCTAAGTTATAGCTTATTTTTGTTGCACCTCATTCCATCTCTCTTTTTCGGCATTGTGTTTTGGCATTATGGGCTTATTGCCTCGATCATGGCACATTGTTTATTTCATTTGTTTTGGGCTGGTTACGACAAAACGTAAAACTCGAGAGTTTTTTGCATGCACGCTCAATTAATCCAGATACCTATAGCTCAGCTGCAGGCGGGACACTATCAACCGCGACAAAATTT
>CAZSAO010000019.1:33755-36068 GCA_964605275.1 uncultured Legionella sp.
CCGCATTAGAAGAGTTGGCACAATCGATTAGTTCGCAAGGCCTTATTGAACCATTAATTGTACGTGAAATTGCGCCACAGTATTATGAAATTATCGCGGGTGAGCGTCGTTGGCGTGCAGCGCACATCGCCGGTTTATTAGAGCTGCCGTGTTTAGTTGGTGAATACAGCGATAAACAAGCCTGTGCTTTGGGTTTAATAGAAAATATTCAACGGCAAGATTTAAATTTAATTGAAGAGGCGGCGGGGTATAAGCGTTTAATCGATGAGTTTCATTACCAGCAAGATGAAATTGCTCTGTTAGTAGGCAAATCACGTAGCCATATTGCCAATATTGTTCGTCTGTTAAGTTTGACCTCGTTAGTAAAAAATTATATCGCTGAAGAGTTATTATCTTTAGGTCATGCCCGCATGCTTGTGACGTTAGAGCCTGCATTGCAGGAAGTGTTCGTGCAAAAAATTATTGATGAACAGTGGAGCGTTCGACAGTTAGAGCAAGAAATTAAAGAATATAAAAATAAACCAAATGTATTTAATAACTCGCGCGCTGATCGTGATGTGGCTCGATTACAATCTATGTTAGCAGAACAAGTCGGTGCGCCCGTTCAGATTGTAACTGAAGGACGAGCGGGGGGGTGGTTAAAGGTCAAGTTTTTTGATAATGATACACTTGCGGGTTTGTTAGAACGACTAGGCTTACATTATGAATAAGTATTTATCAGACGGCTTTATCCACAAGGAATTTATTTTATGAAACGTATAGTAACTGGTTTGGCGCTCTTATATGCGAGCCAGATATTTAGTATTGGCGTTAGTAGTGATGTAGATCAAGTAATTCAGCGGGTTAGTCCACAAGTGAATTTAGGTGCGGTGGTAATTGATTTAACCACTGGCGAAACACTGTATCAGCGTAATGCCTCTCGTTTTTATATTCCCGCAAGTAATATGAAATTATTTTCAGAAGCGGCCGTATTGTTGGCTCTAGGCCCTGATTATCGCTTTAAAAATCAGTTAAGCACCGATGCGCATCAATTAGATAATGGTATTTTAAAAGGTAATTTATATTTGCGTTTAAGTGGCGATCCTTCTTTTTCGCGCCATGATTTACGCACATTATTTACTTCTTTACGTGATTGGAATATCCACGAAATTCAAGGAGTAATATACATTCAAAGCGCTTTGGCTACGGTTGATGCTTATCCCCCGGGATGGCTGACCTCGGATATGTCTTATAGTTATGGTGCTCCTATTGCCCCCTTAATGCTGGATAATAATCGCTTAACCGTGACGATAAATCCAGGCGCACAAGCAGGTGTTGCGGCATTAGTCGAGCCCGATGATGCGGGTGGTGCCATGCTGCTGACGAATCAAGCAACCACTAAAGCCGATGCTAAGGGATGCGGGATAGGGCTTTCTCTAGATAAAGACAATCATTTAATTGCGCGCGGATGTGTAGGTGTGGGGCAAGGAGCAGAACAACATCGCATGGCCATTAAAAATCCACTAAATTATGCCTCCGGCGTAATTAAAGGCTTATTAGCTAAAGAACATATACTCTTTAATGGTACGGTAGAATTAGGGCCTGTACCTAATGGAACTTTATTATTAGCGAATCAATATTCCAAACCTTTATCACAACTAATGGCCGATACATTAAAGCCGTCTGATAATTTATATGCGGATAGTTTATATTTACATGCGGCCGCAAAAATACACGGTGCGCCAGTTAATTGGTTAGAAGCTCAAGCCGTTGTTAAAACGTTCTTACAACAACAAACGGGTATTGATTTTAGTAAGGCCTTGTTTGCCGATGGCTCTGGTTTATCTCGTTACAATTTGGTAACGCCGCAACAAACGATCTCGTTGTTAATGTTTTTGTATCAGCGCTTTCCACTGGCGTACGAATATATTGCGGCCTTACCTATTTCTGGGCGGGATGGCACCTTGCAAAAACGGTTTAAAACGCCACAACAACAAGGATTTATACGCGCAAAAACGGGAACTATGACGGGCATGAATAGCTTATCAGGTTATTTATATACCATGAATGGTCATACCTTAGCGTTTGCTTTTTTTATTAATCGTTTGCCTGGCACTAATACGGGGCCTGGCCGTCCAGTATTAGATGCTTTATGTGCCTATTTTCTTAATTTAAATCTTGGTATTTTCAAAAAATCCTTTATTTAGCATAGAATCAATGTTTTAATTAGCTTTTTAAGAGGTTTTTAATTTCTTGAAAAATATTCTCTCAAAAAATGATGTGAATTTTCTTATACATGTTATTTGGCCATTTTTGACTTCGAATTCAAATAAA
>CAZSAO010000019.1:36078-47476 GCA_964605275.1 uncultured Legionella sp.
GGCAGCACACATCAAGTTAAAGTAATGATGCCGCATAGCCGTGCTACGTTTCAAGGAAATCCTACGCATGAGCAAGTATTGCGCGCACAACTTGCTAAATGGCGTCAGTTAGAATCAGGGGTGCGTTTGGCATTAAAAGGTCAGGGAGTGCAAGTGGTCTATCATAATAATGAGCTTATTATTAACGATACGCAAAAAGATGCGAATAAAGTATGGAGTGCGTTGAAGAGTATTGCGAATAAATACTCTTTTGCCGTGGCGTTGAAAGATACACAACCAGTAAACGTTAATGGGGAACAGCCTTTATTATTATGGATTAATGATGCAGAAGGGAACACTGATCGTACCTGGACTATTCGTCAAACATTATAAATTATATTATGCGATGGGAGGGTAGATAATGCTTATAATTGCACTATTTCTGTTATTTTATACTACTTTTTGCAGCGCTAATGCATCATTTTTAATTGTAAGTGATATTCATTACGGTGAGCAAGTTCAAGGGGGGCAACATCAAGATACTGGCCCTTTATTACTGCATAACACATTAAAAAAAATAGAAGCACTCAGTCAGCACGTTGATTTTATTCTTAATCTAGGTGATTTGCCGGCACATGCTATTTGGCTTGCGCGCACTAAAGGCGCTTATGAGCAAGCGGTATTTCATGGATTATTTCAAGCTGATACTGCAAGAAAACCCATGTTTTATATACCGGGCAATAATGATTCTCTCGGTGGAAATTACCAACCTTTTTTTAGCGAGGGCTTGTCGCCACTATCCTTTGCTAATGAATGGGATGGGGCTTGTGTTTTTTGTGACGAGTTAGTTATTGATAAGTCTCATATGCTACACGATGGTTATTATTCTTCTTATGTGATGCCGCAAAACAAAAATGTAGTGCTCATTGCGTTAAATACGGCACCTTTTGTCTATATTCCATGGCTCGCATCAGCTTATCCCAATCAAGAATCAGATGCAGATGCAGAATTAAGTTGGTTAGAACAGCAATTAAAACAACATCACTCGAAACAGTTATTAATTGCGATGCATGCTCCTCCTGGGGTTAATTATAAAGGTGATGAGAATTGGCATAAAAAGACCTTAGATCGTTTTGTGGCCTTATTAAATCAATACGCTGATCACTATACTGAAATTACTTTATTGTCCGGCCATACCCATATGGATGAACTACGGCAATTAAAGCTTGCTCGCGGTATTACGGTATATGATATTTCAACGCCTTCAGTCAGTCGCGTGCATTATAATAATTCCGGAATAAAAATTATTTCTTTAAACGCGAACTGGGCAGTTAGTAATTATACTACCTATTACACTAGCGATTGGATGCACTGGGGGGATGAATCGTACAGGGCAATAGGAGGTAGTGCGGCTATTTTTTTACAATGCACCACTAATAATTCCTTGGCATACTGTTTGAATTCGTTATCGGCAAAAGAAGTATGCAATGCTTTAGAGCAAGGCCATTTTTATGGGGTAAAGAGTGAGCTAGTGCCACAAAATACGTGTCCAACTACGTATACTATTTTTGATAAACAATAAAGTAATATACGTAATCACAGGGCAAACGCATTCAATCGAACACAATTAACGCAAATAGCCTGCTTTGCGCACTTTGTGTGCGAAATATAGTTCAATTATCGATTCAACATCGTCTGGGTACTGTGCATAAAGCACAGCACGTAGGTAAAATAGGCTGTTTTAGTGTTCAAAATTTAGATGCGTTTGCCCTGTACGTAATCATAATGTGTACTTTTGTTTTTAGTGATTGCAATATTTTTGAGCTGTTTTTTCAATCACACATTTATTAAGATCAACGGAGTACTTTTTTAAATAATGATTGACTAAATTAATACGTACATGCAGCTCGTTATCGTTTATTGATTCATTGAGTTCTCGAGCCAATGATAATGCATTATTGGCCGTATTTACTAATTGCTCATCGCTTAGTGACGCAAAGTATTTTTTCCGCTCTAATTTAAAAGTTTTTAATAGTTGTTTAATTGCTGTGGCAGGGCGTTTATTTTGTTCACTAATATATTGCTTGGTTTCTTGTAGCTTATTGTATATGTTTTTTGCATCAATAGAGAGTGTTATAAGAGTACTGATTAAATTATCACACAATGTATTGGTGCTATTAATGGTATCTTTAGTTATAAATGTACTGACCAGTTTGGAGTATAATGCACTCATTACGTGAAGAAGATGAGTGTGAAGAGAAATAACAGTTTGATTAAAGAATAGTGAGTTATTGGTTGACATTTTTCCTATCGTTTTATTCAATTTTTTATTTTCTTGAGCTTGTTGTTCTGTAAGAGTTACTAATTTTATGCCTCGTTTATTTTTTAAATATTCTGCTTTTGCGAAAGCACCGCAGCCGGTTAAATGTGTTTCGTTTGCTGTGTAATTATAGGTATAACCCACTACTTCAATATCATCATTGAGATTCTTTTTAATTGCTTGCGATGCAACGTTAGCAATCATACTTTTGCCATTTTTTTTAACGGCCGAAGAGCACGCATCGAGTACAATTCTCTTGAGATTTAAATCCGATTGTAACGCTTTTTGAAAGGGCCCATCTATTTGTCCTGGTGCTCCGTGAGTATTAATTACATATATATTGCCATCTACGATCTGTTCTTTTGCAAGATCAAAGCCATCTATAGGAAACTCTTCTTCGTAATGAAAAGATGGCTTATCTATGTAGTCATGTAAAATATATTCAAATCCGAGTTTAGCAGCCATCTGAATTAAGTTTTTCTCTTGAATCGCGACTTCAATGTCACATGCGAGAGCTATTAGGTATTCTCTTAAACGGGTCGACTCACAAGAGTTGATCCTCTCTAAAACTTCTTGCCAATGTTTATTCGATACATTAATAACTTTATTAGATGTGATTATATTATTAACCAATGTTTGGATGGCCTGCGGCATTGGTGGAGGAGCATAATGATTTAATTGATAACAACTAGATATGTAAATATAAGGCATTCATTGACTTCCCTATGCAGTTCCACATTTCAAGATGTGTTTATTCATTAACAAGATAAGCAAAGAAGTTTACCATGGTGGTAAAATAAATTCAATTTGTTTAATTAGTGATTTTATTGGTGCTATATTAAATATATGTGCTTCAAATAATTAAAGGGCAAAATGAAAAAAATAATCATTGGCAGTTATTATCAATTTGAGAGTCTTGATAAAGATACTCGGCCCAAGATAGTCCAGATAGTAAATGATATTATAGATAAAGAGGGAACCATGTTGGTTTCTAAAGCTAATTATGAGAAAGCATTTGAAGCGGCTGAACACTTGAAAGAAGATTACTTGCTCGCTTTAGCATGTGATATTGAAGTGGCTATTCAAGAAAAAAAATTGATTGATTTCGCTAATGCTTTTGGTTTCGAATATTCTTTTAACGAGTATTGTAAACGACCTAAAGTCATTTATGGAGATGATTTTTCTCCTCTTGAGCTTAAGTTAGCCCCTGACGATTTGGTAGATGGAGTAGTGTATGTTATCAATACTCATGGCAAGCAACAAAAAATTGATGGATCTTTAGGTCCTATGGTCATGAATATGGGAGGGGCGGAACGCATAGTAGTCGATGCATGCTCCTCTGCATCTCATAGTTTTCCCCATAAGCATAGTGGTAATAAAAGTGCGTTAGAGATAATAGCTCAAAAAATCGCTCAAAAAAATATTTCATTGAGCAAAGAGGTAGAGATGGTAGGGTATAAGGATAAATTTACTATTAACGATACTCATCTTACAGAATATGCAGTATTTGCAAAAAGAGAAAAAGTAAAAGAACAATCTCGTTTACAAATAAGTACTATTGCCGAGTTGTCCTCAAGGTCAGTCGCAATATCACAGAATTATAAAGAGAATCTATCGAGTTTAACCAATCCTTTATTATCTCTACTTAAAGATGTTTGTGGTAAATATACCAGTACATTCGTTACTAAAAATTTTATTTTAGCTGATGCTAATCCAGAAGTTATTACTTTTTTATTGAAAGTCGCGGGGCGTGAGGATAATCAAACTGTAATAGATTTGAAAACAGACTTGAATTGTAATGAGGACAAACCTGCCAATATTATCAGGGCGTTCATTACTAAAATAGGTAAAGAGAGAAACGTTTATTTGAATCAATGTTCTACTGCGGAAATAAATGATATTGCAGAACAAGTTATGCGACTAGATAATAAAAATCTGACCCCCGATCCTAGTAGTAAAAAAAATACATTTGCTGATCTTCAGGAGGCAATAGAAAAGCTTAAACAAGCAAGGGATTATGTAATGACACCCTCTATGACTACCTAACTCAAGAACGATACAGCAAAAGATAGTATTTTGCTGTATCGTACGTTGTATTATGCAGTAAATGAATCAACGCCACCATCAGCAGGTGAACTACGTAAATTGCGAATACGCTGTGCTTCTATTACCAATACTTTGAAGTAGTCATAAGACATATAAAAATTGCCTTTATCGCCTATTTTAGCGCCCCAAGAATTACGTAGGGTGAGTAAGCCTTTATGTTCTTGACCTTGCTCATCAACAGCAACGGCATCATCATCATAGCCGGTAATAATCATTTCATGACCGCCAAACTCTGGGCGTAAATAGATATCACGTGCGATTTCAGGTGTTAATACCCAAGAGTCAAAATGGGCGCTGTGCGAGCCAACTGCTCCCATCATGCCTAAATCAAAATCTAATAAAAGTACGCCAAATGTTACCCGATCTTGTTCTTTTAACGCTTTTTTCACATCATTCAATGTCACATTAGTGTCTGCTCTACCAAATGCTGTAGCACCATCTAAAATAGGCGACCAATCAACAGTTTCATTAATTGATTCACTCATTTGATGATAATCTTCAGGATTTACAAAAGAAGAGGGAACACTATCACCTACTTGTGGATAATCAGTTAAACCGCCGCAGCCGATAGTTTGTTGTTGTGCTTTACTTACTATACCAAAAGTGTCCATTTGATTTAAGATGCTGCGACCATACGCGCCATCCCAACCACTTTCATTGTAACTATTAGTTTCTAAATAATTACCTAATTGCAATTGGCATAATTGACTCACATAATCGCCTTTTCCTAAGACCGCATCGATAGCTGCTGTACTAGCAAATGTAACGCATGTGCCAAAAGATCCTTGATCTAATACAGGCACGTTATTCATGCCTAATTCTACCTTTTTGGGTAAATGAGGCGTTGCAGAAAGATGGTTTTTCAAGGTGACTACTTGATTTGTTCTGTTGGTAAGCGCTATTTCTGCAGGTTTACTTAATTCGACTTTTAATAATTTGATGGAGCGATTAGGCGTTGATAACGAATGACTATGAGGCATAGTAGGATTTTTAGCGGCGACTAGAGGTTTATTTAAGGTACCTACTATTTTGACATCTTGAGCACATAAAGGGGTACTTACAGCTAACGCGAGTAATAAAATTTTTTTGGCCTGCATAAATCATTCTCCTGAAAACATAGATGCATAAGTCGAGGATGAACATTATACCCAATGGTGCAAAATTTATCAATTAGGTTTTTTAAAGTTTATTTTTACTTTATTTTAAGGTTCATCTTCACGAGCATCATACCTGGAAATGATCATTTATTTAATATGCTAAGCCATTAAATATTGATTTAATTTTATTGTTATCAGATGAGTTTTTATTTTGTGCAACAGGGGCATTTAAAGGATTAGACGATAGATGTTTTGGTGCACAGCAGGTGCTTTAAGGTTTTAATAGTAGGGAGTAGCATGATTCACAACATTGATTGAATAATAACTAGTTGTAATGGCCGTTACATCTACCGGCACGGTATATTCTGCTAATACAGGTTTAGCAGCAATAGGCGAGTCAACTGTTTTGCCTTTTATAGTACTACAGCCTATAGTGCTTTCTATCAAGAGCAAAAGTAAAAACCATTTCATCAATGCATCCATGTAAAGGTATTTGATTGTTTAAATTATAGTTCACCTGCTCTTTTGTTGCTAGAATAATAGAGTGTTTTATTTTTATTCGTTCTATGATAAAAGAATTGATACTATCAAAGGGAACAGGAGTCATGCCATGGATGATTTATTATTTTTAGAAGAGCAATTAAGTTCGGATGAGTGTTTAATCCGAGATAGTGTCGCGCGTTTTGTCAGCCATGATGTTACACCAATAATGACGCAATCATTTGAACAGGCCGTATTTCCTTATCACCTCATTGAATTGTGCGCCGATTTAGGTTTATTGGGATTAACCTTACCCGCGCAATATGGTGGCGCAGAAGCAAACTATGTGGCTTATGGATTGGTATGCCAAGAGCTTGAACGAGGGGATAGTGGTTTACGCAGTTTTGTTTCCGTACAAAATTCATTATGCATGTATCCTATCTTTCGCTTTGGCACCGAAGCACAAAAAACATATTACTTGCCGCAAATGGCTGCAGGGAAGATAATCGGATGTTTTGGTTTAACCGAGCCTAATTCGGGCTCTGATCCTGCGAGCATGCATACCCATGCAAAAAAAACAGCGGGTGGCTGGTTACTTAATGGCGCAAAAATGTGGATTACCAATGCTCCTATTGCCGCGATTGCTATTGTTTGGGCAAAAACAGACGAGGGTATTCGTGGGTTTTTAGTGGATACCAAAAGCACGGGGGTAACTTGTCCCGAAATTAAAAATAAAATGTCGCTACGCGCCTCAATTACGGGCGAGTTAATTTTTGATAATGTATTTATTCCCGATGATCATTATTTACCCGGCACAGAAAAAGGTTTAGCTGCCGCTTTAAGTTGTTTAAATCAAGCGCGTTATGGTATTGCCTGGGGAGCAATGGGGGCTGCGATGGCGTGTTTTGATCTTACGCGCGATTATTTATTGGCAAGAAAACAATTTCAGAAACCTTTGGCTTCGTTTCAGCTTATTCAAAAAGATTTAGCCGAGATGTATAGCGAAATCATCAAGGCCCAATGTTTAAATTTACAGATAGGGCGACTAAAGGAACAAAAAAAAGAAACACCAACCATGATTTCTTTAGCTAAAGGAAACGCGTGTCGTGAAGCATTACATATTGCACGGACCTGCAGAAATTTATTAGGAGCAAACGGTATCAGTTTGGAATATCATGTGATAAGACATATGCTTAATTTAGAATCAGTTTATACGTATGAAGGCACAGATAATGTACATACCTTAGTTTTAGGAAAACATATTACCGGCATCAATGCATTTAGTTAGTTTTTCCATAAAAATGATGAGAGAGAACGGCGTAAAAGACTTGTCATTTCTTACATATTTCGTTATCATTTGCAACAGTTCGGGGCGTAGCGCAGCCTGGTAGCGTACTAGCATGGGGTGCTAGTGGTCGAAGGTTCAAATCCTTCCGTCCCGACCATCAAATCCCCTTTAAAATCAGCGAGTTGCCTGTTAAATATAAAATCCATTTTTCCTAATTAAAATTCTTGGCTACACTTCTGGCTACACTTTTAAATTTTTTGATTTATTTGGCTACACTCACTAGATCGCAAAAGGGTGTATCATAACTTCTACTGTTCTATTAAAAATACAGACTTAATGATTGCAAATATGTCTTATGCATACAAAAAGAAGCCGGCGAATCGGGATGAAATTAATCTATACTGCCTGATCGGAGAGGCTTTATGTATGGTGCAGCACTTAGAAGATGCACTTAGCCATTCAATCACGTTAAAAAAGGAAGTAAAAAAACCTTATAGTATGCCGTTAAAGAAAGCTAATGAACTTTTAGAAAAATATCGCTTTTATACCCTTGGCCAAGCTATCAAACTTGCAAAGAAAGAGACTATATACTCTGAGTCATTACTGCAAGATTTAGGCATTTTTTTATCGGAAAGGAATTGGTTGGTGCATAAATGTATGCCTCAAAACAGGGATGATATGTATTCTGGTACTGGAAGGCATAAACTCTTTCACAGGATTAAGAATGTAACTGAGGAGGCGCGTATGCTTTTACAGTCTATAGAAACGGATCTTATTGATTTTTCATCTTTAAATGGCCTTGATATGTCGGCTGTTCAGGCAGCAATACATAAGCATTATGAGCAAGCCCAATAGAGCACCATACATTCGTGAATGGAATTCGTCTAAACTAATCAATATGTTTATTTACAAAACCAGATAACAACTCTTTAACGAGGGTAAAACTTAAATGTACCATGAATCCAACAAAATAATATTTTCACCCTCTGATCTGACTCAATTTATGGATAGCCCCTTCGCATCATGGATGGAGCATTTGGCAATAACACACCCAGATTTATTACCAGCACCTGATAAAAATGATGAATTACTTAGTGTATTGCATGACATGGGTAATCAACATGAGTTAGAAATTTTAGCTACATTTGAAGCTAACGGATTAATTGTAGCCAATTTACACAAAAGAACTGATTCATATCAGGCTACTTTGGATGCAATGCAAAAAGGTGTGGATATTATTTATCAAGCTCATTTGGAATTGCTACCTTTTAAAGGGTATGCAGATTTTTTGGTTAAGGTGGAAGGAAACAGTATTTTTGGAGATTATTGCTACGAGGTTTGGGATACCAAGCTAGCCAAATCAGTTAAACCGTACTTTCTGGTGCAATTATGTTGTTATGCTGAAATGCTGGAAGCAATCCAACATGTTAAAGCTGAATACATCACTATAGTTTTAGGTAATAAGGAACAAAAGCGATTCAGGATTAATGATTATTTTTATTTCTATAAAAATCTTAAACATCAATTTTTAATTGAGCACCAACATTTTGATCCAAATAAATGTCCCGATCCAGCTTCATCAAAAAGTTGGGGAAGATGGAGTACTCATGCTGAAAGTCTACTATTAGAAGCTGATCATCTAATTCAGGTTGCTACCATTACTTCAGGGCAAATAAAAAAATTGCATAAAGCTGGTATCAGTACCATGGGTGCTTTAGCGAAAGCAAACACGAATATTATAAAAGGCATAAAACCTGAGCTATTTGAACGTTTAAAGGCTCAAGCTAAAATCCAGAAAGAGAGCATTGGAAAAGAAATACCCGCTTATCAGTTAATCTCTAATGATGGCGCGAAGCAAGGTTTGGCTTTATTACCCCCTCTATCTAAAAATGATATTTTTTTTGATATCGAGGGATTTCCTCTTGAAGAGGGAGGCTTGGAGTATCTTTGGGGTGTTACCTATTTTGACGATAATAATCAGCATCAATACATGGATTTTTGGGCGCATAACAGAGATCAGGAAAAAGAGAGTTTCAGAGCATTTATTGAATGGGTTTATCATCGATGGCAGCAAGATCCTTTCATGCACATTTACCATTATGCTAGCTACGAAATTACGGCGTGCCGTAAATTAATGGGCAGGTATGGTGTATGTGAATATGAAGTAGATCAGTTACTGCGTAATGAAGTATTTGTGGATTTATACAAAATTGTAAAAGGTGCCTTGTTATTGGGCGAGCCACGCTATTCAATTAAAAATGTGGAGCATTTATACCGTTCTAAACGTGATACAGAGGTTGGTTCTGGAGGCGATTCTGTTGTTGTTTACGAACGATGGCGAGAAAATCCTGACGGTGATACCTGGAAAACCTCCAAAACATTAAATGATATCCGCTCTTACAACATAGATGATTGTAATTCCACTCAAGAATTAGTGGTCTGGTTAAGAGACAAACAGAAATCCAGTGGCATTATCTTCCTTGGTAAAACAGAATTAGTTGAGCCTGAAATTAAAGAAGATATTAATGAGGCAATTAAGCTCCGCGATAACTTGTTAGCGCGAGCCTTAGAATTGAACGATGCAGAACAAGAACAATTGGCAAAAATTAATATTGTGATGGCATGGTCAATTGAATTTCATAGACGTGAATCAAAGCCTGTTTTTTGGCGACTATTTGATAGATTAGGGTTAAGTCATGAGGAATTACTTGATGATATAGATTGCCTGGCTTTTTGTTATAGGACTGAAAAACCAGCTTATAAGCCAACCCCTAGATCCAATTTAATCTGTGAATATTCATTTGATCCGGATCAAGAATTCAAAGGTCATGTCAAAGATTATTATTTGTTAGGCGAAGAGACTCCAGAGGGTAAAAATATAAGAGCTGCTTATTATGCAGAGGATAGTGATTTAGATCGGGGGATTATTGCACTAAAGATAAAAGAGGAGCCTGGTAGCCCGATTACGTTGATTCCGAATGAATATGTTGATCCGGATCAAATACCAAAGTCAATTTTGGCGCAAGCAGAAGCTTACATCAGTGGAAGGCTTGAGCAAACTGCCATCATTGATTTTCTGGGCAAATCAATTCCCCGAATTAATGGGCATGTTGCTGGCCAAGCTATAGCTCCCAGTCATGATCCCAAACAGCGGTTAAATGAAATCATCCATGCGGTTGTTAATTTGAAGAACAGTTATTTGACGATTCAAGGACCACCTGGAGCAGGTAAGACCTATACAGGAAAACATTTAATTGCTGAGTTGATAAAACAAGGTAAGAAAATAGGCATTTCATCCAATAGCCACAAAGCGATTAATAATTTATTAATTAGCACCGCCGAATATTGCCTTAAATCTGGGATTAGTGGGTATTTTGCTTGTACACGTAATACTGATTCGGTCATTGATGAATTAGGGATTAATGTGCTGGAAAATAAGGGTATTCCTGGCTTTTTGAAAGCAGGCTGTGTTGTCGGGGCTACCGCGTGGGGCTTCTCCAGAGAAGATCTTGAACAGACTTTTGATTACCTTTTTATAGATGAAGCAGGGCAAGTTAGTGTTGCTAATTTAATCGCTATGAGCAGGTCAGCCGCCAATATCATCTTAATGGGTGATCAGATGCAATTAGGGCAACCTTCACAAGGAAGTCATCCAGAAGACAGCGGCCTGTCGATTCTAGACTATCTGTTACATTCGACCCCAACTATACCTGATTCCATGGGGGTTTTTTTGGGTACAACCTATCGTATGCACTCTGCTGTAAATCAATTTATCAGCGAGGCTATTTATGAAGGGAAGCTGGAAACGGCCTATGAGAATGATGAGCAATTGATAACTATTCCTGTCGGGTATAATGGTATATTAAATAAGGACGCTGGAATAATCGCTGTGCCTGTAAGACACGAGGGTAATACACAGGCCAGTGATGAAGAGGTGGAGTGTATTGTTACTTTAGCTCATGAGTTATTGGGAAGGACTTTTAGTTCAAAAGGTGGTCAACAACGAATAATAGGTTGGAGCGATATCCTTTTTGTTGCCCCCTATAATTTTCAGGTCAATAAACTCAAAACAGCGCTTGGAGATAAAGCTCGAGTTGGGAGTGTGGACAAATTCCAAGGGCAAGAGGC
>CAZSAO010000020.1:0-44840 GCA_964605275.1 uncultured Legionella sp.
ATGCAGGAGCTAAAAAAAATGGCTTGTTGACACGCTCCGTGCGTAAGGTGAGTTTTAATGCTTTGATCTGTGTGTCCTTCATTGATTGTTACCTCAACTATTGGCAACTTTGGAGGAGGGCAATAAATCTTACCCAAGATCTTACCCAAAGTATGCGCGGTTAGATGCGAAAAATAACGAATAGTTGAGAAGTATTTGAGAAGAAGAAGTCAGTATTATTTCAATAATAATCAAGAAGTTATGTGCCGTTTTGAACCATTGAGAACTGATATAAAATGTCTCAATGGTACCGAGGGTCGGACTCGAACCGACACAATGTCACCATCAGCGGATTTTGAATCCGCCGCGTCTACCAATTCCGCCACCCCGGCACTGCTAGAAGTTATTATAACAAAGAAAAAAATACATACAATATTTTTGAGGAAATAAAGATACGAAAGCGGAGTATTTAATAGTAATGGAATCATTACTACCATTAATTTAGAATATAATTAAGATATATATTAAGGAGCATCATGACTTATTTTAAATTAATTCTTTCCGTGATTTTGACTGTGGCGTTCAGTGTAATCAGTTGGGCACACGTGTGTCCCGATCCACAGACTTCTTCTTTAAATCATGGCGTTCCTCCCAGCCCGTGGAAAGTAAACCCTTTTTCGGACAATACGCCACAAGGTGAGGCGGATGCACGCTTTGTACGAGCGAATGTGTTGGTTGCAGGTTTAGGGCAGGGAGTGATGTGTACGTATAAAATTAGTGTGGGGTATTATTCAATTTGGTGGCAAGTCATAACTAAGATTCCTGCGCCTATTGATTATCGTTGGATTGCCGTACAAGGGGGATATGCCTGTTCTGTAGGGCTTAATGAGTGTTCTTTTGAAACGTTAGACTATTAACTGAAATTAAATTATGTTCCTATGTGTTGGGTGCTTGCCTCAACACATAGGAACATAAAGTTAAAGTATTGGTGATTCGCTGGAGCATAAAGATTGAATGCATTTATCCGTTTCATCTAGAAGCTCAGCTGAATTAGTGTTGCTCACAAAAAAGAAAGATTTTTTGTTAATAGTATTCAACACCCCTTTGACTAATCCACCGATTACTAATCCTAAAATGAATGCACTAACATTCCCTAATAGCTCGCTCCAGCCTCTATGTTTATCTAATTCTTTATGTGCCTCAACTATCGATTCATGACATATTCTTTTAAATTGCTCTAAAGATAATTTGTCTGAATTCAAATCTACAAGATGCTCTGTTAATGACTCATGTAATTGTTCGGCTGCACGTGCTGCTTTTGTATGACCATTTTGAAGCAAGTGATTGGCTTTTTTTCCTATTTTAGATAAATAGTCTTGGAATAATTGACTGTCTGGATTGCTTAATGCATTTGCAGTTTTATTTGAACTATTTTGTTCAGACTCATCATCCGAGTGCTCTATTTCTGGAGTAGTTTTTATAGAGTCTTCGCTTGTTAACTCATCGCCTGTGGGTTCGATTTTAGAGGAGGCGTACATTGCTGCAATAGTAAATATACCGTATTTAACTTTTACTTGGCGCACATTTAAGTAAGATAAATCACAGGCAAGTGCTACATTGTTGGAATCATCATCATAAAAATTTATTTTTGTATTTTTATCAATCAACTGAGCTTTAATCCATGTATTGCGAATTAGTGTAATTTGCTCGTTTTTACCTATTAATGTAGAGAGTGTTTTAGAATACTCTTTATATGGAATATAAGAAATTAAAAAAGGTTTGTTTGAATTTTCGACCTGATAAATATTAAGTGCTACCTGCGCAGAGGTAGTTGAGACTTGTTGTTTTTTAAGTGTTAATTTTTGTCCTAATATTAAAGAAACAATACCGGCAATAAACTCTGGATTATTGTGATGAGTTGCAATAGCACTAAATTGCTGTTCATTATGAAGTAATTTTTCTTCTATTCCTTTAGCGATAATGTCCGGTCCTATTTCTTTTCCTAGCTCATATTGATTAATATCCCTAGCTTGTTCAATACAATGCTTCTTAAAAGTATGTTCTTTGGTAATGGTGCAATCAAAATCAAATATTAAAGGCATAAAAAGATCTTTTTAGTTAAAAAAAGATATGGTAGCATTTTTTTAGAGCAAAAAAAACAGGTGTTAGGTAATCAACGCCCTTAAAAGGCTCCCATACTATTACCAAATGATTTAGTTTTATCATTGGAAATAATGAAATGGTGGACACTTGAGAAGATGCGCAGCATCTTGTGTTGACGTTAAATTCAAAATAATAGTTATTTAGCACCTAATTTGAACTATTGAGTAACTAATCATCATCGCGAAGATTGTTCGCGATGATGATTAGTTCTAATTGATTTTTAAAAGGGCTACAGCCCAGTTTACTAGATTCTATCTTCAGTAATATCAATCATCATTTGTAATGATTTTTTAGCATTATCTATAACCCATTGTTGTTCTGTATCGCTGAGGCGATTACGCAAACCAGAAAATTCATTGACGACATCGCCGGCTTTGACCTCATTATAAGCCATCGTTTTTCCTTGGCGTAATAAATCTAATAGAGCAACCAAATGCGGCGGATCGTTACGAGACATGGTAGCACAACCACAGCCTATTCCTTTGTCATCTGTTGTTTTGGGTGCTTCGGCCAAATTAACGATATCTATACCTAAACTTTTGCAATATTGTTTTAAATTATCGACTAGATGATTTTCTGTACCAATAGCATAACGTTTAGTTCCTGCACGATCATTAACCGCATAATCCCAAATAAACGCAGTGGAGCCTGAATGTTGGGCGGCACGAACGACCGTATTACGACATTCAGGATGCACAATAGTGGTATAACCTTGTTCATGCCAATAATCACACATTTCTGGTTGATAATACGTATGTACCGCACAATGGCTATCAAATAAAATAAGATCGGATTTATCGAACTGTGTCAGAATCGATTGATTTTGTTCGGCTAAAGAATAACGAGCTCCTTCAGTGCCGCCTGGCCAGTAGGCTAAATTATTTATTCCCAGCCAATAAGCAACATTCTCACCCATGTGTCTATCGGGAATAAAGAGGATTTTTTTATTTTTCTTTTGGGCCCATTGCACTATTTTTTTAACATTAGAGCTGGTACATACGGCACCACCTTGCGCGCCCGTCATGGCTTTTACCCTACCCGAAGTATTCATATAACAAATAGGTAGGATATTTTCGGCACCATAGCGTTCATTTAAATCATTAAACGCCGGCTCAACCATGAAATCTTTGGCCAGCATTTCCATGGTGCAGCCTGATTTAGGGTTGGTAATAAATACCTGTTGATTGTTATTGGCCAAAATACTGATGGATTCGGCCATAAAATGCACGGCGGACTCAATGATCACGGATTTTTCAGGATGTTCTGCTGCCATTAGTGCTAATTGATACGAATCACCAATTTTACCGCCAAATTGCTCGACTAAGCGCACGATATCGCCGCCCATATAATAATGAGCCAGCAACAGTAATTTATCACCAAAATGATCTTGTGCTTTTTTTATATAGGGCGTCATCCATGCTAAAATGGTTGTTAATTTTCGATCAGGCAATGCTTGGTATTCTTCAGCATAGGGAATGAACTCTTGTTGATACCAGTCAAGAGGGTAATCACTTTGACAAATACTCATGTCATTTCTAACACTCATTAGCGTGGATTTTGGTTGGTATGTGGTGGAGTCAGTGAACATCAATAAGGGCCTCTAATCGGTATTATTCTAATAAATTATCCATAACACTTAACTTACTCACGCTTTCGGTGGCTCGCACATTTTTTTGCGGAAAATCTTCACGATAATGGCCACCGCGCGATTCGCGACGTGCTAACGCTGCGGTTACGATAAGCTCAGCATTTAAAATAATATTTCTTAATTCAATAAAATCGCGAGTAATGCGATGATTCCAATAATATTCTTCAATAATTTTTTTGCGTTTAATAATTAATTGTAATAGATCATTAAGTCCTGCTTCCGTGCGCACAATTCCGGCATAAGAAGTCATTTCACCTCGTACGCTGCGCCATTGCGCATTAATTTGACTAGCACGTCGGGCGTTAACTTCTCTAGGCGAAGACCAGCTGGACACTTTATCTCTTATTCGTGATGGTGAAGAAATATCTTTTAAGGAACAACGCGCAGCATTGCCTCCCATGACTAAGGCTTCAAGCAATGAATTACTAGCCAGGCGATTGGCGCCATGTAAACCAGTAAAGGCTACCTCTCCCACGGCATATAAACGTTGCAAATCCGTACGGCCATCAATATCGGTTAAAATACCGCCACATTGGTAATGAGCCGCGGGAACCACCGGAATTCTATCTTGGCTCATCTCGATGCCTAAGGAGAGCAGGGTGGTATATATTTGCGGGAATCGTTTTTGTAAAAATGCTTTGCTGTGATGCGTGCTGTCTAAATAAACAAAGCTTTTTTGACTTTGTTCTATTTCCGTAAAAATAGCGCGTGCCACCACATCCCGAGTAGCTAGCTCAAGGCGTTGCGCATCGTAACGCTGCATAAAACGTTCATTAGTATCAGGATTGATTAACAATGCGCCTTCACCACGCACCGCTTCTGATATTAAAAAGTTATTAATGGCATGATGATGTAACAACGTCGGATGAAATTGATAAAACTCCATATTGCCAACGCGTGCACCGGCACGGTATGCCATGGCTACGCCATCTCCCGTCGCTACCATCGGGTTTGAGGTATAGCGATAAGTTTTTCCGGCGCCACCTGTGGCTAAAATCACGCAGTTAGCTGTAAACGTATGAATGTGGTTGGTCGCGCAATCTAAAATATAAGCGCCTAGTACTTCACCTTGAATATCGGTACGATGTGAAGGGTAGTGGGTGATTAAATTAACTGCAATATGCTGTTCAAAAAGATGAATTTGCGGATGTTGCTGTACTAGTGCATTCAACGTATGAGTAATGCTATAACCGGTTTGATCGCCGCAATTATGAATGCGGCGATGTGAATGCCCGCCTTCTTGCGCTAAATGATACGCGCCATTACTTTGGCGAGTAAATTCCACGGCATACGAATCCAATTGCTTAATGATTTCAGGCCCTTGGCTTATCGTGAATTCGACGGCGGGTTTATAACATAAGCCATCACCCGCACTAAGTGTATCGGCTACATGCGATTCTATCGAGTCTTCTGTGGTTGCAACGGCAGCAATACCGCCTTGGGCGTACCGACTATTACATTCCATGGCATCGGCTTTACTAATCAAGGCAATGGATGCATGCGGTTGCATGGCTAATAATTGCAAACAATACTGCAAACCAGCTAAGCCCGTACCGATTACGAGCACATCAAATTGATAGCATTGCCCTTGTTGCGACTCCAGTTGAATCATGAAAAAGCCTTTACCAACTGCGTTGCAAGCCCGATATACGTATGCGGGGTGAGGTTAATTAATAATTCTTTTGCTTCAGTAGGAATAGCTAAACCGGTAATAAATTGTTGTAAACTATTGGCATCAATACCTTGGCCACGAGTTAATTCTTTTAATTGCTCATAAGCGTTTGGCACATTGTAACGGCGCATAACGGTTTGCACCGCTTCAGCCAATACTTCCCAATTAGCATCCAAATCAGTATGCAGTGCAGTGCGATTGAATTGCAATTTATCATTACCTTTGGCAATGGAATGATAGGCAATTAAACTATAAGAAAAAGCAACACCTATGTTACGTAATACGGTGGAGTCGGACAGATCTCGCTGTAGGCGTGATTGCGTTAGTTTATTTGCAAAGTGATCACACAAGGCATTACATAAACCTAAGTTACCTTCGGCATTTTCAAAATCGATAGGATTAACTTTATGCGGCATGGTGGATGAGCCTACTTCTTCGGCAATGGTTTTTTGTTTAAAATAACCTAAAGAAATATAACTCCAAATATCACGCGTATAGTCTAATAAAATGTTGTTAATCCGTACCATGATTTGTGCGACTTCCGCTAAGCCATCATGCGGTTCAATTTGGGTGGTATACGGGTTAAAAGACAGTCCAAGGGACGTCACAAATTGCGCGCAATGTTTGCGCCAATCCACTTCTGGATAGGCAATAATATGCGCGTTGTAATTGCCTACCGCGCCATTAAATTTACCAGGGATTAACACTTCGGCTAATTGCTGTAATGGTCTTTTTAAGCGCGCTGAAAAATTAACCAGCTCTTTACCAATAGTAGTTGGGGTAGCGGGTTGTCCATGCGTGCGCGCTAACATCGCAACATCGGCATGTTGTTTGCCTAATAAGGTGATACCACCGGTAATTTCTGCCAACGCAGGTTGAATCACTTGTGCTAGTGCTTGTTTAACCATTAGGGCATAAGCCAAATTATTAATGTCTTCGGAAGTACAAGCAAAATGAATAAAGCCGGTAATATCATGCAATGAAGGCACTGATTGAAATTGTTCTTTTAAGTAATATTCAATTGCTTTGACGTCATGATTCGTTTGTTTTTCTAAGCATTTAATTTTTTCAGCTTCTGCTTCATCAAAATTGGTAAGCAAATTGGCAAGAAATTGTTTTGCTTCTTTATCCAGTTTAGGTACTTCATGAATGGTTTCATTATTAGCTAACGCTTCAATCCAGCGTATTTCAACCATTAAGCGATAATAAGTTAAAGCCAGCTCACTGAAATAGGGGCTTAAAGCTCGGGTTTTACTATTATAACGGCCGTCAATAGGAGAAATGGCGTTTAATGCAGTGAGTGTCATAGAACATTTATCCGGTTTCATAAACCTATATGATATTAGATGCAAGCCAATAATGGAATTAAAGTACGCGATTTAATAGCAAAATTATCATTTTTTTATCTTCAATGTATGATGATCGTACGTATTTAGATTTTTTACCATGGTATTGTAGCTCTATGCAGGGCAAACGCATCTAATAAATTAATTTAAGATCACACTGCCGGTGTTGCATGCTTTATGCGCAAAATCTAGTTGATAACATGATTCGACATTGTATGTCCTGAGCTGTATAAATTTTTTATTGTTGCTTAACTCACAAAGAAAGATAAAATATGATGCACTATGATTTGTATTGAGCCTAATTTATGTTTTTTAAAATAGATGGAAAAGCTGCTTCCTTAGAAATAATTCTCTCTTTTGCTAAAAAAAATTATCCTGATTTATCGCTACAACCAGCAATGCTTGAGCAATTATTATGGTTACAAGCTAATTCAGTTAACACCAGTCAATCAAATGTTCAAGTAAATAAAGAGGATGTTAATATAGAGGTGAAACGAATATTGGCACGTCTGTATTGTTTTAAGCTTTTAATGGATGGCAGTTTATCAGCCTATTTAAAATTTACTCAAGCACAAAAAAACACGGTGCAATTAAGCAACGCACATTTTAAGCGCTTATCCTGTTTTATCCAAGATTTGTCTGAAGCCTCACATGAATCTCTTCTTGCGACTTGTTTTATTACAAAGTCTGATGAAGCTATAAAGAATGTGCCCAATGAACAAAGAGAAGAGCTGCCGGTAGATAGTGAACAATTTATTTCGTATATGGCGAGTAACTTTTCTCATGTATTTCCTATTTGTAGTTTAATAACGAAAGAGGCGGTTGAATTATTACCTTTTGCGTTTCATCAAGGCTCTCATGCACGCTATATGCTGGATATGGAAGGTGGTAATAATATGTTTTCTTCTCTAAAGCAGGCAATAGGTAGCAGAACCATGAGTTATGAGCAATATAATCTTTGGTTTGCACGTTGGATTATTAACATTGCGGGATTAGATGGCCATCTTAATTGTAATGGGTCTGTTTATTTAACTGCTCCTGTTGCTCGTGGAATTTGGGCATTAAAATCAGGTCTCGATCAATTATGGCTGAATCCGAACTATCCCGTTATTGATGATTATTTAGCCTTTAGACAAAGAGAGCTGCAAGTAGATAATACCTATGTTGCTTATTTAGGGGCATTGATGCGAAAGTATGAGCCAACTGATGGAGTGGCGATTCAAATGTGGTTTGATGGCTTAAATAGCGAAGTGCAGCGAGAAAAAATTCAGGCATTTAATACACAATTAAATCAGATTACAGTCACACCCACCTTTAAACCTACTGTTAATCTCTTAATGAGCGGGCTTCGGCCTGCTTTTTTTAATATACTACCAAAAAATTCGTTGTGAAGGATGATGGCTCGCTTTCTTCTAAACGTAATGATTCTAATAAATTCATGGTTTCCTTTGCTAGATTATTAAGAACAGTCAATACGACTTTTTGTATTGCTAAATGTGCTGCGCGGTGGGGAGGGGAAAACTTAGGCCGATCCATTAAATAAGTGGGGGGAGTTGCGTGTTAATTTTTAATGTCATTTTGGCGTGTTTTTCTTTTTAAGTAACATACTTTTATAATAATTTAACATTGACTAAACCATCTAAATAGATAGAATTATAAACCCTGTAAATCAATATCCAAGGTTTAATGGGGCGATACACTTAGAGTAATTTGGTCAAAGTGTCATCCTGACACAGGGAGTCGTAGATAATAAAAGCAAATAAGGCATTAGCGCAATTCATCTTGTTTTTAGCAAAAGCATAAACCAATGCTGTGGCCCCGTCTACATTTGCTTCCTTATTTGCGCCTACTTGTAATAATACATGTAAGCATTTGGGATGTCCTCTAGACGCTGCAATCATTAATGGAGTCAATCCATCTAGGGTTTTAATCTCTTTATTTGCTCCGGCTTGTATTAGCGAGCGAACACATTCATGATGATTTTCTGATACGGCAACAGTCAAAGCAGTAAAACCTTTTGTCGGTTCTTTACCTTCTATATTAGCATTGTTTTGTAATAAAATATTTAAAGCATCTTTTTTGCCCGTATATGCGGCAATCATTAAGGGAGTGTATCCTGCTTTGTTGGCCGCATTTTTATCCGTTTCATGCTTTAATAAGGCATTTATACAATCAATATGTCCTTTAGCACTCGCGACCATTAAAGGAGTATCACCATTGTCATCTGCATATTCTTTTATGCCCGAATCTAATAATAAAGTAGCTGCTTTTATATTATTTTCTTTTACTGCAAGCATTAATGCAGGGCCACCTTGTGCACCACAATTTAACAAAAACGTTACATAAATGCGAAGCTCGCCAGATGCAGCTTCATATAATTCACTATTTAAATTTTTGTTGTTATTCTCAGCGGCTTCATCGCTGAGCATTCTTTTTAATGGGGTATCATCCGCCCCGGTTTGTAACAATGCTTCAATACAGTCCATCTTATTGTTGAATGCAGCATTAATCAATGCAGTATTACCGTATTGATCGACTGCGTTTTTGTTTGCGCCGGCTACAAGCAGCGCATTCAGGCATTCGATATATCCTTTAGATGCGGCATAACGATCTATGAATAAAGGAGGATCTTAATCTGGAGTTATGTCTAAAAAATCCAATTCTGGTTGAGATTTAGCTAACTCAAAATAATCTGAAAATTTTTCCATACATATTCCTACCTTGGACTAATAATGAAACCTACACTGAACAATATATAATGTGTCTTCGGTTGATTTATAAACTATTCGATGTTCTCTATCTATTCGTCTAGACCAATATCCAGACCAATTATGTTTTAAAGGTTCCGGGTCACCAATCCCTTCAAAGGGATTCCTTAATATATCTTTAACTAATAGATTAATTCTTTTTAGAGTTTTTTTATCGATAGACTGCCAATATAAATAATCCTCCCAAGCGTTTTCAGTCCATGATAAAATCATTCTTCTATAATTCCGTGTGGTTTAGATTTTCCGGCCTCTACTTCAGCAATTGACTGACTTAACCGTTCTGCGTTTTTAGGACTAGACATTAAATATGCTGTTTCTTCATATGATTTAAAATCTTCTAAAGACATGAGCACTGCCGGTTTCCCATTTTGTCTCGTAATTAGTATAGATACATGATCTTCATTCACCTTATCTAAAGTACTCGCCAAATTATTTCGCAAAGAAGAGTAACTTAAAACGTCCATAACAATCTCCAAATAAAATGCACTTTGTACTTATAATTGTACATGTACTTATTGTTGCACGCAAGTTTTAATCAATAAAGCTTTAATGTAATGAACCATCCCACCCTGGGTTCAAGTTTGTGGCAAAAAATGGCCGCATTGATTACGTGACAACAAATATGGAACATTCAACACGTGCTCCTTTATCTAACAACGTTTTAACATAAAATAAATTGGAATAAGGCAAATTCATAGCACACATTAATGCTGTTTCAGCGAGTTCATTCTTAGCATTAGGATTTACACCTGCATTTAACAAGACTTGAAATTCTTTCTTACTGTCGAGAGCCATCGCAAGGAATAATGCTTGTGCATCGGTACCATCCGTTATTTTACGTAAGAACACATTCAAATAAACTAAAAGTTGTACCACGAGAAGCGTGGAATAGGATAGGTAATCTTGAATCAAACCCATTCAGTCAAGTAGAAGCTTGTTCATTGGCTATAATATATGGGGATAAACTGTTTCCTGATAATGCGTTATTATCTTTAACATCTCAAGAAATTGATTTATTAATGAGAAAAATAGCAAAAGAACAACATTTCCCTTTGGCTATAGCCAATAACTGTGCCGGAGCAGAATATTGGATTAATATAATATTATCGTTTTATGCCATTGAGTTAACTCCCGCATTAACTAAGGTTTGTGAGCTACATCGTGAGAAAGGTAGCGAAATAGAGTTTGTAAAAGCGTTAATTACATTAAATAAAGTGCAAAAACTTACCAATCTACTTACCATATTAGAACATGAATGGAGCAAGGAAGAACATTTATTCAATGAGGCACGGTACTCTGATTATGGTTATGATCATGAGATTTTTTGGATACGTGGCGAAGTAATTTTTGATACATACTGGCAACTTTATTTGGATAAACTTCTTAGCATAGAAAATGAGAGGTTCTTGCCAAATATATATGATTTATCTGTTGATTCATTCAACGGTCCTTGTCTCGGTCGCGGTACTAATTACCTATTTAATAGGTATGGTGTATCAAGTCGTCTAAAATACCGAACACTCATTAGCGACAAGTATAAATAACAGAAACACTCTCTAAGTTTATATGCTGACGAGCCTTCCATAGCTCATAAGCGGCTTGCATGTGCATCCAGCTCTCCTGGCGTCCTACCAAATGCTTTGCTTAATCGCAAAGCCATTTCTGGGGATAAGTCTGCTTGGCCTTTAATTAATCGAGAAAATGTTGAAGGACTGACATTTAATTTTAAAGCAGCCATTCTTAAACTGATGTTAAGAGGTTCAATATAAGTTTCTTTAATAAACTCTCCAGGATGGGGTGGATTGTACATAGTCATTAATGATAATCCTCATAATTAACGATATAAGCATCGCCTGCTTTAAATTCAAAAGTGACACGCCAATTACCATTTACAACTATTGACCAGCAATTTTTTCTTTGTCCCTTTAACTGATGAAGGTTATATCCTGGTAGATCCATATATTCAACAATTCATGTAAGAAAAAAATGAGATTGAATTGAATGGCAATTATGCAATCGGTTTATTTTTTTAAATATGCGATCGATGTGGTTAAAGGTTCTATGTTTACCGGTTCCCATTGTGGCACAATTTCAGTAGAATGAGGAATATTTTATGGATTTGAGGTGTATATGACAGCACGAACGCATACTATTGATTTAGCGCAATTAGGGATGAATGATTTAGAACAGGTAGGCGGTAAAAATGCTTCTTTAGGTGAGATGATTAGTCATTTATCTTCGGCTGGGGTATCTGTTCCTGGTGGTTTTGCTACTACCTCAGATTCGTTTCGTGATTTTTTAGCTAGTGATGGCTTAGATCAAAAAATTTATAGCAAATTATCAACTCTTGATACCGATGATGTGCGCCAATTGGCTGCTGTAGGGCAAGAGATTAGAGCGTTAATTGTTAATACGCCTTTTTCTGCGGAGTTTGAAGCGGCGGTACGTGCAGCGTATCAACATTTAGCGCAACAAATTGGTCATGATGATTTTAGTGTGGCAGTTCGCTCTTCTGCAACTGCTGAAGATTTACCGGATGCTTCTTTTGCTGGCCAACAAGAAACGTTTTTAAATGTTAAAGGCGTGGATGCGGTATTAGCAACGATGAAACATGTGTTTGCTTCTTTGTTTAACGATAGAGCTATAGCGTATCGTGTGCATCAGCAATTTGCTCATAATGATGTGGCTTTATCCGTAGGCGTACAGCAAATGGTACGTAGTGATTTGGCGGTGAGTGGGGTGATGTTTACCATGGATACCGAGTCAGGATTTAATGAGGTAGTGTTTATTACTTCTTCCTATGGCTTAGGTGAAATGGTGGTGCAAGGGGCGGTAAATCCTGATGAGTTTTACGTGCATAAGCCAGGATTACGGGCTAATAAACCGGCTGTAATTCGTAAAAATCTGGGCAGCAAAGCGATTAAAATGATTTATAACGCCGATACTACGGCGAGTGAGCGCGTACAGATTGTTGATGTAGAACAACAACAGCGTATTTTGTTTTCCTTAAATGCTGAAGAAGTAGAAGAGTTAGCGCGCCAAGCATTAATCATTGAACAGCATTATGGTCGTCCCATGGATATTGAATGGGCAAAAGATGGGATTAATGGCCAACTATATATTCTACAAGCGCGTCCAGAAACAGTAAAAAGTCGCGATAATAAACAAGTACTTGAGCGTTATACACTACAACATCAAGGCGAAGTATTAACGGAAGGGCGTAGTATTGGTCAACGTATTGGCCAAGGTCGTGCACGCGTCATTAAAGATATTAATGAAATGCATAAAGTCCAGCCGGGTGATGTATTAGTTTCTGATATGACCGATCCTGATTGGGAGCCGGTAATGAAAAGAGCATCGGCAATTATTACTAATCGTGGTGGACGAACGTGCCATGCGGCGATTATTGCGCGTGAGTTAGGCATACCTGCGGTGGTTGGTTGTGGTGATGCTACTAAAATGATTAGCGATGGCGATGAAGTCACTGTAAGTTGCGCTGAAGGCGATACGGGTTTTGTTTATAAAGGATTAATACCTTTTGAGCGCGCATGCCTTGATGTAGAAACCATGCCGCAATTACCCATTAAAGTGATGCTTAATGTGGGCAATCCCGAGCGAGCTTTTTCATTTCAAGCCATCCCTAATGCGGGTGTGGGTTTAGCACGCTTAGAATTTTTAATTTCTAATACCATTGGTATTCATCCAAGTGCTTTATTAAATTACGATACCTTAGAAGATCAAGAAGTAAAAAACTATATTACAGAAAAAACAGCGGCTTATGCCTCGCCTGTTGAATATTATGTTGAGCGTTTAAAAGAGGGGATAGCAACGATTGCTGCGGCTTTTCATCCCAAGCCTGTAATTGTGCGTTTATCTGATTTTAAATCCAATGAATACGCTAACTTAGTCGGTGGTTCTTTGTATGAGCCACATGAAGAAAATCCAATGTTAGGATTTAGAGGCGCGTCACGTTATGTTTCCCCTTCATTTGCTCCTTGCTTTGCTTTAGAGTGTCAAGCGGTTCGTCGGGTACGTGAAGATATGGGTTTAACCAACGTTGAAATAATGATTCCTTTTGTGCGTACTGTGAGTGAAGCAGCTAATGTGATTGAGGTATTAAAAGCGCATGGTTTAGAGCGAGGTAGGGAAGGATTACGTATTATTATGATGTGTGAGTTACCGTCTAATGCCTTATTAGCAGAACAGTTTTTAGAGTATTTTGATGGTTTTTCTATTGGCTCTAATGATTTAACGCAGCTAACGTTAGGCTTAGATAGAGACTCCGGACTGATTGCGGCACAATTTGACGAACGCAATGATGCAGTTAAAGCGCTCTTACATATGGCTATTACCGCGTGCAAAAAAGCTGGAAAGTACATTGGCATTTGTGGCCAAGGGCCTTCTGATCATCAAGATTTTGCTCAATGGTTAATGCATGAGGGCATTGAAAGCGTTTCCTTAAATCCTGACTCTGTTTTGGAAACCAGTTTGTTTTTAGCCAATCAATAATATCCGCCTAAAGGAGCTATTCTATGCGTCGCGCTCTTGGGGGTATGGTTCTTTTTTTAGCTCCTGCTTTGGCTTATGCCAATGCAGGAGCACATAGTGATCCCATTGCCTCGGTGATTCTCGTTGTTACCGGTCTTTTATTTTGTGCTCTTATTGGTCGTTATCTTGCTCATTGCACGCACCAGCCTGCTGTTTTAGGCGAATTATTAATGGGGGTGCTCATTGGCAATGTGGGCTATTTTTTTGCCATACCTTTATTCATCGTATTGCGTGAAGGGGCAGCAATTTTTCCCATTATGAATGAGCTATTAAGCGGTCATTCGCTGCATGATGCCGTTTATGCGGTTATTGCACAACCTTTGTATGCGAAACCCATGATTCATGCCTTAGGTAGCGTGCAAGGAAATGATTATTTAAAAATAGCCTATATTCTAGATATTTTTTCTCGCTATGGCGTGATTTTTTTATTATTTATGGTGGGATTGGAAAGCTCAGTTGATGAGTTAAAACACACGGGGCGCGAATCATTGCTGGTTGCGATGCTTGGGGTGATAGCACCTATGATATTAGGTATTGCGGTATCGTCTGTATTAATCCCTGAGGCTACTTTTCAAGCGCATTTATTTGTGGGGGCCACTTTAAGTGCTACCAGTATTGGTATCACTGCACGTGTTCTTGCTGATATGCAAAAACTACGCACTCGTGAGGCGCATACTATTTTAGGTGCGGCGATGATTGATGATGTTTTAGGCCTTATTTTACTGGCGGCTGTAAGCAGTATGATTATCAGCGGCGGTGTTAGTGGGGGCGCTCTTGTTGCTATTATCGCAGCCGCTTTATTATTTTTTCTGGCTGTTTTATTTGTTGGTCCTCATTTTTTAAAAACAGGAGTGCGTTGTTTTTCTTTTCTCCCTTTATGGGAAGCCAAACTCTTCACCGCCTTTTTGTTTATCATGCTTTTAGCATGGTTGGCATCGTTTGTGCAGTTAGCCGCGATTATTGGTGCCTTTGCTGCAGGGATTGTGCTGCATGAGCAGTATTTACAAGGGACTGTGGAACAAAAAGAACCGCATTTAAGTGTGCATCAACTTATTGCGCCGTTAGGGGCGTTGTTAGCTCCTTTATTTTTTATTGTCATTGGATTACAAGTAAAGCTTGAGGCGTTTTTTAATACGCAAGTACTTTTATTAGCGGGCTGTTTAACCTTTGCCGCGATTGTGGGCAAATTGCTAAGTGGCTTGGGAGCAAGTAATAAAGATGATCGCTTATTAATAGGTATTGGCATGTTGCCTCGTGGTGAAGTGGGGTTGGTTTTTGCCTCTATTGGCCGCACTTTAGGCGTGGTTTCTGATACTTTATTTTCAGCCATAGTATTGATGGTCGTGATTACGACCTTTCTTGCACCGATGTTATTAAAGGCTCGTTATGCACGAACTAACCAATGAGGGAATGATGAATAGTAATTTAGCATCCATTGAAGCTGATGTAGCCCGAGCTTTGGCCGAAGATATAGGGTCTGGCGATGTTACAGTACAACTATTACCAGCAGATATGAGGGTGGAAGCGGAGATTATTTCTCGCGAAGCAATGGTTGTTTGTGGGCAGTTATGGGTAGAGCAGGCGTGCAAACAAGTTGATGATGCTATTGAGTTACAGTGGCATGTTCGTGAGGGGCAATGGTTGGATTCAGCCCAATCTTTGTGTCATATACAAGGACCTGCTCGTAGTATTTTAACCGTTGAGCGCACTCTTTTAAATTTTCTGCAAACCTTATCTGCGACTGCTACTCAAACTTATCAGTATGTGCAGTGTTTAGAGGGCACCAAAACTCGCCTATTAGATACGCGTAAAACAGTACCTGGATTACGATTGGCGCAAAAGTATGCCGTGCATTGTGGCGGGGGTGTTAATCATCGCTTGGGACTTTATGATGCTTTTTTAATTAAAGAAAATCATATCAAAGCCTGTGGCTCCATTGCTGCGGCTATTAGTTTGGCGCGCAGCTCTTCAGATGGATTGTTGGTGGAAGTCGAAGTAGAAACCATTGCTGAATTAGAACAAGCGCTGGCGGCAAAACCTGATCGTATTTTATTAGATAATTTTAGTTTAGAGATGCTCGCACAGGCCGTAGCATTAAGAGGGGATTTACCCTGTCAATTGGAAGCTTCTGGGGGTATTAATCTTGCCACTATTACAGATGTTGCCAAAACGGGCGTTGATTTTATTTCCGTTGGTGCTATTACTAAATCCATTGCGGCGATTGATTTAAGTTTATTGGTTAGGGACATTTTATGAGTGCACGACGCATTGTATTTACCGGCGGAGGTACCGCAGGACATGTAACGCCTAATTTGGCATTAATTCCAAGCTTTCAAGCCGACGGTTGGACTATTCATTATTTGGGATCTAATCAAAGCATAGAAAAAAATATGATTGAACCTTTAGGCATTCCTTTTCATGGGGTGAGTAGTGGGAAATTACGGCGCTATTTTAGCATGCAAAATGCCATTGACCCGTTTAAGATTATTGCCGGCATTATTCAATCCTTTTTTTTGTTTCGAAAAATTAAACCCCATGTTGTTTTTTCCAAAGGTGGATTTGTTGCTTTTCCGGTTGTGTTTGCTGCGTGGCTTAATCGCATCCCGGTTATTGCTCATGAATCCGATATTAGTCCTGGATTAGCTAATAAATTATCCTTTCCCTTTGTTACTAAAATTTGCCTGACATTTGCGGCGGCACAAAAATATTTTAAACAACAAGAGAAAACCATAGTAACCTGTACTCCTATTCGCTAGCAATTATTTCAAGGCATTAACGAGCGAGGGTTAGAGCGCTGTGGTTTTAATGCACAAAAGCCTTGTTTGCTGGTAATAGGGGGGAGCTTGGGGGCGGGTTCTATTAATAAAAGCGTGCGTGATGCGTTAGCGCAGTTAACGCAAACGTATCAAATAATTCATTTGTGCGGTAAGGGAAAAATAGCGGATGAATTAACCCAGTACCCCGGATATTGTCAATTAGAATACGCTAATGAAGAGCTCCCTGATTTATTTGCTGCCGCGGATATGGTTATTTCACGCTCGGGAGCTAATTCACTTTATGAGATTTTAGCGTTAACGAAACCCCATATATTGATTCCTTTATCTGCTAAAGTCAGTCGTGGTGATCAAATACAAAATGCGCGTTATGTGGAGCAGTTAGGTATTAGTGTAGTGATTAATGACGAGCAATTAGATGCACCCAAATTAATCGCTACAATCGCTGATGTGATGCTGCGTCAAGATGCTATTAAACAACACATTCAGGCCTTAAATATTCACTCCGCTACTGATCAAGTTGCCGCCATTATTAAGGAGCATGCTCATGCTTAACGCACCAGAACTCTATCATTTTGTCGAACAACAGTGGAACGAAGAAATTCTACCCAGCTTATGTGATTATATTAAAATTCCTAATCAATCCCCGCATTTTGATGCCAATTGGCAAGAGCATGGCTACATGGAGCAGGCAGTGCAACATATTGCCGCGTGGTGTAGAGCGCATGCGCCAGCTAATATGAATCTAGAAATAGTTCGTTTGGAGCAGCGCACACCGCTTATTTTTATTGATATTCCAGGAACTATTGATGATACGGTTTTAATGTATGGTCATTTGGATAAACAACCGGCAATGAGCGGATGGGATGAGGATTTAGGACCTTGGAAGCCTGTACTAAAAGAAGGGCGCTTATATGGCAGAGGAGGGGCTGATGACGGTTATGCGGCATACGCCTCTTTAACTGCGATTCGTGCTTTAGAACAACAAGGCCTACCTTACCCACGTTGTGTTTTGCTGATTGAAGCCTGTGAAGAAAGCGGCAGTTATGATTTGCCTTTTTATATGGAATTATTGAGTGAGCGTATTGGTAATCCGTCTTTAGTTATTTGTTTGGATTCGGGGGCGGGAAATTACGAGCAGCTATGGATGACTACTTCGCTGCGGGGTAATATTGTTGGTGAGCTCTCAGTTGAGCTTATTAGTGAAGGCGTTCATTCGGGAAGTGCCAGTGGCATAGTGGCCGATAGCTTTCGTGTCGCAAGACATTTGCTAAATCGTATTGAAGAGGAACAAACCGGGGAAATTAAACTTGCGCCATTGCACTGCGCTATTCCTCCCGCTCGTTTAGAGCAAGCGCGGCAATGCGCACAGGCATTGGGAGAGGGTATTTATCAGGCCTTTCCATGGCATGATGGCGTTGATGCGCTAACTGATGATACGCACGAGTTAATTTTAAATCGTACCTGGAGACCGGCACTTACGGTAACCGGAGCGGATGGTTTGCCACCCATTGCCCAAGCAGGTAATGTCATGCGACCTAAAACGGCGCTGAAATTATCGATGCGATTACCGCCTTTGGTTGAGCCACAAAGGGCCGCTCAGGCATTAACCACTGCCTTAACGCAAAATCCTCCTTATAACGCCAAAGTAGTGTTTAAATTAGATGATGGTTCGCAAGGATGGAATGCTCCTGAGTTAGCACCTTGGTTGGCGGCGGCAGCGGATGAAGCGTCACAACTTTATTATAACAAGCCTGCTGGATTTATCGGTGAAGGTGGAACCATTCCTTTTATGAGTATGTTGGGTAAGCAATTTCCACAAGCACAATTCATGATTACTGGTGTGTTAGGACCTCATTCGAATGCGCATGGGCCTAATGAGTTTTTACATATAGCCATGGTGAAAAAATTAACCGCTTGTGTGGCTTATGTTTTAAGCAAGGTAGGATAAAATAAATAATTCGTTTTATCATGGGTTTTAGTGAGTGTTAGCTAAACTGTGGATTTTTTTGCAAAATGGTTGCTCGCTTTCGCGAGCATGACTATGGTGCTTTGAATTTAAAATTCAGAATTAAAATCATGGCGATTCACATGTTTTTTTCTTAAATTAATAAAGGCCTTATCTGTGTAAAGTGCATTCTTTAAATAATTTGTTTCTATCAATGGGTTATATAGAGCTAAAATTTTATCATACCAAAATTTATACGGTTCGCTGGGTAGGGGCATTGAACTAGCAATGATCTCATATTGAGGAGCGGGCACATTGAATAAAGCATGAAGTTTTTGGCTGATGATAGTTATTGCGGCATTTTTCGCTTCGATACTGTGTCCGGCAATATGAGGGGTACATAATGTAGCGTAGTTAATAATTTCTGTATTAATATCCGGTTCATTTAAATAAACATCAGTGCAATAGCGCAGTCCAGAATTCAATAATGCATGCTCATTTACAATACCACCCCGAGAGGCATTAATTAGAATGCAATGAGGCTGTAATTGTTTTAGAACGTGTTCATCCAGTAAATTATAACTAGGGTATGCTTTGTTATGATGTAATTCGGCATGAATACATAATACATCACAAGTATATAATTGTTCTTGTGCACAGCTAGAAAAGTCTAGATTATTAGCAGCTTTTAGTGGATCATAGCCAATAACCTCAAAGCCTAAAGCATTGAGTCGTTTATATACTTGTGATCCTACATGACCAAGCCCAATAATACCTACTTTTTTTCCTTGCAGCGTTTGATTTTTTTCAAGATAAGCAAAGCATGAAAGCACATAATCTGCTACAGCTGTAGCATTGCATCCTTTTGCATCTAACGGCGTAATTTCTTGGTCATGTAAATAAGAGTAATCAAAATTATCACTACCACTACTCGCAGTTGCTACATATTGGATGTTCGAGTGTTCTAATAACTGTTGGTCCACTTTCAAATTAGCCCGACATAATAAGATATCTTGATTTATGATAAGGGCTTTTAATTCTTCAATATTTTGATACAAGGTTAAGTTAAAAGGAGACGGAAATGCCTTGCTTAAGCCAGGTAATGATGCATCTGCAAGAATATTCATAATTGAAATAACATCCGATAAAAAGTAAGCATGGCGTTAATCAATGGGGACAGAAGATAGCTCAGGATCCCTGAAAAAGCCAACAACATAACGAGCATAAAACCATAGGGCTCTAAGGCAAGATATTTGGATGCGTGTTTGGGCGATAAAACGCTTAATAATATTTTACTACCATCCAGAGGAGGGATAGGGATTAAGTTTAAAAAGGCCAAAATAAGGTTAATAATAATGCCTGAACGAGCACTCATTAACAGAAATAGCGCAGGCATGGACGTTTCAGGATGCATTAATGTTGCTATTTTTAACAGAGCCGCCCAGATAAATGCCATTACTAGATTAGCAAAAGGGCCAGCAAAAGCCACTAACATCATATCTCTGTTAGGATTTTTTAATTGACTCCAATCTACTGGAACGGGTTTGGCATAACCAAATAAAAAACTAAATTGAGTGAGTACTCCGATAACTAAAGGTAAAATAATAGTACCTAGCCAATCAATATGTTTTATTGGATTAATACTTAATCGGCCAAACATTTTCGCCGTGTTATCCCCACATAAAAAAGCCACATAACCATGAGCCACTTCGTGCAACGTAATGGCTAATAAAATGGGTACTATCCAAATACATACTTGTTGAATTAAGGTAAATTCTGGCATTAAATAGATTCACTAAGAAAAGGTGCTATTGTAACGAATAGTCTTACTATTGAATAGATAAGCATTAAGACACGGGTGTTATTTTATTGATAAATGGCGCTTAAAAGTCTGCTGTAGCTGTACTCGTTGTCTTAAATAAGGCATTATTCTATACTTGTCGCTAATGAATTTTCGCTATATTAATAACAGGGACAGAGAATAAAAATATGAATCAGTTTGAAACATTTTATAATGTAGTAAAAAAGCCTTGGGTTATAGTATCGTATGTTTTGTTAATTATTTTAACTTATCATTATGTCGATAAGCCCGTAGCTCTTTATTTTCATCAGCTCCACTTAAATCATTATACTACGCTCGCATTGCATCTTGTCACCGCTTTGGGTAAATGGGCACTTTATATTGGTTTATTTTTTCTTTTAGGGTTGTATTTTCGCTATATTAAAAAGAATAAAGTGTATGAGCAGCGGGTTAGTTATCTTTTTATCTGCATAGCATGTACTAATTTCATAGCCTCTGTGGTGAAGGTCATTGTCAGCCGAGCACGCCCTGCTTTATTTTTTGAAGATCACTTATTTGGTTTTTATTGGTTGAAAATGAACAACTTATTTTGGTCATTTCCTTCTGGACATGCTATTACTGTAGGTGCTTTAGCTGCCAGTTTAGGATTTCTTTTTCCTCGTTATTTTTATTGCTATTTGTTAGGCGCGTTATTTGTTATAGCAACTCGGATTATTTTAGAGTTCCATTATTTAAGTGACGTACTGAGTGGTTTTTATTTGAGTATTTTAATTGTGGGTTATAGTACAGCACTTTTGAAAAAAAATCGGTGTTGAATCGGTAGTTGAGTAACATAACACCGACACACAGGATGTTCATTTTTACAAGGAGTATTAATGGCTGTGGATATTGAACAAGTAAAAGAAGAATTGCTAGATGTCGTGAACGCTCATTCTTTATTTGATAATAATACGCAATCCTTTACTACTTTGCTTAGTACAACGCAATTAAGTGAGTTTAAAACGCGCTTTATTTTTTGGCTTAATAGCAAATTACTTGCTGATGGCATAAACGAGCGCGAAATTACCAGAAATTATAAGCGTTTAACCTTAATGTTCCATCCTGATAAGAATTTAGCTGCTTCTTTTCCCGCATTATTATGGGTTGAGCAGCAATTTATTGCGCACCATTATGATAATTCCTTTGTGATTCTTGCTGAGTGTTATAATAAATTAGTCCATCCTGAGCAGTATAAAAAACTCGATTTTGAGGGGATAAATAATATAGATGATTTTCGTCTCTGGTTGGAAAAAGAAAGAGAGCACTCAACTAATACTAGTTACAAAAATTTATGCAATCAATCCATTAATCTCATTAATGAATCGCATTTGTTTTTTGATGAGACGGGTACTTTAAATCCGGTGGCCTTAAAAAAAATGGTGCAATTTGTTCCTGCGTTAATTACTACGTATGGGATGTCGTTTGTAGTGGATAAATTATTAATTATTTATTCATTGTATTTTGTTATTTTACACGCCGGACGACAACTGGAACGAAGTAATGGCCAGGAGTTACAAGTTATGGGGCGAGTATTACATCAAGGAACTGCTAATGCGGCAAAATGGAATACTGCGCTATTGTGTTATTTGGTAGAGAATATATTTTCTTTATCTCGTTTAGGTTTTCATTGGAGTACGCAATTAAATAAACAGTTTTTGCCTTCTATTGTAACGCTAAATAACGAATTAGTTCTGGTCAAGAAGAAGCAAGAAATAATTTTTAACCATCCGGAATTGCAACAAATTGCAGCTCTTTTTAACGATTATTTATCATTAAACAATCAGCAATTTTTCAAGTCGGCTCGAATTGGCGCAGAAAAAAATAAAGCAGTTAAACGATTCTTATTGGGCCTGAACGATGTTGATAAAACAAATACTTCTATCGCCGACAAACTGACATTAATTGAGTCTCGCTTGAACATATTAAAATTACATACCGACATTTATACGGGTAATACCGCAAAAACAGTAGATTGTGCGCTACGTATTATTCGGCAATTACAAAAGGGTGTGGCTTTAGGTGTTGTTGAGTTGCATCAGCAGGAAAATAATAGCGCATTAAAAATTCCTGGGTAAAATCTCTTGAATTTATACGCAAAACTCTGGCAAGATGCTTGATTGTTTTGTTATTTCAATGAGGAAGTTATGAAAATACTCGTCGCCGTGAAGCGGGTCATTGATCCTTATGTAAAAATTCGTGTGGCATCAGATAACTCAGGTGTTGATGCGCATAATGTCAAAATGGCAATGAATCCTTTTGATGAAATTGCCGTAGAAGAAGCGGTTCGTTTACGAGAAAAAAATTGGGCGAGCGAAGTCGTTGTGGTCAGTATAGGCCCTGATGCAGCACAAGAAACGCTACGTCATGCGTTAGCATTAGGTGCGGATAGGGCAATACATGTGCGCACGCAAGAAACGTTTGAAAGTTTAAATATTGCTAAAATATTAAAAAATAGTGTTGAAAAAGAAAAGCCTGCACTAGTACTTTTAGGCAAGCAAACAATAGATGGCGATAATAACCAAACAGCACAAATGTTAGCCGCATTACTCAATTGGCCGCAAGCCACCAATGCCTCGCAAATTATCACTCTTGAACAGGCTTTAGAGGTTACACGTGAGATTGATGGTGGATTGCAAACCGTGAGAATGTCGTTACCTGCGGTGGTCAGCACTGATTTACGTTTGAATGAACCACGTTATGCTAGCCTACCTAATATCATGAAAGCTAAAAGAAAGTCATTGGATGTCTTGGAGCTGGAACAATTAGGTCTTTCATTGAAAAAACATAGAGAAATACTTAAGGTCTGTGCACCAAGTAGCCGTATGCGTGGTGTAAAAGTAGCTTCAGTAGCAGAGTTATTGGATAAACTTCAACACGAAGCAAAAGTGTTTTAAGGAGAATAAATGAGTGTTTTAATACTTGTTGAACATGATAATCGGCATATCAATCCGGCGATAAAAAATGTCCTGGCAGCGGCCCTACAATTAGATAAAGAGCCGACATTATTAGTCATTGGCCATGAATGTTCCCATATTGCGCAGGAAGCTGCGGAGCTCGCCGGAGTACATCAAGTGCTGCTTGTTGATAAATCATGTTATGAGCATTTGCTCTGTGAGTCGGTGAGTACTCTTATTACATCGCTCTCTTCTTCCTTTGATTGTTTACTTACTGCCGCCAGTACTTTTGGTAAAAATATTTTCCCGCGTGTGGCGGCACAATTAGATGTAACGCAAATATCTGATGTCAGTAAAATTATTGATAGCAGCACGTTTGAGCATCCAATTTATGCTGGTAATGCACTAGAGACCGTACGCGTTTTAGATGCAACCAAAGTATTGACAATAAGAACCACGGCGTTTGAGCCAATAGTTGGCAATCAAGAGCGGTGCGCTATTCATACTGTAGCAGATGAATTACCTGTATTTTCTAGTACTGAATTTATCCGCGAAGAGTTAACGGTTTCTAGTCGACCTGAATTAGGTAATGCGCACATAGTGGTATCGGGTGGGCGAGGAGTGCAAAGTGCGGAGCACTTTCAATTAATTGAGCAATTAGCTGATGCATTGGGCGCTGCGGTTGGTGCATCACGAGCCGCAGTCGATGCAGGTTTTGTGCCTAATGATTATCAGGTAGGACAAACTGGCAAAACGGTCGCTCCTGCTCTATATATAGCAGTGGGTATTTCCGGTGCAATACAACATGTGGCGGGAATGAAAGACTCTAAAATAATTGTGGCCATTAATAAAGATGAAGATGCGCCGATTTTTCAAATAGCTACTTATGGATTAGTAGGTGATTTATTTGCATTAATTCCAGAGTTGATTGAACAATTAAATAACCGTAAATAGGGAGTATTTATGTTAGTAGGTGTGCCAAAAGAGATAAAGCCACAAGAAAATCGAGTAGGATTAGTACCTGCTAGTGTTCGAGAAATTATTCATGCTGGCAGCAGCGTCCTGGTAGAAAAGGGTGCCGGTTTAGGTATTGGTATCTCTGATGAGCACTATCAAAATGCGGGCGCTGAGATTGTTGAGAGTGCTGATGAGGTGTTTGCTCGAGCAGAGCTTATTGTCAAAGTAAAAGAGCCTCAGCCCATTGAATGCCGACGCCTACGCGAGGGACAAACATTATTTACCTATTTACATCTAGCTCCTGACCCACAACAAACACGTCTTCTTATGGAGTCTGGTGTGACCGCTATTGCTTATGAAACGGTTACAGAGAACGCAGGTGGTCTGCCTTTATTGGCCCCCATGTCGCAAGTTGCAGGACGCATGTCGATACAAGCAGGAGCTCATTGTTTGGAGCGTGCGCAAGGCGGAAGTGGTGTTTTATTAGGAGGTGTTCCTGGGGTTGCTGCGGCCACTGTTGTTGTTATTGGTGGAGGTGTTGTTGGCACGAATGCAGTGCGTATGGCCATGGGGATGGAAGCGCGCGTAATAGTACTCGATCGTTCTTTGCAACGTTTAAATGAATTAGATTTTCAATTTGGTTCCAAATTAAATACGGTTTATTCAACGTCAGATGCTATAGAACATTATATCCAACAAGCTGATTTAGTCATTGGCGCTGTTTTAGTGCCTGGCGCTGCTGCTCCCAAATTAGTAACGCGTGCTATGTTAAAATCGATGCGTCCAGGCTCTGTGCTTGTTGATGTGGCCATTGATCAAGGTGGATGTTTTGAAACAAGTCATCCAACGACTCATCAAGAGCCTACTTATGTTGTGGATAATGTGGTTCATTATTGTGTGGCGAATATGCCAGGGGCAGTACCCAGAACGTCAACTTTTGCCTTAAATAACGCAACCTTGCCTTTTGTCTTAAATATCGTGAAAAAAGGGGTGAAGTTAGCATTATTAGACGATAAACATTTGGCCAATGGCTTAAATATTCATCAAGGTAAAATCACTTATGAAGCGGTGGCACGGGAATTAAATAATGAATATTATCCTGCTGCTATTGCTTTAGCAGGAAGATAATTAATTTTATTAACGTCTATTGCTTTCGTTCAGGATATCATACATCCAGCGATGTGTTCGCGGGATGTATCGTTCGAATGCTTGTTTAGCCATACCCCTTGAGCGGTTACCTTTGATTAAATACGTAATGGGGAGCGCGAAACTCCCCAAAAAATCGTTATGCCATACCTAACCAGATGTTTTTTATAGTAAAATTACTCTGTTGTTTTGAATTAATTAATTGCTCTAAATCGTCTATTGTAAGTGAAACGACTGAATGGAACGTGTGAATAGTAATTTTTTTAAATAAAATTTTATATAAAAAATGTTGTTCTTTTTCAGGTTTTTCTTTTGACTCATAAACTGTTTTTAAGAGATTAAGGTAGTTTTCATGAGGCAAATCTAAGCTGTTTTCTTGTAAAAGGCTCCATACTTTATCTCTATTATGAATTAAACCAAGATTGAGATGCATTAAAGAAACATCAAGTTCATTATTAATAGATTTCAACATGATTTGTTTTAGTACTTCGTTATGTGCCAAAAAGTATTTTGCAATGCTAATGTCACATTGGGATAAAGATAATATAGCTATGGCCATTGCCTGCGTTTTTGCCGATTTCGCACAATAATTAAATAGGTTTTTCACTATTTCGAAATCGTTTAGCATATAAGCTAATTTCAATGGAGATAGATTAGACATTAATGGTCTTAATATGTTTTGTTTATTTTGATCAATGTGAGCTTCCGTTAGTATCTGAGTAAGAATTTCTATATGTGTTATAAATAATGCAGGTTCTGCTAACTTTTCATTTCCATAAGTACCGGAGGCTCGAGCGATTATTTCAGCCATGAAGGGATCCATTTTAAAAAATAGTTCGTGCTCTGCATCACAGTGTGGATTAAGTAAAATTAGGTCAATAATTTCTTTGCTGCTTTTATTTATTATCGCTTGACTTAATGGCGTTTGTCCTTTTTCATCCTCTTGATAAGTATTTATTCTTGGAATGGCTCGGGTATTTTTCGGAGAAATTTCTTGCTTACTTGCTAAATCTTCTTTGTGGAGTGCGCGGGTTTTGAATGGTTCAGTAATAGATGATTTTTTTTCTAGGTATTTTTTTTCAATGCGATCCGCTATAGTTAAATTACCTAGTTCTCTTTGCATTGTAGCCATGCTATCCCAGCTATCAGGAGAAGTACTTATTGGCTTTAATTGTTCGTTTTTAATATTGGGCTGTAATGCAGCAAAATGCTTTAACAGTGCATTGTTCTTAACTGTGTCGATAATGATTAAAGAATTTATTGCTCGAGAAAGTGCAATATAGCGTTCACTCATCCAAAAAGAATAATCGGCAAAATCTAGACCCTTACTGCTTGAAGTAGATTGTTTGACTTTTAGATCAGTTAATCGAGATTGCATGTCTTTGATGATTTTTTCTGCCTTTTCATTTGAAAAGAGCTTATAAGCAATGATGGTATCAAATTCTTGCCCTATTATTTCGGATGGCGTGAATACAAGTTCGGTTTTAAATTTTTCTCGTGCCTCTTCGATGCAGTCATCGATAGTTACTACTGCTAATCTAGTTGTTTCCGCACGTTTTATTACATGCCTGGGGAGTTCATTTTTAGGTGATAGTAAATAAAACTCTCCTTGTTGAGCATGTTCACAAACAGTAATATCGGGAGTTTCTCTTTTATCTGTTTTCCCCCCTCGAGCAGCACGGAATAGTTCCAACGTTTTGTTTAAAACTTGAGCTACATTTTTTGCGCAACGATAAGTTATATTTAGTGACGAGGTTGTTAACGAGATATTATCAGCATAAAAGGATTGCTCTAAAATTGGCTTTGTCGCAAAAGGAGAGATTAAGTTTTGCGATTGATGCATGCAATATATTATTGCATTATTGCATAATTTGGCTAATTGCCGGTTTTGCTTTATCGAAAAATTCTGTGCTTCATCTACTACAATAAAATCATATGTCAAGCGTGCTGCATCTAAAGATGCAAAAGAAGGATCAATATTTTTTGTATCTTTAAGATATTTTATATAATTTTTGTATAGAGAATAAAATGCGGTGCGTGCTTCAGTAGTTTTAGGTATCGAAGATTGACGCTCGCCTAAGTTACAATATTTTTCTAAGTTAAAACCAGAGCAGATTATGAATTCTTGATAAAATGCGGCGGCGCTATCTAATGTAATTAAAGGATTATTTTTTAATCCATTGTACCATTCTTGGAACAAATTAAAATCCACAAGATTTTTGGATTTTAGATCAATTAAGTCATCATACGTTTTAAAATCAATATTAAGGTGATTATATGCACAATTATTTTTTGTTTTAGATACTAAAGCCATTTCTTTTGTTATGTACGCTACACGACCGCCATGTTTTGCTAATTTTATTAAACCTAATAATGTTTTTCCTGTGCCTGCGCTGCCAGAAAGAACGGTCGGAAATGTAGGTGTGTTGTTTAAAATATCGTCTTGTTCTGTACTTAAAGTAATAAGGTTTTGGTTATAATAAAAACACTCTTTTGTGCGACTAATATCACTGTCTTTTTTAAATATGGGTTTATCTTCTTCATTGCTTAATGGAATGAAAAGGGTTGATTGTGATTCTTTTGATAAAAACTTTTCTGTAATACCTAAGTTTAAAATTTTACTTCGATGATACTGATGTTTGGGTAAGTATTCTAAAACATGTAAATATCCGCGATGATTAGTGAATAATAATCGTTGAACCTTATTTAAGGCAAAACTAAAAATAGGGAAGTTGAAATTAGCTTGTAATTTTTCGAGATCACTCGGAGCGTAATTATTATCTAATAAGCGCTGAATACTTTCTTGATGTTCTGATAGTAACGATGCATCACCTTTAGCATCACTCCAATAATAAATAGTCATTGTTGTCCTGTTCAAAATTACAGATTTGACCCTATATTAACACTTGTGGTAATTTGTTCAACAATAAATGCTTAATAAGAACAAAATTGCACAACAGACGGCAAATTTTATCTGGAATGAGAATGCTTTAATAAAAACTCCCCACTAATGCTTGAACTATTAGATCCCATCCGTCAATTAATACAAAAAGCAGTAATTTAACCGGAAGCGCAATACTCATTGGCGGAAGCATCATCATGCCCATGGTCATTAAAATACCTGAAACAATAAGATCTATGAGTAAAAATGGTAAAAAAATCATAAAGCCAATTTGGAATGCAGTTTGTAATTCGCTGAGTAAAAAGGCGGGAATCAGTTGATACAGTTTCACCTCATTTGCCCTTTGGGGCATCGGCTCTTTGGCTAATTCTAAAATAACCTGTAAATCTTTTTCGCGGGTTTGTTGCAGCATAAAACGCTTAAGGGGAATAATGGCTTTATCTAAAGCAACACGCACTGTAATTTCATGGCGTTCATAAGGTGCATAGGCTTGAGCGTATATTTTTTCTCCTACAGGCATCATGGTGAACATCGTGAGAAAAAGGGACAGACTTATTAACACACTATTAGGGGGCGTTTGTTGTAAACCTAGCGCGTTGCGCAGCATAGATAATACCACCACGATACGGGTAAATGATGAGAGCATCATTAGAATGCTGGGCGCTAAACTTAATATACTTAACAAGGCAAACGCTTGTAGTGCGGGCGCAATGTGTTGGTCATCAAAAGAAAAAGGTCCTAATTGATTTGTTGCCGCATTGCTTAGCGTGGGGCAGGTGAGAAGCATGAACAAATAGATTAGGCGAATAATACAACAACTCATGATATCGGTGTCTCTGGTGGTAGTGAATGAATGGCAATAGCGTGTTGGTTGTCAGCGATAATTACCTGTTGTCCTTGAATCGTTAACACATACGCTTTTGTCTTTCCATGTAAAGGGATGATTTTTACACTGTGTTTTGCTGGATGAGCCGATGTTTTGGGCTTTACATAATATTTTAAATAAATCAATAAACAAAACAAAAACAGCGTTACAACACCATAGGCTAACCAATGCATGGTGCTGGGTAGTTCTTGTTTAAATGGAATGGCATTGTGCGCCATTGCATAAGAAGAACATGCTGTTAACACACTTCCTAAATAAAGTTGATTCTTTATCATTGGCTATAAACTTCCGTAATATGTACCGCAAAATGCGCCTCATGACTCATTAACTCCCCTCGGGCAATGACTTTATCATTTAATAAAATATCAACAGGCTCGTTGGTATGTTGTTCGAGGGCAATTGCTTGCCCAACATGTAAGTCTTTTAACTGACCAATGGTGGTATTTATGGTGCCGATGCGCACACTACATTGCACGGCGAGTTGATGCACTAATGATAAATAATTTTTATTAATCTCTGTGACTTCTTTGGTGGTTTTTTGCTCGTTAGAGATAATTTTTTTAACGGTAATAGTCATGAACATTCCTTAATAATAAGTGATTTAGCACAGTCGATGTGACCGAGCTCCGCTTTGGCAATAGCTTGGTGTTGATGTTTTAGATAAAGAGGCTGATTTAATTGATGATCGCACACTAATACGTCTCCGGGATGTAAGTGCATTAATTGATTTAAAGGAATACTCAATTCTCCTAGCTCCAAGGTTAATGTGAGTGGTTTATCATCTAATGCATTATGTAATGAATCAGGCGGTGCACGATGTTGCGCGATCATGGGCAGTGCGTGATGAACCCAATTAGGACTTAACCACACAGCACTTTGAAACTGATGGCATTGCAGGTGCAAAACCAAACATGGTGAGCCGGAGTAAATCCATGAGCTTGCATCGTGTTGTGCACTACTGCTTAAGCATTGTTGCCCTAACAATATAGTTAACAATTCAAGTGTTAGAGACTCAGTCACAGCAGAAAAATATAAATCGTCACTAGCAAATAAACAGTAGGTCATGAGCTCTTGCATGCTCGATTCAATCCCTGCTATATCTTGCGCATCATCATCTTGAATTATTGACAAGGAAGCGTGTTCATTCATTTCATTGGGTGATAATAGCGTGATGTTTAGTGGGTGCAGGGCATATTGTTCATTCCATTGATTAAGCCGTGCGTGTACTTGCAGAGCCAGTTGTTTTTGTTCGTGTTTATTAATCAGGCGATAAGGATTCATGACTTACCTGCCAATTCTTCTAAGAGTTGTTTATCGATATTCATAATTTGCGAACAGGCTTGAAACATGCGTTGTAGAACGACAATTTGCGCAAACTCCATGGTCGAGTCGACATTTGATGATTCTAATTGTTTGGCTTGAATGCTGCCTAAACCATTTTGATTAGCACGTCCTAGGCGCATGGTGCTGTGTTCATTTGCCATAAATAAACTGTCGTGTAACGGGGTTAGCGCGTGTTCGACATTATCAAAATGAGCTAAACCTACATGAATGCCATTAATATGTTGGTTGTTGTCGTAGTTATAAATAATTTGGCCATTGCTATCAAAGGAACAACTGATTTGCTTTCCTTGGCCATAACCATCATTAGCACCTATTTGAATTTTAGTGCCTTCTGGGTTTTGTGTTGATCTTTTTAATGTCACACTCTCATCATCATTAGCCGTATAGGTACCAAAGTTTAAATTTATATTTTGATTACCCGTTAAGGTTAATTGAATAGAACAATTATCATTTGTTGCCGTACTGTCTACGCCGGAAAAAATAATTTGTTGTGGGTTAAAATTAATAGGCACCCCATCACAGGTAACACCTATTAAATCCCAACTTTTACCATCATCGGGAATGTCGCTACTATCGGGAGACACAATAACCGGTGTGGATTCAAACTCTAAACGTAGAATGTGGCTAATCCCTTTGCTGTCAAAGACTTGCTTCACTTCAAACGCTACATTTTGGTATTTATTTTTAAGTGGTCCCGGTTGTTTTTTCTCTTCTTCCGATTTTTCGTATAACACGAAATCGCCTTGTAAGCGCAGCTCATGCGTGGCTTTGCCCGCAGCGATTTTGGGTCCTAATTGATGAATAGGAACAAGATTGCCCGCGCTATCATAGCCTTGAACTTCACCGCCACTGCGCTGATCAACGAGAACGCCTTCATTATTAAAATTAAATTGACCACTACGGGTATAAACATATTGATTGTTTTTTAATTTGATAACAAAAAAACCTGCGCCGATGATGGCTAAATCAGTGGGATTTTGGGTGCCTAAATAGTTGCCCTCATTAAAATTGGTCTTGCTACCACTCACTTGCACACCCGCCCCTAATAGATCGCTATTACTGTTACCTAGGGAAGAATAAAAGACATCGGTTCTTTTAAAGCCCGGACTTTGCATGTTCGAAATATTATTGGATGTATTTTGTAAGCCATAACTTGCAGCAAGCATCCCTGATAGTGACGTGTAATAAGTGTTACTCATTGTTCAACCTCCGCAATCGCGTTTAACTCCACTTCATTAACGCCGCCGTTTTGTGTACTGACTTGAATTTTGGGCGGTGCTTGCGCAAAAAACTTAACTTTGCTCACCTGGCCTCGCTCACCACTGTTTAAGGTGACTGTTTTGCCGAGCAAGCCAAGACACTGATTACCGCTGGTCATAGCCAGCAGTTGTACCAGGTTGGCATTTGTAGTTCGCTCTTCTTGCAACGAAGAAAACTGGGCCATTTGCGCCATGAATTCACGATTATCAAGCGGTTGTAAAGGGTCTTGATACGTTAGCTCTTGCATAAAAAGTTTTAAATAATCGGTTTCGTTGAGTTCGGTACTATTAATGGCATCAGTCATGCAGTACTCCATTGAGCAGTAGTTTTTTTAGAAATAACCCTTTGTTCTTGAGGTACTTTTTTAACGTAGAGAGTAATTCTTTTGTCTCCTGGGGTTTTAAGCCATGAGTATTTAATGAAAATTCTACTTCTTGGCCTTTGCTAAAAGTATGAAATAACTTGGTTGTACCTTTAAAATCCTCAGTCACTGCTGCCGCATAGGCTTTAGTTGTTTGCTGGGTTTTATTAGGCGAGATTAAATGCATTGCACCATCAAGTCCTGCGCCTGAAAAAGCATGTGTAGATAAAAAAAGTGCTGCTTCTTGGGCTGTATTATGGGCAGGTGACTCAATCGACGCAGGCTTATTAAATTGATAGTTGCTTGTTGGCGAATAAGAGGCGGGTGCTTGCTCATCAGTGGTTATTGCGGATACATCATTGCTCTTATTTATTGCCACCCCTTGTTCATTATATTTATTTTCGCTATTAACTAATGTTGAAAAACGCAACTCCAAACGTTGCAGTTGCGTTAAATGCGTTTGATAATAATCATCTTTTGCACCGGAAAAAGACTGCTGCTCTTGCAAAAGAGTCAATAGATTATCGCCAGTAAATCGTTTATTGGCGGGAGAGGGTGCAGGTTGCGCTATGATTTGATTAATATTCATTTGCGACCTCGGCGTTGTAACACCCACTCTTCCAGTTGATGTTCCATGGTTTTTTGTTGTTCACGATTGATGTTTTGTTGGTGTTGCGCACCATAGCGTTCCAGCATGAGTAACTCCATTTTTATTCTTTGTATTTGGTGGCCTAAGGTTGTAGTACGATGCAGCTGCTCTTCAGCTTTTTGTTGCATGTGTATTTTTTGTTCTTGCAGCTGCATGAGAAAATGTAAACGATTCATTTCTAACTCTGGATTAATCGTTGTTTGCTCCTGCGCTGTGGCGTGTTGATTTTTAGTGTCCAATTGTTTGATGTGTTGAGCAAGCGCGCTGTGTTTTTGTTCGTAGTGATTGAGCTGCTGCAGTAAATCATTTTTTTTCCAAGTTAATTGCGTTATTACCTGCTGTAGTGCGCTACTCATTGTACTAGCTCTTCTAATTGCACCATTAACTCGGCAAATGAACGAGAGGGTGTTGTGCGCTGGGTTAGAAACGAGTTAATGGCGTGCATGGTATTAACGGCTTTATCCAACAAAAGATTGCTTCCGGCTTTATAGGCACCTAAATCAATTAAATCTTGATGTTGTTTGTAGGTGCTGATTAAAGTAGTCATTTGATTAACGTAGCCTTGTTCACTAGGAGAAAGTAATTGGCTGCTTAAACGAGAAATACTTTGGGTTATCTCAATCGCAGGATAATGAGCGCGATGCGCTAAGGCTCTACTTAAGATAATGTGACCATCAAGTAGTGAGCGCATATGATCGGCCAAGGGCTCATTAAAATCATCGCCCTCTACCAAGACAGTATATAAAGCACTAATGCTGCCTTGATTTTTAAAGTTTCCGCTGCGTTCGACTAAACCGGGTAATAATGCAAACACACTAGGGGTATAACCACGTGCCGTAGGGGGCTCACCCAGACTTAAACCAATTTCGCGCAAAGCCATGGCAAAACGGGTAATGGAATCCATAAACAACATGACGTGTTGTCCTTGTTGGCAAAAATACTCGGCAATAGCTGTCGCGGTAAAGGCTGCTTGTTTGCGCATTAAAGAAGACTCATCACTACACGCCACAACGAGAATAGTCTTTTTTAAAGTGTGCTCATCAAGGTAGTGCTCTATAAACTCACATACTTCTCGTCCGCGCTCCCCAATAAGGGCGATAACATTAACATCACTATCAATATGTTGCGCTATTTCCCCTAATAAAGTACTTTTGCCCACGCCACTCCCGGCAAAAATCCCGATGCGTTGCCCTTGACCAAAGGGTAACAAGCTATCAATAGCTGCGACGCCTGTTGTTAGTTTTTGCGTAATGGCTTGGCGCAAAAGCGGGGAGATTTTTTTATTAGCGGTGGCGATAGAATCGCTTTGCAGCGGAATGGGGCTGGTATCTAGTGGTTGTGCAAATGCATTAACGGTATGACCTAATAAAAACGAGCCCACTTTAATTTCTAAGGTAGAGCCTGTGGCACGTACTTGATATCCCATACCAATGAGATGCTGCTCAAAAGGCATTAAATGTACTTTTCCTGCTGCAAACGCAATGACTTCGGCTGTGCCAATCACGCGTTGATTGGTGTCTAGAAGCTCACACAGCTCACCTATAAATACTTGTGGTGGACCATTAGCAATGAATACTAATCCTAGTACTTGTTCAATGGTTCCCAAGCGTTCTATGCCATGCAATCCATTCATGGGGTATTCGGCCTTCTTTGTAAGTCTAATAAATACTCTTTTAATTTATTTATTTGCCGCTCAATACTGCTATCAAACACACCGTGTTCGGTTTTAATAATAAAACCACCCAAAGCCAGCGTTTCATCTGTTTTGATGGTGATTTGTTTTTTGCTGCCTTGTAATTGAATTTGCGCTGATTGTAGGGCATGAATATCACGTGGATGCAGACAAAGCTCGATGCTTTGTTGTTGATTCATCTCACCTAAGAGGTGATTTATTTTATGTTCCACGTTATGTATATCAGCGGCTTGCTCTACAAAATAACGTTGAATTATTAACAAAGTGACGGCTGCAATTTCGGGTTGTAATTGTAAGCGGGCTTGCTCTAATGCCGTAGGAATTTGCTGTACTAAAGTATTTAGTTGTTCTTTTAGTAACACCATTTCCTGCGCAATATGAGCATGAGCGTCTTCTTGTCCGCTATGATAGCCTTGTTGATAGGCCGCATCGTGCAGGGCCTTTAGTTGTTCATCAGAATAAAAAATACCCTTTTGCTGTTCCATCGTTACTTCGGGCAGAGGGTTTTCTTCGTGATGAACGTTATAATATTTAATCAGTTGCGCCATTATCTATCTCCAATTGGTCGGCAAAAGAAAGGCTGCTGTGCCATTGATTAAATAACGCGTGCTTTGTTGCCACTTTTTGCGGCAGTACTTCAGGCAATATTTGGTGCGGGTGTAACTCATGATATTGGGTTCGAAAACGTTGCTCCCAAGAAAAGTTTCCTTGTTCTAAAATAAGGGCCACATATAAAGGCGGTTGTTCTAAGAGCGCGTGACAAAAAACAGGTAGTGACGCATTTTCTACCACGGGTTGTTCTAAACAGGGTAAGGCGGCAAAACGCCGTGCATTTTTTAATAAATGCACGCCATTATATTGGGCAAAAGCATGGGCTTGCTGGCTATTCAATTGCTTGAGCATCCATCGTTGATCGCGTTTGGGTAATGCGGCAATTCGTAGCATTAACTGCTTAAACTGTTTATTCATGTTGTTCTAACCATTGGGTTAATTCTAAAAGTAATACGCCCCGTTGTTTTATTTTTTGTTGACGAATATAAAAAATAACACTGCCACTGGAGCATAATAAAAAAGCCAGAATATAAAACAGCGTAGAGGAGGCAGGGGGTAATAGTGTGGGTTGGCTTACGGGTTGTGCCTGTATTACTGCAGACTTAGTAGTGTGTGGCGGTATTAATGCCTCCACACTGAGTTTATCGCCACGACCGGTTTCAAATCCTGACGCATTTTTTACCAAATGTTCAATTTGTGCCAACGTATGCACCGAGGTGTTACGCGGTACGGCCACGCTAATTGATACGCGATCAATTGTTGCATGCGCTCGTTGGTATTGCTCTTTTTTGCTGCCTAATTGGTAGGATTTTTCCACGATAAGATCATTTTTTTGCGGACTTTTTGCATTTTTGTCGACTAATTCATGCTTGATTTGTTTCTCATGCGTGATTTGCCCCGACGCTTGCGGCGTGATGAGTTCGCGTTGAAATGTGTCGTAATTTAATGCCACATCAACGCGCACTAAAAATTGGTCCGTTGCAAATAACGTATTTAATAATTGTGTTATTTTATCGGTTATATAATGTTCTAGCGTTTGCTTGTAATGTAGGCGTTGTTCGTTATGATAGTGCGCCCCTGGGGAGAGAGTGGTGCCGTTTTGATCCACAATGACCACCTGTTGCACGGTTAAATGCGGCACACTGCTACTGACTAGTCGCTGAATGCTTTGAATTTGTTTCACCGTTAACGGATATTTTAAGTGTAAGGTCACTGCCGCTTTGGGTGGGGTATTATCTTGCGAAAATAAATGTTTTTCTGGTAATACCAAATGAATCCGTGCTTTATTCACTTCCTCTAAGCTACTAATGGTTCGCTCTAACTCTCCTTGTAGGGCGCGTTGGTAGTTAATTTTTTGAGAAAAATCGCTCATACCTAAATCATTTTTATCAAACAGTTCAAAACCCACTTCGCCGGCAAGATTTAAACCGCTGCCCATAATTTTTAAACGCGTTTTCGCAATGAGTTGTTTATCAATTAAAATATCTTGGCCATCATGGCTTAATTGATACGTTATGGCTTGATTGTCTAATTCTTTAATAATTTGATTGGCATCTTGTTCGTTTAATTGGCTAAATAATAAGGCATAAGAGGGTGATAAAACCCACCAACACAAACAGGCCGTGCCACAAATAATAATTAAGGTGCTTAAGCTTAATCCCCATTTTTTATTAGCGGGCTGTTCTTGATACCAGCGCAAAAAGCGTTGCATATAATTCATGTTAAATCTGCTCTCTTAATAAATCTTGATAGGCACTCATCAGTCGATTGCGAATTTGTTCTATATATTGAAATGATAATTTAGCTTGTTCTAAGGTAATCATGGTTTGATGTAAATTGGTGCTTTGCCCACTGGCCAAGTCATTAAGTGCTTGATCCGCACTATTTAATTGCGTGTTGGTTTCTGCTACTTGCTCACTTAGCCACTGTGAAAAATTGCCTTCTACTTTAGTAGCGCTTGCTTCTTTGCTGGCTAAAGTATCAAACGTGCTGGTTAAATGATTAATCGGGGTAATGCTCATCGCTCCTCTCCAATACTTAGTGCTTGCAGATAAATACTGTGTGCGGTGTTCATAATTTTTATATTGGCTTCATAAGCGCGCGAGGCTCTTAATAAGGTGGTCATCTCATCAATGGTACTGATGCCGGGGTAACTGACATAGCCTTGTTTATCAGCTTTAGGATGCCCGGGCTGATATATTTTATTTGGAGGGAGTTGTTGTGGAATAATATCTACCGAGTCAATCGCACTGTTTTTTTGGTGTTCTAATAGTTCGCCAAAGGGGGTGGCCGTGGTGACTACCTGACTTGCTTGAAATACACTGCCATCAGGATTCGCAATGGTATGCTGATTGGCAATATTATTGGCCACTACATTCACCCGTAATTGCTCTACATTCATCCCCGACATGGCGATGGCATATAATTGATCGTAACTCATTATTGATTGCTTCCTTGTAATGCTAATTTCATAATGGCCAATTTTTGGTTTAGTCCTTTTATTAGCGCACGATAATGCGTCATGTTTTGTACATTCAGTGCCATTTGCTCATCAATAGATGAATGCTGCGTACAGGGTTGATAAAAGGGTTGAGCGGTTGTGCGCTCTGTCGCGCTTGTTTCTTGCAGTTGTTGCTCAAAGTTCACTTCAATACTTTGATAATCGCTGGTATTGCTATTGGCAATGTTTTGCGCAATAGCCGTTTGGCGCATTAATGACGCATCTAAAGCTCTGCGGATTAAATCGATAGTGGTATCAGAACTCATAACCAGCCCTTATTGAATAATCAGTTCAGCATGTAACGCGCCAGAACGTTGCAAGCTTTCTAAAATAGCAATCATATCGCGCGTTGGCGTATGCACCTTGGTCAAGGCCGCAATAAGGTGGGCCACCGTTGCCCCTTGTTTTAAATCAACGGTATTACCGGCGCGCTCATTAACGTTGATATTAGTCGCCGGAGTAACGGTAGTGCGTACCTGCCTACCCATTTTTTGTACTAAAAGAGGTTGTGATGTGGCATATTCTGTAGAGATGGCAATATGTAAATTGCCATAAGAAATGGTGACCGCATCTAAAGTAACATCGGCGCCCGCTATCACCACGCCGGTGCGCTCATTAATTACCACTGTGGGTATATTATCTGGGGTAATAGCGATGTTTTCTAACTGGCTGACAAAACGAATTAAGTGTTGTTTATAGAGTCGAGGCGGATGAATTTCTATATCTTGTGCTGATCGGGCAAGCGCAGTATTAGCACCAAATTTTTTATTTACCGCATGTTCTATATGATCGGCCGTGGTGAAATCCGGACGATTTAAAATCAGATGAATATCCCCTGTTTTATCAATCAGATCGTTATACAAGGTTTTTTCTACCACCGCACCACTAGGAATTAGGCCGGTAGTTGGATGGTTTTTTTGAATCACATTGCCGTATAAATCGTATTTAAATCCACCGATGGAAATAGGACCTTGCGCCAGAGCATATACTAAATTATCCGCACCTTTAAGCGGGGTAATTAGTAAAGTGCCGCCTAATAAGCTTTTAGCATCACCCAAAGAGGCCACATTGATATCTAATTTATCGCCTTGATGGGCATAAGAGGGCAGGCTGGTGGTAACAATTACGGTTGCGGTATTACGACTGTTGATTTCATGCGGACTAATGGTCACGCCAAATGTTTGTAATAAGTTAGAAATAGCTTGAGTAGTGTCTTTATTGCGCCGTGAATCGCCAGAACCTGCCAGCCCTATAACCAAGCCATAACCGGTAATGGGATTTTCTTGCAAACCGGATAAGCGGGCAACGGATTTTAAACGTACTGTTGCAAACGAGGAGCTAGTCATAGCTAGAGTATTTATCAGTGTGAACATCAGTACGTAGCGCCGCATTACACCAACCCCACAAAAGATAATACCTTGTAAAAGTAATTATGAGTTTGTGAGTTAGATACCGTACCATTACCTAAATAGCTGATGTGCGCATTGGCAAGGCGGGTGGATAATACGGTATTTTGTCGACTGATGTCTTCAGGGCGCACGATACCGCTTAAGAGTATTTCTTGTTGCTCCCCATTAATGGTGATGGTTTGGATGCCCTCGACTAAATAAGTATTATTGGGAAACAAATCTTTGATGCGCACAGTCAAGGAGGCTTTGATTTTGCCATTTCGTCCTGTTTGGGCTGCCGTGCGCCCTTTGCCTTTTAAGCCAAAATCTACTTCATAGCGATTTTTGTTATAACCGACTTCCAACGCGGTTTTAATATCTTTACTGGAGGAAAGATCGGCACTGGTTTGTGCATTCGATGTTTCTAATACAATAACGGTAATCACATCACCGGGCAGGGATGCTTTTCTATCCGCAATAAGCGGTTTGTAGGTGCTTTCTTCAAATAAATTAACGCCCCAAGCTGTGGGTAAAAGCACGAAACATAAAACAATTGTTAAAGCGTAGTGGCGATAGTAAGTCATTAAGATACCTCTGCTTCATTGGGCGCGATGACTAATGCCCTAATGCTTTTTTTAGTATTTTGCGGGTGGAGGGCAATATTTTGTCCTAAATAGCCATCCTCTTGCGCGATGGCCTCGGTGGTAATGGTAATGCCTAAGCTATGAATATACAGTTTGGTTTTACTGTTTTTCATTATCAAAGGCATGGGCATGATATGCTCTGGCGTTAAGATTTCATGGGCATGGAGTGCTTTTTTTAACATGCTATGATGCGGCATAACCTGATAAGGCGTTTGCGATAAACCAGTAATATCGCGTTGCTCTAGCACAAAATCATCGGCTTTTAATAGGGTTCTTTTGTTTATATCCGTGCGTGCTACCAACACCGATTGCTGCGCGTGTACTTCAAACCAAATAGGAATAATGTGGTGTTCGTTATACAGCCGCACACACATTCTTTTGCGCGCGGGATAGCTGTTTTTTATCTCTACTTTTAAAGCCGCTAGTGGTACAACACTGGCCGTGGGTTTTGTTTTGGCATTTAATTGTATTGCATCATAGTGTTCTTGTTGTAGGATGGCCAATAGATGCGCTTGTGCGGTTGCTATTAATGCATCACTAGAACTTTGGGTTATTTGCTTGATTAAAACGGTTGTTTTTCCTTGCCAGCTATAATCGTCTCTATGGGTTGTTTGTTCTAGCCACGCTATTATTTGTGCTTGGCTTAGCATGGATTGACCTATTAATAAATTATCTAATGGCAGCATGCTTAGTTGTTTTTCTGCAGGAGTAAACAAAAGTACTTGTCCTAAATGGGTGCTATCACTGCGCACCATAGGCTGAAAGCGCACCTCCACATTGGCATAAAGAAGGGTACTTAACGTAAGTAATAACAACTTAACTGTGAATTTCATTGGTCATTCGTTCCAGTTCGTCTGCTATTTGCGCTGCTTTAGCATTAAGTTGATATACGCGTTGGGCCATGGTTAATTGCATGAGTGAGCCCACCATATCCACATTAGAGCCTTCAATTTGTTTTTGTGCTAATTCGCCTAAGCCATTGCTGCCGGGCGTGTCACTAAAGGCTTCGCCTGAATCGTTGGTGGCGGTGTATACGCCAGAACCTAAAGCATTGAGTCCTTCGGGATTGGTAAACTTGGCTAATTGAATACTGCCAATCAGCTGAGGCTCTGGTTCATCGCCCAATATCACTTCGACATCGCCATTCTTATTGATGAGCAATTGAGTGTAATCATCAGGAATTTGAATATTATCCGCCAGCCGTAGCCCATCTTGCGTACTAAGATAATGATCGCTATCGATGCTTAATGAAGAGTTACGGCTGTATGCTAAGGTGCCATCTTGAGTGATGACTTGATAAAAGCCTGCGCCATTAATGGCTACATCATGCTCGCTGGTACTTGGTTTTAAAGGACCCATGGAAAAGTCTTTGCTGGATTTATAAACGGCGGTGCCCAGACCAATTTGCGATGCGGCTTGATTATGAGTTAAGGACGAAGTCCCTTGAATATTTTGATACAGCACGTCTTCAAACGTCAGGCGGGTGGCTTTGTAGTTGGCTGTATTTAAATTAGCTAAGTCATTGGCAATATTATCAATATAAAACTCTTCTGATTTCAAGCCGCTGGCGGCAATGGCTAACGCATCAGACATTACTTTCTCCTAATTGATTAATTGCACTCGATAATAAATTATCGGCGGTACGTAAAATTCTTTGGTTGGCTTCAAAATGGCGAGAGGTATTGACCATGGATAACATCTCATCAATGGATGTGGTATTGGAACGTTCGATAAAACCTTGCAATACGGCGCTATTGTTCATAGCGGTATCGGGTGACTCACTGCTTTGATATAAGCCATTACCCATATCAATTAAATGCTCAGGATGTTGGAAATGGGCCAGTTGAATTTGATCTGTTTTTTGGTGATCAATAAAAATGAATCCTTGTTTGTCGATGGTAAACGAATCATTATCGATTTGAATGCTGCCATTCGAGCTTAATACGGTCTCGCCCGTAGCCGTAACTAATTCCCCATGCGCATTCAGATGAAAATCACCACGCCGGGTAAAATAGATCCCTTGTTCACCTTGTACTTGAAAATAGCCATCACCTCTTAATGCCAAGTCGGTATTTTTATTTGTTTGCATTAAGGTACCTTGCACCGTTACGGTTTCTTTTTGCAGGTGTTGTGCTGCTTGGCTGATGGATGCATCCACCCACTGCGCAAAAGAGGCTTGTTCTAAGGTTTCTTTTTTATAGCCGGGCGTATTGATATTGGCGACATTGTGATTGATTGCTTGTAATTTTAATTGATCAATATTCATCGCTAATTGGCTGGTGCTAATGGCATCGAGCATTATTTGATTACTCCAAAAGATTCTACCGGAATATTAATGGGGATTTCATTCATGGCTAAAACTGTAAGATGGGGAATAACGCGTTGCGTGAGTTGTTTTATATGTCTTCTTAATAATGAGGAACATAATAAAACAGGTTTTTTGCGCTCATTAAGCATGCGCTCCACCTGCATAGCTAATGAGGTTAATAAATGCTCGGTTGTTTGTGGTTCGAGTGCCAGATATTCTTTATTTACTAGGGCATGATTGAGCTGTTGTTCCAGCGCTGACTCTAAGGTTAATACATGCAAACTGTCTTGATTCAGAAGCAGTTTTTGACAAATAGGCAGACCTAGTCCCGCACGAACCAACTCAACTAATTGCAAGGGATCGGGCGTTTTTTTGGCATGCTCTAATAATAACTCTAAAATATGTTGTACATAGCGGATAGATATTTTTTCTTGTAACAGGGTTTGCAGTATTTTTTGTACTTGGCTCAGGGATAATAGGCTTGGAATGAGCTCTTCGCTTAATGATTTTATTGTGGGTTGTACTAATAAGGACTCGGTTTCTTCTCTGTTTAATAATTGCGGTAATAAGGTATGGATGTATTCATTAAGATGTGTGGTTAAAACAGTAATGGCATCGCATACGCTATAACCTAATTGCGTTGCGTGCGCTTGTTCTTGCGGTGCAATCCATAAAGCGGGCAAACCATAACTGGGATCTCGCACTTCAATTCCTGTTATGTGCGCACTTTCTTGGCATCGGGCAGAAAATAAGGCTAATAACTGTTCTAAATATAGGGGATGCTGGGGTGAGTGATGTCCTTGAATACTTAAATAATAAAAAGGATGGGATAGTTTTTTATCTTTTTTAATGCTGACTTCTGGAATAACAAACCCTAAGTCATAGGCAATTTTTTCTCTAATTTGTTGAATAATGTGTAACAGATGTTCTTGTTTAGGTAACAGCGCCGCATACAGTTCTTGGTTTAAATTAATTTCAATGGCGCGAAAACGAATTTGTTGATAGAGCGTTTCTTCAGTGATTGCGGTTAATTCGTCACTTTGATTATTTTTTCTATACGCTAACCAGACGCCGCTTAGGGTTGCGGTTAAGCAAATTAATACCGGAACTACGGGAATGCCGTTTAGAAACAATAAAGCAAAAAGGCTTAAGGATACTAATACTAAGCTTTTGGGGTACGCACTTACTTGTTTGGCAATCTCACTGCCTAAGTGAGCATCGGTTGCTGCGCGCGTGACGATAATACCCGTAGCCGTGGAGATAATTAAAGCCGGGATTTGGGTAACTAAGCCATCGCCTACGGTAAGTAAGGTATAAGTTTGTAATGATTGGGACAGAGAAAAGCCTTTTTGTAATAGACCAATAGCAAAGCCACCGATGATGTCGACTAAAATAATTAAAATACCGGCAATGGCATCGCCTTTCACGAATTTGCTCGCTCCATCCATGGCGCCATAAAAATTAGCTTCTTTTTCAATAAGGGAGCGTCGTTGTTTGGCTTCATCATGAGAAATAATCCCCATATTTAAGTCCGCATCAATGCTCATTTGCTTGCCCGGCATACTATCTAAAGTAAAACGAGCAGCCACTTCCGCAATGCGTTGGGCGCCATTGGTCACCACAATGAATTGCACAATAATAAGTATGAGAAAAACTACTAATCCCATGACGTAATTGCCTTGAATTACATATTGCCCGGTTGCTTGGATTACTTTGCCAGCATGTGCATCGGTTAAAATTAAACGGGTAGCTGAAATATTTAGCGCCAAACGAAAAAGGGTGGACATCAATAGTAATGCGGGAAAAGTAGAAAAGCTCAACGGCTTGTCGGTATAAAAAGTAAGAAGCAATACCGTTAAAGCCCAGCTGAAATTAATTATTAATAATAAATCAAGAAATCCTGCCGGAATGGGGATGAATAAAATCAATAAAATACCGGTGGCAAAAGCGATTAAAATTAATTCACTGCTGTTATTAAGCCAAGAGTTGTTGTTCATCAGTGAGATTCCTTGCTGTACAGCTCACGAAATACTTCAGCCGTTAGAGGAAACAATTCTTTTTGAATGTAGTGATTTAACTCACCCGAATAATGCAGCATGCGCGCGAGCACTTTATGTTCAATGACTGGAATATTGTATTTTTTAGCCAGTATTTTTACTTGCTCTACCATTTTATTTTGCGCTTTGTAAATAATTTTAGGAGCAGGCATAGCGCTGCGGTCGTACTGTAAGGCAATGGCAATGTGGGTTGGATTGGTAATAATTACATCCGCTTTTTTTATTCCTTTGAGAGCTGCCGTTTTTTGCCGTAATTGGCGCTGTAACTGTTTTATTTTACTCTTTAATTTAGGATCTCCTTCTTTTTGTTTGTATTCTTCTTTTACCTCGTGTTTACTCATTTTTTGTTCTTTATTAAAGTGCCAGCGAGTAAATTGTTTGTCGATGCAGGCAAATAAAAGCAAAAGGCAGGTGATTTTTAGCGCACAATTAAGGATAAAAGACACGGTTAAATATGTCAGATTATGCGGTTGCGCCAAAGTACTTTGAATTAATAGTTCGATGTTGTTGTAGAGAATGAGGGTTAAGGTGGCAAAAGCTACTAATAATTTGCTAAAGCCTACATTGCCAGACCTCCGGTCTGACTTTTTTGAATTAAGCCATACATCCTGCG
>CAZSAO010000021.1:0-35771 GCA_964605275.1 uncultured Legionella sp.
CTCATCTTTTAATTTAATTCAAAAAAGTCAGACCGGAGGTCTGGCAATGTAGGCTCTATCAATCTGAGACTTAACTATTCGATTTAGGGATAAATTAGGTAATTGATCTTTTTCAAAAAACTCTATTTCTGATGTCTCAATACTAGCTTTCTTTTCACCCCCAACTAATTCGCAGATAAAAAATATCTTATATGTGTGGGGTAATTGTATTGGATGAGGATGTTTGTTTTTGTCAAACAATGCCATTAACTTTATCGCTTTTGTTTTAAATCCTGATTCTTCATATATTTCTTTGCACACAGCTTCACTAGGTGATTCATTAACATCAACCCAACCACCAGGCAATGTCCATAGCTGGTCAGAACGCTCTTTGACTAATAATATTTTATCACCTTTAAATACAGCTCCTCTGACATCCAATTTCGGTGTTGCATACCCTTTTTCACAATTAAATAAATCAATGATTTTATCAAAAGTAAAACTGGATTTTTCAGCCAATATTGAAGCAGCAATTTTCTGTACTTGCAGATATCGCTCCTTATCAAAAGCATCTTTGGTAAAAAGCAAACCATTTTGTGCAATTGCAAAAAGTGAGTTCGCTATTTCCACTAATTTATCCATATAGATCCTATTTTATTTATTTATTTATTTATTTATTTATTTATTTATTTATTATAAATAGCTTATTTTATAAATAGGAAAATCATTAAGAACAAGCTCTTTTTCTACCCGATATTTTAAACTCCCCTTAGTCTGATCATCATTATTTGACACAAAAGTCACATCTAAAGGATATCCGTTATCCATTTGTCTAAATCGCAGGCACTTTAGTGATTCAAGTGGTAATAAAAGACTTCCACCCATTGATGCATTTCCTATATAAACAGGAATATCATTAATATGAAATAAATAGTTTTTTTGCAATTTTTGATCAACATCCTTATATTGGATTTGAAGATTATCAGGTAATTCTATTTGCTTATTCCACTTTGCATGTCTCCAATCAAACAACCATTCAGGTGCTCTCTCATTATAAGTAACATGCTCATTTATGATTTAATAAGCCCCACCATTGACAGCAAAAGGGTTAGTTCTGTATCACACGATGCGGTTCGCAATAAATCCTCCAAGGAGAATTTTGCTGCGAGTGTTTGTGCATCTACTGGTTTTTGATAATCCTGCCATAAAAGACGTAATTGCTTTTGTGTATTGGTTGCATTGGGTTTTAGATGCTGTTTTCCAGGCATCATACGCAATAATAATCCCTCTTGATTTGGGTCTTGCGCACAAACAATAATCTTATGAGTGGATGCTTGTTGCTTTAATTGTGACAATAGCAATCCATCATCACCACGCTCGGAGCGATCAGCATCCACTAATAAAATAGAGTACTTCGCTTTACTTCTTTCTTTGCGTTTACGCTCTTGCAGGGTACGATTCAGCATCGTTTTATATCCACCCCCCCCTAAAGGTTGGCAATCTAAATGCACATGTAATCCATGTTGATCGCAAAGCTGCTGTAACCATTTTATAAACGACTGTTCTCCTTCACCTTCAACAGCGATATAGATTCGTTTACGTTGTTGGATCATTCTTCTTGTCATTTTTTATCCAACATGCGGCACCGCACCTAACTCACCAGAAAGATACTTCTTCATTAAACTAGGTTCTCGTCTTAAACCTTTAATATCACGTGCACCATATACGTAGCTTGATTGTCCGCTTGGCTTTACTGTAAAAAATACCTGTTCTTTTTCCAAATCATCTAATAATGCTGGATTATGGGCAGTGAAAAATAGTTGAGCACCATGTGGATTGCGATCAGAATCATTAAACCAACGGAATAACTCAGGAACTAATAGTGGATGTAAATCGGCATCAATTTCATCAATAATCGCGACACTACCTGTTTCTAAAACATAATGTAAACGAGGAAATAGTTCAATAAAACGTTGTGTGCCTGCAGACTCCTCTCCAAAATAAATGAAATCATCTAGACCCACATGCTTAAATTTGGCAAACAACTGGCCTTGATTACCTGGCTCAATAACCATTGACTCAAGACCTATATCAAAACGTCTTAATTCTCGATTTAAACGTTCAAGACATGTTTTATCATTTGCATAAACAGATAACCATTGATAAGTATTTGGTTGAATTTTGGTAACACCAATATAGTTAGTCTGCATTGTCTTTATAAGATTTGAAAGGTGAATTGACAAACCATGATTAAGCTTTGTTAAGGTACTAATTACACTGGCATTCGGGCGAATACTCGCTTTTCTTGGATCATCTTCATTTGTAATCCCAAACTCTTGACCAAAAAAGATGTCTTGGCCGTTACGTTCAAAAAGGCAACGAAATTTTCCTTTAGGTGCATAGAAAAGAGCTTCATGTGCAATAATTTTATTACCTAAATTATTTGCAGTATGGGCTACATGCAATTGATAGCGAAATTTTGTAGAAGGAGCTTCATTATTTATTTGAGAGTCAAATTCAATGATAATCTTGGTTGGCTTCCCCCACCAATCTTTTTGTCTATAAGGCCGGAATAAAAGGTTAATTTCATCTGCCCAATCAAAACTATTAAGTGCAAATTGAACAGAAGAAACAATAGCTCTTAAAATAGTTGATTTGCCAGAGGCATTTGATCCGAAAAAACCTATAACTGTTGGCAAACGAACGTCTGGATCAGAAAGAGAGGGTTTAAAGCATGCCAAATCAGGCGCATTGCCTGGCACTTCAAAAACAAGTTCTTGAAGATCAGCGATAGAAAAGAAATTTTCAATGGTTATTTTATATATCATAATAAATGATATGCTTATTTCCTGTTAAAAACAAATATTAGCAGGCTTTAAAATAATATTAAATGCATAGTTTGCATTTTTATCTGCAAACTTTGAGTTTGTGTGTGAATTTTCAGTTATTTAAGCAGTCCCACATTTAGTACTAAAATTAGCTAGATATTCCTATAAAATACGTACTTCTTCATTTAGGCTACAGCTTGTTGCCCAATTACAACTATTATTTCACCGAGGTAGCCTAAAGGGTAACCCTTTAGATAATTTTAAAAATTAAACCTATTATATTCAGAATATTACATAAGAAATATGGAGGTCTGTCTCTCCGCCAAGTCCACGTTCGTGGCAATTCGTAGTTATAAAACAAATATTAGAAATACTCAGCGTTTAAAAAGCAACTAATTTCAATGGCTATTAAACCACATTAAACGTTATATTTGGGACATCATCTATATTATTAATTGATTGTTTGCTAAGACCTTTTTGTAAGATAAAATAATGTTCTTGGCTTAGCGTTTGATTTTTTTTGTAGAGGGCCGCAACTTTATTATTTCCCATAGCAGTTTGCATGCATTCAAATAACATTTTTTTAGTTACATAAAATCCCTCAAGCTGAGCAAAAGATAGTACGTCTTGAGGCTGTAAAACGGTTTTGTATTGTTCATCTGTTGAATCAATTGCAATCCGATGAAATGAGCCAGGCTTAGGCATACATGCAAGGAAGCTTAATAAAATTTGACTGTCTTCAGAAAAAAACTCATTAAATGCTAATAATTGTCGAACATGCTTATGTGTCAAATACATAGTGACCCCCTCAACAATCACCAAGGTTTTTTCATGTGCATTATATCCATAAGCGGTTAACACGCTAATGAGGTCATTGCTCGTAAAATCACATTCAAGACAAAAAAGATTATGATTAAATGTAACAGCCCAACTATTCAACTCAGTCACAAGTACAGGCTCAAAATTTAAATTATTCGGCATGCATTGTAAGGCACTTAATTTTATCTGACGCGTTATTCCTCGATCTAACTCATAAAAGGTAACATGAGGGTATTGACGTGCTGCAAGAAGCGCGCGGGGATCATAACCTGCACCTAATATAATGACATGTTGAGTGCCTTCAGCAATGGCCTGCTCTATCGTATCCCTTACCAATTTTTTTCGACCAACCATATGAGCATCATATCCTGGCGAGACTAATCTATCGAAAAAACGTGACTGTATCGTATAAGGTACGCAATGAAAGAAACTCATCAGCATTCGTCGTACTATATTAGCATCTGATTTGATGGCATACAGGTAAATATACTGAACCAAATACAAGTCTATTTTGTTAAACCATTGTCCATAATAAGTCTCCAAGCCTCTTGCAAATGCACCTATAACCGACAGCGCAGTAAGGCTGGGTTGCGTTTCTATTGCTGTTTTCCGTTTAAATATCACTCGTCAGCATCCATTTCCAATCACTCAAGGGCATGCGATGGGCAAGAATAGTGGCTGATGAAGACGGGATAAGCCCCACCGCAAGCAGATCGCGTGTTAATTGATCGGAACTAGGAGAGCAAAACATATGTATAGCCGCGCTGCTGCGCTCACTAAAATGTGCAACATCAGCCATAGGGCCAAATTGAGCATGTAAAATAGGCATGGCGGTTTGTGTACTCGTCAACACAATATCCTTTATATTATGCAATGATAAATAATGAATAGGCCCACGATGGCGCTCTATAATGGGCTGGGCTTGGGCCATACTCATTTCCTCTAATGACCAAAGAGAAATTTTTGTTGTCTGAGTCGAAATCAAACGAAAATATCGTACCAATCCTACCATACGATTCTCACTCAATCCGGGACTATCCATAGCAACAGCATAACCTCGATTGCAACTAGAATAATTTACATGAACCAGCTGACGCATCATCTTTGCTACAATGCTCTTTCCTCGGTAATGGGGATGAACTTTAAGGTCACAAAGATACCAAGCCGAAGACAATTTGTCTTGAGAAACCAAGGGAACGTGCCTTAATACAAAACAAACAACGGCTGCAACCTGTTCTTCTTCTAGCCAAGCATAATATTGAAATGAACCCATGCGATTAAAAAATTCAAAATAATCACTGCCGTGATCAATCGTAAAAGAATCATCTCCCAACGGATAGCTGGCATACTGTTCTATTTCAAGAATATTAGGTAAATATTGAGCTGCATTATCACTATTAATCTCAATTAAATTCATTTGCTTAACCACTTGCTCGCGAATGATGTCCTGCTATATCTCGAAACACCCTTCGTGTTCTAGCATGATAAAGATCTTCATACAATCTATTAAAAATGTAGGCTCCTAAGCGTAAACCTTGTTCAATAGCATACCTATCTTCACTCGATTTTTCCCAAGAATACTCAAGAACATCAAAAAAATCTTGTGAGTGCTTCATATCAAGCGCCTCATGTAGCGTATAGTGAATAAGTAAAGACGGTGCAATCCACTCACGATTGACAATTTCGCTCCCAATCCAAGCGGAGATTTCTGCAAACATTCGTTCAATGATACCCATGAGGCCAACACCCGTTAGATATTCATCTAACACACAACATCCTATTAATGTCGTATTAAATGCTCTAACCTCTGGCCAAAGTGCTCGGCATTCAATATCAGCGGGCACAATATTCCCCAACCGCTTTAAGAACTCAATAAATGTTTCACCATGATTACGCTGAACATCACCCTCTCCATGCTCTTCCCAAACATTTCGAAGTACTTCTAAGCGTAGTTGAGCTGTTGGAATTTTAGCAGCCAATGCGGCCATGGGCCGATTGAAAAAAACAACAGCAAAGAAAAATTGAATTTGCGTTTCTATAAAATCATTTTTGGTGAATGTGCCCTCTTTTAATGCCATAAAAAAAGGGTTTTCTCGGAACATTGATTCTTTTAAAATATCATCAATTAACTGCGCCAATACTTGTGATTTCATTGCGATCACCTATCGTTTTTGTGCAATATGCAAACTGGAATAAAATAAACTGCGATCTTGAGAATATAATGTTTGCGCAAGCTCATCATCAAATTGCAGCCGACGCCCAAACAATGGGCGTACATTTTTATTATTATTTAATTGTCGATAAACTAACCATGCGCCAGGTTTCATTTCATTACCCACACGTTCTGCCATTGTTGTAACTTTATCCTCGTCCATCCAATCAAAGATATTGGAAAAACTTAAAATATCGTAGGGTGAAAAATCAGGTACATCTTGAGCCAATACATTTTCAAATGTTAACATTGCGGGCTGGAAGGCTGATTTACATTCTATCAAATACGGTGGTAGTGCTTTAGGATTATCAAGATAATATCCTAGAAAAACATGATGCAAAAAATAATTGTGCCGTGCATTCTCGGCCTGCAATCCTTGTTCAAATACATTTCGAAAATAATCTGGATAAGAGCCAGCTGCATGTTGAACTGCCTCAGGGCCAAACATACCAATCAACAGGGAATCTGAAAAAAATAGTTCGAATGCAATAGGCCAATATTTAGATCGAAAGATTGCGCTAGGGAAGTTTTCTTCTTGCTCATTTAAGAAAAAGCGTAGCCAATCAGCGGAGTCCATCACAAATTCATACAAAAAAAGACGAAAGCTTTTAAAAAGAGATTCAAAATTTCCACAAGACACCAGAGATGCAGAAGAATGCACTCCCACCCCAAACACATCTATCCGCTCTTTGTACTGCAAACTCACCAGCGCGTGCATCTTACGCTTGATCAAGTCAATTTGACTGCTATTCGGTTCAATCAACGTTTGAATAATCAGTGGAAAACGGGTCGCTATGGAAAGCGCTGTACATCCACCAGAACCTATTAATAACGCACTACCTGTCTCGGGAATTCGCGCAACCAAATTTAATTCAATTTCAGGATCTTCGCGCACAACTGCAAATTGGATAGGATTTATAGTGTTCATTAATCAACTGTTTAAGCCAGAGCGATGGAAAGATATCATACACTCAAGAACATTTTATAACAACATGAGATTTTTATTACGTTAACCATATTATTATAAACAAATAATATATAATCCTATTATTGACAGCAGCATGTCTAGCGCTACATCAAACGGAACAATTCTCGCCATTTATTTCTTTGCTATTTCTTAGGAATCATTTCGATATTTCCTGTAACAATAGCGTAAAACACTCCTGCACAACCTATTTTGTCTTAGACAATAGGTCTAATTTAAAGGATTTCCTACAGTGCGTAAATAGAGCCGTCCTAGTTGGTACGAAGCATAATCAGTGATATGTCCTGCATCCCGATAGACCGGAATTCCATTAATATCAGCCCTACACTCACTGTTTTTGCACTGTACCTTTTTAGGATCGATAAGTACCAATTCAGGATATTTAAGCTGCATGGTAGCAAACAAAGAATCAAACCACTCCTCCCCTTCGGCACGCGATAAAGTAAAATCACATTGCTTCGGCTCATAAGCTTGCTTTAATTTAATGTGTTTAAAAAAGCAATCATGCGTATTGTGTTGCATCAAAGCGGTGTTTTTAATTAACACCGGTTTAGCTCCTGAAGATATAATTTGCACCAGTGCATTATCTAAAGCGTGCGTGATACGTGTTTTTGTCAACGCAATAGAGCGCTCATCCCCTAGCCGATTAATAATGCTATCAGATAAATAGTTACTCCAAATTTGGCCAATAATTACAAAGTCATAATGATTTTGGGCAATCATACGATAATAGTTCACCGTTTGCTCACGACATTCTTGATACACTTGATTTTTAAAATACCACCAATCATATAAAAGAATATCAGGCAGCGTAATACAAGAAGAAGTCGCTTGCGCTAAAATAGATACATGAGCATCTTGCCCTAAAGTATCCATAAATCCCCAATAATGATTAGAAAACGAATCCCCTATCATCAGAGCTTTTTTACTTTTAGCATCATGCATTCCAATAGTGCATACAGCTGCAGCATCAGTTTTAGCATTACTAATACATAGCGGCCTTCTTGGCTGATTATACTGCGCTAGCTGTTGATAAACGTGCACTAATTCTTGATTAAAACGTTGAGGATATCCGTTATGCCTTTTAATAAAGTACGAAGCACTATGAGTTATTAATATAGGTACGATTAATAAACAAATAATCGTGTAATACAATTTAATCTGTTTTAATTGTCGAGCTGGTTTTTCAACATAACGCCAAGATATATAAGCTAAAATAAAAGACAAAGTATAGGCGCTTAATAAAACTAAAGGGGTTTCCTCTATGCTTTGATATCTTAAACTTGCAAAAACGGCCCAATGCCAAATATAAAGTGAATACGACAGCATACCGATAAATACTAAAGGTCGGAGTGACAGCCATTTAATTAATTGAGGAGTGGGGTGTAGCGAACCTAAAATAATTAGTATTCCAGTGGCGAAACATACTAAAAAAGCATAACCGTTAGGATAACCTAACAAAATATCATCCAATGTAGCAATATAAAGAATAGTGGTTATAGCCACAGCGGCTAAACAATTGGCTACATATTTATTGAACTTAGTACCAGTAAATGAAATCAAAGCAATACAAGAGCCAATCAAAAACTCAAAAATACGACTGGAAAATTGATAATACGTTTGTGCCGGAAGTAGTGTTGAATAATGCCATGAAAGCCACAAGCTAAGCAAAGTACAACAAAATACAGCAATAAATAGCCCCGTTTTATTGAATAATCGGTGCAAACAATACACAAAAAAAGGCAAAATCAAATAACATTGCCATTCAATGGATAAAGACCATGTATGCAATAAGGGAAGCTGATGGCTGTCGGAAGAAAAATAACCCGTAGTAGTATTTTTGAAAAACAGGTTGGAAATAAATAAAGAGGTTTTACGTGCACTGCGACTATACTCAATCAAATCTTCAGGTAAAAAGAACGCCAACCCTAAAAGCGTGGTACAGACAATTAAACACACCAATACCGGTTGCAAACGCCACAAACGGCGATTGTAAAAATCAATAAAAGAGAAATTATTTTCATTTAATGACCGATGAATAATCGTAGTGATTAAATAGCCAGAAATAACAAAAAAAACATCAACCCCAATAAATCCGGAAGGAAATAATGCAAGTCCTCCGTGGTACACTAAAACCAAGAGAATCGCTATTGCTCTTAATCCATCAATATCCGATCGGTATTTCATATAAGTTAGCTACAGCTGACTGAAAATAGCGCAAGTCTATCAGGCCGCAGCAACCTTGACAACTTAAGAGAGTATTGTTACAGAGCAAACACATTTAATAAATTAATAAAACTCCTAGGGTCTTGCGTGTTCCCCTACGTTCTGCGGCGTGTTCGCATGAGCCAGTAATAGGGCAAAGATCGATGGATACCGCGTATAAAGCACAGCACGTAGGTAAAGTAGGCTGTTTTAGTGTGCACAATTTAGATGCGTTTGCCCTGGCTCCCAAAAACTCTATTCCTCATGATTTATAAATATTTAGCTGAAGTACTCTAGAAATAAAATTAATAATATGGCATAATTATCAACCAATAACGACATTATTTGACTACTTGAATGAAAATAAAGACAACTATACTCCTGATCGCTACTATTTTTCCTATTGTATTATTTGCAAATACAACACCCTGCCCTTTAGTAAACGGAATTAATGTCCTCACAACAAAGCGAATTTTAAATATATGTAAACACGGTACGGTAATTAAGACATTTAACGTGGCTTTAGGATACAGCGGTGTGGGTAAAAAAAAGATGGGCGATAATAAAACTCCTATTGGTCTATACGGCTTAGCTCATCCAAGACAATCAAATCAATTTAAAGTATTTATTCCCATTCTTTATCCGACCGCGAAACAATCGGCAGCAGGATTTACTGGTAGAGACGTAGGAATTCATGGACCTGCTCAATCCCATCGTATTTTTAAGTGGTTAAATAATTTACCCTATTCAACCCATGGGTGTGTTGCAGTGGGCAAAAATGATCATATTGAATATGTAGCCAATTGGATAAAAGCGAATCCTGGCGCCAAGGTTTTAATTATTTAAACCACACTACAATATGATGCCACATGCTCAATAGATTCAAGCTTGCTCTCAATCAATAAACTTCGAGACTCTTGTTGCCTACTCGAACTCATCTGCATTCCTTTATAAATACTTGCGACACCAGTAGCAAATAAACCTAAGGTTCCCAATAAAGGAACCTCTCTAGGCTCGCGAGGTAGCCTGCTTACAAGTGTAAAATTAGAAAATAACGCTAAAACACAACTTAACAGCACTAATGTTGCACCCAGAGCCTTCCACTGTGTGCTAGCGCAGCATGATGTGTATCTACTCAACATATGTGCATCATGGTGCCTTGAGTCATAAAAGTCGCGGCTCAATTGCTCTGTATGATTATCTATGAGAGGAATGAATATTTTTAATTGATTAATCGTACAATAAGATGTGCTTTTAATTGGATTAGTACCCACCATTTTATCAACAAACTCATTAAGCTGCAGATCGGTGATATCCGCGACAAGAATAGGATTTACTTGCCGATACGAATTAATACACTGCTTTTTCTCATCTAAACTGATCAACGATACTAAAACAAACTCATGCAAAACAATATTTAAACGATGTTCATCTAATGCTTCATCAAACTCAATATGAGTATGCCAATGTTTGCTTGACAATCCATCTTTATGGAACAATTCATGCAATGGATGAGAATGATAGAGTACTTTTTTATTTTTAAGCTTGTCCCATACATCCTCAATAAGCTGTATTGTTTGAGTTACGCTGCACAATAAAAAACCTTGCGGATAAAGTGTAAGTACTTTATCAAAAAGACTAAAATACACGTTACTACCAAGAAAAGTGAAAATACGAATTGGCGATTGGCAACGATTGGCGAGAAAATCCATAACGCGTTCTATTTTAACAAAGAACAAATTGTATCAAAAAAAAACCCAGAGGTCAATTTCAATCCTGTTTTTACTAGGGCAAACGCATCTAATAGATTGATTTACGACCACCTCGCCTACGTTCCGCGCTTTATGCGCGGAATCAAGTTCGAATTTCGATTCAAGATCGTCTGGATGCTGTGCATAAAGCACAGCACGTAGGCAAAGTAGGTTGTTTTAGTGTTCAAAATTTAGATGTGTTTGTCCTGCTGTTGTTGCACTTCATTTGGCCTCTAAATTGAAAAAAGTGCCAATCAATTGCTCCATAATTAGCATTAAATAAATCAGATATCGAGTCCATTTTATCGAAGCGGTTTGTGCTGAAAGAAGACATCAGCTACTCTTCGAACCATTGGCAAGCAACTATTGCACCATTGTTGCCAATACGTCGAAACAATATAAGCGCTTTGTTCAGCACGAACGGATGTGGCTAAAAACTAATAAAATAAATATCTCGCATTAAAGGGGTTTCATTAATGAATGAGTTTCCTCAGATAATTGTTCTTTTGCTTTTTGCAAGCACCGCTCCACACGCATTAATTCTTTAAGAGGATCATACTCTTTATATAAGTCTTTGATTTTCCAGAAATCAGATACCTCGCTAAAATTTTGCGCATCCTGTAGGCAAATATGTGCACGTAAAAATCCCTCAAGTTCCCCATATAAATTTATTTTATCTTGAGTATTAGGAGAAGGATTTTCTTCAGTTAAATTTAAAGAGTCTAATAATAAAGTACGTAAGGTACTTGAGTCAGCATTATTAAAAAATCCCCAATTACTAGCCAATCCATATACACCTTTTTGATAACTCTTTTCTATTTGAGTCGATACGTACAATGCCGCCGCATTTAAAATATTCCTTTTATTCCAACTCATTTGTTCATGCACTGTAATGGGATGCTCCAGCTGATCAATGACTGCTAATAAAAAATGACATTGATATAATCGTTTAGGCGCTTTCTTTTGTAAAAACGTTAAATACTCCTTTAAATTATTGTTATCAATTGTATTTTTACTCTCTTTTTTATTGTGCGCGACAATAAGATCTTTAAAATTATTTAATATCTTACTTTTAAGATCATCGTATTCGACGCAGATAAAAGAATTATTATCAAGTAGCTCATTAAGCATAGTGCTCTCCTTAAAACTCCATTAACAAGGAACAGTGACTGGTATCTTATCACTGAAAAAGCAGTGTATTCTAATTCAACACATTCGTCATGCTTTTTCATTTTACTATCTAATGAATTTTCAATCGGTGACTTTACCAACTAAGTCGCCTATATTGCTTCATATAATCCATACATTTTGTTATTGTTGGTAGATAAATTAACGATACGTTGTAGAACAGGGGATGTATTGATGAAAATAAAAAACTTTTTGCCTATATTGTTATTAGTAATGAATAACACATACGCCACTTCGAAGCCTCCTCACCTGATCGTACAAATTGTTGTTGATCAATTAAGAGGCGATTTAATTCATCAATACCAACCTCGATTCAGTGAATCAGGTTTTAATTATTTACTTAATCACGGCATTGAGTTTTCCAATGCGCATCACCCACATGCCAATACCACTACTTGTGCAGGTCATGCCACAATTGCTACCGGAAGTTATCCCTCTTTTCATGGGATTATTAATAATGATTGGTATGACAGAAACACCAAAGAACTCATCTATTGTATGGAAGATCGTGATTCCCCATCATTAATAGGCCTACGAACTAAAACACCCACACAGGGGCGATCACCTAAAAACTTAGCAGCATCCACAACCAGCGATGAGTTGATTTTAGCGCAAAAAGGCCGGGCTTTTGCCGTTTCATTAAAAGATCGTGCAGCGATTGCTCTTGCGGGACATGCCGGCAAAGCATTTTGGTTTGATAAATTAAATGGGGGATTTATTACCAGCGATTATTATTATTCCACTTATCCTCAATGGGTTGAGCAATGGAATAAGCGCTATAATCCGCAAGAAATTATTTGGAATTTAAGCCAAGCAAAAGAATCGTATCTTAATGCCCAAACACCTGTTTTTCCGCAGCAAATTAAAGAGTTTAGAGAAACATTCCCACACGCTATCACCATGGCGCCTTCAGAACAATATTTTAAACTGCTATCTAAAACCCCAATCGCAGATCAATTAACAGCTGATTTTGCTGAACATTTATTAATTAATGAACATTTAGGCACTGCCGCTAATAAAACAGATTATCTTGGAATAAGTTTTTCCGCAGTGGATGCTATTGGACATCAATTTGGCCCCAATAGTCTCGAGGCTGAAGATAATTTATTAATATTAGATAAAACCATAGCTCATTTGCTAAAAACAATCGATAAACAAGTAGGTCTGGAGAATACCTTAATTATTATAACGGCCGATCATGGAGTGGCTGATAACCCGGCCTATTTGCAACGACATCATATAACTGAAATTAACCCTTTGAATGAAAAAGAAATAACGCAAAAAATAAATGCGTTTTTAAAGCAAAAATATCATCTACCAAAAGAAACTCTATCGTTTATTATTCCACCCTATATCTATTTAAATCATGAGCTCATCGCGCAACATGAACAAAATTTAGTAACAATTACACAAAATATAGCAACTCTATTAAACCATGAGGAAGGACTTTTTAAGGCCTATCCCTTACCCGTCAGTGGCGTAGCAAAAGACTGGCTATCAACTAAAGTAAATCGAATGGCTTATCCTTATCGTGCTGGCGATATTTATTTAGTCGCACCGCCCTATCAATCTAAAGGCGCATTAAATAATGAGCGCGTTACCCATGGCAGTCCTTGGTCTTATGATAGTTATGTGCCTTTATTATTTGTGAATCCAAATTTTACAGCCTCAACTAGTGCACGCCCTGTTTATACCACTGATATTGCCCCCACATTATCGGCGTTATTGCAGATAAAATACCCTTCGGCAACAGTGGGACAACCATTGATTGAGCTATTAGAGCAGTTTAAGTCAGCAATGAAATCCGACTGACTTTATTTTGTCATTCTTATTGATTTATGCACACACCTTGGATAATGACTGCTTTGTTATTTGTTAGAATATTTTATCCGCCAGATTCCACACTTAATAAGGTAGAGAGCTGCACTTAACAGCCCTCTGTCTTTTTTTGGCTTTATACACAGCATCCCGGCAATCTTACAGAGCAACAGCAAGATCATGAATGGTTTAAAACCTTTCTAACTGCCCACGTACCGGGCTTTATGCGCGGTTTGAACGAATTGTGTTCGTTTAGATGCGTTTATCATGAATGCAAGGCTGCATTTAAAGCAATCAAAAATTATGAAACATCAGATGTTTTAAACAGTAATTATTCTGCATATTCCAAAACTTAAACGTTATTAGTTAATATGCTCACAAAGACTTGATCTATATTTAATCCCAAAGTACAATATAAAATCAAAAAAAGGATAATTAAATGACAAACTACATACGAATACAGATACATTTTTTAAAGAAAAAGTATATTCTAGCCTTTCCGAACTTGCATATGCCCCTCTTAGCTGGATAAATAAGAACAAGAATGGCTATGATTATTTCAATATAGAAAATTTATTTAAAGCCGCTATACTTTGGCCGGTTTTACTTCCTGCTACTATTGTTACATTTTCTTTAGCATTATCCTTAGCAGCAGTAGCAGTTGTAATACACGGTTTAGCTCTAATAGGTGCAGCAACAGCCAATACTTGTTCCAATATTGCAGATGAGGATTTCTGGAAAAGTCCAACACCTTAAAAAACCGATTAACATGCTGAGCTCTACTTGTCGCTAATTAGTTTTCGGTATTTTAGGCGACTTGATTTTTTGTCCCTCAAAGTAAAAAAAGACGCGGAATAGTTATTCTATTCTAAATCTTCTTTTACTTTGAGGGCGAACAAAGCGATAGCTTAAAAGCCGAACACTCATTAGTGGCAAGTATGTATTCATGGAGCATGCAACATATTAATATAATTATCATATACCACAGACTAGTCATATTCCCTTTTTTATAATTCAAAGAATTAATCTCTTCAAACATAAAAGAATATCCAATGATTTTTATGGTTTAGATTGAATTTAACGCAGAAAACCCTTACTATTTGAACAAAAATTTTCAACGATATGACTATGACTAAACAAGCTATTATTATAGGGATTTCTGGACCCTCTGCATCTGGAAAAAGTCTACTTGCTAATACAATTGTTAATGAATTAGGCTCTGAGCAAGTAGTTGTTATTTCTGAAGATGCTTATTATAAAGATAATGGGCATCTACCTTTTGCCGAACGTGAAAAAATAAATTACGATCACCCCGACTCATTTGATCATTCACTATTATGTGAGCATTTACGTCAATTAAGAATGGGCAATAGTGTTGAAATTCCTATTTACTCTCACTCACAACATCAACGTTTGGCACAAACTCAAACTATTGGTAAGCATGCCATTATCGTTTTAGAAGGTATATTACTCTTTACCGATAAAATACTTAGAGAACTCATGGATATAAGAATATTCATGCTAACACCATTGGATGTATGTTTAACGCGTCGACTAACACGAGATGTCGTTGAACGACACCGTACTTTTGAATCTGTTATTCATCAATATGAAACCACCGTTAGACCGATGTATTTACAGTTTATTGAGCCATCCAGTCGCTATGCCGATCTTATCGTACCTCGCGGCGGAGAAAATCGCATTGCTATTGAGATGATTCAAGCAAAAATGCGTGAACTACTCGCAATTCATACGACTAATCTTTAAGGAGATATACCGTGGGATTTTTAAGTGGAAAAAAAGCGTTGATCATTGGCTTAGCAAGTAATCGCTCCATTGCTTATGGTATTGCTAAAGCAATGCATGAACAAGGTGCTGAGTTAGCGTTTACCTATCAAAATGAAAAATTGCAATCGCGTGTTGAAACCATGGCGGCAGAGTTTAATTCCACCTTCATCTGCCCTTGTGATGTGGCTAGTGATACAGACATTCAAAATCTATTTAATCAGCTAAAGACTCATTGGGATAAATTCGATATTTTAGTACACTCCGTGGCTTTTGCACCAGCAGATCAAATCTCTGGCGATTTTGTGAGCTCAGCTAGTAGGGAAGGTTTTAGAATAGCTCATGATATTAGTGCTTATAGCTTAGTTGGCTTGGCACAAGCAGCGTTACCGATGATGGAAGAAACCCAAGGTTCTATTCTTACATTAAGTTATTATGGCGCTGAAAAAGCGGTACCTAACTATAATGTAATGGGAATAGCTAAAGCCAGTTTAGAGGCATCGGTACGTTATTTGGCAGCAAGTTTAGGTTCGCGAGGAATTCGCGTTAATGCTATTTCCGCAGGACCAATCAAAACATTAGCCGCAGCAGGTATTAAAGATTTTCGTAAAATACAAACCGCATATGCTCAGGCCACTCCATTGCAAAGAAACGTCACCACGGAAGAAGTGGGTAATACAGCTGCATTTTTATGCTCTAACTTAGCCTCAGGTATTACTGGTGAGGTAGTACATGTTGATGCGGGTTATCATGCGGTATCAGGCTCAATCGAATAATCATCACATTATTATAACGCCACATGACACTTTATGTATGTGGCGTTTACCCCTAAAAATCTATATTAGTTCGCTTCAAACTTAATTCTAAAGAAAAGTATCTATTGCATAGTGCAGCATATCATTTCTTATTACAGAATCATCTACAGCAAGCTCATGCACTTCAATCAAATTTTGCTTTAATACCTCTGCAGGGTAGGCCCATAAGACATCCTAAAAAAGCACAACAGCACATCAAAAGCCTGCAACAAGGACAACTATCCTTTGTTGAACTACTATTCGTTAAGCAATGATTATCGATATGATTAATTTGTTCTTGAATGTCTTCTAAATTTTTATCAATTTCTTGTATTGCAAATAAAACAGAACTTTTTTTTATTAGATCCTTATTAATGATCATATGATTTCCTTTTCATTCAGATTAATTCAATAACGACTTAAATAAGAATACCATATGAAAGAACAAGGCTTAAAGTTAATAACAAGCGCTTGGCGTGCGCCCAGCGTGAGAGAGATAAATGAATAAACTTATCAATATCTGGTGCTATATTAAAAATATATATCCTTGATAGGCAAAAATGGGTCACTGCCTTCCGAGGGATGAGACATAGGTGCGTTGATACTCACGAAAGTACACTAGTGCTTTGAATTCAAACGTATTGGTTACTACACTAGGGCAAGAGCATGAGTCGTGAAAAAAGAGTTTTTATTGCCTACATACTGCGCTTTATGCGCAGTATCCAGTGTTCTTACTCTATTGCGAGATCGTGTACATAAGCGCATAAGTATCTATATAAGTCCCTACAAGCCCTACCGGATAAGACGTGTAGGGAAGAAGTTAGCAACAGAGCACTGGATCCTGCGAACACGTCGCTAGACGTAGGAGAAAACGCAAAATTGACAATATTTTAATAGCAGCCGCAATCAATGATTCGATACTGCTATTAAAATATTAAGATTGAAACAATACACTAATTCTTTTCTATTTTTGCCTGACTAACTAAATGATGAATATATAAATCATAATCCATCATGCCAAAACTGGCTTCAATTTGTTGCGTTAAACTTTCTTGTTGTTCTTTATCAAGTTCAGATAAGACCCCATCATTAACGTTCTTTAACGCTACTACCGCATAATCACCATTATCTAATATAACCCCTGTTCTATTTTGAGGTTGTAACATATTAAAAGCGGTTTCATTTATTAAAGAAATGCCTTCTGCAGAATTATCTCTACTGGCTTTATCAACTGACTTCCAAGCTAAATGATAATTCTTCATCACTTCAGTCTGTTTCACCTTATCATCTGACTGGACTAATAATTCGCCCAGTTCTTTAGCTTGTTTTTGTGATTCTTCTTTCATTAACGCTGAGCTAATTTGCTGTTGCACCTGCTCTAAACCTAATTGCTTTGTCGCTATATGCGTTTTAACACGTACTACCACTACAGAATCATTATCTAACTGTATAGGCTCACTGTTATTTCCTAGCTCTAATACATCATGATTAAATGCAGTTTTAAGCAATTGTTTATTTTGCATCAGTATATCAGCATCACTTCCGGCACGAGAAAAAGGTTTAGTTTCCTCTATGGGCAAGTGAAGTGCTTGTGAGGCAGAAACTAATGAATCAGGTGTTTGATAACTTAAATCAGAAAGTTGCTCTAAAGCTTGCGCATACTGATTTTGAGCCATATCAGCAACCAACTGTTCTTTAATTGTTGCTTTCATGTCGCTAAAGTTTTTCATCGTTACTGGTTTATAATCAATAAGCTTAAACAGCTCATATCCTAATTTGGTTTCTTCTGGCGCACTTATTTGTCCTACTTTAGTCAACGTAGATAAGCTTTTATTGTATTGGGTCTGTCCGGCAATGATCCAAGGCAATTCACCATGTTGTGCTAATGATAATTTATCATCAGATAACGATAATAATTTATTAAACTCCTCAGGATTTTTTTGCAATTGCTCGTAGGCTTCTTCCGCCTTTTTTTGTATCGCATCTTTTTCTTCAAGCGTTGCGTTTTCAGGAACAGCAAACAAAATATGAGCCACTTTCCATTGTGCAGGAGTTAAATAGTTATTCTTATTGTCATTATAATAACGCTGCGTATCTTCATCAGAAATATTAATTTTAGCGCGAATATCATTCATAGAGAGACGCACATACTCAAGACTCACCTGCTCTGGTGACATAAATTCTTTTTGATTCTCTTTATAATATAAGGCGATTTGCTCGGCTGTAATTTTAATTTGCTTTTCTAGTGTATGTGCGGGGATAACCAGATAATCATAATCCCTTGTTTGCATATACAATCTGATAAACCGATCGATTTCAGAGGGAAGTACAAAAGAACTGCCAACAAAAGCAAATCGTTGCTGATTAAGCAGCATGCCTTGCTTTACTTCATTTTGAAATGATTCGGGAGTAAATAATGCGGCATTAAGGGCCTGTTGATAACGCTCACTAGAAAAATGACCGTCTTCTTGGAATTGAGCAATACTAAGGATTGCACCATTAGCTTGTTCGGTACTTATCTTAAATCCATGCTGCAATGCCGATTGAACCGTTACTTCATTAGTAACCATTTGATTTAATACTTGCGCTTGCAATAATTTATCTGCCGCCGCACTCATGTGCTCTATATCTTGCTGACCACGTGCTCGTCGATAATTAACTTCATAGGCTTGTGTCGTTAAAGGCTCACCGTTCACCACTACTTTTGCATTCGAGGATTGGTGTGTTTGCATATAATAATCAACACCAAAAAGAGTAAAGGTTAATGCAATTAAAACCACTACTATCCAAGCAACAACACCTTGAATGCGTTCATTCAACTTCTGTAGCATAGTATACGATCCATTTTTGTTATTAGTACGTGCAAGACATAGATTGACAAGTTGTAATCTAAAATTATTGATAAAAAAAACGCGCCTTAAGGCGCGTTAATATTGGCGGAGTGGACGGGGTTCGAACCCGCGACCCCCGGCGTGACAGGCCGGTATTCTAACCAACTGAACTACCACTCCATTTCTGGTGGGTGCTGTAGGGATCGAACCTACGACCCTCGCCTTGTAAGGGCGATGCTCTCCCAGCTGAGCTAAGCACCCGAAATCTTAAGCTTCTTGTTGCACAGCTTCTTTTAACTTCTTACCCGCTTTAAACTTCGCTACTCTTGAAGCTTTAATTTCTATCTCTTCACCAGTTTGCGGATTTCTTCCTTTTCTAGCTGAACGGTTTCCAGTTAAAAACTGACCGAACCCAGGAATAAGAATTTGATCATCAGAAACTAAAACATCTGTAACAGTATCTGTAAAAGCATCTAAAACTTTAATTGTATCAGCTTTGGTCATTCCAGAACGACTAGCAATAGCATCAACTAATTCACTTTTATTCATCTTATCCCCTTCACTGTTAATCACTATCCAAAGCCATTTAAACAAACTTTCTTTTTCTAGTCAAGTGTTCACTTCCTTGCTTGCCTCAGTAGCGGCAACGAAGTGAACTATATCGCGATTTAATGAGTATGTAAATCATTTTTTTTGTTTTTTTTCAGTTTTTTATTATCTTCCGCACTCGGCTGTTCTTCAGTTGAACTAATAAGCCAAGGGTTGCGCTGTAAGGCCAATTCCAGTACTTGCTCAATTGTTCTCACCGGATGAATTTTTAATTTACGTAACACATTATCAGGTATTTCTTCTAAGTCTTTTACGTTTTCCTCAGGGATAAGTACATGTTTAATACCTCCACGATGTGCCGCTAGCAATTTTTCTTTTAAACCACCTATTGGCAATACTTGTCCTCGCAACGTAATTTCACCCGTCATAGCTACATCTGCTTTAACCGGAATTTGCGTCACTATAGAAACTAATACAGTGGTCATGCCCACACCAGCACTTGGACCATCCTTAGGTGTTGCACCTTCGGGCACATGAACATGAAAATCATGTGTTTCGTAAAAATCTTTAGCAAGCCCTAAAGTATCAGCACGACTGCGTACAACCGTCATAGCGGCATGAATCGATTCTTGCATTACCTCGCCTAATTGTCCGGTATGAGTTACTTTTCCTTTTCCTGGCATGATAGAGGCTTCTATAGTTAATAATTCTCCCCCTACACTAGTCCATGCTAATCCAGTAACTTGCCCCACTTGATCAAACTCTTCCGCAAGACCATATCTGAATTTTTTAACACCCAAATATTTTTCTAAATTACTGACCGTAATATTCATAGCCTTAGTTTTTTTATTAGAAAGAATTTCTTTTACTACTTTTCTGCATAAAGACGCAATGTCTCTATCTAAATTACGAACGCCCGCTTCTCGTGTATAATGCCTAATTATATCTCGTACCGCTCCCTCACTAATTGACAGCTCTTCTTTAGTAAGACCATTTAATTTGGTTTGTTTAGGTACTAGGTATTGCGCTGCTATATTGACTTTTTCGTCTTCGGTATAGCCTGCTAAGCGAATGATTTCCATTCTATCAAGTAGTGGTGCAGGAATTTCTAAAGAGTTTGCCGTGGCAATAAACATTACATCACTTAAATCATAATCAACTTCTAGATAATGATCACTAAATGTATGGTTTTGTTCAGGATCTAGTACCTCAAGTAATGCTGCCGCAGGATCACCTCTGAAATCCATTGCCATCTTATCTACTTCATCAAGCATAATTAATGGATTTTTAACGCCACTTTTACTCAATTTTTGAATAATTTTACCCGGCATAGAACCAATATAAGTTCGTCTATGACCACGAATTTCAGCCTCATCACGTACCCCACCCAAAGCAATACGAATAAATGTTCGGCCGGTAGCATTAGCAATAGATTGTCCTAATGAGGTTTTTCCAACTCCTGGAGGACCTACTAAACACAAAATAGGACCTTTCAGAGTTTTTACACGCTGTTGTACTGCTAAATACTCAAGAATTCTCTCTTTAACCTGTTCTAAACCATGATGCTCTTTATCTAATAATTGCTCTGCTTTTTGTAAATCAAATTGGATTTTATTTTTCTTTTTCCATGGAACCATCAACATCCAATCAAGATAATTACGAATTACCGTGGCCTCAGCGGACATAGGAGACATCATTTTCAATTTATTTAATTCAGCTAATGCCTTTTCTTTTGCTTCTTTAGGCATTCCCGCTTTATTAATTGAGCTTTCTAATTGATCAAGTTCATTACCTTCTTCGCCAATTTCACCTAATTCTTTTTGAATGGCTTTCATTTGTTCATTTAAATAATATTCACGCTGACTTTTTTCCATTTGTCGTTTAACCCGCCCACGTACCCTCTTTTCTACGTGTAGCAAATCAATTTCATTTTCTATTGCAGCCATTAAGCGTTCTAAGCGCGTGCCTATATCAGCTACTTCTAGTAGCTCTTGCTTGTCTTCCACTTTAAGAGTCAAATGTGCGGCAATCGTATCTGCCAAACGCCCTGGCTCTTCGATGCCCGCTAGCGGAGAAAGGACCTCAGGAGGAATTTTTTTATTTAATTTAATATATTGTTCAAATTGCGACATTAAAGAGCGCATTAGGATATTGACTTCTTGCTCTTCTATAGCCGTATTAGTTTCTTCAACAGCGCATAACGTGGCTTCTAAATATCCTTTATCTTGTGAATACTCAGTAACTTGCGCGCGCCTCTCCCCTTCAACCAGTACTTTGACTGTACCATCAGGAAGCTTTAGTAATTGTAATACACTTGATAATGTTCCCATTTTATATATATCTTTAGGTGCAGGATCATCATCAGAAGAGACACATTGTGCGACTAAGAAAATTTGCTTATTTTCAAGCATCGCAGCTTCTAGTGCTTTAATTGATTTACCACGACCAACGAACAAGGGAATGACCATATGAGGATAAACAACAACATCTCTTAATGGTAATACTGGAATTTGAGACATTGCTCCAATTTCTTTTGATTCAATTTCAGTTTCAGTAGCCATAAATGCCCCTTAGTTAAATAAATTCTGCATAATGTATTAATGAGTATACAGATATTAATGCTGAGGAACAATTCGTTAAAATTCAACTAACTGCTTGATTATTGGTATTCTATGCAAGAACTGACACACTACGTTTTGTGTATACAACTTTGGTTTAAAAGGCAGCAGGATTAATGTCTATAAGCTAAAATAACGAATAAGATACCCTGCATTCAAATTAGTTATCTCTACTATATACGGCAAAGGGAACGAATATGGATCCCGCGAACAAGTCGCGGGAAGTAGTGTTTTAAAAGATACTTATTGATGAGCAGTAGGTAAAACTATTATGTACAAGCGTACGTTTTTATTTATTCGCTTGTACCATCAACTCGCTTTAGCTCTTCTTGTTCATAGATAAGAAAAGGCTGTGATACATTATTTACAACACTTTCATCAACTACGACTTTATGCACCCCTTCAAGCGAAGGTAAATCATACATTGTATCTAAAAGAATATTTTCAAGTATTGCGCGCAAACCACGTGCGCCCATTTTCCGGGTTATCGCTTTTTTAGCGATAGCAGCTAAAGCATCCGGTTTAAACTCTAAATCTACGTCTTCCATTTTAAACAATGATTGAAATTGTTTAGTCAATGCATTTTTAGGGCTGGTTAAAATATCTATTAAAGCCGCTTCATCCAGTTCTTGTAACGTAGTAACAACAGGCAGACGCCCCACAAACTCGGGGATTAAACCAAATTTAATCAAATCATCCGATTCTAATTGGTTAAATACTTTAGACAATTCAACATTGGTATCTTTTTTGTTTTTAAGCTGAGCAGAAAAGCCAATACTCGATTGCTCATTGCGCTCTTTAATCACCTTTTCAAGACCGGCGAATGCACCACCACAAATAAAGAGGATATTAGATGTATCAACTTGCAAAAACTCTTGCTGTGGATGCTTTCTACCTCCTTGAGGAGGAACAGAAGCAACAGTACCTTCGATAAGTTTTAATAACGCTTGTTGTACCCCTTCACCGGACACATCGCGAGTAATAGATGGATTATCAGATTTACGTGAAATCTTATCAATTTCATCTATATAGATAATGCCTTGCTGTGCCTTATCTACATCATAGTCACACTTTTGCAATAATTTTTGAATAATATTTTCAACATCTTCGCCAACATAACCCGCTTCAGTTAAGGTAGTTGCATCAGCCATGGCAAAAGGAACATTTAAAATACGGGCTAAAGTCTGAGCCAACAAAGTCTTACCACTACCAGTAGGACCAATTAATAAAATATTACTCTTACCTAATTCAACACCATCTTGGCTTTTATGTTGTAAGCGTTTGTAATGATTGTATACGGCGACCGATAAGACTTTTTTGGCATGTGCTTGACCAATAACATATTCGTCAAGAAAGGAAGCAATTTCTTTTGGTTTAGGCAAATGTACTTCTGCTTCTTCATGAACTTCTTGCGTTTCTTCACGAATAATATCATTGCATAAATCCACGCATTCATCGCAGACAAATACAGAAGGCCCTGCAATTAATTTTTTAACTTCATGCTGACTCTTACCACAAAAAGAACAGTACAGAACTTTATCTCCACTTCCACTACTGGATTTACTCATAACCAAACCCCTAATTACAGCTAAGTAATACAATTATGTACGATAGATGTAACATTTTAGTTTATTTGAAAAAGATATGCCACTTTAATTGAAATAACCCGAGCGTTTAAAACAATCTCCTCATCAAACTTTAATTTTGAGAACATTACTTTAAAACAGTCGGGCTATAAAAAATATCGGATTAATCTACGTTCGCAGCAGGAATAGTTCTATCATAAATAACGTGATCAACTAGACCATATTCCATGGCTTGATTAGCACTCATAAAATTATCCCGCTCAGTATCACGCATGATTTGATCCGGTGTCTTTTTAGTGTGCTTTGCCATAATAGCATTCAAACGTTCGCGTACCGCAAGGGTTTCACGTGCATGAATTTCGATATCAGTAGCTTGACCTCTATAACCTCCAAGAGGTTGATGAATCATCACTCGTGCATTAGGAAGACAAAAACGTTTGCCCTCTGCTCCGGCACAAAGAAGTAAAGCAGCAGCACTTGCAGCTTGACCGATGCATAAAGTGCTGACGTTGGGCTTGATAAATTGCATTGTATCGTAAATTGCAAGACCAGCTGTTACTACGCCACCAGGAGAGTTGATATAAATAGAAATATCTTTCTCAGGGTTTTCTGATTCAAGAAACAGCAACTGAGCAACAACTAGGTTAGCCATATGATCTTCAACTTCACCTAAAAGAAAAATAATTCGTTCTTTTAAAAGACGTGAATAAATATCATATGAACGCTCACCACGTGATGTCTGTTCAATAACCATTGGCACGAGGCCACTGGCATTACGAATTACATTATCTGAATAGCCCGACATGCTTATTCTCCTTTATTTTCAGTACCTTTTTTAGGATTCATCACTGAATCATAATCCATGTTTGTATAACGTACAGTAGCATCGGCAGCTATTTTTTCTGCAACCATTTCTTCCATCACTAATGATTCGATTTCAGCCATGTGCTCTTTGCTGTTTTTGTACCAAGAACGCAGTTCATCTGGGTTTTCATAGGCACTAGCAAATCGCTCGATTGTGGCATCAATTTTTTCTTGTTCTGGAGAAATGTTATGCTTTTTAACATATTCAGAGAATAAAAGACCTAAATGAACACGACGTTGAGCTTGCTCTTCAAATAATTCTCTTGGAAAATCAGGAATTTGCTCATCATCTTTATGTTCATGCCCAAAAACTCTGTGGTACATGTCATGTTTTAAATGTTCAATTTCTTTATCAATTAGTGCCATGGGTAAATCAATTTTATTTAATTCCATAAGCTTATTAAATAAAGTTTCTCTATTCATTGAACTAACACGTCGCTCAAGCTCACGAACCATATTATTTTTAATATCTTTAGTCAGCGCATCAATACCGCCGTCTTTGATATTAAATTGTGCAGCAAAAGCATCATCAAGTTCAGGCAATGTACCTTCCATGACTTTAGTTACAGTAATTTTAAATACTGCTTCTTTGCCAGCTAATTCGTCATGGCCATAATCTTCTGGGAAATTCACTTTAATATCGAATTGTTTATTAAGCTCACCACCAATAATTCCCTCTTCAAAACCAGGAATCATTGATCCAGAACCAAGAACTAATTCATGACCTTTAGCACTTCCACCATCAAATGCTTTGTCATCAAGAAAACCTTCAAAATCAATAGTTACTTTATCACCATTTTGCGCAGCACGAGACACTTCTGTCCAGCCTTTATTTTGCTCGCGTAGTTTAGTAATCATCTCAGTAACATCAGTATCAATTACTTCTGATTGCGCTAATTCTACGTCAGCTTTATTTAATTCAGCGATGTCAAAAATAGGGAATATTTCAAATTTTGCAGAGTATTTAAAATCTTTACCCGCTTCAATTGGCTCGGGTTCAATGAAAGGAAAACCGGCAGGAACTAATTCGTTTTGTTGTAATGCTTCATAAAGAGTAGATTGGACCATTTCGCGAGCAACTTCTTCACGCACGCTGTCCGAATAACGTTTTTTAACTACATCGAAAGGAACTTTTCCAGGACGAAAGCCGTCTACTTTAGCTTTACGAGCAAGATTTTTGAGACGCAAGCTCACTTCTTCCTCAACTTTTTCTGTAGGCACAGAAATTGTTACCATTCGTTCCAAACCACTTAAGGTCTCAACAGAAACTTGCATTCATTCACCTCTTGGAATTTATCAATCAAATGGTACGAAAGGAGAGACTCGAACTCTCACGGGTCGCCCCGCTGGAACCTAAATCCAGTGCGTCTACCAATTCCGCCACTTTCGCAATACAGGTTGGATTATCAATCACTACTTCAGTCTTGTAAAGAGTCCAGATTGACTCTCTAGCGTTAGACTAGTTTTTTTTGCACATTGGGGTGAACGATGGGACTCGAACCCACGACAACCGGGATCACAACCCGGGGCTCTACCAACTGAGCTACGCCCACCATAAACCGTATATCTTAACAACTTAAATCTTACCTGCACATGAGCTGGTACGCCCGGCAGGATTCGAACCTGCTACCCTCGGCTTAGAAGGCCGATGCTCTATCCTGATGAGCTACGGGCGCATAGTTTGGTCGGGGAGGAGGGATTCGAACCCCCGACATCCTGCTCCCAAAGCAGGCGCGCTACCAGACTGCGCTACACCCCGTAATCCGCCCTAAGGACAGAACGCAGATGTTACTAGAGTTAGTATAGTCGGTCAATACTTTTTTTGTGGTTTTTTTATTTTTTATTCTACACTAAAGCAACATTTAACAAATCTGTTTGGTTATTGTTTTTTATGATCTATTTTGTCGCCATTCTATTGGTACTTATTAATTATTTCTCTGTTTCTTAATGGGTTCTTTTCCTATACGATAACAGTATCTTTCACTGAATGTTGTTGGCATGAAATACACTCTTCTCCCTTTTTTTGATAATTTAAATTATTTACATAAAAATCATGAACATGCCATTTTACCTGATCCTCGTTTTGAAGCGGATTTCTATTACAGCTTAAATTTCTTGAAAAGTTATACCGGTAGTTTAGGAACTTTTAATAGCTATCGGCGCGAAGCTGAACGATTATTACAATGGACGTGGCTAATTAAACAAACCACATTACCCTTGCTTAAACGAGATGACATTGAACAGTACATTCACTTTTGTTTAAATCCACCCAAGGGATGGATTAGTTTGAAAAAAGTTCCTCGATTCATCGAGAAAGCGGGAATACGTACTCCTAATGACGAGTGGCGCCCTTTTGTCGTAACGCAAAAAAAAATAGCCACAAAACAAGGACAAAGTGCCACCATTGATTCATTTGACTTATCACAAGGAGCTGTGCAAGAAATTTTTGCGATATTAAGTACCTATTTTAATTTCCTGATTGCAGAGGAATATGTGCTCTCCAATCCAGTGGCCTTAATTCGGCAAAAAAGTAAATTTATTCGTAAACGCCAACAAAATGCTCCTATTAGACGTTTAAGTCTTGTGCAATGGAATACGGTACTTGAAGCCGCGGAGATATTAGCCGCTGAATCGCCTGAGAAGCATGAGCGCACGCGCTTTATTCTTAGTTTATTATTTGGCATGTATTTGCGTATTTCCGAACTTGCAGCAAGCGATCGCTGGATACCTAGCATGAATGATTTCGCCAAAGACAGTAATGGGCATTGGTGGTTCACGACAGTTGGTAAAGGAAATAAAGAACGACAAATTGCCGTGAGTGAGGCAATGTTAGACAGCCTCGTGCGTTGGCGACTTTTCTTAAGACTTCCCGCCCTTCCCTCCGCAGCGGATAACTCGCCGCTTATACCCAGAATTCGTGGTACAGGTCCAATGAGTGATACTTCTCCCATTCGTCGTATTGTGCAGCAGTGTTTTGATTATGCCGAACATCAGCTGCGCCTTAAAAATATGAGCGAGGAAGCTGATTCTCTCGCCGCAGCAACGGTGCATTGGCTACGTCATACTGGTATTTCGGAGGATGTAAAAATACGACCACGTGAGCATGTGCGTGATGATGCAGGACATAGTTCGAGTGCAACCACTGACCGATACATTGACATTGAAAAACAAGCGCGTTATCAATCAGCACGCAAAAAAGTAATAAAGACTAGTGAATAAAAATAGTGAGTCATTTAAGATATAGCCGAATGCTATTTATGATAATATATCCATTATCATCTTCTTACTCTTTTTGGCATGATTACATTACGCAATATATCACTCACTAGAGGCACGAAAGTGCTTCTTGATCAGGCTAATATCAGTCTTTATGAAAAACAAAAAATAGGGCTCATAGGTCATAATGGTTGTGGAAAATCTACTTTATTTGCTTTTTTATTGAAAAAAATAACAGCCGATACGGGCGAATATTTAATTAATCCGCAACTTAGCATCAGCCATTTATCACAACAATTACCTGACAGCGAAGAAAAAGCTTTGGATTTTGTTATTGCTGGTGATGAAGAATACATTCAATTATTAACACGCTTAAAAAAAGCCGAAGCTACGGCTAACGATGCGGAAGTATTCGTGTGTCACGAACTCTTAACGCAAACCGCGGGGTATAGTAAACCCGCACAGGCTGCAACTATTATGGCAGGACTTGGCTTTACAAGCCTGCAACAACAAGAATCGGTCAATAGTTTTTCTGGTGGTTGGCGCATGCGCCTAAGTTTGGCGCGTTGTTTGATGAAACCGGCGCAATTATTGCTATTAGATGAGCCCACCAACCATCTTGATATGGAAGCTATTTTTTGGTTAGAACGCTATTTAAAACAAAGCCCAGCTACCATTATATTAATTTCGCACGACAGGGAATTTCTCGATGCCTTTGTCAGTCATATTGTTCATATTGAACAACAAAAATTAAATTTATACACGGGTAATTACAGTACTTTTGAAGTGATGCATGCGCAACAATTAGCATTACAACAAACCATGTATGAGCGACAACAAACCAAAATTAAGCATATGATGAGCTTTGTATCGCGCTTTAAAGCAAAAGCAAGTAAAGCCAAACAAGCACAAAGTAGAGTAAAAGCAATTGAGCGTATCGAGCTCATTGCCGCAGCTCAAGCAGACTCCCCTTTTTCTTTTGAGTTTTTTGATTGTCCGCGTGCCGGCAATCCGCTTATCCAATGTAATTTAGTGGATGCCGGCTATGCGAATCAAGAGGCAACACTTAAAAAAATCAATTTATCATTAGCACCAGGCGATAGAATTGCCTTACTAGGACCTAATGGCGAGGGTAAATCTACTTTAATTAAAACACTCACGGGTTCTCTATCCCTACTCAACGGCTCTATTCATCGCTCACCCCATTTAAAAATTGGCTATTATGCCCAGCATCAATTAGAGCAGCTGGATTGTAATTTAAGCCCTATTCAAACCATCCAACAGCTTTCCCCTGATGCTCGAGAGCAATCTATTCGCGACTATTTAGGCGGCTTTAATTTCATCGGGGATATGGCTGTTAATCCCATCACGCATTTCTCCGGTGGAGAAAAAGCACGCCTGGCCTTGGCAAAGTTAGTATGGCAAAAACCCAATCTATTATTGCTTGATGAGCCCACCAACCATCTGGATTTAGGTATGCGCTCAGCCATTGAATTAGCACTGCAAAGTTATGAAGGCGCCTTAATTCTTATTTCACATGATAGACATCTTCTTAAAACAACGGTGGATGATTTTTATATAGTGTATCAAAAAGCCGTTCAACCATTTAGCGGGGATTTAGACGATTATTATTCTTGGTTGCAAACTAAAAATACGGTAAAAGAATCGGTTGCCACTCCGAGTAGTGCCACTGACTATAAAGAGCGAAAAGTAATTCAAAACAGAGTGAAAAAACTAGAACAATTAATAGAGCAATACCAGCAAAAACTAGAATCACTCGATCACCAGTTGAGTGACTCTAGTTTGTATGAAGACAGTACAAAGAATGCATCTTTGGAGCTATTATTAAATCAACGTGCTAAAACGCAGGAAGATTTACAGCAAACAGAAGAAGAATGGCTTAACCTTGCAGAATAAAAAATCAAGACCACTCGATTTAGCGCGAATCTAATTCGAGTGTTAACTCTCCCCAAGCCCCACAGGTACACATTACAATAAAGTCCCGCATGTTAATAACAATCTAATAGACTATCTTTTTGTTGCAAAATGTAGATTAGTGAATATACTAAAATTACTCACTTTGTATTTAGAGAGGCACTTAATGGATTACGATCAAGTTATTCTTGATACCTTGCAACCCGAGCCAGGCGACTTAATAATTAGTGAATTTCCTTACGAAGATGCTACCATTAAGGACTTCGAATTTAAAAACTTAAATGGATTTGATGCCGGCCATACATCTTTGTGGGTAACAGGGGATAAACCCCTGGCTCATGCAGTGCGCGAAGGATATCATCTGCCTGGTGTACGTCTTACTCATTTTTTTGAAGGAAGACATATTCTTTTTCGTACGACTAATCCAGAAATAAAAGCAGCCATGCAACAGGCCAGTGAGATCTTAAAAACATGGGGACTTGCCACTCGAGAAATTTCTTTAGAGCAATATCAGTCAATCTATCCTGAAAAAGACTGGAAGCATCGATACAAAAAAGATATTCCTAATTTTTTCTCTACCCCAACAAATAAAATAGCAGCCCCAGCAATAGCGTATAATGAACAACGAGCTGAAGGTGACAAATTTGCTATTGCCAGACAACCAAAGATACAAGAGTTTTCCCACGAAAGCTTAAGAAGAGCGATTAAATTTGCAACACGCAGAGAATTATCAAGCGATGTGAGTAAAGGGCAGCGTTGTACAGCTATTGCTATGGCGGCAATTCAAGCTGCTTTTTTAGCCCCTATTATAAAACCCGCAACAGAAAAAATCTCATTTAAACAATATAAAAATCGCCCTATTCAAGAATACATCAACGAATACCTCATAGATAATTGGCAAGAAAAAGACATAGGAAAAAGATTAGAAAAAGCGTTAGAGCAAAATAATTTTAATGGGTTATTTCCTGCGCCATTTATGAAGGATCAACGTTATGCACTACCGACCACATTATTAAAATCATTAAAACTTAATTCGGGTTTTGAACGCATAGGACAAATCAGTTGCTTTAAAGAGTACATTGCTATTTATGATTCGAATTTTAATAAAATAGAGACTTCGCCAACAAATAGCAATTCAATAACAAAATTGATTTAACTCTTCATTGGCAAGATTTGATTTAATTGCGCTTATCTTGTGGTGCTTCAGCACTCTCTTGCAGTTGAGTCAGCAATGATTGAGCCGCCAATTGCTCTGCTTTTCTGCGGCTAGCTCCTTGGCCTTGTGCGATAAAAGAAACGCCTTTTACAGCACAGCTGATATAGAACTGCTGCTCATGCTCGTCCCCTTCTACTTTAGTCAGGGTATAAATTGGTAATGCATATTTATGTGCCTGCAAGTATTCTTGTAATTGCGTTTTAGCGTCTTTCAAGCAAGCTGTTAAATTTGTAGCATTTAATCGAGAATGAAATAAATTTAAAATAACGGTTTGAGCCGCCTCTATCCCACCATCAAAAAAAACAGCGGCAAAAATGGCCTCTAAAGAATCAGCCAGTATTGATGCACGACGAAACCCACCGCTTTTTAATTCACCTTGACCTAAAAAAAGAAAATCGCCCAAATCGATTTCTTTAGCAACCTCCGCTAACATATCGCCTTTTACTAAAAAAGATCGCAAGCGACTTAATTGCCCCTCACTGTATGCAGGAAACAAGCTCAACAATTCATTAGCTATAACAAAACTTAAAATAGAATCGCCTAAGAATTCTAAGCGTTCGTAATTTTCACTGCCTACACTGCAATGAGTCAGTGCTTGCTGCAACAATTTAATGTGCTTAAATTGATAGTGCAAGCGCCGGCTTAATCGCGCCAAGTCTTTTTTTACCACGAACAAACACCTTTTAATGGATTAATGAACCAATTCTAGACCATCTTAAACTATCGTCTTTACCATTCCAGCTCATCCATACGAGTAAAGCCTTACCCCTTAAATAGCTATCAGGTACAAATCCCCAAAAACGACTATCGGCACTGTCATCACGATTATCGCCCATCATAAAATATTGCCCTCTCGGAACTACTACATCAAAATCTACTGCCGGCACATCCGCCCTAATAAAAATATCATGCACCACACCATTTAAATTTTCTTTATATTGTGCAACAGGCCGACCAGAGCTTTCATCAATAGTGTAGGCCACAAAGTCTTGTTTGGCCTCGGTACCATTAATAATTAATTTTTTATTGTGATAACTTATTTTATCTCCCGGCGTACCAATAACCCGTTTGATATAGTCGTATTTAGGTTCAGGCGGCCAGCGAAATACAGCAATTTCCCCTGTTTTGGGATTAGCAATAGGAATAATCTTTTTCTCAACTACGGGAAGTCGCAAACCATAGGCAAATTTATTAACCGCCACAAAATCACCTACTAATAAAGTAGGCTCCAACGAACCTGAAGGGATACGAAACGGTTCTGCCAAAAAAGAACGTAATAATAAAACAGTCAATAGTACAGGGAATAAAGAGCGTGAGTACTCAATAATGAGCCCTGGCTTTTGTTCTGCTGTGCGTTTTTTTTCCCAAAATAAAACATCTAAAAGGTAAATCAATCCACTAATAAAAGAAAAAACCACTAGTATAAGAGCAAAATTCATTATCTACTTCCTAAAATGTTTAAGGTGCATAACAAAAATCGTAACCGTTCAGGGTATGGCTAGACAAGCACTCGAACGGCCATATTTGAGCTCATATTGGGATAAAATCAGGCAAAATGAGCGCAGCATAGGTGGCTATGTGAGCACCATTTTGCCTGATTTTATTTCAAGAGGAGCCAAAGATGGCCGTTCCTTCAACTAAGCTGAACACTTACCAAAAATCATATGTCCCTATTAACATCATGTAATACGCGAATTAACCGCTTAAAACCCGCATTATGCTACGTTAATACGGGCTACTATTTATTGCTACAACAACTCAGCGACGACGAATAAAAATGTTTATTTTTTTTCTGATTGAAACACAGCCATAAATGCTTCCTGAGGAATCTCTACATGCCCTACCTGTTTCATTCGCTTTTTACCCGCTTTTTGTTTTTCTAATAATTTACGTTTACGTGATACGTCGCCACCATAACATTTCGCCGTTACGTTTTTACGTAATGCTTTCACCGTTTGGCGAGCAATAATATTACTGCCTATTGCCGCTTGAATAGCCACATCAAACATTTGGCGAGGAATAAGCTCTTTCATTTTTTCAGCAACAATTTTACCCCGATAATGAGCGGTTGTACGATGCACAATAACCGATAATGCATCCACTTTTTCGCTGTTAATCAGAATATCCATGCGCACCAAATCAGCTTCTTGGAAGCGGATAAAATTATAATCCAACGAAGCATATCCTCTACTTACTGATTTTAATCTATCAAAAAAGTCAGAAACCACCTCACTCATAGGAATATCGTAACTCACCGATACTTGTCGACCACTATAAGTCATATTAACTTGTACTCCGCGACGCTCAACGCACAAGCTAATGATAGAACCTAAATAATCTTGTGGTACTAATATATTAGCGCGCACTATAGGTTCATACATTTCTTTTATTTTGGGAATGGGTGGCAAACGTGAGGGGTTATCTATTAATAACGTCTCATCTTTGTTGGTGATAATTTGGTACACCACCGTAGGTGCCGTAGAAATCAAGTCCAGATTATATTCACGCTCTAAACGTTCTTGCACAATTTCCATGTGCAACATACCTAAAAATCCGCAGCGAAAACCAAAACCTAACGCATCTGAAGATTCAGGCTCATAAAATAAGGACGCATCATTTAAACTAAGCTTTGCTAAAGCTTCTCGAAAGGCTTCAAAATCGTCCGCGCTAATGGGAAATAATCCCGCATATACTTGTGGTTTTACTCGTTTAAACCCAGGCAACACATCTTGCGCTGCATTTTTATCTAAGGTTAATGTATCCCCAACAGGTGCCCCTTGAATTTCTTTAATTCCAGCAACTACATACCCTACTTCCCCGGCACTTAGCGACTCAAGTTTAGTACGTTTTGGCGTAAATACACCGACCTGATCCACTTCATACACTCTCCCTGTAGACATAACGCGCATTTTATCGCCTTTACGCACAGAACCATTCATAATACGCACTAGAGAAACCACGCCTAAATAACTATCAAACCACGAGTCAATAATTAAAGCTTGTAACGGTGCATTGATTTCACCTTCAGGTGGTGGAATTTGTGCTACTAAAGCCTCAAGTACATCAGTCACACCTAAACCACTTTTAGCGCTTGCCCGAATTGCATCATGAGCATCTACACCAATAATGTCTTCAATTTCAGCAATAACACGTTCAGGCTCTGCCTGCGGTAAATCTATTTTATTAAGAACAGGAAGAACCATTAACTCTTGATCAATGGCGGTATAACATACGGCAACCGTTTGTGCTTCTACACCTTGAGCTGCATCAACAACCAAAATCGCCCCTTCACACGCCGCAAGCGAACGAGACACCTCGTAACTAAAATCAACGTGCCCGGGCGTATCGATAAAATTAAGCAAATAAGTTTTACCGTCTTGGGCGGTATAATTTAAAGAAACACATTGCGCTTTAATCGTAATACCGCGTTCTCGCTCTATATCCATAGAATCAAGAACTTGGGCACTCATTTCACGATCAGTTAAACCGCCACATACTTGAATAAATCGATCGGCTAAAGTGGATTTCCCATGATCAATATGGGCAATAATAGAAAAATTACGAATGCGTTGTAAATCACTCACGAGTTAGCGCCTTCTAATAAATAAAAAGATTGTACTCTAAATGCGCTTCGGCAGAAAGTAGCTATAGAAAATTCCCCCATATCACACGTTATAATGTACTTATTTTGACTCGCCCACTCTTTTTTCTAGTTAAAATAAAACCGTCATGATAAAATAAAAAACAAACTTCATCGTAATGAGGAGGCATAATCAATGAATACTTTATTTTCTCAACCTAAAGAGCAGGCTCTGCTAGAAAGGCTGCGCACTCAATCTGAAAAAGAGCATCTACAAACAACATTACAACTCGAACACTATATCACAGAGCATACGATTACTAGGGCTGGAAAAAAAGCCAAGGATGCATTGCTTCCTTGGTATAAAAAAGAAAAAAATAGTTTTTCTTGGGATTTTATCCAAAATATTGCTCCCAAACCTTCAACTAATGCACAGTATCAACAATACACTAAGTCTATTGAACAATCAGAGAGGTTATTAGCGGTTATTAACCAATTAATACCCTTACTAGCCGAATATGAAAAACTATTAGCTGATCAGGAAAAAGAAATAGAATATACAAACACATGCATGCGAGATGACCCATTTTATGAAGGCGGTGCACACAGCCACTCTCATCCCAAACTTCAAGCAGTTAAATCAAAAATATATAATAAACTACAAAATGTACGAGAAAAAGTTAAATATGATGATGATACTCTCTACACTAACTTTATAACCGGACTCTTCGAGGTAGGTGCCTCATTGAGCATCATTTTATGTACCTTGCCCATTATTCCTTTCGCCTGGTATATGGAATTACCCTATTTCGGTCAAGCAGAATTTTTCTTTGATGCGGCACGCTGGTTTACCGATGCATTAATAAAAACGATTACACCTTTTGTATTTCCAATAGCCATGATTCATTCCTATAATACAACCGGCTCAATGAATTTATTTAAACCTGAACGTCAAAAAATAGTCGATTCATTATTAAAAATTTTTCCAGAACCAGACAATTGCGAAGAAATA
>CAZSAO010000021.1:35781-44753 GCA_964605275.1 uncultured Legionella sp.
ATCCTTTGTAATGTAATTTGCTTAAAGCAAGATCCTGACACGTGAAAAAATTTAAACGTCCTACTTACTGCGCTTTATGCGCAGTATCCACTAGCCTTAATCTATTGATGAATCGGGTAGAGAAGCCACAGGATGAGGAAATTGTACTTAAACAATACACCAAAGTTTAATTGACTTCATTTCAAGAAATCATGCTCTTACCCTGAACGAATATTTGCTTATCCTACACAATTTCAATAAAATTGATTCTTTAGTATTACTTTAAGAGGTGTATCGTGCAACGAATAATCAAGCTATGTATTTTTTTTCTATCATCTTTTTCCCCGATTATTCAAGCCGATACATCGTTCACTCAGCGCCCAGACGTGCGCGCGTTTATTAACGAACTAGTTATTCAACATCACTTTAATGCCAAGGAACTGACCGCAACACTTAATGAAGTTAAGTTACAGCCACAAATTATCGAATCGATGGAGCGTCCTTATGAAAAGAAAAATTGGGACGTGTATCAAGCTCTTTTTCTTACGCCACAACGCATCCAAGGTGGCGTTGCTTTTTGGTCAGAAAATCGCGCTACCTTAGAAAAAATACAAAAAAAATACGGTGTTCCACCTGAAATTATTGTCGCTATTTTGGGGGTAGAAACCCTTTATGGCCAACGACAAGGGGATCATCGTGTATTAGATGCGTTAGCTACTTTAGCGTTTGAATATCCTAAGCGCGCGCCTTTTTTCACTAAAGAGCTTAGAGAATACTTATTATTATGCCGTGAACATAAAGTCGCAGCCACTCATTACAAAGGCTCTTATGCGGGGGCTATTGGTAAACCACAGTTTATGCCCAGCAGCTACCGTTATTATGCCGTTGACTATAAAAACAAAGGATTTAGAGATTTAGTACATAACAATGAAGACGTTATTGCCAGCATCGCTAATTATTTTCATCGCAATGGATGGCATACTAATGATGGCATTGCCCAAAGTGTACGTGTTGCGACTCGAGATGCCAATCGCATTCATCTCAACCCTCGCACCGCCAATTATAATTATAATCAACTAATTGCGTCAGGAGTAAAACCGGTTACGGCAGCATATCATCATCCCAAGCGGGCCGGCGTTATTGAATTAACTACTGCTAAAGGCAACGAATATTGGTTAGCGTACCCTAACTTTTTTGTAATTACTCGTTATAACTCTAGCCCACAATATGCCTTAGCGGTTTATTTATTATCACAACAGTTGAAACAACAATGGTTGGCAATGCAAACAAGCAAACATAAAGCATACGCCTGAGAATATTTATTAAGGGACTAACAGGCCAGTGAAGCACTCTGATTCTCTATTCTAAAAAACGAATTCAGAGTGCACTAAGCTCATTACCTGAACCACTCATTGCAGCGAGCTTAATTAAATGAATACATGCTTTTTATTTACCCAATACCTAAATGATACAGGCTGCTTTTGCTTAATTCTCTCTGCCGATGGTTTGTTGCTTGAAACACCACAGCAGCTAGAATTTAAAGAAATAAAACGCTTGCAAGCCGATTGCCAAACCGTTCTAGTCGAATCCTGTTCGCAAATTACCCTTATTTCTTTAGAGCTGCCATGGCTTGCGGAAAATAAAGCCCGAGCAGCTATTCCTTATGCCTTAGAAGATAAATTAGCCCAACCAACAGAAGACTTACATTTTGCGTTTGATAAACTTCGTTATCACAATAATCATTATCTAATCACCGTGATAAGCAAAAGCAGAATGCGCTATCTGATGGAACAGATGAACCAGCATCACATTGATTTTGATAAAATAACCGTTGATTGGTTTGCTCTAGAAGAAGGTGAGCTTTGTGTAAGTGATAGCCATTTACTCGTGAATCAATCACACTTTAAAGGATGTTTATCAGGTTCTCTAGCATTAAATTATATAAAACAACACAGCACACAAACTCCTTTATTATTTCAAAATAATAATCTCCTCATAGATAGCAGCATAGAACCAGTTGATGGACCATCCTATGTTTGGTTTGCTCGTTCTTTATTAAAAACCAAGCCGCTTAATTTATGCCAAGGGGAAATGCGCCATGAAACAGGGGCTCATTGGATTAAAAAAAGCACATTGCTTATTAGCGTATTAGGCATAGCATGGCTTTGTTCTATTTTAGTGGTTAATGCGTGGATGGTGCATTCGCTCAATCAAAAAAATCATGCTGTAGAAGAAGAAATTGCCCTGGTTTATCGTCAATTTTTTCCCGGAGCCAAACAAGTTATTAGTCCAAAATTTCGTATTAATCAACTCATTAATACCAATCAAGAAAAGAACCAAACACAATTTTGGTTTTTAATTAATCAATTAGCAAAACATATTAAAAATACACCCATTACCATCGAGCAGATTCGTTATCAAAGTAAAATATTATTCGTGACCTTGCAAAGCCCTGATTTTGCCACTTTAGAAACATTAGAAAATAATTTACGACAAGCACAATTTAAAGTGCATCAAACAGAAGCATCAACCCATGAACAACACGTTATGGCTACTTTGGAGCTGTCATGAAATCCTATTTAAATAATCTAAATGAGCGTGAGCGACGCATGGTATTTACAGCACTTCTTGTTGTTGTAGCGTATATTTATTACGCACTGCTTTATACCCCCTTAGCTCAAGGAGTGGAAGAAAAAAAACGCCTGCTGCAAGAAAAAGTAGTCACGTTAGCGTGGATGAAAAAGGTTCAACTGCAACATGTTAGTACCCAAAAGAAACAATCTATTGATAACAGTCAATTATTAACATTAATAGCTAATCAATTAAAAAACGACACAACATTGCAGTTTCCCTATAAATTACAACAAACCAGTTCCGGTGAAATACAACTCAGCTACGACAAAGTTCCTTTTAATTTATTCATCGAATGGCTAGCTAAAATTAATGAACGCTATTACATCAATGTTAAGCAATTAAGCGCCAACAAAACAACCACTCCAGGTATCACTCAGATTATGTTGGTTATTAGCTCCGCATAGAAACATCGCGCTCTATTCCATATTTTGTTGCATACTTTCCCAGTTTTTAATTTGAGCATTTTGTTTTATATCTGCAGGTAGAGCATCTAATGCATTTTGAGCCGAGGCGGCATCAGGATAGCTGCCATATACACCGCGATAATATGCTTTACCACGCAGTTGATATTTGACTTGTGCCATACGATCGGTTTTAGGAGTTGCATATAAAGCTCGCGCTACTTGTGCAGCCTTTTCGCCTTCAGCAATTTCAATGGTGTAACTTTGCGCATTTTGACTGCTAACCCACGTACGATCGCGGTCTTTAAATGAGGTTGGAGCATGAAATTGTCCTACATGATACGACTCAGGCACAATTACATTATCACTTGTTTTCGGTGTGCGATAATTAGTATCTGTATTATTTGCATCGACACTAGGATATAGAGGATTTGGATCATAAGCAGGCATGGTATAACTGATAGTATTATATTCTTCATCTGCGATAGTGCATGAACATAAATGAATAATACTAAAGCCTAATACAAGATACATCGTTTTTTTCCTAGCGTTCATTGTATTGCCTCCTGGCGTATCCAACCTATCATCGAAATAAAGCCTGTTGTTATTCTACAATTCATTGAATAGACACGATTTATTTTAAGTATAGTCCTAGACTTATTTTTTAGGTTACAATGAGCATTCTTTTTTTATTTTGAACCCAATACTTATGTGGACCCATAGACGCTCAGGACAAACGCATCAAAGAGGAGCACAAGATCATCGTGATCCTTATGAACGTGACAGAACGCGAGTCATTCATTGTCCTTCGTTTAGGAGACTGCAAAGAAAAACCCAAATTCTTGGTACCGATGAAGGTGATTTTCATCGAACCCGTTTAACTCACTCTTTAGAAGTTGATTCTATTGGGCGCAGTATTGTGCGCAATCTAATTATTAATCAAAATAAAGAACCTATATTAGCAAATTTATTACCTAATGATGATTTAGTGAGTGTTATTTGTTTATTACACGATATCGGTCACCCTCCTTTTGGTCATGGCGGGGAAGTAGCGCTTAATTATATGATGCGTGATTACGGTGGCTTTGAAGGCAATGGCCAAACATTACGCTTATTAACCAAAGTAGAAAATAGCTACGGCGCATTTGGGCTGGATCTTACTCGTCGTGCTTTGCTCGGAATTTTAAAATATCCAGTAAAACGCTCCGCAGTTCTCGCACCACAATGCCCACCAATTCATGAATCTATTCATAAAACTATTAAAGTAAATAATTGGTTACCACCTAAAGCCTATTTTGATTGCGAACAAGACGAAGTGAATTGGTTATTAGCTCCTTTTTCCGCAGCCGACCAAGAATTATTTCAATCACTAGCAAAGCAACCTCAAGGCATGCAAGCGGGTAAATCGGCTTACCGTACGTTTGATTGCTCGATTATGAATATTGCCGATGATATTGCTTATGGGGTACACGATCTCGAGGATGCTATTCATTTACGTCTTATTCATCGTGCGCAGCTAGATACCCAAGAGTTTCGTACTTTAATTCAAGAAACGTCCCTTGCTGCTCATGTTGAACGCTTACTAGACTCTTTATTTTCGCAAGAATTGTATCTACGTAAACAAGCTATTGGCGAAATGGTTAATTATTTTATTACGTCAACACACATTGTTATTACTAATGAGGCTTTTGAAAATAACTTATTAAAATATAATATTGAGCTCATCAATGAAGCCTCCTCGTTATTATCCTACTTGATGAATAGTATTTTTCATTACGTCATTGACTCGCAGGAAGCACGAACTTTTGAATACGGCGGACAAACCGTAGTATTACGCTTATTTGATGCGATAAGCTCTAATCCTAGCAGCTTATTAGATAATAAAAATCGTGAATTATTTAAAGCTGCGGCTGATGAAACATCGGCCTACCGAGTAGTTTGTGATTATATCGCTAATATGACCGATGAATACGCCTACCGCATGCATGAGCGATTATTTGGTTTTAATACTAGAACTATTTTTGAGCGATTGTAACGCTTTTTTTATACTCCCGTTTCCTGCGCTCGTTAGCTCAGGAAACGGGAACCATTATCGTTTTAAACACGACTCAACTATAATTCATATCAAGCAAGTCCGAGCTTAATTCTGCATTTAACTTTTGAGCCGTTCCTGCTGGGAAAAAATAAAAATCAAAGTCACTTGCTTCACCAAAAGGCCTCTTACGTGAACGATTATCTGTAGGTAATGCAGCCATTGTTGAGCGAGGTTTTGGGATATTCAAATCAAGATCACTAGTATTACACATTAAAAAATGAAGATCATACTTTTCAATCAATCCTGCTGTTTTTTCTTCGCCACCTAAAGCCGACTCAAGAAAGGTTTGACGTTGTTCCAGCGGCATAGCTCTTAAGATATTTACCACAAAGCGGTATAAATTATTGCTCAATAAATTGTCTTTGTTTTGTAACACAATTAAAATTGGATCAAAAAGATTAATTCGTGTAGCAAAATGCAGCTGATTAAAAAAAACTGCTAGTCTATCTCCTTTATTTTTTAATCCCTCATTTAATATTAACTGCTTAAAATGCGCTATACAATCAGGTGTAGCTAAATTAAAAAAATCCGCTTGTTTCATTAGAGCATCAAATTTAATTAAAAGATGATTTAAGGAAAAATATTTATCATTGGAATATAAAAACTCTTCTATAAATGAAAAACGATGACGCATTAAAAAATTAGGCGCTATCTCAGCAGGAAAATTACTCTCTATATATTCTAGTAAACGCCATAAAGAAAAATTGTTTTGTTTGGTAAGTGCTACAACCACCTGTACTGATAATAAATTAAATAGATAAGCAGGGTTATCTAACATAGCACAATATTTTTTAATAAAGACATGAAGATCATTTTTTTGTAAACGAATTAATTGATTGCGCGCTATATTGATAGGTACAAATAAACCAATGAAATATTTTATCTCATCCATCGTACAGTGCAACAATTCTAACCAACTAAAAATGGTCGACGCCTTATAAAGGATTAACTCGCCAATTTGAGATGACCTTTTAAGATCATTTATTAACTGTTGTTTTTGTGCTGCATTTAAGGCAGTAGTAATAAAATGCCAATTTTGATGTTGAAAAGTACTGCTTTTAAGAAGGAAAAAACTTTGCAAGCGAAAATCATCTTCAATCTTAGATAAAAAATAAGCTACTTCATAAGGAGTTCGAAAATTAATCTTAGGTAATTCTGTTTGCAAATACTCTTTTTTTAACTCGCTCGATACAGAACCAAATATCTGCAATAATTGAAGCGCAGGATTATTATCTTTTTGTTGTATTAAGTGACTTTTAATAGTGAGCCGTTGTGCGGTATAGTTTAAATAGCGATTTTTTTCATTCTGCATTAACTCTCGTTTTGCATCAACTCGCGCATACTCCATTAGCCATTTTTGTCTAAATACCGATAATGCATTTAAGTGCGATTTAGCCTCAGCAATAACTTTATTTTTAAATGCTCTGCGTAATTTTGTAGATGACTTGGTTTGCTCTATACAACTATTTAACATATGTACTAATGAAGTACTGCCATCACTTTCAACCAACTCTTTTATGCGCTTATTATACGCAGATACTTGGGTATAGCGAAGTACTGCTGGCGAAGGAATAAAAAAATAGCATAATTGAGCATGCGAATCATAATAAGGTAGTGACAAAGAATGCTCACGAAGCTGTATGGCATCATTTTTTAACAAATTCTTTAAATAGCTCAGGCAAATTGAAGCACAGGAATAATTATCTGCTTGCGGAAGATAATCATCGTTATCCTCATCCGGAATAAATGAATAGCGATAGTCGGGCGCATGTAAAAAAACATCCCCCATAACATTAGGGTTCTCGAAACCCAAGTCATTTAACGACCAAGAAATAGGCTTAATAATTTCATTGCTGCTGATAATAAAGCATTCAAAATGCCCTAGACCTTTTACAGCGGAAGTATGTAAATAACCAACATATTGATTAGGCTGTAATGTTTTTTGAATACTTAAAATATTATTCACTGCATTTATTGTTGTTTTTTCATCTCTTGCCTTGGTATCGTCAAACTCGAGTTCTGAATCTGAGCCCTCTCCTTGCATGCGACCTTGAGCAAAATATTGATGTACGACTATACCTTTGGCTGCTAAATTCCCCGCAACAAAAATTGTAATATTATGTTTTTGAGAATAATCTTCCGCTAAAACCATTGTGTCGTGCAGTGTTAAAGGGAATTCATTATAAACCTGAGCCTTAAGAAACTCAGTTTTTTTTATACTCAATTGTTCTTTGTCATTATTCATTGTACTTTTCCAGCACTAAAAGTACCGAAATTATAACATAAAGAACAATAAATAAACACATGTTGGATTGAGAATTTGGTATTTATATAGCAAAAAGACTACTGATTAAACGCAGCTTGTATGTAAAGTATTATAAAGACGAGCCATTATTAAATCATCTTGAGTGGCGGTATTGATACTAGCGTTTATAAAAGCAGCAAAAAATACTACATTTTTTTCCTCAATATTGAAAATCAGTTCTGGGTATCCTCTTTGTATTTCAATTGAATAATATCTATTATTATGACTAATTTTCCTTATATGACTGGCATCAAGACCTAAAGAAGCGGCGCAAAGCATATCACTCATAGGTTTATTATTCTGAGGCCAACATCGAGCTATATGGCTATCTAATGATGTTTTAGGTATGGTTAAGGTCAGATCAAGTGCTTCACGAATTGAAAACTGAAGTCCTGAAGGTGTTGATTTAAGCGCACATGTTTCTTCTGGTACTCCTAGTGCATCTAGCAACGCATTTTTAACATCTATCGCATTCTCCCAACCATATTGATTAAATACTGATAGCTCTAATTTTTGTGGTCGTGTTTTTGTAGTAAACAACCGAAGCCCTGAGGCACGTTGTAAAGCAGATGCTAACATACTAATTAATTCCTAAAAAAACAGGTGATATTCATCATTGATGAAGAGCATATAAATGTCAATGGATGTTTAAGATCCAGGGCAAACGCATGAGTTATTTTATTTATGTACGTATATTGTTGCTCATTCATCTACTGCATGTTTTTGCTGAATCGTGCTCCAAGCTACTACAAGAAGAAATAAAACATGCAAAATGATTGAGATGTTTTTGCTCAATATGCAACGGAGATCCTGGTCTCATTTGAATCACATAAGATCCAGCTGTAATATTCTTTTTACTAATAAAGGCATCAGAAAGACCAATAACCTCCTCAAGTACACCATACTTTAAGGGCGTACTCTCATTATTATCAAGACAATCACGAACGTACTTATCAAATGGATCTCGCGGAATATGTAGAGTCAGTTCATAGCTAGGAAGAATTGAAAAGGTTAATCCCGAAGACCCAAATGTTAACTGACATGTTTTATCTTCAACACCTAAAGTGGTACAAATGGCATCTTTAATGTCAAGTTCATCGAGCAGTTGGTATTTTTGAAATATCGAACGACTTAATTTGTTAGCAACGCTAGTGGAAAATAACCGATTTCCTATGGAACATACATTTCTGAACATAATAATTAATCCATTAAATAGAATGAACATTTATATTTCATCACGGCAAGATAAAAGTCAATAAAATATTAAATAAACAGACTGAAATTTATGAATTAAAAATGAGTGATAAATGTAGTTTAATGAATCAATTTATTGAATAGTAAAAACTAATGACTGATAATATGATGCCAAAAATGGCGTCCCCAGGGGGATTCGAACCCCCGTTACTGCCGTGAAAGGGCAATGTCCTAGGCCTCTAGACGATGGGGACCTAAGTTTCTCCCATCAACATGAATGCATGTTGATGGTGGAGCTAGGCGGGATCGAACCGCCGACCTCTTGCATGCCATGCAAGCGCTCTCCCAGCTGAGCTATAGCCCC
>CAZSAO010000022.1:0-17608 GCA_964605275.1 uncultured Legionella sp.
AGAAGAATTTTAATTAATTTCAGTTACGAAACAAGGGGCGTGCGTAAGGTGAGTATATGATAGAGAATTCTATAAATGGAATGATGGCAGACAAATATCAGAAGAAAAGAAGCAACAAATTTTAAATAATTTCATTGATGCAATGAAATTTCAGGAGGTAGACGTAGAAGTTCAATAATATTGTTTGATTACCGTGAAACAATATAAGCTTGTTGGCCAAAAGAAATCTTAATTGAATTTAAAGGTTATTTTCAAACCTATGGATATAGGGGGATATAACTCTGGCTTGATGAGCATCATTACATGGTTGTATGGTACATGCTCGTCGTCTTTTTGCATAGTTTGGTGAAAGGTGTTAAAACAACGGGCAAGTCGCAGCAGGCTGTTGCTTACGTTCAAAAACCAGCTAAATTACGCAGCTCGTAATTCGCCGAACTCATACAGCCAATTAGCCGCACAAGTAAAGCAACATTATGCAGAATATCAAGGCGAACAAAGGAAAAGCAGGGCACCGTTGGTCTTCCCAAATACCTGATATCAGCCAAGATCTAGCCGATTCGGTGCGGCATTTTCTTGATTCGATAAGGCTATACCTTAGTAAGTTAGGCAGAATAGAGCCTTCTGCGTCGCATAAAGAGTATGATGCTTATAAAAGAATTATTGCGGAGCAAGTAAGATTAGATTTACTCGATGCAATGGGAGAAAAGCTATGGTATTCACAAACAAATATTCCGAGATTTTAATAAGCAAATTTTCTAATTTTGGAGCCAGTAAATCATTAGAAGAAACAATACTTTTTTTTTGTTCTAATAGAGAAGATATTGATGAGCATGTTGTTTTTACAGGACTTACAAGATATGTTATAGATGAGTTGATTAAGTCTAATATATCGGTTACCGATGAAGAGATAGAGATATACATTTATCTTGAAGAAATGCTTCATAAATTTTCAACTTATGAACTTGGCACCGCAGAGAATCTATTTTCGAATGCCTTGTGTGTTTGTTTTCTTGAAAATTTACTTAACTGTGCGTCAGCAGAAGAAATTGATTATAATAGATTTATTAATTATTTAGGCAATAAATGTCAAAGGTTTTGTAAGAGTTGGGATCAGTTTACAGGAGTGAGAAGTCCTGGCCTTTGGAGTGATGAGGAGTGGGAACGTTTGCCACCATTTAAATAAAATTAAAGTATGCTTTGCCCTTATTTGGGAAATGATGATTATAATAAACGACATAATTTGATTGGCACATCTTCGGCCTCTGTAGTATCCATTAGTATTGATAAAATCTTTGGAACGGCAATGGGTGCTTGCTCTAGCAACTAACTCTCCATTAGCTTAAGGAAGAGAGTTTTTTAAATATAGCTGAGAGTTAGCCTGATCAGAATGCTATTTTCTTTGTACGACAAGAACAGCTGAATACACTCGATTGAATAAAAATGCCTATATCTACTTGTACGCCTTACATAGAAGTTACAGATGTAATTGGAGTAAAGTAAATCGTGAGTTAGGATACAAATAACCATATAGGGATAAATTGTAATGAAAATAATCGATATTAATTGGTTGTCAAAATCAGTTAAAGAAGCGGAAGTTATAATTAGTGATGGGCTTTATACTATCAGTGTTTTTTCTCAACCCTGTGACTATGCAATAAATCAAGAAATTAATGATTGCATACATCCATTGGAAGTTAAAAATTTTCGAAAATCTTATGAGCAAATTACAACTATAGAAAAATTAACTGACTCATATTTTGGTTATAGAATCATTGGGGTATTGGATAATATTGAGGATGCACTTTTATCTGTAGGTAAAATTAAATTTGAATTAAATGTTTTAATTCCCTCATGGGCTCAAGAAGGAGATTATATTGCGTTTGAATCTCTTCGATTTGATTTATGGTAAATAATCATACATTTATTTTAAATTTTAGTGCTTGTATGGTGATCAAATTTAATTGCACTGTTATGTACTTTTTACTTGACCACGTCATAGCCAACTCATCAATCAATAGTTAAACCACTATATCTTTCATAATAAGGTACAGAAATGATTGTTAAATGTAATAAGATTATCAGTCCTACAACTGGAGAGGATCTGGACGAGCAAAGTACTTGGCTAATTAAAGATAATGAATATTTAGTTCTTGCTTTAAGTTTTTCAAATAATGGGGGAATAAATATTTTTATTCAAACTCATCACTATGATGAACCAGGGTTTTTCAGTGCAAATGGTTTTGAGTTTGTTTCTCAAAAAATTCCTTCAAATTGGATTAATATTGCTTATGAATATGATGAGGTTATAACTAATTTTATTTTACCTAAAAGCTGGAGTTATGGTGAGTTTTTTGATGAGTTAGAAGCACAAAATACGAATGCTATAGCTCTCTATAATCAAGAAGTTAAAAATATGTATATAGAGGAAACGCAACTTTAAATCGATTTGTTATTAGATACTCAGAAATGCAAGAAGCAATAGATATATCTGTTGAGCAAGGAATGAGGTCAGGTACTGTTTTTGTTTATGTCTATGAAAAAGAATTTTATAAATGGAATGATGGCAGGCAAATATCAGAAGAAAAGAAGCAACAAATTTTAGATAATTTTATTGATGCCATGAAATTTCAAAATGTGGGTGTAGAAGTTCAGTAGAGTAGCTTTGAGAAAATATTATTGTTCATACTACGTTTCCTTTTTATGCGAGCAATAGCAAGTACTATTTATATAATTAAAGCACATGAGGTAATGGCTGAATCAATAATGAACTATTTGCTAACGGAATAGTCCAACGTTATTCAGAAGCGGGTTGAGTTAATCCTGAAACAGGATAGTTTAAGATTGCAAAGGTGAGATATATTTTTGAAAAGTTAATTAAAATATAAGATTAAATATGTTGGATGTATTAGGAGAAAAATTATGGTATTCACAAACCAATATACCCAAATATTGATCAACAAAATTCCAAGCTTTAAAGAAAGTAACGTGTTAAAAAAAGAGTGTCGATGGGCTCGAGAGGAAAGGAGATCTATTACTATTTGTGGCGTATTTTTTTTGTTAGTTGATTATATAATAGACGAAATTACTCCAGCTAACTTAAGTATTACTTTAGAAGAAATAGAGTTTTATAAAACTCTTGAAGAATTTAGAATACAGTTTTGTGATTACGCTGATGATACTCCTGAGGGGGAGTTTGATACAGCACTGTGTACTTGTTTTCTTGAGAGCTTTCAAAACCGAGCGGGATATAATGTTGTACTTTATGATAGATTTATTCCTTATCTAGGTGATAAATGCAAAGACTATTGTAAAGGATGGGATCATTTTACTGGAGAAAGAAGTCCGGGTCTTTGGAGTGATGAGGAATGGGAAAATTTGCCACCATTTAAATAAAATTAAAGGATGTTTTGTTCTTATTTGGGAAATGATGATTATAATAAACGGTACAATTTGATTGGTACATCATGTTAGCGTGTGTGTCTAATACGTTGTTCAATGTAGGTTTCAAACAACTAGTAGAATTAACGATTCCTTTAATGGCACAGCAACTACCGTTCCGGCTTCTGTAGTATCCATTGGTATTGATAAAATCTTTGGAACGGCAACTTCCTAATGGTCCCTTGAGACTACCACTGCAACCTCATTTAAAAGCCAAACGAGATCGCTAAGAGGTTATTTTCTTAAAGGAATGGCGTTAAAAAGAAAAACTGCCTTGGACTTATTAGCATGAGCCCCCCTGAAACCAATTAGTTTTGTGGTCGGGATTGGTTCAAGGTGCTGATGAAGTAAAACTTTCTCAACAGCATGTAGCAAAATATGAGGGAATAACTTTGTAAATGACTCCGGGCGGTGAGTGGTTAAACAAAATGGATCTTTTTGAAACTAATCCTCCATTTAGTTTAAATGAAGCTGGTGATGTTTGGGCTTCTGTATCAAAATCGTTGACACAACAAGCTAGTGGTCAAGTAAGAGCATTATTAGGACAAGTAAGGCCTCAAAGTATTTATGCTTCACAAGAGATGGGGGAATTACTAATGAATTCACGAGTGCTTGGCGTTGATGAAGTTTATTTAGTACCTAAATTTGATATAATTTTAAGAAAAGTGAGTTGAAAATGTACACATGGTTAAATAAGCAAGGAGTAAGTTGTGATAAAGGATTTATTGTTCAATCCATAAGTCGATTTGTTATTAGATACTCAGAAATGCAAGGAGCAATCGATATATCTGTTGAGCAAGGAATGAGGTCAGGTACTGTTTTTGTTTATGTATATGAAAAAGAATTTTATAGATGGAATGATGGCAGGCAAATATTAGAGGAAAAGAAGCAACAAATTTTAGATAATTTTATTGATGCCATGAAATTTCAAAATGTGGGTGTAGAAGTTCAGTAGAGTAGCTTTGAGAAAATATTATTGTTCATACTACGTTTCCTTTTTATGCGAGCAATAGCAAGTACTATTTATATAATTAAAGCACATGAGGTAATGGCTGAATCAATAATGAACTATTTGCTAACGGAATAGTCCAACGTTATTCAGAAGCGGGTTGAGTTAATCCTGAAACAGGATAGTTTAAGATTGCAAAGGTGAGATATATTTTTGAAAAGTTAATTAAAATATAAGATTAAATATGTTGGATGTATTAGGAGAAAAATTATGGTATTCACAAACCAATATACCCAAATATTGATCAACAAAATTCCAAGCTTTAAAGAAAGTAACGTGTTAAAAAAAGAGTGTCGATGGGCTCGAGAGGAAAGGAGATCTATTACTATTTGTGGCGTATTTTTTTTGTTAGTTGATTATATAATAGACGAAATTACTCCAGCTAACTTAAGTATTACTTTAGAAGAAATAGAGTTTTATAAAACTCTTGAAGAATTTAGAATACAGTTTTGTGATTACGCTGATGATACTCCTGAGGGGGAGTTTGATACAGCACTGTGTACTTGTTTTCTTGAGAGCTTTCAAAACCGAGCGGGATATAATGTTGTACTTTATGATAGATTTATTCCTTATCTAGGTGATAAATGCAAAGACTATTGTAAAGGATGGGATCATTTTACTGGAGAAAGAAGTCCGGGTCTTTGGAGTGATGAGGAATGGGAAAATTTGCCACCATTTAAATAAAATTAAAGGATGTTTTGTTCTTATTTGGGAAATGATGATTATAATAAACGGTACAATTTGATTGGTACATCATGTTAGCGTGTGTGTCTAATACGTTGTTCAATGTAGGTTTCAAACAACTAGTAGAATTAACGATTCCTTTAATGGCACAGCAACTACCGTTCCGGCTTCTGTAGTATCCATTGGTATTGATAAAATCTTTGGAACGGCAACTTCCTAATGGTCCCTTGAGACTACCACTGCAACCTCATTTAAAAGCCAAACGAGATCGCTAAGAGGTTATTTTCTTAAAGGAATGGCGTTAAAAAGAAAAACTGCCTTGGACTTATTAGCATGAGCCCCCCTGAAACCAATTAGTTTTGTGGTCGGGATTGGTTCAAGGTGCTGATGAAGTAAAACTTTCTCAACAGCATGTAGCAAAATATGAGGGAATAACTTTGTAAATGACTCCGGGCGGTGAGTGGTTAAACAAAATGGATCTTTTTGAAACTAATCCTCCATTTAGTTTAAATGAAGCTGGTGATGTTTGGGCTTCTGTATCAAAATCGTTGACACAACAAGCTAGTGGTCAAGTAAGAGCATTATTAGGACAAGTAAGGCTTCAGAGTATTTATGCTTCCCAAGAGATGGGCGAATTGTTAATGAATCAAAATGTATTAGGGTTAGATGAGTTGAATTTAAAGCCAAGATATATATTTAAATAGCAAGGGTTTATATATGTTTAAATGGTTAAATAAGCAAGGAGTAGAAAGTAGTAAAGGCTTTATTGTGCAATCAGTCGCTCGTTTTGTAATAGAGTATAGAGAAGCAGGAAAATGCCTTTCTATTGAAACTGGAAATAGTTATTTTTCAGGAGGTAAATTATATGAAACGGTAAAACTATCTAATTTTAATAAATGGGATGATGGTTTTTCTATTTCATCAGAAACACAAAAAGAAATTATCCAAAACTTTACCGATGCAATGGTATTTCAGGGAATAAAAGTTATAGTTATAACATGAAGTATTGTATTAAAAAATTTTTTGATCATTAATAATAATGAGCAAAAAATTTTTGTAAAATAGTAATAAAAAAACAGATAAATAAAAAAAAACTTTAATGATAAGGAGAGTAAAAATCTATACGTGGTTAAATAATCAAGGAGTACGTAGTGATAAAGGATTTATTGTTCAATCCATAAATCGATTTGTTATTAAATACTCGGAAAATCAGAGTGAAATTAATATTTCAGTTGAACGAGGTATGAGTGCTGGTAAGGCTATAGTTTATGTATATGATAGAGAATTCTATAAATGGAATGATGGCAGACAAATATCAGAAGAAAAGAAGCAACAAATTTTAAATAATTTCATTGATGCAATGAAATTTCAGGAGGTAGACGTAGAAGTTCAGTAATATTGTTTGATTATCGCGAAACAAGACAAGCGTGTTGGTCAAAAGAAATTAGGCGGAGAAGAGCCTTCCTTTTGCGTCAATTCCTTAAGCGAGACGGTGCGACCACTTTTTTTCGATGGCCTCTTTCAGTATCTCAGCTTTTAAGCGCTCTTTGGCATACATCTTTTGAAGACGGCTGTTTTCAGCTTCATGCTCTTTTAAACGGGACATCAATAATAGATTTATTAATTATTTAGGCAATAAATGTCAAAAGTTTTGTAAGAGTTGGGGGCAGTTTACAGGAGTGAGAAGTCCTGGTCTTTGGAGTGATGATGAATGGGAAAATTTGTCGCCATTTAAATAAAGTTAAAGGATGTTTTGCTTTTATTTGGGAAATAATGATTATAATAAACGACACAATTTGATTAGTACATCATGTTAGCGAGTGTATCTAATACGTTGTTCAATGTAGGTTTCAAACAACTAGTAGAGTTAACGATTCCTTTAATGGCACAGTAACTACCGTTCTTGCTTCTGTAGTATCCATTGATATTGATAAAATCTTTGGAGCGGCAATGGCAACTAACTCCCTAATGATCCCACGCTTCATCACCAGTAGCAAAGGCCTCACACTGTGGCTTTTAGGTAAGAAGCTTGACCTTATTTAGAGCATTAAATGATACCAGTGACGCTTTATTAAATATAGTGATTCCTATAAGCATCGCCCAATACGCATTAGCTGACTCGAACGAATCAGTACAAGCCTATCGTGAAGGTTATCTTCTTCAAGGAATGGCCTAAAAGGAAAAACTGTTTTGGACTTATTAGCACGAGCTGATATAATACGAATTAAGAGTTTATTTGTATTAGATTTTTTATCAAGTAATCTATTCACCGTAAATTATTGATCGAGTGTACTGTCATGAATAATCATTTTTTTGAAGTGGCTTTCTATCTCTCTAAGTTACTTCAAGCGGCTTCAAGTAATGGATAATCATAACGGCAATGCTCAAAAAAAAGTTCTTATTTACCAAGCTGATGATGGAAGTTTTCAAACAGAAGTTCAGTTGCAAGATGAGACAGTTTGGCTGAATCAAAGGCAAATATCTGACCTGTTTGATACTTCTTCTGATAATATTGGATTACATTTAAAAAACATCTATGCTGAGGGCGAACTTTCAGAAGTGGCAACTACCGAGGATTACTCGGTAGTTCGTATTGAAGGCACCAGAAAAGTTAAGAGATTGATTAAGCATTATAATTTAGATGCCATTATTTCCGTAGGTTATCGGGTTAATTCAAGAAAGGGTACACAATTTAGAATTTGGGCTAACCAAATCCTTAAAGAGTATTTACTACAAGGGTACGCGTTAAACGAAGCTAGATTAACGCAACAGTTAGAATCCATCGATCACCTAAAAAAAGGTCTCGCTTTAATTCAGAGAGCTCAAGTAGAGTCTTTAGATCAAGATGAGGCAAAAGGTTTACTAACAGTATTAACTGAATATACCCATAGTTTTATTCTATTGAATCAATACGATACAGGTCATTTTCCAAAAGGGGGCTTAAGCAAGGCACTAACAGAGGAAATTAGCGTTGAAGAAGCAATGTATGCGGTTAACAACTTAAAAGAAAAACTTATTACACAAAAAGAGGCTACAGCCTTCTTTGGTAAATCAAAAGATGATAGCTTCGCAGGAATATTAGGCAATATAGTTCAAAGTTTTAATGGTGAATATCTTTATCCAAGTATTGAAGAACAAGCAGCTCACTTGCTTTATTTTATAATTAAAAATCATCCTTTCGTTGATGGAAATAAACGGATTGGCGCATTGATTTTTATTTGGTTTTTACAAAAAAATAAGCACCATTTGAAGGATAATGGGGAAGCAAAAATTAATGATAATGCATTAGTTGCCCTTGCGCTTTTGGTGGCGCAAAGCCAATCAGATCAAAAAGATATCATGATTGAATTAATCATTAATTTAATTAAGAGATAAAAAAGGTGGCTATTTGACTAATCTAGCAAATAATTGGGAGCTTAATTTTTTGCACAGAACTACATGAGATTTTTTCTATATCGGTTTTTTCCATATGTTTAGCCCAAACAAGCAACGAAGTGTTTAAAATTTATCGTTTACTAAAAAAAACTTTCTTAGAGACAGCTGGGCCTGGTCAAGCTTTTAAAGAGAGATTAATTTTTTTTAAACTGCCGCAATAATCATGTGCTTTTTTCAAGCATTTGTAGGTACATCATCCTCATTGACGGATACTGAATCATCAAGTTCTGCAGCTTGATAACATGTTCATGTATTATCTCTTATAGTCTTTATTTTCTTAGCTAAATCACGATTTTGTTCTGTGCGATTCGATGGTTTCCGATCAATCCATGCATAATAGCCACTGACTGACACAGACAGCAGCCGATACATTAATTTGATTGCAAACCCGGGCGATTCCTCCTGGATTATCGCGTACTTTACTCCGATTCTTTGGTGAAGTACGTCGCCACCTTAATATTATAGTAGGTAGTTTGGAAATTAGTAATTATTAACGGGGCATAAATTTTATTGATGCATCACCTTTTTGTTTAGTAAGTTCCTATTATTTATCCATGGAGAGAAAATATAGTGTTAGTGGCTAATGGCGTTTTATGTTATCATTGTGCCTTTATTTTGTTCTTTTGGGGCGAGGGTATGATAGAAAATGACATCGTCGATATGGATCAGCACGATACTATTGAGGCGAATGAACTAATTGCTCATTGGCAAACTTTTGGCAAATTATCGCGACTTTCATTGGAAACAGCAGCCACTTATTCATTTAGCTTGCAAATGGCATTGTTAGTTTATTTATTAGCGCAGATAAATCAAGATGAGGAGCATTTAGCTGCCATTACCTTGATTACTTCGTTACTTAACTCTGTAGTTGGTATTGGTGTGAGTCCTTTGCTTGCAACAGGGCTAGTTGCTGGTAAAGAGCTGGGGCAATTACGTGAGGCTCAAATAAATGGTGAATCAGAAGAGGCATTACAATTAAAACGAGAGCATTTGGCCGCAGCTTTTGGTAATGCCTTGATTATGTCCTTACTAGCCTCTCCGGTGATGATTTCTCTTATGGTTAATTCAAAACCCTTAATGGTTTATGGCTTGAATCAAAATGAAGAAGTCGCTGATATTGCGTCGTTTTTTATTAAATACTATGCACTGGCTATTCCTGCAATTATGGTACGAATCAGCGCAGATAACATCCTTTTTGCATTTGAAAAAACAAGGCCTGCGATGATATTGAGCCTTATTAACTTAGCTTTAGGCATGTCTTTGGGCAGCGTGCTAGCCTTTGGTTTATTAGGCGCTCCTAAAATGGGAACTTCAGGATTGTTAGTTGGCTGTATTATTGACCCATGGTTAACGGCAATTGAATATTTAATATATATGTCGACTGCGCCTGAATTAAAACAGTTTCCCTTTTTCAATTTTTATAAGCCTTGGACTCCTTACTTAAAACAATTAAAGGAAACGGCTGCTTATGGTGGTTCTATCGCAGCAAACATGACGGTTGAAACTACTTTGAGTTTAGTGATTAATGCCTTTGCAGGAATTGTTGGCGTCAATCAACAAGCCGCGTTTTCTTCTATTATGCAGTTTTCATTATTTTCTTTTTTGCTTCAAGTGGCTTATGGTCAAACGTGCGCTCAAGAAATCAGCCGTAAAATTGGGGAGTCGCAATTTAAGCACGCCAGTAGGGCCGGGACAATGGGACTGGTGTCTTTAATGACGTGCATTGCACCTATTTTGATTACTTTATCAGCGTACCCTTCGTTGTTGTCCCAATCAACGACAAAAAACAATCAATCATTAAATCATATACTGACTACTTTAGCGCCGATTATGTTTTTAGGTTGTGCGTTTGATGCGATGCGTTTTGTTTTATTGCAACAGCTTCGTGTGTTAGGAGATGATAAACGAGCTACAATGATTTCGATGAGTAGTATTGTTTTAGGAATAATACTGGCCGGAGTTTTGGGTTTGCAAACGAATCTAGGTATTAATGGAGTTGCAACAGGATTTACGTTAAGCACTGGCCTTGCGGCTCTTTTGCTAATGACTCGTTGGATAAGCCGAATTAAAGCTTCCTCTATAGAGCAAAAGAAAGAAGAGCAACTGGATGCAGGAGCTCTTGCACGTCTTTCATTTTTTGGGAGCTCTGTTCGTCCCTCTCTTGCCGAATTAAGTCCTACTATTGAACTGCATACGATGAATCCGATGAGTGAGCACGAGTGTGTTAGTGTTGCAGTGTAAACTAGAGTTCTTTAAATTAATGGAGTGGTCTCATTAGTACATGATGAGACTCTTTATACCTGCTTGTGCAACCACTGCGTTAACTCATTCATTGTGTGAAGGTTAACACAAAGGAGTTGTTGGTAGAGTGATTCGAGTTGAGTGCGATGTCCCGCTTTATAATAACGTTCTAGATATTGGCACGCATAGCGCATTCGTTCTGTACCTAAATAGGAGACACCACCTTTAATTTTATGTGCAAGCTCCTCTACTTTATCCCAGTTATTGCCTTGATGCTCGAGTTCTAGTTGCCGTATATCATTTTGTATTTCTTCAGAAAGATAGGTATGTAACAAAGTAATGAGAAGCGCTTTGTCTTGTATTTGCTCTAATGCCATGTGCTCATTAAATAAAGAAAAGCCTTCAAGCTCAAAAAGCGCTTGTTCTGTATCGGGTAAATCACATCCTAATGATTTTTTTATTTCTAAAGCAACTTGAGGTGGCTTGTCGATAGGCGTTAGTGCATTCATGTGATGATAAATGCACTGAGAAAGCACTTTAATATTTGTAGGCTTGTTTAGCACATCATTGATTCCTGAGCGTTGGCATTCGTCCCAGGCCGCTTCTTTTGCATGTCCAGTAAGACCTATAATAGGTACAGGTACTTTATTTAAAGCACGTTCTCGATTGCGAGTTCGTTGTGCGAATTGAGTACCTGATATACCCGGAAGTCCTATATCTGTAATAATAAAATCTATCTCATTATTTTGTAATAAAGTCCACGCTTCTTCTCCTGATGTTGCCGAAATAAAAGAAAAATCGTGTTTGGATAACATCATTTCTAATGTTTTTAAAGCGATAAGATTGTCTTCTATTAAAAGTATTTGGAGCGGTTTTTGAATGATACTCTCCTTTATAACCTCAGTAGAAGCAATGGGTTTTATATCAAGAGGTTGCTCTCCTATCTCACATTCTAAATCAAAATTAAATGTTGAGCCTTCTCCCTCTTTGCTGGTTAATGTAATATGGCCACCTAATAGTTCTACATAAGATTGAGCAATATGTAAACCCAGTCCATGTCCCTCATAAAGTCCTTTATAAGAAGAAGTTACTTTGAAAAATCGATTAAAAACATGTGCTTGTGCTTCTTCTGAAATACCAATGCCTGTGTCAGAGACACTAAATTTTAAATGGACCTTATGATCACTTTGGTGTAAGCACTCCGCTCCTAAAGTAATACTTCCTGAATGAGTAAACTTTATTGCATTCCCCACTAAGTTTAATAAAATTCGATGAATCTTATTACGATCACTACGTATATATAAGGGGAGACGGGGATCTATATTGGCCTTTAACTGCAGTCCTTTTAAAGTGGTTGCTGGCGATTCAAGGCGTATTAATTCCTGGATGCATGCAGCGATGTTAAACGGTTCTTGCTTAATGTCGTGCTCGTCTAAATGTTCTGCACGCACATCATCTAAGATATCATTAAGCATATGCAATAATTCCTCACCACTGTCATGAAGTAAATGTGCTTTTTGTTTGTCATCGGGCAGTTGGAGGGTATGTTCTAATATTTCAGATAATCCGATAACCCCAGTAAGAGGCGTTCTAATGTCATGACTCATGTTGGCTATAAATTCAGTTTTAGCTCTATTTGCTGCTTCTGCTTGTTCTTTTGCGTTAGAAAGTTCGGTTACATCAACAGTAATGCCAACAAGTCCAATGATTGTTCCTGAAATATCTTTAATAGGGACTTTACTTACTAATGTGTGAAGTGTGTGATGGTGCTGATTAATTAATTTTCCTGGTTCGTTTAGAATAGAGTGGCCTGTTTGAATTATTTCGCGATCTTTGTTTTGGTAGCTTTGGGCTAAATCGTGATCTACAAAAATATCGTGATCGGTTTTTCCTATAATATCTTGAGGCTTATTTAATGACACAAAGTCCGCTGCTAATTGATTGCAACCTATGTACTCAAGATTGGTATTTTTCCAATAAATGTAGCAAGGGATATTATTAATTATATTGGTTAAATAATTATAAATTTCATAAATGTACTCGATAGTGGAGCTTTTTTCATTAAACTGATGACCGGTAATTTTTTTACATTCGCTACTAATGGTCTCCTTTATTTCTTCCAACTCGCTCACGTCTTGATCGGTTAAAAAATAATGCGGTTCATTGTCTATGACAATGGGATGTACAGACCATTTTCGAACGGTGTTATTTACTGCTATCGTGCGAGTTAAGTGTTTTATTTCGTCGGTATTATTAATTGGGGGTAAGAGAAGACTATTCCAAAATGTGATAAACGAATGACCTTGTTGGGGATGAGTTATATTAAATAAATTGAGAAAAAAGGAATGGATGTATTGAATGTCGAACTGTTTATCAAGGACGATAAGAGATATCTTTACAAGATTATATGCTTCCGCGAATGCATACATTTGGTCTTTGTTAATACACGTTCTATCAATCATCGTTGCAAATATCCTTTTTTATTCAGTATATTTAAAATGGTAACCGAGTTTTTAGCATTTAAAATAGTATCATGATCGGACTCTATTTCTTCACATTCAATGAGTCCTTGAGTATAGTGTGACCATCCGTTAGAGGGGTGGTTAATGGTTTGATACTCTTCTATCAAATGAGTTGCTTTAAATAAAATCATATTTTGTTGGGTTTTTGTAGGTTGATGTTTTAATAGCAAATTCATCCGTGACCACGCTAGAGAAACCAGTGTATCTGAAAAATCTGGGTTGGCCTCTTTAAATCCATTGATAAAGCGTTCTTTATTTTGATGCTTATCGGAAAACAAAGACCAACTTTCGATAAGTGCTAGTAGGGCAATATCCTCGTTTTCTTGATTTAATAGATGCGCCATTTCATACGCAATGGTGCCTCCGAACGAATAACCAATGAGATAATAGGGGCCTTTAGGTTGGATCTTTTTTATGGCGTTAAGATAGGATTTTGCTATATCAAGTACACTGTTAAAAAGCATTGTTCCTTCAGTAATGCTGGGATCTTGAAGCCCATAAATAGAAAAAGGCTGCGTTATGTGTGCACTGATGGTATTAAAGCAATAAATCATACCGCTTGCTGGATGACAAAAGAATAAATAAGGAGGTTGGTGATTGGATTTACTCATCGGTACAATAATATCGGTATTGTCTGGTTTTTTGTTAGTAAGTAGTGCGCTAAAATCTCTAATTTGGGGATGCTTGTATAATTGTTGAATCGATAAAGTACAATTAAAATGTTTGTTGGTTTTATTTATAACCTGCAATGCATTTAATGAATGCCCTCCAATTGAAAAAAAATCATCATCCATGCTAACGCGCTCTATTCCTAAGACGGCTTGCCATAAGGAAGCGAGTTGTTCTTCAATTTTATTTTTTGGCGGCACATATGCAAGATTTAGATCTAGAGTGATGCGAGACGCGTGCGTGCTCGATTTTTTTGCAAGGTTTTGATAGTGTGCCAATATCGTGTCGTGATGATGTAATTCATAATTAGAGACAATCAGTTGAGAATGACCGCTTTGTAGTATTTTATAAAAGAGTTCTATCCCTTCTTGAGAGGTAATATCATTTCCTCTATTTAAAAATGATACAGATGCTGAATTTTTTTTATTAGTTGCCATGCCTATATCGCTCCAAGTATTCCAATTAATACTAAGTACGGTATTGGATTGGAACAGATTTGATGTAGCGAAGGTGTTTAATGCTGAATTAGCTGCGGCATAGTCTATTTGTCCCGGTTCTCCGATAAGGGCCACGAGAGAAGACATTAATACGACGAAATCTAAAGGAGTATTTTGGAATGCTTTGGCAAGATGGTATGTCCCTTCTATTTTGGGGCGTAACACGTTTTGCGCTTCTTCTTTTGTTTTTAATGGAATAATACCGCCACCAGCTACACCTGCTGCATGTATAAGCCCATTAATAGCACCCAATTTATTTATATAAAAAGTTGTTAATGCCTTTAGCGAATGCGCGTCGGTGATATCCACTTGATGCCAATAAACTGTGGCGCCTGATTTTTGTAACTGTATGAGCGAATGAACTTGGTGGTATTGGGCATGAGAAGGGTCTTGGAGTACAGAGTGCCATTCTTCTGGTTGTAACGTCTTGGCGCGCGATATTAATATTAAATGGGGGCTCTGTACATGCCGTACAATAAGTTCACATACAGCCAAAGCCATACCACCAAGACCTCCCGTGATGAAATAAACACCCTTATCTTTAAAAGGATTTTTTTTAGAGGTAATAGATAAGTTCTGGTAATGTAATTCCCAATAGGCATCATGCCTTAATGCAAGGGCGGTAAAATAAGAGTCCCATGAGTTAAGCATATATTGAATCAGAAATAGACTATTTTTTTTGCATTGGTCGTTCGAGTCAATATCCAGCGAGCGTACTTTGAATGAGGGATATTCTTTATTAATCACAGAGCATGCGCCATGTATACAGGCATTAATGGGTATATTAGGCTCTAATCCCGTAATTTTTTGTGTACCACACGTAAGTATTAATCCCTTTAGTGCATAATCAACCCCCATCACGTCTAAAAATGCTTGCGATAAATACAGTAGGCTATAAAAACTTAAATCTAATTGGTGTTGTATAGAGTGTGACGCACGGGCACTGTCTAGAGAAAAGAGATGCATAAAGTAGGGGGTTTTTAATGTGTCTTTAATATGGTTGATACATTGTACGTACTGATTTTTTTCACCTAATTCTATTTGAAAATGAACGGGAGATAATTCCTTAAATGCGCTACCTAACTCAATGATAATTAAGTGGGCTTTATGGTACTGAAGGAGTGCTATTAGCTCGTTGCTTAGAGAAGAATGATCTTTGAATATAATCCAGCTGTGATTTTGAATCATCGATGCGTGCAGTTGATAATCCGTTGGCATTATTTTTCGACTCCATGAAGGAGTATATAATAATGTTTTACTGGTGTGTTCAATCGGATCTGGTTCAATCCAATACGAGTCTTTTTGAAATGGGTAAGAGGGCAATGGTATTTTTTCTGGGATAGTATCCCCATAAACAGCAGTCCAATTAATAGGGACTCCAAGTTGCCATGAATAACCTAGTGCTGTAAGAAATTGATGTCCATCACTGCATTTTTTTGTACGATTTGGCAGTAGGTTGGTGATATGAACAGTTTGTTTTGAGGGATATTTTTTAACAACGTTTTTTAAAAAAGTGCTCAAACTATACCCCATGCCTACTTCAATAAATAAAGGATGTTTATCGCTGAGTAGCGTTTTAAATCCTTCACACAGTTGCACGGGTTTGCGTAGATGAGCATACCAATATTCTTTGTCCATGATGTGTTCGGCAGGGTTCCATGTTCCTGTTTCATTTGAAATAATATTGATTGAGGCTGGATGTAACCTGATGGCGTTAAATAAATTTAAAAATTGCTCTTTTAATGGCTCCATGAAGCGACTATGAAATGCATGATTTACATTCAGTCTTTGATGGTGTTTTTGAATCGAGTCTAAGTAGTGTTCTATTGATTGAATGGAGTTATTGTCGCCAGAAAGAATGCAATGGGACGGTGCATTATGTAGCGACAATTCTACGTCAAATTGTTGCTCCAGCATTCGCGCCTCATCAATAGTGCATTCTACTGCGAGCATTATGGCATAAGGTGCTAAGGACATTAATTGTCCTCTGTTACAAATTAATTCTACTCCTTCTGCAAAAGAAAATACTCCGGCAATACATGCGGCCACATATTCTCCTAAACTATGACCAATAAGCGCATCTGGTTTTATTCCATAATCTATTAATACTTTTGCTAGGGCGTACTCGATAATAAATAACGCCGGTTGAGCATACTGGGTAAGATGAATTCGTTCGTTATTGGGGTCTTTGATGAACTCTAGTAAATCAATATCCAGAAAGGGGGATGCGAGGGTAACTCCTTGATTAACATAAGCAGCAAACGCAGGAATGCGTTCATATAATTCCATGGCCATTTGTGGATATTGGCTTCCTTGACCGGGAAACATAAAAATAATACTTTCATGTGTATGGTCTTTAAAAAAGAACGGCTTATTGCGCTCCAGTTCTTCTATCATTTGTTCTTTATTTGAGCCTACGGAAAAACTACGCCAAGGAAAGTCTTCTCTTCCTGTTTGAAGAGAATAGGCAATAGAGCGAAAATTGGCCGCAGGTATTTTATTTGACGTCAATAAGTGGGTCATTTGATGAATGTGCTGTTCTAAAGCAGGTTGTGTTTTCGCTGATAAAACAAACAGCTCTTCATTGTTCGTGCATTGGTGTGCATCATTTAAGTGCTTATCATGCTCACCTAATATCATATGGGCATTTGTTCCTCCAACACCAAAGGAGCTCACTGCTGCGTAGCGTTTTTTTAATCTAACATCCCAATTAATGAGTGTTTTATTAATAAAAAAAGGACTGTTTGCTAATTCGATGTGGGGATTGGGTTCGTCATAATGAATCAATGGCGGAATTTTTTGATGGTAGAGGCACAGTGCCGTCTTAATTAAGCCGGCAATGCCTGCAACAACATCAGTATGCCCAATATTGGCTTTAATGGATCCTAAGGCACACGTATGATCATTGGCCGTGTCTTGTGCTTTATATATTTTATTTAATGCATCAAACTCAATAACATCGCCTAACTTGGTTGCTGTTCCATGTGCTTCTACGTAACCTATATCTGAGGGATTAAGGCGTGCTTCTTCTAACGCGCTACGAATGCATGCCATCTGTCCAAGTGTGCTGGGCGCGGTGAATCCTAATTTACTTGCCCCATCATTATTAATTC
>CAZSAO010000022.1:17618-44252 GCA_964605275.1 uncultured Legionella sp.
CATAACAGTGTATGGGTTTGGCGAGCGTAAGACTCCCCGACCTTTTATTACCGCATAAATGGTGTCTTTATCTTTTATTGCATCGTTTAATCGCTTTAAGACAATAACGCCTACACCATTAGAAAATACAGTGCCATTGGCCTCTTTGGAAAAAGGCCTGCAATGTCCATCAGACGAAACAATACTTCCTGTTTGATATAAATACCCTTGTTGTTGAGGTACTACAATTGAGGCTGCACCTGCTAGAGAAATATCACTGTAGCCTAAAATTAAATCCTGGCAGGCTTGATCAACAGTGAGTAGTCCTGTGGAACATGCCGTATTCACATTAACGCTTCGCCCTTGTAAATTGAGACGATAGGATATCTGGGTGCTTAGCATACTGGTACTTGTGGCAATACGTTGATGTAATACATCTTGCTCGGATTGGACGGATTTATTTTTTAATAGATTTTCTTGTAAATAGGTACTGTCGCTCATTCCAGCAAAAATGCTAATAAGTGAGTTGGGTATTTTGTTTGGAGCAATACCTGCATGTTCTAGAGCATTCCATGAGCACTCAAGTAATAGACGTTGTTGTGGATCGGCAAGACGTGCTTCCATTGCCGTAAATCCAAAAAACAGCGCGTCAAATTGATCTATATCCGATAAAATACCCCGCACTGGAATATAATTAGATTCGTCATCGCCCAGTGTTTTATCATCAAATCGAGACAATAGTTCGTTACCATCACATAGTTGCTGCCACAATTCATCGATATTATCTGCTCCAGGAAAACGGCAGGACATCCCGATAATGGCAATATCTGTTGGATAGGATTTGCGTCTTTTTTTTACTTTAATGACGTCGATATCCCCTTCAATAAACCGGCTTAACTTATAGATGGTTGGATGGGACAATAAATCACTGACTTGAATTTCGGTTTGAAGTATTTTATTAATTCGTGTGCATGCATCGGTGATGAGCAATGAATTGGCACCTAAATCAAATAAATTGGTGTTGGTATCAATAGCGGTGCGATTAAGTAACTTTTGCCATATAGTTTGAATATGCGCCTCTATTGCACTATCAGAAGAACTATCCACATGAAGATGTAAATCAATATGAGGCATTTTTTCTAATTTTGATTTATCTACCTTGCCAACAGCGGTGAGAGGTAATTTATCTACTTTAAGCCATTTGGCAGGCAGCATATAAGTGGGAAGCGTTTGCTTTGCAAATTCTCTTAATTCTTCGGCATGAACTACTTCCTCATTTGCAAACACCAGATAGGCAGTTAGCGTTTTGTGAGCCCCACCTACTAACTCTACTGCGACTGAGGCCATAGTGATATTAGGATGAGTCATCAGTGCGGTTTCAATTTCATTTAAATGAACTCTGAACCCACCTACTTTAACTTGATCGTCGTATCGTCCTAAATATAAGAGATCTCCTGATGCAAGCCGTCTGACTTTATCCCCTGTTTTATAAAGCCGCTCATAAGGTTTTTCGTTTAAAAAAGGATTGATAATAAATTTTTCTTGGTTTTGCACTGGACAATTATGATATCCAAGCGCTAGATTAATGCCGCTAATATATAATTCACCTTCGATAACTTCCTTGAACTCATTATCTAAAACATAGGTTTTGGTGTTTGCTGTTGCTTGACCAATACTTTCCAAATAAGTTTTATCATAATAGTGTTGAGAGTCCATTATTTGACGGCAAATATACGCCGTGGTTTCAGTCGGGCCATATCCATTAATAAGGACTAAGGGTCGATGATGTTCACGTCGATGATTCAACAGTTGATTTATTAACGTGCTATTGATTTGTTCCCCACCAAATAATATCGCCTCGATAGGCTCTAATATGTCAGGGGAGGATTTAATAAGTTGATGCAAATAACTTGTGGGTAAAAATAAAAAAGTAATCTTATCTTTAAGGATGTGTTTTTTGAATTTTGAATGATTAAAGCGTGCTTCGTTTGGAATCACACATAACGTAGCACCGTTTAACAAAGCGGTCCATATTTCAAATGAGCTGCCATCAAATGAAACATTACTGAATTGAGCCATATTATTGTGAGGTTTAAGGCGTAATGTATTTTCTACATAGGCCATGTTTACAATGGCTTGGTTAGGAATGATTACCCCTTTTGGGCGGCCTGTAGAACCTGAAGTATACATCATATACACTGCATCAGTTGGCTTATGAGAGGACTCTATGTGCTCTTTGGAGCATGATTTTGCTTCTAAAAGTAATGTGTTAATGAGATAGCAATGTGTTGTTATATCTACGAAATGATGCTCCAGGAGCTCGGTAGTTATAAGCAATGCGGGCTTGGTATCTTCTAATAATTCTTTTAACCGGGCTTTGGGCGCATGAGTATCGAGCGGTACATAGATTGCACCTATTTTAATAATAGCGAGTAAGCAATTAATAAACTCGGCGCCTGGCTCGAGAAGAAGAGCTACATAATCTCCTTTGTTTAGCGCATTTTTTTTTAAACAGTGAGCTATTTGATTGGCTTTCTCATTTAGCTCCTCATAAGTATACTCATCTGTTCTGTCTTTAAGTGCTAAAAGATGTGGGTTTGCACGCGCTTGATCTTCGAATAGTTGGGCAACTGTTTTGTAGCATTCCATTGTATGTTCTCTCTGATTTATATCCTTTAATGGAGATAATTGTTCAAACTATCGTATGAGACGTAGTATGTGATAAAGCAGTCCTAATATAACTATAGCAGAAAATTTCGATTGCTATTTGAAGGGTAAATTGATGTATAACCTAGGTATTTTTTTATAGGTTTCTCATTGAATACATGAACATTTTTAAATTGTGCATGACGTTTATTTTATCATTTATGTCCTGGGGGACGGTACATGCCGCAGTGTATCAAATTCTTAATAATTATTTTTATCCTAATCCAGCTGAGCTTTCTCAAATACATGAAACACAATTAATTTTAGGTAATGTGCTTGCGATTCCCAGCTTTGAATTTAACGGAGAAACACCGTTAGGTAGTGGGCGTGTTAACAGTAGAACCAATAATTCCCTCCCTTATATTTTATCCTCTCATCGATTTACAGATAAATTGGTGTTGGGATTAAATGCTACTCCAAGTGGATATGGGCACATTGATTGGCCTAGGGACTCAATTGTAGCTAATGCTTCTACGGTTACTAACGTATTATATTATCAATTGGGATTACAATCAGGTTATCAAGTCAATGAGAAGTTAGCATTAGGCGCTGGATTTAATGTGGAATATAATAAATTTTCTGAATTAGATTACATGGTTCCTCCATTAGGTGTTCAAGTAAATAAAATACATGGGGTTAATTATGTTGGAGATTTTGGCCTTTTATATAAAATAAATTCATCTAATTACTTAACTAGTACCGTTTATACCCAAGTCAATACTTATGGACGAGGAGCAAGCACTTTAGGGCCTGTTATTTCAAATAATTTTTCGTTAAATATACTACAAGCATTAATTGCATCGGTGGGTTTGCAGCATTTGCTAACAGATAAATGGTTTTTGGAGGAAAAAATATATTTTTCTAATTGGTCTATTGCCAAAAATGTAAATTTTATCAATTCAGCTCTTGGTACGTTTGATATCCCTGCCAATTGGCGTGATACATGGTCCTTTCAAGCCTCTCTTCGTTATGCATTAACAAATCGTTTGGCAATATTGGGTTCAACTATTTATGAAACAAATGCTGTTCCGGTAGCAACTAATCAAATTGGATATCCTGTATCTTCATCTGGTTCTTTAGTGATTGGCATAGATGTTGGCATTTTGAGCGAACTGTCAACACAACATAATGTATGGCTATGGTGCATTTATTCCTAAAGCCGCTATTGCAAATACAACAGGTAGTGGAACAGTTTCTGCCAATTTTCAATCTATTGTGCTTCAATGCACTTATAAAATATGATGTGACAGCACAATTTTCATGTTGTTGTTTAGTTGTTAATGTACGGACAAAAATTAGGTTCTTCTATTTAACTGGAAATGATGTAATTCTGTTCTGCAGCCAATTATCGAAGAACCAACCAAATGGGAGGTTTTTCGATAATAAAACATTAAATTAATTTCCCATACAATGTTGTATTTTATTTATAAACAAGTCATCTAATTGTTTTCTTGCAGCTGGTGTACTAAAAAAATAATTGGGCTCGTTGTAAATGAAGTTTTTTGATTCTTCATTTTCAATGTTATCTATGTCTTTACACATCCGAGATACCAGGTAACGAAATGCTCCAGTTATGTATATAAATTGTGTAAGAGTTATTTTACTTTGTTTTAGATCTTCTTCAAAAATATCAAGGTATTTTTTAATACTATCGTATGGAGTTAATTTGGCTTGCTCTTTTTCCGATAGCCGTGTTGTTGGATTAAAATCATGCTGTGATTTAGTGACATAGATACACCAAAATCCTTTGGGGCCCTCACCCTTACTTTTGAAAAAATTTAATCGTTTTTGCCAGTGTTTACTGTTTGCTTTTACGTCATATCCTTGCATCGCAGACTCTGTAGAATAAGCTAATAAAGTAGTTAAATTATTTTGGGCTTGCAACGTTTCATTTGCATGGGCGCGCTTTATTTGCGCTTTAGAAGGGATATGGTCTGCTTCAAACCCATTATCCTTTGTAGAATAAGTGTGTAACTCACTATAAACCGCCACATCCCATGGTTTGCTTCGCGTAATATCAAAATTACCTTTTATATCATTTTGAATAAGCCCTGTTCCTGCCCAGTTTTTAGAAGCACATGCAGGTCTGTACATCGTCAGTCCTGGTGAGAACTCTTCTTGATAAGCTGGGTTGTTCGTGATGTTTTTTAGAGCAGTTGCAATCTTTTGGTAATCATATTCTGTAACATTCTGAAGTTTTATAGTTATCTGGGATAATGGGTACCAACCTCGCGATAATTTATGGGTGTCACAGTTTAAAATTCCGATATCAATTAATTGATCATGGATGTTATTTGACCACGCGCGTGGTTTGCCTTGAAATTCATTCGCAAAACGATCCTCTGTGACTTCTACTGTACCTGTTCTTTTGCCTGCATCTTTAAACGTTCGAAATTTTTTCCAGGTTAAAGAAAAGGTGCGGTTTTGATTGCGTGCTTCTTCTATAATGTTTTTATGGCTATAATCAGGACTACAATTTTCTCTTCTATACGTTATTTTATATGTCCCATAATGGACGCACCAATATACTTTTCCATCTTTAATTGTTGCCTCAACGAGCGTATCGTCAGGAATGGTAATATCGGATCCTGCTAGAGTCTTTGTCAGATCATCACTCCAGTCATCAGCAACAAACGGTTTTTTTAATATGTCGTTAATAAACAGTGAAATGCCTTGTTTATCGAAATAGTTTTGTAAAAGCTGTTCTAAAAGTGGTTTTTGATCCGGATCATCTTGATGTGCTTGATATGCTTGTTGCAGTGGTGAGAGTTTGTCTTTAAAAATCGGAGGAAATCTCGAATTGTCACAAGCCGCCTGAATCAGTTTTTGGCGAAAAATAGTGGGTTGAGAGTCACTTAATTTTTTTAGTTCATTAAAGATATATTCTTTGCTTTGATCTGATAGTGGTTTGGTATCGGTCGGCATCATTGTTTCCTGTTAAGGTATTTGATTAAATATGCGTATTATTTTAACACAAAGTTTTTTAAAGGTATTGTGTTAATAATGTATGTATTGGCTGAGTGATGCTGTGGGCGAACATGAGGCTAGTTTTTTTCTCATACACTGGAATAAAAAAAAATTTTTGATTAGCCATGGAAAAGATGTTCATTTAGTGCGTTTTAACCAACCGATTCGCTCGTTAAAAGACTTGATTACGCAACTGCAGAGGTAGTATTATCAGCCGGCATGATTATACTAAGAACAGTTATGTATATTAATATAACCAAGAATAAACAGTATATATTAGTGGGCTGAGATCAGGGCAAGAGCATGAGTGGTTGAACCTATTTCTAATTGCTTACGTACCGGGCTTTATGCGCGGTATCCATCTATCTTGCCCTATTACTGGATCCTGTGGACAAGCCACAGGACGTAGACATTGGACTTTAAAAATACAAAAATTATGAGTGATTTAATTTAAATCACTCATACGTTTGCCCTGGGGGTGAGATTAATAAAACCTCAAGGCGCAATAAAAAAAAGGCATAGTTGATGAATAGAGCGTCTAATGATCCACTGCACGGCATTACTCTAGAGGCCATTTTAAATAGTTTGTTGCGGTGTTACGGCTGGGAAGGCTTGGCGAAGAGAGTTAATATTAATTGTTTTTATTCCAATCCCAGCATCAATTCAAGCCTTAAATTTTTGCGCAAAACACCATGGGCAAGGACTGCAATTGAAACTCTTTATTGTGATTCCTTAAAAAATAAAGTGAGTAACCACTCATCATTACTGGAGTAATAAATAATATGAATGATATTTTCATTAATAGAGAACCTGTGGAGCTTTTTAAAATTCTTAAATTTGAGGGTATCGCTTCAAGTGGAGCGGAAGCTAAGGATATGATAGCTGCGGGCACTGTATTGGTAAACGGCATAATAGAAACACAGAAAAGAAAAAAGATGGTTGCAGGTGATACAATTGAATTAAATGGTGCGATCTTTGTGCTAAAGTTAAGTGTTAATTAATATACTTGTCACTAATGAGTTTTCGGCTTTTATACTATCGCTTTGTTCGTTCCTATAAAGTAAAAAAAGACTTATAATAGAATAGCTATTCCGCATCTTTTTTTACTTTGAGGGACAAAAAAATCAAGTCGCCTACGGCCAACATAACAATATATCGTTAATAGTACTTACTGTTTATTACTTGTATATTCTGATCAGTGAGCAGAGTATGCGACTAAACCTTATATTTTCATTTTCTAATCCATTTTAGTTTTTCTTGGGGCTCAGGATCTTTTGATCTATTCTTTCAAGCGCATCAGGGTAAACGCATCTATTGTGCGTTCAAAATTCAGATGATTCTATGCTACCACTCGCATGGTGGTCTTGCACAATTTAGGGCGTATTATGCTATAATATAATAAATAGTGCACCAAGGAACAATGATGAATATTGAATCAAAACCTAGTGATAATCAAGTATTAGCTACCGCTCTAGATAATGTCAGAGAAATATTAAATATTTCACTTAATGATATCAGTGCCATTATTGGCGTGCATCGAAATACACTAAGAAATGCACTAAATAACAAGAAAATTGATACGAAGAGTAAAGAAGGGGAGTGCTCATTATTATTGATAAGAATCTATCGCTCTTTGTTTGCACTTAATGGCGGAAACGTAGATGCAATGATCCATTGGTTAAGAACGAATAACCGACATATTCAAGGAGTTCCTCTAGAAACTATGAAAACAGTTTTAGGCTTATCTAAAGTGGTTAATTATTTAGATGCTATCAGAGGTAAAATTTAGATGGTTGATATTTGGAACGAAGCGGAAGGCCCAAATCATATAAAACCATTAATGGCAAAAATTTATAGATTAGTAGAATCGCAAGAACAGATAGCCACGTTAGGTTTAGTAAATAATGTATATGAGCAAGGGATATTAGAAAATTTAATAGAATCGACTAAAAGCGCTCTTCCTGCAGATACCAGTGCGTTACATTATTTACTTACCACTCCTTTTCGATACCCTCCGCTTAAATATGGCTCCAGATTTGGAACATCATTTGAGCAAGGAATTTTTTATGGCTCATTAAATATAAACACCGCATTGGCTGAAACGGCTTATTATAGATTTGTCTACATGCTTGGCCCTGAAATTCCTTACGAGCATCCCATATCGAACCAATATTCATCTTTTTCAGTAAAAGTGAGAAGTAGCAAAGGCATATTTTTAGATGAACTTCCTTTTTTGAACTATGAAGTAACTTTAATCTCACCTGCATCATATAATGAAACACAACAACTAGGCTCTAATATGCGCGAATTTGGAATAGAGCTTTTTCAATACATCTCTGCAAGAGATAAAAATAAAGGTAAAAATGTAGCTCTATTCTCGCCAAAGGCATTTCAAAGTAAAGCTCCTGCTCAGATAACAACGTGGTTATGTCAGACAAGTATAGAAGAAGTCGGATTTATCGCAAAAGAAGGGCAACAACGAGTATCTTATTTACAAAAAGAGTTTTGGGTAAAAGATAATTTTCCCTCCCCGGCTACGTAACGCTCATACCTAGGCCCGGGCATTTAACACTAAGGCATGTAAGGACTAATTGCTAACATGAAGCATAAATATCTCATCACTGCGAGCCTTAGCGAGGCAATCTGCATCGGAGCGTTATCTAGATTGTTGCGCGACACTCGCATTCATTATTAAGGGCCATTATGCCGAGGATTCGATGATGAACTGTTTGTCTTTTGTTTCTTCTCTGTGGGCCTTTGGATAAACGTTAATTGATTGGCATACGAAGAGACTTCATCAATAGTTCTCTTTTTCTTCTGAGTTTCCTCGAGTTCTTGTGCGGCACGTTTTAATAAATCTCGAAAACATAATTCAGGTCCGTCCGATACGTTTTTGCTTTGACGTTTATAGATGTATTCCTGCACCATTTCAGAAGCGGTATTTTGAGAAAGACCTTTATGTATGAGAATATCTACCATTTCATGGGGTTGATATGGCGGAATAATTACTGTTCTCATTCGATGCTGCAAGGCGGTGCTTGCTTTAGCCCGTCCTGCCATAGTCACTGGATTTTGTGTGCCTATAATTAAAAAGCCTGGTTTTTGAGGGCGTCCACCATCAGGTGTACGTCCCATGAGTAGGGCATTGAGTAATTCTTCCATCATAGGAGCGCTATTTATTTCATCCATTACTACCACAGCACCCTCATGAAATGCTTTTAAAAGTGTTGTTTTTTTGTCTGTAAACGCCATACTAATAGGGATGATATAAAATTTATTCTGGCTAGTTGTGGTATTAGTATTGTTGCTATTTAGTAATCCATAAGCAATTAGAGTTTTAGCTACTAATTCTGTTTTCCCAATACCAGGCTCGCCTTCTAAAATTAAGCCGCCTAAACCACCATATTGCTGGGTGATAGTGCCAGGAGTATGTTGTCTTCGATCTCTAAGCGTTAAGAAATCATGCAGGGCATTTAATGCCTTTTCATTCGCAGGAGTTATAATAAATGAGTCGTCAGGTTTAATAGAATGAACCTTTTGTGGTTCAATGGTAAAAAATTGGTTCATGAAATCTAATTTAAAACGTTCTGGCAATAAGCTATCCGCTATAATGTAGGCATAATATTGCGCAATAAAATGTTCAGAAGAAGAGGGCGCCTCATTAAATCCCTCTGCTAGGTCGGCGTATAATGATTGATAATCGGAGTCGTTAATGTCTATCGGTTTTGATGGTGTATCCACATCGTTTTCAAGCACTTCATATAAGAGTTGGTAATCGAATTCATTAATTATTACTGTATTGCGAAGATAGTTTAAGTAGTTTTGGGTAAATAATGCCATAGCGGTTAATTCGCGAGGGGTAATTAAAATATGTTCATGACTGCATGACATTAAATAATGAGCTACTTGTAAAATAGGTCTAGCTATTTCTTCGGCTGAGGGTGATGAGTTGAGTGCAGGTTGCAATATAGTGTGGTAAATATACTCTGCTGGCATGGGATTAAATACAATACTATTACCATGACGTTTTAAAAAAGAAGGCATTTGTCTCTCGCCACCATAACTTAATGGGTTGCCTGCGAAAATGACCTTATGTTCTGCCGTGAGGTGGATATATTCATTTTCAACTAAAATTGCGGGTTTTAAATTAAATAATCCTTCAAATTCGCTCCATTGGCGTGACGAAATATTTGCCTCATCTATAAATAAAGTTTTTATCCCTGAGCTTTTATCATAAGCCCATTTTTTAATATGTTGTATACCTACATAAAGAAGAGGGTGCTTTTGTGCCCAGATTTCTGTGACAAAAGAGGTTTTTCCTACTCCAGACAGACCCGCTAAAAAAACAAAAGGCATTTTTTCGAGCATGTTATTTACTGAATCCAGACGATTTTTATTAAATTCGAGTGCTTTATTTGCAGCAGTACCAAAATCAATTTGAGGATTTGAGTTCGAAGGAGCCACTATTGTTAATGTCTTCATTCCGGCCCACGGGAGGGTGACATCAAAATCATGATTGGAATTATTGGCATTTATTATGGCTTTTAATTCAGCAACACTATAGCGTTCTAACTGTGATTTTGAACAATATTTTTGGCTATCTGTAGGTAAAATACTCTTTTTTTCAGCAACGGTCACATGGTGTTTATAGGATGAAATACAAGGGAATAGATGCGGTTCTGAACCAATTAAAAGAATGTGACTTGGGTTATTGTATTGTTGTTGTTGATATAATTCTTTCATCAAAACTTGTTGCATCTCTAAACTAAAATGGCCCTTTAAAATAACTGTCTGGCCTTGCTCAATGGCTTTTTTTAATATCCCTTTTTGTTCTGTAAAATGAAAAGTTAAGTCGGCTTGATTCACTTGAACGCTGATTTTAGTGAGTAAATCACCGGGCTCTACTTCAGTAACATCAATTATAATATCTGTTTTAGATTCGTATAAATTGAGGGTAGCATCGATATCAGTACTGCAAATATAAGCTAACGAAGGGATGAGATGGCTATTTTTAGGTTCTAGAGTACCAATCTGTGGTTCTGGCATATTGGAATATGACATATCAAAAGACTGAGGCAATGGTACATTGGGAGCTAAAGTGAGTTGAAGATGTACTTGATGTAGGTTACACTCATCGAGAATTCGGCTCCACTGCCCCTCATTAAGTTCATGACTTACATAAATCGTTAGGGTGGATTGAGGATGCGCAGCAATTAATCCGAGAGATCTATAAATTGCGCCATGTTCACACGTGTATTCGCCTAAAAACTGCTCAATAAGAGATGGATTTAAAACATACGTCGCGGTAACGTTTTCATTCGATACAACGGATAGCCATTGTGTTCTTTCAGTAAAGAAATATCCGTAGTGTTTACTGAAGGAAAAATCAGTAGGGATGCCTAGTTGTTGGTCGTTAATATTGATTGTTTTTTCTAATTGAACGGTTTGCCAAAAGGTTTCAAAGGCAGGTAAGTCCCAGGGAGCATTGTATAAATGGATGTGAGTTGCTCCAGCATTTATTGCTTGACTCAACGCCCCCTCGTTGAATCGTAATACATGTCTATCTAATGACCAATGGCCTAATAAGATTTCTTGCCAGGCTTGTCCTCCATACAATTGAATGACATAAGCATCGCCATTAGGGTGTAACGCATTTTTTTCTAAATTTAAAGAGTAGGGAACTTCTTCAGGTGAGAAGGAGCACGTGAGGCGTGCATCAAATCGTGAATAAAAATCTGCTCCATTATAGGCTGCAGGTTTTTCTGGATTAAATAATCCAATGACTTGCATTGTATCGGGCAAGGGGGTGCCGTCTGCCGTTCGTACGTTATCAAGCAGACTATTAAAGTGTATTATATCCGCAGCATTAAATGCATCATAATTAATGATTAATAACGATTTCGTTAGATTGGAGGCGTGCTGCGTTAAAAAATTATGTAAGTGTCCTCCGGGTCCTTGTTTTAAAGTACCTGTATTATTATGTGCATGATATTCAATATAAGGCGCAGAGCAAATGAGCTCTTCAGGTGATTGAATATAAAAAACGGGACGTGCTAATTGCTGCGCGTGCATTTGTAAATGATAACGCAATTTGAGAATGAGTGCAGGGTGATGTACTTTAATCAATATATTGGATTTGTTATTATCTAATATACTTTGTAGATACTCATGAAGATCCTGAGGTGGATGCGAAGATATGAGGGATGCAAAATATTGTTTTGCTGTTGGTGACGCTGGGATGCATAATGAATTGTTATTTGGCAGATGATTAATCATAGTGCCTGATGATTCATGAAGCACTTGAGGTGGATGCGAAGACATGGGCGAAGTAACATATTGTTGTTCTGTTGGTGACGGAGGGATGCACAATGAAGTGTTATTTGGCAAACGCTTAATCATATTCATCGATGACTCAAGAGGTCTAGGAGTCGATATAATTTCGTTGGTCAATGGATTCAGAGTATTTAATGCTGCGCGATAGCCTCCTAAATTATAAAAGTGCCAGCACCCCATTAGTTGTATCTCGATAAAACTATGACATTCATTGTTGATAATGCGTACGGGAATATCGGGGTGATTATGTTGCATCCATACCTTAAATAATACGGTTCTATGACGACAAGCCCCTACTTGCTGTTGATTCATTGCATGGAGATAATCTTGCCCCGTTGCATTAGACGTGTCTAATTGTAAGGCACCTGATTTAAAGTTTTTATAAAAGTTAATGGTCTGTTCAATATCTGAAGGAAGATTTGGTGTGTATTGTTGACTAGGATAACTGAGTATATAGTGGATAGTAATAGGTATTATTGATGAGGTGCTCGTCATTTGGTTACGGATATAATAAAAATTATCTCGTCTAGAGTAACAAATGTCTACAGCAATATCGGGCTCTAATCGATATTCACAAAGTAGTTCATGGGGTGATAATGAGGGTAGAGCTTGCCATTCATTTGTGAGGTGCAACGTATGGTGCCCATAGTATTCTTGAAAGCCGCGCGAAGGTATACTGAATGCCGCAAGGTCTTTTTTCTGATTTTTTTGTGGTAGCGAAAGAGGTTCTTCCAGCATTAAATTAGAAGTGCTATTTTTTAGAGAAAAAGGGGGCGTATTGGCACAAGAGTTACTGTTTATATCGACTTTATTATAAGTACTTAATCTATAATTATTGACTTTAGGATCAGAGACTCCATTCTTTGCAAAAAATATTTTTCGCACATTAAATTGCTTATTCGGGTCCATTTGAGTATTGGCATCAACAGATAATTCTTTTTTATGTGGTCGATGAGGTGCTATGAGTTGTTTTAAATTATCATCCTCGTATTCTGCATCCAGTTCATCTACGTCATCATCATCGTCTTTTTCTATAAAACGAATATGTGGATAGAGTGCTCTAAAATCTGCTAAAGCTTCTGGAGTTAAAATATTTGTTCCTATTTGAATGATTTTTAACGAAGGAAGAGCTACAGTTCCAACCCACGAATTTGGCGCAAAAAAATCAAAACATTCAAATAACTTGAGGAATTTTAAATTAGGGGCAGCCGTTAACAAACTGGATACACCAGGATGATTCATTGCTAATTGTTTTATAGTGAGTGAACTCAGAGTATTAAGTGTTAGCTGGTGAAATACACTATTGTTCCCTATCGTAGGTAAATCAGTGAGTATTAATGTTCTGAGATTAGGGTAACAGCTTAATAAATGATTTAATGCTATATCGTCGCAAAAAATGGTGCCAGATATATCGAGAAACTCTAAATTAAAAAAGCGATAATCCTCTAAATTGTCATCTTCGTTACGTAATAGATTATTTTTTAGATCAAGTTTTTTAAGTTGTGGAAACTGTATTAGCAACGAATTGATATTGCTATAATTATAGTACGTGTTTGTATGCTCACATAAACGTAGTGATTCTATTGACAAACAATTTAATTGGATTTCATTAAAACTACCGTCACAATGAAATCCAATTAAATTGAGTTTTTTTAGATTAGGGGTGTTTTGTGTTAATAAGAAAAAATTATAATGATATAATTCGATATACTCCAAACTTAGTGATTCTAATAAGGGCCAACTTAAATATGGCCACTCGTCATCACTGATGAAATAAGGGTAGTCACCTAAATGAAAATATTTTAAATTTTTAGTTTGAGCGAAAAATTTTAGCGGATAGAAGTTTATATCATCGATAATGAGTGACTCTAATAAATTAAAAGGAAATAATGGAGTCTCAATCCCAGTCTCAGGGAGATCCATCTCTTTTACTTTAATACATGCTAAATACTTAAGTTGGGTGGCGTATAAAAATAAATGATCCAAAGTATCCTCAGTCATTTCAACGTCTGTCAAGGTACAATACTCTAAAGAATTTAAGTTAAGGGGAATGTCAAGGCTATTGATTATTCGCCCCTCATTTAATGCTAATTTATGCAAATGAGGAGCATGTTCTAAAAGTTTTTTTAGCTCCGTACTATCGATATTAAATGAGTGCAAAGCTAACGATTTTAGCTGCCTTAGTTCGATTGCACGTTGTTTATCTAGTATTGGTAACACGACATCTTCATCGTTATTCTCCGAGCCTTCAGAATTCTCTTCCCAACATAGTGATATATGTTCTAATAAGGGGTTGCTAATTAATAAGCTGCTTAATTCTTGGCTGGAAGCTAAACAAAGCGGAATATTTAGCGAGGTTAATGAAGTAATTGAAGAAGGTAGCATCGTTATTTTAAAATGTTGACATTCTTCCAGATGCAATACCTTTAAATCAGTTATTTTTTGAAATAAGGATATTAATGCGTTTTCACTTACTTCGCTATGTGATAAGTCAAGCTCTTGAAGCGAAGTACTATTTAAAGAGTCAAGCCAACTTATATCAAGCGTTGAATAATGTGTTAGTTTTAATGCGGTTAGAGGAGTAGTTGTTGATAGTAAGCTCCAATCTAAAGGTTTATCACTGAGCTCTAAATGATTAAGTGTATCCCGAGTTATTTTCAATAGCCCATTAATCTGTGCAATCGATATAGTTGAAATACGTGCTATTTGTTCTGGTTCGAGCAATTCGCAACGGTTTTGTTCTTTTTTTTCTTGATTAGTAGCATTTCTTGACGATTGATTAATAATAAGAGTGGTTAATTTAGGTAAAGTGATGCCCTCTAGGGAGAGATCTTCTAAATTAAGGCAGCCCGAGAGGTTTAATCGTTCTATTTCATGACCTTTTTCAAGTAAAAAACGTCGCAAAGAAGTACCACTGATATTTGAGTCATGTAAATCTGCATTACTCCATGAAGTTAAATGCAGCCAATCATGGTCATCCCCCTTAATAAAAAGTTTGAATTCTTCTTCAGGTACGATGTATATTTCTTCATAAGTTAAGTGCAATTCTTCTATTATTTGATAATAAAGTTCTTTACTATCAAATAGTGTAGCAAATGTGGGCATAAAATCGATGGATTTAAAAGAGCTAAATCCATCTTCTTTACAAAGATAAATGTTAAATCCTTCATGCACTAAACCACTTAATCGCTCGTGGATGATAATTTTCTGATTTTCACTCCAAGAATCGATTTGGAAATGAGGGATAAACAATGTCTTTTTGTTTTTAATGGCTATACCCGATGAGGGTTGTTGCCAACAAGGCTTATTGCTTACTAATCGAGGCACACTTAGAGTTCCGGGAGGATTTATACGATATGCTGTATCACTTGTCAAAGCAGTATAAAAATAATGAGGAAAGGGGCGCATATTAATTTTTTTATAAATGTAAATATATTATATAGTTTAGCATTAAAAACACTTTCCGATCTAAAAAAGAACATGAAAATATATGAAAATCGAACTTACAGCAAAAGGCTGGCTGCAAAGAACATCCCATTTACAGACAAATTGTTTTGGGGGTAAGGGAGTTTAGATAGTTTTAAAAAACTAAACTCCAGTAAATTAAATAATGCCCGCTCTAGCACGTATCGAAACCACTTTGATATTAGAGTCGAAAATAAAAACTTAGCGAGTATTCTCTTGGAAATAACAACGCGGTATTTGATTTGCTACGTTTAATCCGCAAGAACTTGATTTTGTATCATTTTCACAAGCCCATCTACCCACAATGGATGTGTATTAAGGCAAGGAATAAAGACAAAATCACCTCCTCCCAGCTCTAACCATTGAGCTCTAGCGCGCATGTTAATTTCCTCTAGTGTTTCCAAACAATCTGAAACAAATGATGGGCAAACAATAGCGATATTTTCTATTTTATTTTGTCGTAGTTCTTCTAAAATCAAATCAGTATAGGGTTTTATCCAGGGTGTTTTACCTAGTCGTGATTGAAAGCACACCGCATATTCTGATGGACTTAAATGTAATTCTTTTGCAATGAGACGAGCGGTTTCATAGCATTGTGCACGATAGCAATAGGTATTTAATTGATCGGGCTTAGGACATGGTTGTAATTTAGAGCATAGGGAATGACATGCACTTTTATCAATATGTCGCTGTGGTAATCCATGAAAACTAAAGAGCAGCTTATCCATTTTTTTATTGTTTAAATGCTCTTTAATCAGGCTTACATAGGCCGCAATGAAATCCGTATTATTGAAAAAATCTCTTTTGACGCTAATTTCTGGGATATTCCATTGCGTACTAAGTACTCTTAATAATTCTTCTGTTGCAGAACCTGTTGCGGCTGATGAGTATTGTGGAAATAACGGAATGGCTATGATTTTTGTACAGTCTTTAAGTGAATTAAAAGCGGATTCAATACTAGGATTACCATAGCGCATGCCTAACTCAATGTGTATTGATGTATCTAGCTTTTCTCTCACCGCAGTCACTAAATCTTGGCTATTCGTCAATAATGGCGAGCCATTATCACCCCATATTTGTTGATACGCATGTGCAGATTGTTTATAACGAAAGGGTATGATAAGCCAATTAACTAAAATATAACGGATGATTTTGGGTAAATCAATGACTCGAGGATCATTTAGAAATTGCTTTAAATAGGCATAAACGGATTTGGGTGTACAATTGTCAGGAGTACCTAAATTGATTAATAGCACACCTATTTTTGATTTACTCATTGAAACTCCTGCTTTAATGCATCAGCACATTGTGGATATATAAATTGATATCCTTCATCTATCAATCGTTTGGGGAACACGCGTTGTCCTCTAAGTAACAAACACTCGCTCATTTCACCAAATAAAATTTGGATTATTTTTTTTGGTATTTTTAATAGCAAAGGACGGTGCAGTGTTTTTGCCAATATTTTGGCGAATTGTTCTTGGCTTAACGAATTGGGCGAGGTGATATTGAATGCTCCAGTTAAATCAGGACGTTTTAATAAAAATATAATAGATGCAATGACATCATCAATATGTACCCAAGAAATAGCCTGTTTACCGTCTCCTAAAACACTCCCCATTCCTATCTTAAAGCTTAATGCCAGTTTTTGTAATAATCCTTGGCCTTTTTTTAAAACCACACCTAAACGAATGGTTGTTACTGGAACTCCTTGAGCAATAGCCGGCGTTAAGGATTCTTGCCATCGAACACCTACCTCACTTAGAAAATCAGGTGGGTTATTAATATTGATAACGCTATGTTCATCAAACTGTTCTGGAGCCCCGTTTATTTGTAACCCATAAATCCCAATGGCATTAGCGCAAATAAAATGTGGTTTAGCGTTTTGTTTGTTTACCCAGTGAATCAATTGATGATTGCTGTTAACACGAGAGTAAATTAATTGTTCTTTAACCTGCTTGTTCCATCGTGAGGCTGCAATATTATGACCGCAGAGGTTAATCACCGCATCGTACTGTGTGGCATCTAATTGCGATAATTGCTCCCATGTTTTACTAGTAACTTTTGGTGAGAATCGTTTGTGCAGTAGCTGAATATTCCTACCTAATACGGTAATAGTATGATGAGGTTGTAAGGTTTTGACTAAATTAGTCCCAATAAATCCAGACGCCCCGGCAATAAGAATATTCATATTAAATGACTCTAATTAGTTAAGTATCTCAAGATACAGCATTATAGAGTAAAGTATCTGTGTGCTCTAATTTATTTGAAAAAACTTTATAGACTGTCCATTTAAGTTTTGAGTTTTATTTAATTTAATTCACTAGGAATGTGAACATATTTTGCCTGTACAATGAGTAGGGAATGGATGCCTTCAATTGTTGAGCATAAAATATTTTATCAAGTAATTAATGTTTTAATAACCGTTAAAACTTAAAGGCGGTAAGGCCAAATTTGGCCTTGAATTATGATAACTATTTGCATAATAAACTGAGTTTATAAACCCAAAGAGATTGTCCTGCTCTGTAGTTCGGCTTCATTATCTTTCTCTTCATCGGAGCATTTATTATAGCCTTGAAACAAAGTAACTGATGTTCTAGTTATAAAGGATAATAATGAAAGGGCTGCGTTCATTATTGCCATCATAGATGAAAGCGTAAGCATTGCGTAGAAACACGCAGAATCTTTCAATGTCGCAGTTGGGGCATTAAATACCTCTTTAAAAAACATCCCAACACTGATACATCCCATTATTGTATGCAACACTAAATTCCCTACATGACAAAAAAAGTGTAATGTCGAGTTAGCGTGTAATTTTCGACTGCTATAGGGAGTAAATAATAGATCTATTTCCCGGGTGAAAATCTTTCGACTTGCATCAAATCGTTTGTCTTGTGCAGAAGTATAACGTTGAAAAAGATCAGACATAACTATAGTCACATTGAATTAATAAAAATCAATGGTATTGGGTTCTTTTCTAAATGTCAATATTAGCTCTCTTAGTACTTTTTAAACAGCTAAATTAATCGCTTTAAGCTAGTGCATTAATGCACCGTTAAAACGATCCATTATATTAATATTATGGTATATCTATCACCTATAAATCTAAAAGTTTAAAATGGTGAATAGTATTTTTATTGGGATTAAATAATGGTATATAAGCGCGTAGGATTTGCATGCAAATATATGGATGTGAATCAAAATCAAAGCCCTAAAATTTTAAAAGAAAAACAACAAAAGTATTCTGAAAAAACAACAACAATTAAATGGCTTGAGTCAAAAAGTAAAAGCGAGGTGGAAAAGAAGTTATGGGAGATCATCACTCATAATACGCGTTCTGTGTTTAATCTTATCGAGTATGTAGGGCATTTAGTACCTGAGCAACGAATGGTGCGCATTGGTAGCGATCAACTTCCAGGTTTTACGCACCCAAGTCTCCAATATTTTTGGCAGCAAGCTGATGTTTTAAGTTTCCTTGAGAAAAAACTTTGTATCGCAGGAGACTTAGCGCGTGAATTAGATGTTCGTCTTAGTATGCATCCAGGACAATTTGTGGTTCTTGCCAGTACGACTCCTGAGGTAGTTGAGCGCAGCATTGCTGAGTTTGAATACCATGCCAATTTAATCAGATGGATGGGGTATGGTAAAACATTTCAGGATTTTAAATGCAATGTGCATATTTCCGGCAAGCAAGGGCCCGATGGCATTAAATCAATTTTGGGACGATTATCCCCTGAAGCAAGAAACTCTATCACTATTGAGAATGATGAAATGTCATGGGGCATTGAGGCAAGTCTAGAGCTTGCACAACACGTGGCCTTGGTTTTAGATATTCATCATCATTGGATAAAAACAGGTGAATACATACAAGTTAATGATGATAGGGTGGCGCGTATTATTGATAGCTGGCGTGGTGTGCGACCTGTCATTCATTATTCTGTATCGCCTGAGCATATATTAGAGCATCATGCAGTTGATGTGCTTCCTGATTTACATAAGCTGCTTTCTCAAGGATACAATAAAAGTCAACTCAGACAGCATAGTGATTTGATGTGGAATAGTGCATGTAATAATGTTTGGGCAGGAACATTTAGGAATCATTTTGATATTATGGTTGAAGCTAAAAATAAAAACTTGGCGAGTATTCCGTTTGAAATAGCAACGCGGCATTTGATTAACTAATTTTAATCGGTAAGGGCTTGGTTTTGCATCATGTTCATAAGTCCTCTAGCTCATATTTGTATTTGGTCAATAGGGTAACAATACCGTATTGATTGCATTTAATTGGCTATGTACTATTTAGCAAATCAAAAAATCAATCACGAGGTAGCGACACTATCGATAGATAAGCACTATATTCATTAGATTCTACATACACCGATGTATTGGTTTTAACAAAAGCAATACCTGGAAGCTGTGAAATAAGTTGCCCTGAGATGCTAAGAAGTGTTGAATCACTTGGTGATAAGTCAGTTAATGGGGCAAACATCATCGAACCCACATTTCGGTGCGCCACGAAAGTGCACCTCCGCTAGTAGCTGAAAGTGCTACCGAAAAAGCGCGACCGAGCGCATTTCGTATCTAGCCTTGGGCCGCAGACGGTAACGTCTGAGGTTAAGCGTAGGTAAGAGAAGCTGCAGGCCACAAACCAAGCGGTTGAAGGCGATTGAGCCCCGTTAAGGGTATTGAGTGATGGCCGATGATTTCGGAATACCAGAAGGCAACATGAAAACGACAATCGGCAGTTATCATGTTCATCACCGGGGTCGAAGAGCGTGGCATCTAGTGAAAGCGACGGTGTAAACGTGGGATGTCCTACGTGGTCTCATACGGACGTGAGTATTAATAAACAAGTGTAAAAGCAAGAATATTGAGAAGCCATGTAGGAAGTCAGACTGGTCATAGTACTCGGAGTCTAGGAAAGCTAGATACATGGGGAAGGACTGGGGGTAATATCGACTCTGAAAGGGGAACGTTATGAGGACATCAGAACCTCAACTAAAAACGGACACAGGACTATCAGAGATAGCATGGCTATCCTCTCAGAATAAAACACAGACGTTTCATAGTTTGATGCATCATATCAATATTGATAGCCTGAGAGGCTGTGTATCCCCTAATGCAGGGAAAGACACAAGCATTTCGCTATGCCGATGATCTAATTATATGTTTTCGCTAAAGACAAGACGCCCTTAGGGTTAGACGAGCGCTATCAAAACGACTTGGAAAATATCAGCTGAGCTTGAATGAAGATAAAACCAAGATGGTGAAATTTTCAAAGAACAGTCAATGGAATGGGGAAAAGCAAGAGTTTTTCAATTTTCTGGGTTTTACATTCTATCTGGGTAAATCGTTAAACGGAATGCTCGTCCCTAAACTCAAGACAGAAGGAAAGCGCTTTCGATCAAAGTTGCAGCGGGTAAAAGCATGGTGTAGAGAACAGCGGAATGAGGCTCCCACCGTGGCATTTTGGAAGACATTCTGTGCGAAACTACGAGGTCACATTCAATACTATGGCGTTAGTCATAATAATGGACGAGTTGAGGAGTTTATCGCGCAGGCCAGGAGAATCGTATTCAAATGGCTAAACAGGCGGAGTCAAAGAAGATCATTTGACTGGTGCAAGTTTGAGCGTTTTCTGAAGTTATATCCTCTACCCAAGGCTAAGGTATACCACAAATTGTTCTGAGTAGGCGTGTGAAGGAGATTATCTTGAGCCCATTGCCTTAATTGGGCACGATGGGTTCTAACGAGGGGGCAGCAAACAACGTAAGAAGGATGCTGCTCTACTCTCTCAGTAGCTTTTTTTAATTATTTATATTGCTCAAAAAGATCAATATAGGTTCTATTTGAGCAATAATGATAGCGCACAACATGAACGCAATTTACCACTTTGCACCCAGTTAACTTAATTATGAACTTTACTGCTGAATGAGGGATCTAACCTTAAATTATTTTTTTATGATTAATTATAACACAGTTCTTTATTTAATAGCCCGTGGCTTTTTACCTTGCACTAAACTTACAAAGTAAGAAAAATGAAGGTTTTCTTTTAAGCTCAATTTCAGTTCTTTTACGCCACCTGCTTCTAAAATATATTTTACATCGGGAACAAAATCCTCAAGGACCTTTAAAATCTCTTTATTGCTTGTGTTTGTTCTTAATAATTCTTTCGTTTGTTGCTCTATCATTCGGATAGTTAATTTGTTGTGATGATTTAACATAAGGACCTTTATAATCAGTTAGAGGTTGTTGATAATTTAAATTTTTGCGTTTTGCGAAGGTCGGATTTAAAAGGGTAAATTATCAACAGGCTCTATTGAACTCAGCAAAGATTATATCCCGTTAAATAAACCCTCACAAGAGAATGTTTCAACACTAGTTGCTGCTAAATTACTCATAATGCGGATTGTATTTATAATGGGCGATATAATGCATTCTACGGCATGAAAAAGAGCTTGAAACAGGGATAATGAAGCATATACAGCCACTGCCATGCTTAAGCTTAATGTAACCATTGCCACGGGAAAGGGCAGCAATAGGAGCAAAGGCACATTGAATGTTATGAGTGCTGCAGTCATTGGGACAGAGCTGAGAAAAAAATAAGTTAGGTTTTTGGTAAGATCCCATAAAGACATGAGTGGATCAGTAAACAGATAAGAACAATCAAGAGCGAATTCTACAAGAGAGGGGTAGGGTGTTAAAAAAGCTCTCTCTTCATCAAAAAATCTCATTTCTACTCCCCTATAATCATTGCTTAACTAAATGATGTGCTCATTTTGCCACACAATTGTTTTATAAGCGAGCTAATGCATAAAATGCCTGCGATTACGGGTCAATTTCAAGTCATTGAAAAATTATAGCCATTTTCATAAGTTCTGCAAATAACGTCATTCAGAACGCAGTGATCTTCTAGATACGGCACTGAGCCTGATTCAGGAGATTCTTCACTGCGTTCTGGATGACGTGGTTTTTCACCGGGAGTTGCAGATAAATTGCTTAGATGTAATCACATTCAATTCTTATAATAATGAGTATTTAGATCTAATATCTCAATGGATAGCTTACTCGGAGCTAAGGTATATTCTTGTGCTATTTGCTCCAGAAGAGCTAATACATGCACTCCTATTTGTTTTTTTGTCTCATCAGAACGGCCGGCGATTATTTTTATTGTTATATGAATAAATGACTCCTGCTCACCCTCTTTACCCAGATAACACTGAGAATAGCTTTGGACTCTACTTTTGCAGCTACTAATTTGTGTTGGCAATGTTAGGGAAAGATACTCATGAAGAGTCACAAAGAATTTTTTAAAATCATATAACTCAGAAATATTATTACTGCATTCAAGTATAACGTGGGGCATATTAACGATCTTTGTGTTTAGTATTTAGGTATAAATAGTAAATAAATTTTTTTATAAAGGGAATAAAAATATCTTGATAAGTTTTCTTTGGAATTATATAGTTTCCAAAAGAAACTATATGGGCTGTTTATGAATTTCAATAGTGTAGATGAATTACGTTTTTACTCTCGTGAGTTAATACGAGAGTTTGGTTTTTTAAATGATTTGACTCAGTGTGAGGAATTGAATTTTGCTCAAATACATTTATTAATTGAATGTGAGCGCTATGGGGTGATTGAGCAACATGTTTTAGCAGATAATTTAAGAGTGAATAAGTCTTGGGTGAGTCGACTAATAAAATCATTGCTGCATTTAGGGTATGTCACTTATGGCGATGCTAGGCCAGATAAAAGAAATAAATCAATATCACTTGCGCCTATGGGAGTAATGAAGGTTAAGGTGATACATGAGCAGGCGAGAGCGCAGGTTTTATCTGCGCTTAATTATTTGAGTACTGAAGAACAACTGCAAATTAGTGCGGGATTAAAGGCTTATAGCGGCGCACTTAAAAAAGCCCGAAAACTCGACGGTATTATCATTCGTCCTATTGAGCCGCAAGATAATCAGTCGATGTGTCTTTTGATTAAATCGGTTTTAGGGGAGTTTGGTGCCAATAAAGCAGGCTTTGCCTTTACCGATGAAGAAACGAATTCGATGTATGAGTTTTATCAAGGTGAAGGTAAACAATATTTTGTGGCACAAAAAGGAGCAAATATTTTAGGTGGTATAGGGTTTGCACCTTTAGAAGGAGCGAGCCTAGAGGTAGGGGAGCTACGAAAAATGTATTTGGTCAAAGAGGCTAGAGGATTAGGGCTGGGGTATGAGCTATTACAGAAGGTTTTGCATACGGCAAAAACAAATTATAGTACGTTGTATTTGGAAACCTTATCACGTATGAGTGGAGCTATTTCCTTGTATCATAAAGTTGGATTTAATCGTTTAATCAAACCTATGGGCAATACGGGGCATTTTGGTTGTGATGTGTGGATGGCAAAAGATTTGGTTTAAAGAAAAAGGCTGCAGTTATTTTTTTAAAGTGGATGTGGTTTAAAATAAATGGCAATATATTTAATTAAATGCTTAATTTATGGATATCTCTTTCTGTATTATATAGATATCAAAAATAAACGAGGTAACGGTATACAAGGCTAAAATGATTTAAATCGTTAATGGCTAACGTGTTCCCTTGCGTGAGTTTGTAGTTGATACGCTTGCTTATAAGCAGAAATAAGTGCCGTATTTTATGCTCAAATTTTATATGTGATTGCTCTGGTGTTTTTTATAAAACGATTAGCGCAAAAGCACAGACATCTCTTGTGAGTAAATATTAGTCAGTTGTGTCATTATTGTCTATACTAAATTCAAGTATATTTAAAATATAAATTTAAAGAAAATATTATGAAAATATTACACAGTGATGAGGCTGCGAATCCAATAAGTAAAATAGAGTTAATTAAAAAAGAATTACATGAGCAACTTGAAATTAGCACAAGAAGAATCAAATTACTTGATCAAATCAGAGAAAGAGATGGAAAACAAGCAACTCAAGAAGAGACGCAACATTTAGCATGTGGTTTTTATTCGGTTCCTCCTGCAACAAGCGAAATAGTCGCCTTAATGCTGGAGGCAAAAGCAGAAAAGCGGCAGGTAAAAAATATCCGATACGAGCCTTTTTTGATCGATCGGGATGATTTTTTGTTGAAGTTGGCGTTTAATGATGCTATTGAACAATTAATTTCCAACAAAGAACCCTTTCGATTTGATTATATAATAAAAGCGTATAACCATTGCTCTCCTATGCAAATGCATTTTGATGGAGAGCATCTTAGAACTTTTTTTATTGATGCTGCGGGAGATATTAAAAATTATCTGTATGCTTCTTCATTACAATCTAATAGAGCTGAATTTAATTACTGTATGGGTGATATTCAATTCGATTCTTCAAGCTGTGCTATTTTTAGCTTACAACACTTAAATAATTTATCTAATCTTTCTTCGGATAAAAGTAGCCTTAAAGGTGATCCAAGTTATCTAGGTTTACCCGCTGTCTTTTTAAAAAATATCCAAAGTATGTCGAAGCTTGAGGAATATTACGCACAAAATGGAAATAATACCATTGACAAAAATGGAAAAAAAACTCTCAAGGAGCATATTGATAATTATACTATCACAGTCGACGTATCAAAGGCTGGTGAAGGCTCTATGTTAAAAGCTCAAAATTATTCGATTGCTTATAAAAATCATAAATATTTACAAGGGGCTCTTGGTCTCTTGGAAAAGTTATCACCTGCTGAAGCAGTAAATATAATTGAATCTCGATGTGATATATATGGTAAAAATGCACTCTCAAATAGTACTCCTCTTCCAAAAAAAAACAATATTATTAATGATGCGCTCACTAATAATAACGAAGAAAGACTTAAAGAATTAGTTAGTTATGCTATTGCACAAAAGAACAATGAATTACTTTTGATTTTAATAAAGGGTAATGTTGACTTGTCCCAGCCTATTTATAATACATCTATCCTCAAAGGAAATACTTGGGTAAAGACAACTCCTATTGGGATAGCAATTTCTATGGGAGATGTTGCTTTAAGCCGTGCATTATGTGATGCAGCCCAAGATAAAACATATGATAGTCTTGGAGTTCCTTATTTTCATAATCTAGTAACAAAATATGATATTGCTCCTAATGCAATAGAAATTATTAATTTATTAATTGATAATGGAGCAGACATTAATGCCAAAGATCTATTGGGAAATACTATAGTAGATTTGTGTATTAAATCTTATAGTAAGGATAGTTTAGATGTTCTTAACCACTTATTTGAAAAAGGGGCTGTGATTGATCTAAAAGAACATAATAAGAAAGGGGAACTTCTTTTACACGCGGCCGAAAATAATGACGTCAAAGTGTTTCTGATCCAAAAAGGCGCTAATGTAAATGCTCGGAATAATAAAGGTTTAACTTTAGCCCAGTCTTGTATTCTATCATCGAGTGATGATAGTTTAGATTTTTTTAAACGCTTAATTACCTTGGGGGCAGTGATTGATGTAAATGGTTGTGATTATAGTGGTGATCCTCTTTGGAGTAAGACTGCTCATCCAGCTGTTATTGAGTTTTTGGTGCAGCAAGGAGCCAATATTCAGGCTAGAAATCAACAAGGCCTCACGATTGCTCATACTTATATTATTTCACTTAGTAAATTAAAAGAATTGCCTGATAATAGTTTAAATTTTCTTAAACAATTAATATCATCAGGAGCGGCAATTGATGTGAATGCTCGTGATGATCAGGGAAATACTTTGTTACATAAAGTTCATAATCATGAGTTAATGAACTTTCTTATTCAACAAGGGGCAAACGTAAATGCGAGAAACTATCAACAATTAAGCATATTAGATCAGATTCAAAATAATCCTTGGGATTATAGTGCGGAAAGTGAACAAAGCATTATCTCGCAGCAAAATAAATTCAAAAATATAGAGCAGTTTTCTCAAATAAAAAATCAGCATCAGATATTGAAAGAAGAATGCACTAAGAATTCAGACATGATAAATTCTATTCCATCCAAAAAAAGTTTTTAAAATCAATAAGTAAATATTTTAGCTGCAAATAAGATCAAAATTTAGCTCCTCTTATCGGTTGTATCATAGGGAGCTTAACTTGTTCTTTAGTTGTTTGCAGATAATCAGTGCCAAACTGACCTAAATACTCTTGATAATTACTCACCTTACGCACGCCCCTTGTTTCGTAACTGAAATTAATTAAAATTCTT
>CAZSAO010000023.1:0-7960 GCA_964605275.1 uncultured Legionella sp.
ATCAAGTTAATCATGCGGGCTCTTTGTTTATTGCGTTACCTAAACGTAAATAAATTCAAAAACAAGTAATTATTTAACCCCCTCTATCTAACTCTCCTCCCCCTGCTTGCGCGCCAGGAGGAGAAGATTTAATCGATACTGGCGCTAACTTAATAGTCGTGTTCCCCTAAATAATAATTAGCATAGCAAATTTTGACGATTATTTTCATTTGTTGATTCTGGTGATTCTGTCTTATTTGCTGCAAAAGATTCATTAACAGTTCTTATCACAAAATGCTCTTTTTTTAATGCTGTACTGATAAAATCATGTATAACAGGATCGGCACATTTAATGTTGATAGGGCCGAGAGAAGAATTTCCAGCAGCTAAAAAAGCAGCGACCATTTTTTCCGTTAACAGTTTTTTTTCATCATAATTCAAAAACATCATATTTCCAGAAACTTTCCCATCCCGGGGAAACAGTAACTTGAAGTTTTATTTGTTCTTTTTGTTGCTCATAGCTCTTTAAAATATATCCCTCGTCATAATTTTTTTCTGCTTTAATATTAGAAACAATAAGATAGGTTATTTTATGTGTTTCTAGTTTCGCCTCAAATTGCTTACTATCAGCAGGAAGGTTAACTTTTCCGCACAAAGATTGATTGTCTTGATTTATATTTGTATCCGATCCGTTTTTTATTGAGTTAAGCTGCGATTTTACGGTGTTATTATTGTGTAGTTTTACACTGTTCTCTGTTAATAACGCTTTTTTTCTTTCGTTACTCGCTGTTCTGGACGATGCCTCTTGGTTCTATGCAAGAGATGTTGCTTTGTTCGGTATAGGATTAGAGGTCGCTTCGTGACACTATTTTATATCCCCCTCACCCTTGATCCCTCTCCCCCACGCTACGCGCGGTGGAGAGGGGAGGCTCAGTGAAATTAATTAAATACCTGGGGAGTTACAAAAATTAGTTTAAACAAGAAATAAATTACACGAGCAACTCATGTAATTGGTAAAACGAAGTGACCTCATAATGTGGAACGATTCCTGGTGGACACTCTTTTTGATGCTGATTAAACCAGCATGTGCTAAAACCAACATTTAAACCACCTTGAATATCTGCTTCGGGGTTATCACCAACCATTAATACGTTTTGAGGGTCAGGATAGTTCATTAATTTCAACGCATGCTCAAAGATAGCCCTGTCAGGTTTTGCTGCACCAATTTGCTCTGAAACCACTAAGATATCAAAGTAATTATTTAAGCCGGTATTTTGCAATCGCTCCTCTTGTAAATGATTCAGTCCATTAGTAATAATACCCAGCTTCACTTTATTTTTTAATGCATGAATTAAAGGCAATACCCCATCAATAGGCTGACAGACCGTGGCCATTGCTGTCATAAAAGAATTATTTAAATCAAGAGGAGAGCAGTTTAGCCGTTGCGCCCATGTTACAAAACGTTGCTCTTTTAATTGCTCGATGGATACACTGCCTTGTTGGTACAAAGTCCATAAAGGTTTATTTACTGCTTGATATTCCTGATAATCTTGTTCGGAAAAAAGGATATCAAAGGAGGCAAATACCTGCTTTAATCCGCTGAATGCATCGAAATGAAATAAAGTGTCATCCGCATCAAATAAAATCCAAGAAAATTGATTGAGTATACTCATTATTAACCAATAGTAAAAAAATAATACTATTTTAACTCAGTAGCAATAGGATTAATACCAATATTTGGATTCACGCCGCAATCATCTAATAATTTTAATAAATTATTTCCTTTCGCCGTTAAACGCTTAATGCAATATTCTTCTAAATAACTTTGTAATACATAATAGTAGTCCGGCAAAGTTAATAATTTTAATATTTTTTCGGCACGCCCGACGTGTGCCACGTATTTGTAATTACACGCTTGAAATAAAATACCACCTAATATCGCAATAATACTGGCTTGACGCTGTGGATTAGCTTGATAAAAACGTTGAATGCACTCATCTAAAGCCCGGTCTTTATCCCACTCTACCCATTCATGATAAAGCGTCAATGCTTCTTCTGGGTTAAATTCAGCGTTGGGTTGCATTTGCTGTAACACATAGGCTACAGGAACAGCGGCTTGAATGTTAGCCCAAGAACAATTTCCTGCAATTTGCGAGCTAATGGGTAATTGGGCCATGGGCAATAAGCCTAATTGTTGATTAATTATTTGATGAAAATAACGCCTGCTTTGTTTTTTATAAAGAAAATCGGTAATAAACTCCATATTAATTTCTTCCGGTCGTGTAATGCGATAAATATTTACACTGCCTTCTTTTAGGCTGTTTTCTCCCCTATCAATTTTAGCCCACCACTGTTTATAACGAATAAAACACATCGCGTGTCCCCTACTGGCCGCAGGTAAAATCAGCATCGAGGAGTTACTTAATAAGCGTTGAATATGTTGCTCGTGTTGTGCTTCTAAGTGAGGGAGTTGTTGATAATGTAACAACTGTTCTGCCGTGGAAAACGCATCAATAATAGTATGATACAACGGTAATTGCTGACGCAGATGACGGGAAGAAAAACTGGCCGTAAAACGTTTTAATGAGTCTCTGATAATAGCTACTGTAAACTCAAGAATAAACCCTTCATAATCTAATTCAATAAACTGCCCTTGGGCAGTGACAATATCCACATCCCCTTGTAATTCAAAACGATGGCCAATTAATTTGCCTTGAATAAAATCCTGAGCAAAGTCTAATTTTGCACCATGCGCATACAACACTTGCTTTAAGGGGTTTTGTCCACGTAACACGGGATAAACTAAAGCACTCAATCCATTGCGCGTATAAGCATTTGCATCAGCACCATGTTCTAATAATAAACGTGTCATTTCAACATCATTATTATCTATCGCCCAATGCAACGCGGTACGACCGGCAACATCCGTTTTATTAATATTAACCTTGCGGCTTATTAATGCTTTAGCAATTTCAGGTTGCCTGGTGATGGCACACTCAATTAAAGGGGTAAAGCCGTATTCATCGATATCATCAAGCGATTCGCCTTCTCGAAGATATAAATCAAATTCCGGCATTTTATGATTAATGATATCTCTAGCAATAGTCATTTAGTCCTCTACTGCGGTCCATTGGGTCGGGGAGCGCTATTGAATTTAGGCATATTACCTAAACGTAATTGTTTTTCCATTTCCTGTTCACGTTTTTGATTATCATATTCAGTACGCGCAGCAGTATTTAAGGGGGGTTCTGGATTAAGATTAGGATCTACACCGTCAAATCGTTGCGAATCTAATGCGGGATGTTGCAAAATATTATTTTGCAATTCACCCTCAAGGCCCGCTTGTTGCTGCTCTTGCAATGAATGCTCGCGAGCATTGACTTTAGCAAAACGACGTTCACCTTGCTGTTCTAACAAACGTCGACTTCTATCCATAGCCTTTGTTTCTGCTTTTAATATAGAATCGCCTGGTATTTCCCGGCCAATGCCCTCTCTTTTTATTTTGGGAGGAGAATCCGCAGAATCAGCTATCGACGTGTTGGCTTTTCTTTTTTTCGCCAAAGAAAGAAAACGCTTCGATTTTTTTTCTTTTTTCGGCACAGAAGAACTAGATGCAGATGCACCCGCTGCAAACATTGATTCAGAATACATTGACGAGTCAATATCAGCATCTAATTCTCTAGAAACAAAATTGTACTCAGAAGAATTTGTTGTTCCTTTCTCTTCTTTTTTAGCAAGAACGAACTCTTTAATTTTCTTTATACTCATAATATCTCTACCTATTTTTTACTGCCCGTTAAATAACAACACTGCAAAAAAACAATGATTTTAATTTAATTGTAGCTTGATTATTAACTAATTGTGTAAAAAATTACAAATATTCTCGTTGCAATATCTCTGCAATTTGCACAGCATTTGTCGCAGCACCTTTACGAACATTATCAGCAACCACCCATAAATTTAAACCACAAGGATGAGAAATATCTTGTCTAATACGTCCAACAAACACGTCATCATGGCCTACCGCATGGGAAATAACCGTGGGATATTGCATCTTTTTCATATTATCCACGACCTTAACACCAGGTGCTTTCATTAATAAAGCACGCGCTTGCGCAGTAGTCAGTGGGTTTTTTAATTCGATATGAATGGCTTCAGAATGACCGTATAGTACAGGAACACGTACTGCAGTAGGATTCACTTTAATATGCTCATCTTCCAATATTTTTTGTGTTTCCCAAACCATTTTCATTTCTTCACGAGTATAACCATTTTCTTCAAACTCATCGATATGAGGCAAGGCATTAAACGCTATTTGTTGTTGATAAACAGTGGTTTTCGCAGGTTTGCCGTTAAGTAGATCCCCTACTTGCGCTATCAATTCACTAATCGCTTTTTTACCCGTTCCGGAAACTGATTGGTACGTCGCCACATTAATACGCTCAATGCCCACCGCATCATAAATTGGTTTTAGTGCTACCAACATTTGAATAGTAGAGCAATTAGGATTAGCAATAATGCCGCGTTGTTCATAATCTACAATACGTGCAGCATTCACCTCGGGAACAATCAGTGGCACATCTTTTTCATAGCGAAAACAAGACGTATTATCAATTACCACACAACCCGCTGCGACCGCCTTAGGCGCATACTCTTTTGATACCGCACTACCAGCCGAAAAGAGTGCAATATCTGCTTGACTAAAATCAAACTCGGCCAAATCCAATACATCATACTGAGCTCGTCCAAACGTAACTGTTTTACCCACTGAACGACTACTGGCAAGAGGATACAAATTGTTTATAGGAAATTTCCTTTCTTCCAATACCGTTAAAAAAGTTTCTCCTACAGCACCTGTAACACCTACTATGGCGACGTTTAATTCTCTGCTCATAATAACCTCTTTTGATTGTTCCTAAGTTATAAACATTGCGCCTTATGACGCAAATAATGGTCCATCAACACTAAAGCCATCATGGCTTCTGCAATAGGCACCGCTCTAATTCCAACACAAGGATCATGCCGACCTTTAGTAACTATCGTATGTTCTCGACCCTCGGTATCAATGGTTTGTCCAGGGGTAACAATGCTTGATGTAGGTTTTAGGGCCAAACGAACATCTATCGTTTGGCCGGTTGAAATACCACCTAAAATCCCACCGGCATGATTGCTTAAAAAACCGTGCGCATTCATTTCATCACGATGCGCACTACCGCGTTGCGCCGCAGCGGCAAAGCCATCACCTATTTCAACGCCTTTTACCGCATTAATAGACATCATAGCATAGGCCAAAGTAGCATCTAACTTATCAAACACGGGGTCGCCTAAACCGGCAAAAACACCGTGCGCGCTCACTTTTATACACGCCCCCACCGAATCACCTTCACGTCTTAGTTGATTAATATAGGCTTCTAATTGCGGTATTTGTTTGTTATTAGGGCAAAAAAACGCATTGCGCGCTATTTCTTGCGCGTCTTCAAAATCAAGAACTAAATCACCCATTTGTTGCAGATAGCCAACAATTTCAACCTGTAAATACTGTTGTAAATATAATCGTGCTATAGCTCCAGCAGCAACACGAGCGGCTGTTTCACGTGCAGAAGCGCGCCCACCGCCACGATAATCACGATGCTTGTATTTATGGTAATAAGTAAAATCGGCATGCCCGGGACGAAATAAATCTTTAATTTCTTCATAATCACGGCTGCGTGAGTCCGTGTTATGAATTAAAAGCGTAATGGGTGTGCCCGTAGTTTTTCCAGCAAAAACACCAGACAAAATATGTACGATATCTTCTTCACGGCGCTGAGTTGTATAAGCAGATTGCCCAGGCTTTCTTTTATCTAAAAAAGGCTGGATTAGTGATGAATCAAGCACCATACCGGGGGGACAGCCATCAACAATACAACCAATGGCTGGTCCATGGCTCTCACCAAACGTTGTGACTGCAAATAAAGTACCAAACGTATTCCCCGGCATAAACCCTATCCTACCGTGTTAAAATGCTCATCTAATTGGGATTTAGTTAATAAGAAAATTCCATGTCCACCCTCGACCATATCTAACCAAGTAAAAGGAACCTGGGGGAACGCATCACATAACGCTTCTTCACTATTTCCTACTTCTACCACTAAAATCCCATGCTCACTTAAATAGTTATGAGCATCAGCGAGTATTTTTTCAACCACTGTTAAACCATTATTGGTTGCTTCAAGTGCTAAAACAGGCTCATGACGATATTCATCAGGCAGAGTTTGCATTTCGGTTTTACTAACATAAGGAGGGTTACTCACAATAATATCGTATTTTTTCACAGGAACTTTGGCAAAACAATCCGATTCTATTAGGGCTAATTGCTCTACAACGTCTAATTGTTCTCTATTAATGTGCGCTACAGCCAACGCTTCACTGGAAATATCGACCGCATCAACTTGAGCATCAGGAAAAGCATAGCAACAAGCAATAGCAATACAGCCACTACCCGTGCATAAATCTAAAATATGCCCTACTTGCTCTTCATCAATCCAAGGAGCAAATTGCTCACGCACTAATTCAGCAATGGGTGAACGAGGAATTAACACACGCTCATCCACATAAAACGGCATATCATAAAAATACGCTTCTTTAATTAAATAAGGTACAGGCACACGTTGATTGATGCGTTTTTCTAACTGCGTGCATAAATGCTTTTTTTCACTAGAAGTAAGGCGAGAATGTAACAACATAGGATCTACATCATAAGGAAGAGATAAACTGCGCAATACTAAAGAACGCATGTCATCCCACGCATTATCCGTTCCATGTCCGTAATATACTTGTGCTTCATTGGCACACGACAGACTAAAACGCAAAACATCAAGAACGGTGACTAACTCATCCATTTCTTTAATGATGTGATTAACCATGAACACTCTCCAAAAACAATCATTTAACTCATTAGGCATAATATACCCTATCTCATAGACGATGTCTCTTAAGAAGCTTGATCTGGAAAGAGTATTTCAATACCATCATGTACTTTGCCCCCTATCTTATGAGCGACGACTCCCTTTCAGATGAAGATAAAGCTTTGTTTCGTGAACAAATGCAACAAGTCACGCCACTAAAAAAATCAGCCAAGATAAAAAATAAAAATAAACCACCACCGTGTGTTGTGCCCAAACCTCAACGCCGACGACAAATAACGCCACCAGTTACACCGCAATACTTTTTATCTGATTTTATTGCCGAAACTGTTTATACCGACTCGGTGTTATCTTATAAATGTCCAAGCCTGTCACAACAACGCTTTAGTGCGTTAAGAAAAGGACAAATTCATTGGGAAGCACGCCTTGACCTACATGGGTTACATATCGATGAAGCACGTGCATCATTATGCCAATTTATCCATCAGCAACAAAAAAATCATAAACGCTGCGTTTTAATTATTCATGGCAAAGGAGGTCACGACGGCTCTCCTCCTTTAATTAAAAATAAAGTGAATCGTTGGTTACCGCAAATGGATGAAGTGTTAGCTTTTCATAGTGCGCTAGCAAAAGACGGCGGGCTTGGCGCATTATATGTGTTCTTAAAAAAAGCGCAAAACGATTAGCTTGCGTTTGTAGCCTATTATGAAGGATAATCTTGCTATATAAAAACAGCATGAGTTTGATATGAACCAATTAAGTCAATTTATTAGCAACCACTGGCCATTATGCGCCGCATTCATTATTCTTTTAGCACTTGTTTTAATTAATGAGCTATTTAGCCTAAAAAATAAAGTCAAAAGCATTAGCCCACAAGGTGCCGTCGATCTGATGAATAATGAGCAAGCTGTAGTTATTGATATTAGAGACAAAGAAGCCTTTAAAAAAGGGCATATCATTGATGCCCTAAACATCAGTGCCGACGACCTCAATGCACAAAAATTACAAGCATATAAAGAAAAACCAATTATTATAGTATGTGCTCGAGGACAACAAGCCTCCGCTGTGGCAACTAA
>CAZSAO010000023.1:7970-20921 GCA_964605275.1 uncultured Legionella sp.
TTAGGATTTAATAAATTGACATTACACGGCGGTATGATGGCCTGGTATGATGCGCAACTTCCTGTAATTAAAAAATAGGATTAATAAATGGCTGAGATAATCATCTATACCAAAGAATATTGTCCTTATTGTGTTAGCGCGAAACATTTATTAGAACAAAAAGCGCAGCATTATACTGAACTAGCTATAGACGCACAGCCCGAGTTACGCGCGCAGATGCTTAACAAAAGTAATGGCCGAACAACGGTGCCACAAATTTTCATTAATGGCCAACACATTGGTGGCTGCGATGATTTACATGCCTTGGAAGCCCAAGGGGTTTTAGACGAACTATTAAAAGGATAATTAACAATGAACGAACAAAATAATAATGAAACTAATGCTGTTGATACTCAGTTTATGATTCAACGCATTTATGTCAAAGATCTTTCTTTTGAAGCGCCTAACACTCCAGCTGTATTTCAACAACAATGGGAGCCTGAATTAAATTTAGATTTAAATGTATCTCATAACCGTTTAGAAGAAGGTGTTTATGAAGTTATATTACATATTACGGCAACGGTTGCAAATCAAAAAGCGACTGCTTTTTTAGTGGAAATTAAACAAGCAGGAATATTTACTATTCAAAATGCGCCAGAAAATCAATTAGATCATTTAATTAATAGCTTTTGTCCTAATATTTTATTCCCTTATGCACGTGAAGCAATTACGTCACAAGTAATCAATGGCAGCTTCCCACAACTAGTTTTAGCGCCAATTAACTTTGATGCATTGTACATGCAAAAACTAACCGAGCAACAACAAGCAGAAACTGCATAAAATACTCTATATAGCTTTTTATTATGATGCATAAAAATACTATCGCTTTATTAGGTGCCGGCTCTTGGGGCACCGCTATTGCTCTTCATCTTGCCCAAACAGGCCAACGAATATTGCTATGGGGACACAATCCTGGGCATGTAGCTCGTATGCAACAAGAAAAAGCGAATCATCGCTATCTTCCTGATTGCGCCTTTCCCCCCAATCTTATACCGATAGACGATTTAGAGTATTGTATCGAGCAAGCAGATGAATTAATCATTGCCGTACCCTCTCATGCTTTTGCAGCACTTCTTCCTCGTATTCAAGCACCCATTAAAGGAATTTCTTGGCTTACGAAAGGTGTAGACCCAACCACACATCAATTATTGCATCAGTTAGTGGCCGAGCGTTTTGGTATTCAAACTCCTGTTGCAATTATTTCTGGTCCTTCGTTCGCTAAAGAAGTAGCGCGCTTTTTACCCACCGCTTTAACGGTTGCGAGTAATGATGAAACCTATCAAAAACGAATGCATTATTTATTACACCACCATAATATGCGGGTGTATTTATCTGATGATTTGATTGGTATTCAACTGTCAGGTGCAGTGAAAAATGTTTTAGCCATTGCCTGCGGAATTAGTGATGGTTTAGGCTTTGGCGCCAATGCCAAAGCGGCATTAATAACTCGCGGTTTAGCAGAAATGAGCCGTTTGGGTTTAAGCTTTGGTGCGAAACAAGAAACGTTTTTAGGTCTTGCAGGTGTTGGTGATTTAGTTTTAACCTGCACAGATAACCAATCACGTAATCGCCGTTTTGGCCTATTATTAGGACAAAACATATCGATTGAAGATGCGGAACAACAAATAGGACAAGTAGTTGAAGGAAAACATAATGCCGCGCAAATATGTGCCCTAGCTGATGAACATGGTATTGAGATGCCTATTTGTGAGCAAGTCAATGCATTACTAAATAATACGATTACACCTCAAGAAGTGGTCATGCAGTTAATGACAAGACCGGCAAAAGAAGAATAATATTTTGGTTGTAACACGTATTAATTCCATCACTTAACTATTATGGGGGCATAGAACAATCAAACGGCTCCCTCAAATATCCTATTCAAACCATTCTAAAGATACTTAACTTCGTTAAATTTATTCACGCTATGAAACAACAACTATTTGATCTACTTCCCCCACTCACCCTAACCTCGCTCACACCCACATTTGTCATGCTCGCGAATGCGGGCAACCATTAACAAATTGGCACGAACACAATATAATAGAAAGGATAACAGCCTAAGATAGGAATAATAACGCCTTTTTAATTAATAAGGAGAAGCACCTATTTATAACGACAATAACCCCTTGATGTAACAGATAAATGGTTGCCCGCTGTCGCGAGCATGACAGATAATGGATTTTCTTTTATTCTATCGCAACAAATAATTGCCCTGAAGCATCAATAGACGCTCTTTTCATAATTTCCGTATTAAACGACATGCCAATTTCACCCGCAGGGCTAATTGAAATAACGCCAATTTGACCTTTGGAATGTTTATTACGTGTATGAATTACATAATCACATGCCTCTTGCACACTCATTTTATTTAACTCCATATACATGGCAATGCTATGAGCAATAGCTCCGGTAATTAAAAACTCACCCTCGCCTGTTCCCGATACAGCACAACTGCTATTATTAGCATAACATCCAGCACCAATCACACAGCTGTCACCAATTCGTCCAGCCAAACAATTACTTGTTCCACCCGTTGACGTTCCCGCCACCACGTTACCAAACTGGTCTAAAGCTACAGCTCCGACCGTTCCCATAATTTTTTTAGCTAAGATGTCTTGCTGTGTTTCTTGCTTATTTAAAGCAAAAAACTCATCGTATTGATGTTCTGTAATAAAATACGCATCAGGTTCTAATGCGAGTTGTTGCAATCGTGCTATTTCTTGTGCACCATAACCAGAAAAAAATACATGCCTGGTGTGTTCCATTACCGCACGCGCTAGAGAGATGGGGTTTTTTATATTTCGCACCATCGATATAGCGCCTGCTTTTAAACTATGCCCATCCATAATAGAGGCATCCATTTCAACCTCACCCTTACAATTTAATGCAGATCCCCTACCCGCATTAAATAAAGGATTATCTTCTAGCACCTTAATAGTGGCTTCAACAGCATCCAACGCACTGCCGCCTTTTTTTAAAATATGATGTCCCGTTTGCACCGCATCAGCTAAACCACGCTCACATTCTTTTTTATTCTTTTGTAAAAAAGAGGAGTCTTCGCTGGCGCCACCATGCACGGCAATCGCAACATTATTCATCAGTATTCTCCATCATTAAGATTTGATTGCTGGATTTAATAATTCTCTGGTTTTTAAAGAAAAGCGACATCCTTTTACTAATAAATGTACTTTTAAGTTTTCTACGAAAACTGCCTCACCATCGCCCACATCGGTAATATTTGTTTGATTAATATCTCGTCCATCGATAATAACTACCATGCCTGAGCCGCGGCATTCAGCGTCCACACCGTTTTCAATAATCAAAGCGGTATCTTCGCCTAGACCAATACCTAGTTGTTCTGGATTCATAATAATGGCATGTGCCAAGCGGCCAAAACGCCCTCTTTTGATAAAATGAGTATCAATAATGCAACTGTTTAAAAAACCTAAGCCTGAAGAAGTCAGTAAATTACGATAAATTAATGCTTCGGATAAGCCACCACCGGTAATCATCACCGTCGACATCACCATCGCACCGGCACTCGTACCGGCAATAATAAAATCTTTATCATGGCGGTAGCGTTCGCGAATAACATTAATAAAAGGAGTGCCACCTAAAATGGTGGAAAGGCGAAATTGATCGCCCCCAGTAAAAAATACCGTTCCTGCTTTGGATATCCTTTTAATATAAAGTTCATCATGAGCTTCCGATCTTTTCTTAATAGGAATAAAACCAATATTCGGATATCCCATGTCCTGAAATACTTTCTGATACGTTTTTTTCACCTCATTTTGTACCTCTGATCCGGTAGTTACTATTTCTACTACCTTATTTTTGGCATCAGGGACCAACTCTTGCAAAATCTCAAAACGAGTAAATTCTTTACGTTGTTCAATATCAGGATCTAGGTCGCCTTTATCTTCTGCTCCCCCAATAATAAGCAGCTTACCTTGTGGGTTCATAAAGACTCCTCAGAGGAAATGATTTGCGTTTTTTTTTGCAGTTTTTTTAAAAATTTAATCGATGAAAATACATGTTCTACTGCGACAAAAATAAAATCATTGGGCTTTGCATTATCAACCGCATAAGTAATAGCATCAAATTCATGCGAAATAATTCGTACATCTTTGGTACCATTTTTACGTATTCCAGTTAATAATAAATCCGTTATTTGCTGATTAGTCCGGCCGCGACCATCCTCATCATGGCGAATAATGACCTCATCAAATAATTCACCAACCAATTGTCCCACGGCAATAATATCCTCATCTCGACGGTCTCCCGCAACGCCAATGACACCAATAGATTTATTATAGGTTAAGGCCGAAAGATATTTTTTTAATTCTTTAAATGCTGCTTCATTATGTGCGTAATCCAGCATTACATTGCACTGCTCTAAATGAAATAAATTCATCCGACCAGGTAACAAATCAGGCCCAGGTTTTAAACTCTTTAAAAAATCTTTAATCGTTTCTGGGGTGATATTTGCGATAAACGCGGCTAAAACAACAGGCAACATATTTGCAATCATGACACTGGCTGTGCCATTAAACGATAAGGGAATATTTTTAATTGATACAATTTTTTGCGTAAATCCATCCCAACGAATCACCATTACATCATCTTCAAGATAAATTGCTAACCCACCTTGGGCACAATGCTCGATAATTCGCTCATTTTTTTGTACCGCGAATAAGCCGATACTGCATTTAAGATCCGGAATTAATGAACATGCTAAATCATCGTCAGCATTTAAAATAGCATAGCCACTTTTTTTAGTACTTCGTGCTAATACACCTTTCACTTGTGCTAGATCTTCCAATGTATTAATACCATTTAACCCCAAGTGATCTTCGGTAATATTGGTAATAATACTAATATCACACTCATCAAAGCCTAAGCCGGAGCGTAAAATCCCACCGCGAGCACATTCTAAAACAGCAAAATTAATATCAGGACTTTGTAAGACAAATTGCGCACTAGCAGGACCACTGCAATCCCCCTCTTGTACTAATTGTCCATTAATATAAATCCCCTCTGTCGTGGTATGTCCTACATGATGCCCTGACTTTTGTGCGAGTTTAGCAAGCAAAGTCACCACTGTTGTTTTACCATTAGTGCCAGTAACACCAATTAATGGAATACGGCCGGTTTCTTCATTAGGAAATAACATATCCACAATAGGTTGCGCTACATTACGTGCACTACCTTCACTCGGAGCTAAATGCATACGCAACCCAGGACCAGCATTCACTTCAATAACGGCGCCATTTTTTTCATTAATAGGTTGTCTAATATCTGTAGCCACTATATCTATGCCACAAACATCTAAATTAATTAACGAAGAAATACGCTGTGCTAAGAAAATAGTGCTCGGATGAACCTCATCGGTACAATCTTGTGCCGTACCACCAGAACTTAAATTCGCGGTATTTTTTAAATAAATTATTTGCCCGGGAGGAATAATCGAATCTAAAGAAAGATTTTTTTCTGCTAACATAGAAAACGTCGTTTCATCAGCACTGATTTGGGTTAAATAATTATTATGATGCATGCCTCTTTTAGGATCTGAATTAACCTTGGCAATGAGTTCATTCACACTATGTACACCATCGCCAACAACATGTGCTGGCATTCTTTTAGCAACCGCTACTACCTTGTGATTGACTAATAAAATGCGATAATCATCTCCTGGAACAAAGCGCTCTATAATAATTTCATCAGAAACTTCCCGGGCAAAATGAAACCCTTGAATTAATTTTTCTTTAGTATTGATATTAGTGGTAATACCACGACCATGATTGCCATCTTTAGGCTTGGTCACTAGAGGAAAACCAAAAAGAAAAACCGCAGTATTCACATCATCCATAGTACTTGCGGTAATTCCTTGTGGTACAGGAATAGATTGTGCGTGCAAAATGCGTTTTGTTAGGTCTTTATCAGCAGCAATATCCATTCCAATAGCGCTGGTATCAGACGTCACAGAAGCCCAAATTTTCTTTTGTTTCGTACCCTGCCCCAACACCACTAACGAATTAGCTATACGAGAAACAGGAATGGCACGCTTTGTTGCTTCATCGACAATAGCTTGCGTACTTGGACCGAATTGCTCTTGTTCGGCAATAAATTTAAGATGAGCAATATCTTGCTCTAAATTAGAATACTTGTGCCCTTGCGCTAAAGCAAAAATACAATCAAATGCTGCTTTTGCTGCATACAAACCCGCTGCTTCATACTTATAAGAAAAGACAATATCATATACACCCACTTCATCCGTGCCATAAGTCCGACCAAAACCACATTCCATACCGGCAAGCCATTGCAATTCTAATGCTACATGCTCAATGATATGCCCAAGCCATGTTCCTTCATCTAGACGTTGGAAAAACCCCCCAGCCACACCAGGAGAACATCGATGTTCATGTAAAGAAGGTATTAATTTTTTTAACGTTTGCGAAAAGTTGGCAATTTTATTACTAGGTAAAAATTCAAATTGTTCCAAATCAATTTTGACTTCAATTAAATGTGTTCTTGTATTTGACCAATAATTTGGTCCTCTGAGACATTGCGTCTTTAATACTTTCATTTATAAATTCCTTTTTAAATCATAAAAGTTAATCGCCTGCATATAAACATAGAATAAGATCAAACAGAAGCAAGTAATTTCAATATATTTTAATTTAAAATAAGTACTCGATTGAGATTTTCATAACGATCCGACCCGGTCACATCGGTAACAAAAATAACCGGACACATAGGTAACAGTTAATCTACACCCACACTAATAGCTAGGAGTGTCTGTGATGCCTTGGATTGAGTCAAAACCATTCCAGCAGTGGATATAAAACCACGAATACGTGCACATCTATCCATATATTTTTGCACATGTTTTTTCTTTGTATTTTAAATCACCCTCATCCGCCCTTCCGGCACCTTCTCCCGTCAAACGGGAGAAACATCAAGCAGTTACAGATTTTCTTTTATTAAATCTTTAAGTACTACAACTTATTCGTGAGAGTCATAAATAGTGCTTAATAAGCACACTTAGCGCGAGACATAGAAATGTCGATTGCCAACAGCCCCAAAGATATTCTGATAGGGCCAGAAAAGAAATTAGCGATGCACTTGATATGCATAAAATACGAAATACGTAAACAAGATAAATTTAAATCCAGCAATTCCCGGTGAAAAACCACGTCATCCTGAACGCAGTGAAGGATCTCCTGAATCAGGCTCGGTGCCGTATCGAGAAGATCAATGAGTTGAAAATGATAGGGAATCGCTGTTTTTAATCAATCTATTTAGATGGGTTTGTCTGTATCCAATGCAACCCAAACTGGAGCATGATCAGATGGGCGCTCTAGTGTTCGCGGTTCTTTATCGATAATAGAGCACGTACATAAGGCATGCAATGCAGTATTCAATAAAACATGGTCAATCCGTAAGCCTCTATTTCGCCTAAATCCAGCGGCTCGGTAATCCCACCAACTAAAAGCATCATCCTCTTGCGAAAAGGTTCTAAAACTATCAACAAATCCTAATTCAAGAATACGAGTAAATGCTGCTCGCTCTAACGGACTAACTAAAATATTTCCCACCCAAGCAATAGGATCATGAACATCTCTATCTTCAGGAGCAATATTAAAATCACCAACTACAGCAACATGCTCATAGTGTGCTAACTGCTCTTGTAAAAATGCCGTGACATGCTCCAACCAGTTTAATTTATAATGATATTTTTCCGAATCAACCATAGCCCCGTTAGGTACATACAAATTGACTATGCGAATGCCCGCAATAGTTGCGACCATAATTCGTCGTTGAGGGTCGTCTAATGTAGCAATATCAGTAAGTACATCGCTAATTGGATAACGGCTAATGAGCGCCACACCGTTATATGTTTTTTGCCCCGAATAAGCAATGTGATAACCTAACCCTTCAAGTTCTGCCACAGGAAAAAGTTCATCAACCACTTTAGTTTCTTGTAAGGCCAAAACATCAACTTGTGTTTTTTCCAACCACTCGACTACGTGCTCCAATCGAATTTTCAATGAATTAACGTTCCAACTGGCTAACTTAAACACACCAATCTCCTTTATATTCGATAAGTAAGGGCGCGTGATCAGAAAAACGTACATCACGAAAAATAAAACTATCGACCACGCTTTCTTTTAGCCCGGGAGTAATCACTTGATAATCGATGCGCCACCCCACGTTATTTTCCCAAGCACGAGCGCGATAAGTCCACCAAGTATATTGCTCTTCTTGTTGATTATGCACTCGAAAGGCATCAACAAAGTTCATATCACCAAAAAGTTTATCCATCCAAGCGCGCTCTTCCGGTAGAAACCCCGATTTTTTTTGATTACTACGCCAATTTTTTAAATCAATTTGTTTATGAGCAATATTGTAATCACCACAAATAATTAACTCTCTTCCTTGCGCTTTTAATGTTGCAAGATGCTGCTCAAAACGCTCTAAAAATGCATTTTTAACACCTTGACGCTCATCACCACTAGTGCCAGAAGGCAGATATAAGGAAATAATGCTGAACTTAGGGTAATCAAATTGAATGTAACGGCCTTCATTATCACAAAAATCATAGCCTATTCCTTTGACTACCGCTAAAGGCTTTTGCCGCGCATAAATAGCAACGCCACTATATCCCTTTTTTTGTGCATCATAATAATCACAATGATAATTAAGAGGATAAAACAACTCTTGAGGTACTAATTGACTGGCTTGTGATTTAGTTTCTTGAATACAAACAAAATCAACATCTTGTTGCTCTAACCATTCATAAAAACCATTGCGGGCTGCAGCACGAATGCCATTGGCATTAAAACTTATCACTTTCATTTCATTAAACCTGTTGCAATACGGGCTAAGCGCTCGCCTAAACTTTTTGCTAAAGTAATTTCATCAGCACTTAATTGATGATCATTAGCAATGCCTGCTACATGAGTTACCCCATAAGGAGTACCACCGGTTGTAGTATTATTTAAAGCAGGCTCGGTATAGGGTACGCCGAGCAATACCATTCCTTGATGCAATAAAGGAATCATCATCGATAATAAAGTACTTTCTTGTCCTCCGTGCATACTCGCAGAAGAAGAAAAAACACACGCAGGCTTATCAACCAAGTCACCAGCTAACCATAATGAAGAGGTTGTATCTAAAAAATATTTTAACGGAGCAGCCATATTACCAAAACGTGTAGGACTACCTAAGGCCAGACCACTACAATGTTTTAAATCATCTAAAGTAACATAGGGAGCCCCTTGCTCAGGAACAGCAGGCTCGCTAGCTTCACAAGTTGGTGATACAGGGGGCACGGTACGTAATCGCGCTTCCATGTTACCAATTAACCCTACGCCTCGAGCTATATACTGAGCTAATTGCGCGGTAGCACCACTACGAGAATTCAATGGAGCAAAAACCGCCTAGGTGCGGCAACACGTTTTTTCCGTTTTGTGCTCCAGCATTTTGTCCAAGATGAGTGTACGTATATTGCATCTGCTCTTGCATTCACAAGCCTTTTAGCACTTGTTCCCTTAATGTCAGTAGGGCTTGCTATCTTTTCTAGTTTTCCGGTATTTCAAGGATTTGTAAAACCACTACAAGAGTTTATATTCAGTAATTTTGTGCCAGCCACAGGTGATATTATTTTAAATTATCTGGTTCAATTTACAACTCAAGCCTCTAAAATGTCTATTTTCGGTATTTTATTTTTAATGTGTACCGCGTTATTAATGTTATTCACCATAGAACAAGCCATGAATAAAATTTGGCGCGTTAATTCAGGACGTCATGGTATTAATGCATTTTTATCTTATTGGGCTGTTTTATCGTTAACGCCAATCATGATAGGTTTAAGTATTGCAATTAGCTCCTATTTACTTTCTACCCCCTTTTTCCCTACCCATCCAATATTAACCTTTTTAATTTCGCATGCACCCTTTACGCTATCATTTACCGGGTTTTTCTTTTTATATACGGTAGTACCCAATTGTCCGATTAAAATACGCTATTCTTTAGGTGGCGCCTTAATTGCCACCTTATTATTTGAAGGGGCTAAATACAGCTTTGCTTATTATTTAACGCGCTATAATCCTTATGAGTTACTTTATGGCGCTTTTGCTATCGTCCCTATTTTCTTTATTTGGGTCTACTGGGTATGGATTATTACCCTGTTAGGCGCCGAAATTAGCTATGCCTTATCAGTGCATCATCAACGTCGTGAAGGCACACCATTAGATGGTTTTTCACACGCGTTATTATGGCTAAATGAATTATGGCGTAATAAAGATAAAGGATTGAATTTTAATGAGCTTATTGCGATTAGTTCTAAACCGTTTACAGTTGATGTTGACGACATGATTCATACCCTAACGCGTAGTGAATTAATTCATTGCACCCATGATGGTCATTATATGATCAACAGCAACATGAGCGAGATCACTTTATATGAATTAAGCCAACGACTTCCTTATCGATTACCTACGTATGATGAATTAAAATCACTAGCCACCTTAGAGCAACATCCATCCACTCGAGCCTTGCAGCAAGGCGATGAAACATTGCAAAAGGTGTGGAATATGAATTTAGATGAATTATTTAATGCTCCATTTAAAAACCACGGCGATCGCATCTAAAACTTGAGTATAAAAGAAAGTATTTATACTTGTACTCCAGACTCTATGCGTGGAATGCATCGAATGTCACACCATGTTCGAAACTAGATTTTGCGCATAAAGCGCAGAACCTAGGCGTTATGAGCTTATAATTAATTTACACGATGATTCTGCTCTTTTTAAAAACACTATTATCTGTATTTAATCCATCAAACAGCGTATAATTACGGTCATAAAAAATATGATGAAACTCAATAACACACTATGGATTCGTATGCATCAAACTGTTTTCTTTAACCAGTCTCGTAAAATAATAAATAAAATACAACAACATACTGATATAAGACATATTTTATCTCATCCTAAACCAGGCTCATTAGTTATTTTCGACATTGACGACACAATAGGCCGGGTGCCTCAAACAATAGGTTTGGATGCTTGGTTTCGTTTTCGTATAGAGCAATATGCCAATGAAGGCCATAACGAGGCCCAAGCGTTAGCACTCACTATAGAAATTTATAATAAAGCACAATGTTCTTCCACGGAAATGATTGCTGTAGATAAAGATATCAATATCAGCACATTAATTAATGCATTAAAAACGCAAAATATAAAAGTGATTGCCTTAACTGCCAGAAACTATGAGTTAGCAGACAAAACACTTTCTTTTTTAAATACATTAAATGTTAATTTAAATGACGATGTAGTGCATTCAGGCTCGTTTGTTCTCAATGGACGGCAAATAGAAATTAAAAATGGCGCGATCTTTGCCAATGGCACAAACAAAGGACATTGTTTAGAGTATTTAGCCCAAAACAATTATTTTATGCGCGATCTTTCATCTTATTCGCAATTAACGTTTATTGATGATAGTGAAAAAAACTGTGCTGATGTAGCTAAAGGTTTTTTAGCTATGGGTATGCTTGATTACTCAGTTTGGTATTATGATTATGCAAAAAAACATCTTCCCTTTGCATTACGCGATCAAAAACTGGCCCAGATACAAGAACAACATTTAATGACGAACAATGTTCTTTTAAGCGACATGCAAGCAGAAGAGCTAATCGAAGAAGCCAACTCAGTTACAATATAACACTACATTGTGACAAGTATACATAGATTCCACGTAACCGTTCAGAGGGCATGGCTAGACAAGCACTCGAACGGCCATATTTGAGCTCATATTGGGATAAAATCAGGCAAAATGAGCGCAGCATAGGTGGCTATGTGAGCACCATTTTGCCTGATTTTATTTCAAGAGGAGCCAAAGATGGCCGTTCCTTCAACTAGGCTGAACACTTACGATTCCACGCAGCAAACGTGGAATCTATCGTACCATCATTTATAAAATGTAACGTGCCAAATCTTCGTCTGCTACTAACTCACCTAAATGCTCATTTACAAATAGTTTATTAATCACAACCGTATCGCCATGGCGCTCAGTGGCTTCGAAAGAAATCACTTCTAATAAACGTTCCATGACAGTATATAAGCGACGAGCACCAATGTTTTCAATACGTTCATTGACCTGCCAAGCCACTTCCGCAATACGCTCAATACCATCCGCTTCAAACTGTAATACCACCCCTTCTGTTTGCATTAAGGCTTGATATTGTAAAGACAATGAGGCACTAGGTTCAGTCAAAATGCGGACAAAATCATTTACAGTTTACGCGCTAAGCTCTACTCGTATCGGTTAACGGCCTTGTAACTCCGCGATTAAATCAGAAGGTTTTGACACATGAAATGCACCAGAAGCAATAAAAAGAATATGGTCTGATTTTACCATACCGTATTTTGTCGATACGGTTGTTCCTTCAACTAAAGGCAAAAGATCACGTTGTACGCCTTCACGAGAAACATCCCCACCACCTTGGTCACTTCTTTTCGCAACTTTATCAATTTCATCAATAAAGACGATGCCATGTTGTTCTACACTGTCAATTGCTTTGGCTTTAATATCTTCTTCATTGATTAATTTTGCGGCTTCTTCTTCGCGTAAAATTTTACGTGCTTTGCTAATAGGCATTTTACGCGTTTTAGTACGCTGGCTTCCTACTTGTTGAAACATCGACTGTAACTGGCTAGTCATTTCTTCCATGCCAGGAGGTGACATAATTTCAATACCGATGGGAGCGCTTGTCACATCAATTTCAATTTCATTCTCATCAAGAGAGCCTTCGCGTAATTGCTTGCGAAATAATTGTCGTGCCGTAGAGTCTTTTTCACTTGGAACCAAACTACCACGAGCAGGTGGCAACAGTACATCAAGAAT
>CAZSAO010000023.1:20931-21483 GCA_964605275.1 uncultured Legionella sp.
CCTCTGCTGCATCTTCCGCCAACAGAGACACCTTTATCATCGCGGATTCACGTTCATCTTTAATCGCAAAATCGACTAAATCACGCAAAATAGAATCCACATCACGCCCAACATAACCTACTTCTGTAAACTTCGTCGCTTCTACTTTAATAAACGGCGCATGTGCTAATTTAGCTAATCGGCGGGCTATTTCTGTTTTTCCTACACCCGTTGGCCCAATCATTAAAATATTTTTGGGCATAATTTCATTGCGCAAAACGGGATCTTCTATTTGGATGCGTCTCCAACGATTACGCAATGCAATAGCTACCGCGCGTTTTGCATCATCTTGACCAATAATATGCTTATCTAACTCTTGCACAATTTCTCGTGGAGTCATTACTGAATTATTTACTGTCATCATTTAATTCTTCTATAGTCAAATTGTTATTAGTATAAATACAAATCTCGCCTGCAATAGTTAAGGATTTTTGCACTATTTCTTTCGCAGATAACTCCGTATTTTGCATCAATGCACGAGCAGCTGCTTGCGCAAAAGGACCACCCGAACCA
>CAZSAO010000023.1:21493-26212 GCA_964605275.1 uncultured Legionella sp.
AGCTTTCTTCTGGTTCAATTACGTCGCCATTTCCAGTAATAATTAAGGATGCTTTTGCATCAGCAACGGCTAAAATAGCCTCAAGGCGACGTAACATTCTATCGGTTCGCCAATCTTTAGCTAACTCAACTGCCGCACGTACAAGATGACCTTGATGTAATTCTAATTTACTCTCAAAACGCTCAAATAAAGTAAAGGCATCAGCAGTGCCGCCAGCAAATCCGGCAATGACTTTATCTTTGTATAAACGGCGAACTTTACGCGCATTACCTTTCATCACCGTATTGCCCAAAGTTACCTGACCATCGCCACCAATCACGACTTGATTTCCACGTCGCACAGAAACGATGGTTGTTCCGCGATATTGTTCCAAAGTACATTCCTTACATAAAAGAAAATAGATAGATGGGGATGATGCATTAAAAATCAATGGCTAGAGATAATTATATTTTAATCCCTTTACGCGCGATAAACAGAATTTAATCCCTTCTCCCGAGGCGGGAGAAGGTGCCCAACGGGCGGATGAGGGTTCTTTAAACTCAATAGAAAAAAGACACGCCATGTTTCAATGGTGATAAACCTAAATGAGCCGCAATACTTTGCCCCACATCAGCAAAACTATCTCTACGACCAATAAAACGACTGCCTAAACTCGGCCCAAAAGCTAAAACCGGAATATGCTCACGCGTATGATCAGAACCTGGCAGCGTTGGATCACAACCATGATCAGCCGCAATAACCACAATATCTTCAGGTTGTAATATAGCTTTGAGCTCAGGTAGGCGTTTATCAAATTCTTCCAATGCATGCGCATAACCCGCAGTATCACGTCGATGACCAAAAGACGACTCAAAATCAACAAAATTAGTAAATACTAAACTACCCGCAGGTGCTTGTTTCATTACATCTAAGGTCGCATCAAATAAAGCCATATTGCCATCTGCTTTAATGGTTTGAGTGACCCCTTGATGCGCATAAATATCAGCTATTTTTCCAAGAGCAATCACTTCACGACCGGCTTCTTTTAAATAATCCAGCAACGTTTTATCAGGAGGTAAGGTGGCATAATCTTTACGATTGGCTGTGCGCTTAAAAGAACCAGGCTTACCAATAAAAGGACGAGCAATAACACGACCTATTTGATATTCATCAACCAACTCCCGTGCCAGCTCACATAGTTCATATAGTCGCTCTAAGCCAAACGTTTCTTCATGAGCGGCAATTTGAAATACGCTATCGGCTGACGTATAAACAATCGGTTTACCACTTTGCATGTGTTCAAGACCCAGCTCATCCAAAATGGTTGTGCCCGAGGCATGTTTTTCACCAAGAACACCAGAAAGGTTGCCACACTTAATAAGTTCATTAATTAATTGTTCTGGAAAACAATGCGGTTGTGCTGGAAAATAACCCCAATCAAAGAGTACTGGCACACCGGCTAACTCCCAATGACCACTGGGCGTATCCTTACCTAAACTTTGCTCTACTGCGTAGCCAAAATAGCCTGAAGGCTCAGGCATATTGGCTAAAGAAACAAAAGGCTGTCCTGAACTGGCAACAGCAGCATGATATAAACCAAGATCTGCTAAATGTGGAAGATTTAAGACACCATGACGCACTTGTGCGATATCCGCTTTACCTTCTTTGCATGCTTCATAAATATGGACAAAAGTATTAGCCCCCTCATCGCCATAACGAGCCGCATCAAGGCTTGCACCAATACCAAAAGAATCCATCAATAAAATACAAACTCGTCCCGTCACGCTTAATTCCCTATTTGTTTACAATATGTTTCTTTTAAACCAAATAACATACAAAACGCAATTAACAACCCTACCGGCAATATTATTGCCGCATATTGATAATCTGCCAAAGAATATACCGGTATATTATTCACTAATTGCACATCACCATGCTGAGTCAATAAATTACTAAATAAATTTTGATATAAAAAATATCCGCCCTGCGTCAAAATAGAAATCACACTAACCGCCGTGGCAGTCATTAAAGGGGAACTGCTCTCAGCTACCAATGCATAACTAATCACTTGTGCTGAAGTAAAAAAACCAAGCAAAAAGAATAATACAGCCATTTGATTAACCGAAGCAGGACCATAAAGCACTGCTAAAACCGTTAATAATGATGCAATCACACACACTTTCATGGGTAAAATACGCCGTCCTGATTTATCAGAAATCCAACCAATTAAAGGAGAACCTAAAATAGCACCTAGAAATAACATACCATTAACTAAAGCCGCGTGTTCCGAATTGATATCCAGCCGCTGTTCCAAATATAAATTTCCCATCATTGCACCAAAAACAGCGATGGCCATATTCATTAAACTAGTACACGAAGCAGCACGTAAATACTGCGTATTTAAATAGGCTTTTTTAGCGGCCGTAAAAATATCATTCCAGATAATATGTTGTGACCTGGAAGGACGTGCTTTTTCTTTAATAGCAAACATCATAAAAATAAGCATAGCACAACCAAGAAAACCAACATACAGTACTGCTTGGCGCCACCCCACATAAGAAACCAATTTTGTTAGTGGATATTGGGCAATCATGCCACCAGTCATCGCCACAGTTACAATAATACCTGTAATAAAAGCCATGCGTTTAGGTGGAAACCAATAAGAGGCCAAACGAACAGGCCCTAAAAAGCAAAAGGCGCTACCAATGCCGGTTAAAAAACGACACAATAAAGCCACATAAAACGAACTGGAATAGGCAAGAACAATCGTGCTAATAACGCACAAACACATGGCTAATAAAATAGTTTTTTTAATCGAGTATCGGTCAAGAACCATGCCGGCAACAAAAAGAAAGAGCACATTCGATAGATAATAGACACTCGATAAATAAGCCATTTTATCTGCTTGAATTTGAAAATCTTGCATAATATATGCGGCAATAGAAGCAAACATATTTCCTTGTATGAATTCATAAAAGAAAAACATGGTCGCAGCCAAACATACTATCCATGGTAACCATGATGAATTCACTTCATCAGCGCAACCTTTATACTCACCAATTATCTGCATGGGTACTCTCCAGTGTTTATTGTCGCTTGCAATACGTTTCACGAGTTAATAAAACAGCAATTAATGCGGCGAATGCTGCAATAGGAAAAATCCATAAAGCAAATTGAAAATCTGCTACAGCATAGTGTTCTACATGATGCGCATGCGAAGTCATTAACCAACCAAACAATACTTGGCCAACACCCGCGCCCCCCATAATAATAACCGAAGCGATTCCCGTAGACGCACCGGTATTTTCTGCCGCATTACTTTCGGCAATTAAAGGGTATGAAATAACTTGTGTGCTAGAAAAAAAGCCTAACGAAAAGAAAATGATACTCAATGCTGTTTGAGATAAAGGGCTAAAAATAAATAAAGGAATTAAGGTTATTAACGTAGCCAGCGCCCCTATTATCATTAAAGGTTTGCGCAAGCCCTGCCAATCAGAAAGCCAGCCAACTAAAGGACAACCAATAATACTGCCCATAAAAATAAGACTGACTACATTACTCGCTGCCATTTCAGAGAGTTGGTGGACTGCTTGTAAATAACTGGCACCCCATAAGGCACATAGCACCATTATTGGTAAATTTAGCAGTGACGTATAAAGACCCGCCAACCAATTTTGTTTATTTTTTAACGCATTTAAAAAACCAGGTAAGGCAGGACGTCGCTCTGACAATTTGGCCTCAGGAGCTGCCTCAGGTTGATCTTGCACAATAAGATAAATCCAGACCAATAATAAAGTACCCACACCACCATCAATAAGTAATGCTTTGCGCCAACCAAACACTTCATTAAGATACGCAAAAGGAGTATGCGCCATCATGCCGCCAATAAACGCCATAGTCACTAATGATCCAACAACCAGCGCTTGTCTGCGCGGCGGAAACCAATGCGACACTAAGACAATGCACGCAAGAAAGCAAAAGGCATTACCTATGCCGGATAAAAAATGAAAAAATGATGCCAGTAAAAAAGAATGCGTTAAGGCAAAACCAATGGTTCCTAATACACAAACCAGCATGGCACAAAGAATAACGCTGCGGGTAGAAAACCTATCAAGAATGACACCAGCAGGTAAAAGAAAAAGAATATCGGCCCATAAATAAGCGCTCGACATCCAGCTTAATTGTGTTGCATTGATATGAAAATCATCACGTAATGGTTGATTAATTACATCAAAAATATTCAGCTGAAAAAACTCATATAAAAAAAATAATCCAGCGGAAAGACAAACAACCCAAGCCATGAAGTCGCCACGAGGTACAAAAACTTTTGAATCAACGGTGACTGAATGTGACACGCTTTCTCCTACGTCAAGGCCTAAAAATCTGCCCGATATTATATCAAAAACTACGGCGCTTTGGTATCTTTATTGACCAACTCATTGTTTTTAAGCAATGTCCCCGGCTTTCGTTGTTTGAAATGAACTCTACATGTTGAAACATAGGACTCATTGCCCCCAATTAAAACCTGCTCGCCTTCAACCACCGACTCCCCGTGTTCATTAATGCGCATATTCATAATGGCCTTGCGGCCACAATGACAAATCGTTTTTAGCTCAGCCAACTCATCAGCCCAGGCTAATAAAAATTGACTGCCAGGAAATAATTCACCGCGAAAATCAGTGCGTAAACCATAAGCAAGCACAGGAATAGATAAGGTATCAGTAATTTCAGTAAGTTGAT
>CAZSAO010000023.1:26222-41619 GCA_964605275.1 uncultured Legionella sp.
TTCATCAATTAAAATACAGGCATAGTGCACATCAGTATTTTGCAATTGCTCCGTGATAGCAAACAAATTATCCTGTTCATAAAACACATAAGCCTCTTCACTTAAACCAATACGCGAGCAAATCGTACCCGTTTGATAACGCGTATCAATGGCTGGAGTAAACAGCAACGTATGCATACCACGTTCACGGTAATTATGGCTCGATTGCAATAAAACCGTACTTTTTCCTGCATTCATTGCCGCATAATAAAAATAAAGTTTTGCCATAAAATAATAAAAAAAGGCCAAAATAAAGTTGGCGTACTCTACTATAGAAAGGCAGCGATGTACATGAACAATGATGTAAAGACAGGACAATGTTCGTGTGAGCAAAAGTGTAATGGCTTAAAGTACAAACAATCACGCATATAAAAATGACACGTCCCGGCTTGCTTATTTATTTAACGTAATGAATATTATAGCTTTTTATAATATCTATTAGTAGCATACTGAAAAGGCATGACGCAACGCCTTGTTTAGTTTACACTGGTTTTGTAAATATTTTATGACCTTACTTTGCAATGGATCCAGGAGATAGAACATGACGTTTACTATAAAGGATTACAACACGCTTAAATCAAGCTTTAATCAAACACTCGATATATTAGAAAGAAGAGAGAAAAAAACAGACGCTGTAAGAGCAAAGCAAATTGCTTTTTTAAATGATGTAATAGCATTATTAGATAAAAACATCAAAGATACTGCAAACGAACATACTAAACTTGCCTTCCAGCCTTCTAAAAGTACTACTAAAAAAATCAGCAAAGCAAGCACACTAGAAAAAATCGAAACAAAACTTACGGCAGAAGCAGCAGTTGCATTACAAGCAAATCTTACGTTATATGGTGCAATGGCATTTATTGTTTCCACTATCAATGAAAAACTCGGCTTTGCGCAAGGCAGCTTATTACGTGATAGACTATATAAAGATGATATGGGAATCAATGCAGATAACGTTCCTACTGCATTGCAATACAAAAATATGTACCAACAATTAAATAAGTTTCTACAAGTACTTTTTAATGAAAATCAAGCATCCCAAGGCATAAAAGCTCAAGGCGGGTTAACCAATACTGAAACGCGCACTTTAGTTCACTGGATGAGAGAAAGTTATAAGCACGAACTATCGTTCTTTATCGACGCACTTCCTAGCAAAATCTCTTTATCTCAAGAGGAGTCTATAAAAAATAATATAAAAGAGCCAGCACCAACCAATGAAAGCTCAACCATTTTATTTGATATCGCCCCATTTTCTCTAAGCAATTTAAAATTACCTGATTGGGTTGCAACAAAAAAACAATTAACCGATGTAATTCATGACGAATTAGCAGAAAAAAATCTACATAATATTAATGCTCTATCAAATAATACGCGACGTAATCAATTAAACTTATTAAAACAAATAGAAGACGAGTTAGACGCTAGCTCTCTTTCTTCCGATAAGAAAAGCGCTATCCTTCTAGGCACAATGTATATTGTTCGCGAACAAATTAGTAAAGAATACAACAAAGGACTATTAATTTGCGACACTACCTCTTCAATTATTCATCAAAAGTTAAGTCAGGCGTTAGGACTAGATCGTGAATATTCTAATAAAGTAGATCCTTTAGTGAATATGGCACAAACGTTTATTATGCATTTAAGTCTTGAAGAAACAACAGAAGAAACACAAAGATGGCGCAATACACATGCATTATCATCCTTGCCGCAAGATTTCTTAATCGATACATTGAAGTTAAGTCAAAAAATCCTTTATACCTCACGTCTCCATGCTTTAGAAGACGCATACGCTCACTATAAAACCAGCATGCCAACAGTGAAAGCTCACAATACCAGTGTATTTACGTTTTGGAATAGTAAAACACCTGGCACTCCGAAAGAATCACAAGAGGCGCCAAACACCCCCACAAAGGATGCGGAAGCTGCGTTACGAGCCGTTTCTCTGGCTTAAATCGTTAAAGCAGCAGTTATCTGCTGCTTTATTTTTTTGTTACTGCAATGAAGTTCGCTCTTAAAAAGTATTTTGTCTAAAAGAAAAGCTATTACGTCTATTTTTTGATACAATGTATCTATTCTTAAACTGCTATTACGTCTATTTTAATTTATTCCTAATGAAGAACTGCTTATTAATGATAAAAAACTTATGTATTCTTGTGCTTTTTGCTACTCTATCAACCACATTGCATGCACAACAAAAAACAATTGCGCTTACTATCGATGACTTACCTTTTGTCGGTGAATATCGTAATCAACATTTAAAAATGATGATCGATACCATGAAGCAACAGCAAATAACGGCTACCGGCTTTATTATCGCGCACGAAGTGCGCCATGATAACTGGCCTATTTTACATGAATTTAAAGACGCAGGCTTTGATTTGGGTAATCATACTTACTCGCATGCTAATTTAGGTCGATTAAGCACTCACGATGCCATAGCTGAAATCAAAAAAGCAGATACTTTGTTAGCTCCGGTTTTAACCAAACCTAAATATTTTCGCTATCCCTATTTATCAATGAACACCGGGGCGAAACGAGAAGCATTACTATGTTACTTAGCTAAAAAACACTATAAAGTAGCGCCGATTACTATCGACAGTAAAGATTTTGTTTTTAATCAACGATTATTATCGGTCCCTGAACTCCAAAGACGTGATTACTTCAATTATATGAAGCCTTTTTACCTAGAGTTTATTCAACAACAAACTAAAAAAGCGGAAGAACACAGCCAATACCATCACAATCCAGAACAAGCACAAATTTTATTAATTCATGCCAATTTACTCAATGCTTATGTGCTCCCTGATATTATTAAGTTATATAAAGAGCAAGGATATGAATTTATTACGTTGACAGAAGCATTAAAAAGTTACAAAGAATCCATTCGGTGCAAGAGCAAAATCACCGACAAACCCTCTTTGCCTGTGAACCAGTCTGCTGCTATGGCCCCAAGTCATCTTGGGGATTAAAACAGTTATTCTTAAACATTTATATACCCCAGACATTCTTATCTAAGGAACTCTATGACATTTTCTGATTTAGGTTTAATTAAACCATTATTACAAGCAATTGAAGAGCAAGGTTATACAACACCCTCGCCTATTCAACAAAAAGCTATTCCCGCGGTTCTTAGCGGAAAAGACGTACTTGCCTCAGCGCAAACAGGTACCGGTAAAACAGCAAGCTTTGTCTTACCTCTATTACAAAAATTAAGCACTATGCCACGAGCTGGTGCTAATCAAGCACAAGTTTTAATTCTAACCCCAACGCGCGAATTAGCCGCTCAAGTACACGACAGCATCGCACACTACAGTCGTTATGTACCTTTACGTTCTGCAGTAGTATTTGGTGGCGTCAAAATCAATCCGCAAATGATGCGTCTACGCGGTGGCATTGAATTATTAGTGGCAACACCAGGTCGACTTTTAGACTTATATCAAAATAAAGCCATTCGTTTTGATAAGCTTCAAGCACTAGTACTTGATGAAGCCGATAGAATGCTAGATATGGGTTTTATTAATGACATTAAAAAAATTATTAAATTATTGCCAAGAGAGCGACAAAATTTACTATTCTCGGCTACGTTTTCTGATTCAATGCGTACGCTAATAAAAGAACTACTGCATAATCCCATTGAGATTGACGTCGCTCCACGTAATGCCGCAGTAGTCAAAATTACCCAAACCATTCATCCGGTTGACAAGAGCCGTAAAGCACAATTATTAAGTCATTTGGTGCATACTAATAAACTAGGCCAAACCATTGTATTTACTAAAACCAAGCACGGGGCGAATAAACTAGTTACACAACTAGAAGCGGATCATATTCATGCGGCAGCAATTCACGGTAATAAATCACAATCGCAACGAACAAAAACTTTAGCCGCATTTAAATCAGGCGAGTTGCATCTATTGATTGCAACTGATATTGCTGCTCGCGGACTGGATATTGAACAATTGCCGTGTGTAATTAACTTTGATTTGCCACAAGTTGCCGAAGATTATGTGCATCGAATTGGGCGCACAGGACGTGCGGGTGCATCAGGATTAGCATTATCATTGGTATGCGCCGATGAAGCAGCGCAATTGCACGCAATAGAGCGAGTAATTAAACAAAAATTAGCGCGCGTTGAAATTGATGGTTTTGAACCAAAGCATCATGTCCCACAAGCGCGCAGTGAGCAAAAACCTATTCATAAGCCCCGCACAATGAAACAAAACACCTCGCGCGGCGCAAAGAATACGGCAGCAACAGACAATAAAAGATCAAACAGTCGGTTTAAGAAAAGAGCTTAAATCGTCTAGAAGATCCACACTTTTGGTGTTATTAAAAAAAGTAAATTGCTTATTTACCGCATAATTAATAGCACCAGCTACCACATACCCCACTCCTAATCCAGCAATACACAATAACGTATTAACCAATATTTGTTTCCAGCCCCGCCATTGTGCTAATTGGGGATACGCCTCTTGCACGTGTTGACGACATTGTGCTTTGAGTGTTTCAAGTGAGATATCATGTTCCAGATAATGATCGATTTCCCTATTTAAATTATCTACTAAATCATTAGCCGCTTTTTGCGCTTTAGCACACTTACGTAACTGTAATTCCTCTGCTTTATTTTTTATTAAATTAATAGTGTAAAATAAAAAGGCAAGATCAGCGGTTTGTAACTTTATTTTTATTAACATACCATTGTTTTCGATACATGCCTTTAATTGCTGTATTTCCTCTTCACTTTTTTGTATTTTCTGAGTGACCTTACGTAATTCAGCCTCTTTTTTACGCAGATCAGCATCTTTTTTAGCCGAAATATCCAAGCATTGATGTAATACTGAATTACGCCTATCTAACTCTTTATTTGCTTGCTCATATTCTTTTTTTAGTTTTTTAAACTTAGACTCTTTTTCATGCTGCTCTTGCACCACAACATTAATTATGGCCCTAAATTTAGTTAAATAGTTCATTTTATCTAAAGAATTATCAATACGATATGCAAATGATTCATTAACAAATGCCGTAGTTATTTTTGCCCAGAGGTCATTATTGCGAAGAATACGATACAACAAAGAGGTAAGCTCATTTTGCTTGATTTCTTCCAAACAAATACAAGCTAATTGTTCCCCACTTAGCTTATTTAATTGAGGGTCGCTTAAAGGATAAAATGCAGAAGCCTGCAACATTAATATACTATTATTAGAGGTGCTAAGCGCTTTAATTTTATCATATTGCTCATCAAATGCATGTAAATAAGGTAATAGCTGCTCCACCGATAGCTCATCATACCCATCCTTTAAAGACAATCTTAAAATAGAGGAAAGAGCAAAAACGTGCGTAAATAAATTATCTAACAAGGACCATGCGGAAGAAGGATTTTCTTTCCTATAGCGAGCAGTAGCATTTTCATAAACGGTTAAACGCTCACTATTACATTGATCATTAAGATAAAATAACCGACATAAAATCTCTTGCTCTCGCCATTGAGGAACAAAAGCGTAACCATTTATTAGTTCTCCTCTACTTGTATCAAAAGATGCGAATATATTCGTTGAATAAGACGATTGCCACCAATTATGTTGTTGCGCTTGCAAGGCCAAAGTAGCAACAAAAGAATTAAATAATTGCGCAAATTGTGCTAATTGTTCCGCAGTAATTTTAATAGTATAACTTCTTCTTACAACATCAAAACTCTCTTCTATAATACTATTTTTTCTTTGTAACTCATTTAGTTGGTAAGACCAGTGGCTTAGTAACTCCGGAAAAGTTACCGATGCAGGACATTCTAAAAAAAAAGAATTCAACTTAACTCCTCAAAGCACAGGATAAACACAATCTATTAAATGCGTTTATCCTGTCTAAAAAGTCATTCTACTCACTCTAATATATTAAATTAGTTAATGATCTGAAGTAAAATAAGACTAAAACAATGAAATAAGATAATATAATAATCCAAGTGGTTAAATTTGACAAGAAAAGGTTATTTTAAAGTCACTTTAGCATCGCATTTAAACCGGAATAATCAATGAATTTTACGCAATATAAAGGATTTAGTGTACTTGAATTACTCTTTGCGCTACTTGTGATGAGTATTATATTTTGTTTTTCCTATCCCTCGTTCCAACAATCAATGTATAAAGCACAGCGCAAAGATGCCCTGACTACTTTAATGCAATTACAATTAATATTTGAACAATGCTACTCAACGCATCATTCATACAAGATAACATGCCCATTACTTCCCATTTTTCCTTATAATTCAGAACAAAATTATTACAGCATTAATTGCACTCAACAAGAAGATAACAGCTACATCCTCATAGCCACAGCGCAACAAGAGCAGATGAATGACACCGCATGTGCTCAAATCAGTATTAACCAAGCGCAGGTTAAAACCGCTGTTGATGCCTTTGGCAAAGAAAGTGCTGCGTGCTGGAGCACTTAGCCTGTTGACATTATTTTTAAAAATCAAGTACAGTGAGCGCTTAATGGATTATCCAACCTCATTATCATGGACATATTATGCTTCTTCATGGGCGTACTCTTTACCTATGCGCCTAATTTTTATTTGCCCGTTACTTTATTGTGCTGCATATATATTACGGCAAGAAAAAATCTACTGCTTTTTTTCTTACTTGGCAGCCTTGTTGCACTTGTGCATCAATGGTGGGTTTTACCAAGCAAGATGGGGCAAGAAACAATAATTCCTAACGCGCAATTACAAGGTTACATTGTATCATTACCCAATGAAGGTGCCGGCAAACAGTCCTTTATTCTGAAAATACATCATCTCAACGGCCATCCTGCTAACGCCTTATTGCACCTATCTTGGTATCGTAATCAAGAGCCTATTTATATCGGTGAAGAATGGCAATTTGTTGCCAAAATAAAAAAACCACGTAATTTTGTCAATCCAGGCAGTCATGATTACGTGCAATCATTGGCCACAAAACACATTTATTGGATTGGCTCTATTAAAACAGGAAAAAAACTGCACGAGGCCATTAAAACCAACTATCCGTGGTTGGCACTTCGTGAATACTTAACGCACCAATTAAATAACAGTACCTCTAATGAGCGCGTAGCCGGTATTATTGGTGCATTAACCATTAATAACACCCAACACATCAGTCAAGATGATTGGGCCTTGTTTCGACGCACCGGAACCATTCATTTATTTGGCATTTCGGGGGAACATATTGCCATGCTTTTTGGCTTATTCTTTTTTCTCTTTCGCATTATATGGGCACGTAGTAGCCGGTGTTGTATATGGATTCCTGCACCCGCATTCGCCAGTACTTGGAGCTGTTGTATTGCATTTTTTTATGCCTTACTTGCCGGATTTGAACCGCCAGTACAACGTGCTTTGACCGGATGTATCTTGTATTCATTTCGTTACTTAGGCCTCTATCACTTTACCCCATGGCAAGTATGGCGTTATGCATTATTAATCGTATTATGCTGGGAACCTCATGCGGTATTTATGCAAGGATTTTACTTTTCCTTTCTTGCTGTTGCCTGCTTATTATTAACCAACCAGCGCTGGCACCTTGCCGGATATAAAAACCATTTGGCGATGCAATTAAGTTGTCTTATTGGTTTAATGCCATTGAGTTTTTATTGGTATTCTTACGGTTCAATCAATGGTTTTATCGCTAATTTATTTGCTATACCGTTAGTTGGTTTTCTCATTGTCCCGTTATCGTTACTCTTATTGTGCGTGCATCATCTAAGCGCGTCGGCATTCATCATCAGTATTTTAGAACAATTAATTAATATTTTATTTATCGGCTTAAAATGGACAGAGCATCTAGCCTTTTTGAATATCCAGTGGTCCTTGCCCCACATCGAACCATTAATTGCGTTCATGGGAGCTTTATTTATTTGGGTACTGCTGCCCATCAAACCGTTTAAATGGCTAATTCTATTATGGTGCCTTATTCCTTTTGTTCCACCCAATAAATCGCCTAAAATGGGTGAAGCATTGGTTGAAATATTAGATGTAGGGCAAGGGCTGGCGGTAAGTGTGCAAACACAACATCATACGTTATTGTATGACACCGGCGATAAATTTTTTCACGGCAGTGATCTGGGGCAAATGGTGATATTGCCTTTTTATCAAGCACGCCATATCACGAAATTAGATACGATTGTGATTAGTCATCCAGATAAAGACCATCGCGGAGGATTAGAATCTATAGAAGCCAGCATCCCCGTAGGACAGCTCATCGTTAACGATCCGGCGTTTTATAAAAAAGGCTCTAACTGCCATCACTACCCACAGTGGCAATGGGATAACGTGCTTTTTCGATTCATTCCCATACTGGCTTCTTTTAAAAACAAAAATAATAATTCGTGCGTATTACAAATCATCACCAAAAAAAGCAGCTTACTGTTAACAGGAGACATTGAAAAAGAAGCTGAAGCGTATTTGGTGCAACACCACCAGGAACAATTAAAATCAGACGTACTTATCCTAGCCCACCATGGCAGTAAAACCTCATCTTCCCCTCGTTTTGTCCTTGAAGTGGCCCCACGTTATGCCATTGCATCGCTAGGTTTTGATAATCGTTTTCATTTTCCACATCAGCAAATTGTAGATCGTTTAAAAAATTGGTCTATTCCATTCTACAAAACTGATGAATGCGGCATGATTACTCTGAATTTAACAGCAGAACAAGAACTGCAGCCACCACGCGGTATGCGTTTAGGATGCCTCTAGTTTAAGAAATAATAGGGTAGACTTTTATAAACCAATTTAGCTATAATATGCGCTATTTTATTTATGGATAGCAGCATGCCTCGTACTCATTCGTCTTTGTTATTGGTAGGGCTTTTATCAGCATTTTCATTGCTGACTTTTGATTTATATCAACCCTCTTTACCTTTTATTACTCATTACTTTGAAACAACACACAGTTTAAGTCAATTCACTTTAAGTATTTATCTCTTCTTATTTGGTGTAACACAACTAATATGGGGACCACTGGTTGATCACTTTGGTCGTCGTCGTTTACTGCCCGGAAGTCTTATTTTAGCCGCGTTGGCCAGCTTTCTGTGTGCTTATGCTCCTAATATTTATGTGTTGATTTTAGGACGAGCCTTACAAGGGGTGGCATTATGCTGTGCTAACATCATTTCGCTATCGTCTTCACGCGATTTTGAAAGCTCTACTGAGCGCGCTAAAATATTATCGTATATTTCCATGATTGTTTCAGGCTCTCCTATTCTTGCGCCAGTAATAGGATCACTGATTTTTAGTTATTTTGGTTGGCAGGCTAATTTTATTGTCATGGGATTAATCGCGCTGATTCTTATTGCACAAGCACAAAAAGGGTTATGCGAATCGCCTTTTTGGAGCGAGCCTAAAACACCGTTTTCATTAAAAAAAGTGGCACAATCTTATAAAGAAATTTTACCTAATAATCGTTTATGGTATGGTTCTTTTATCATGATGTTTAGTTTTGCCGCAGTAATGCTAAGTGTAATTAATTCATCTTATTTAATTATTGATAAACTGGGCTTTTCTTCTTTAGGCTTTGGCATTATCTTTATTTTTAATGGCCTAAATATCATCTTTGGTAATTATGTAGGCATTTGGTTGCGCAAATTTTTTAGTATAGGAACTACTATCTATTTAGGTTGTGCATTCATCAGCTTAGGTGGTGCAGCAATGTTATTATGCTGCCTGTATCATGAATTTAGCCTACTGGCCCTATCATTTGCCTTGGTTTCCAACTTAGGCATTAGTGTTTGCGCTCCAGCAACTATGTCGCTTACTTTGAGTGAATTTAAAGAAAATACCGGTCTTGCCGTAGCATTTATTAATACCATTAGAATGTTTGGATCATCACTACTTTCAATGTTAATGGGTTATTTATTAATGCAAAATTTAAATGCATTACCCGTAGGCTTAATTCTCACAGGATTTGCCACCGGCTATTGTGCTTGGAAGTTTAATAATCTAGCAGCAGATGATGAAACAGACTCTGACTTTGATGATGCGGTGCCCGCGTAAAAATATACTCTATTGAATACTTTAGCAGTATGAGTTCTTAAAGGAGGCATTCTATGTCTCCTTTTTTTTACAGCAAAAAACCACTCCATTTAGGCTTAATAACCCCAGCTATCAATAGCTTGGTGAAGACATTAACTATACCTCTATTCCCCCATCAGTCATTCTCGTCCATCGGAGACTAGAGACAAAGTAAAATCTATTAAGCGGGAATCGAACCGACATGTAACTTATTGTTTTTTATTAGCTAAAATAATAGGGACTCGAAGCTTACTCAAAATCTTACCTAACGTTGCATATCTTACCACAAACGACAGAATGAGAATAAATACGCACGAATATGAATTTTGTGCCACAATGTAGCTCATAGACAGGAGAAATATAATGACTACTAATGCGGTGGTAAGAGCACGAATTGATGAGCATATTAAAGAAGAGGCTTCAGCCGTGCTTGCATCAATGGGGCTAACTGTATCTGATGCATTCCGTATGTTGCTAACACGTATAGCTAAAGAACATGCCTTACCTTTTGAACCTCTTATTCCAAACCAAAAAACTGTCAATGCGATGAAGGAGGCCCGACGCGGCCAATTAAAATCGTTTAAAACAGTTCAATCGCTCATGGATGATTTAAATAATGAGGGCGATTGAGTACACGACTCAATTTAAACGTGATTATAAGCGTGAAATAAAAGGTAAACACAAAGCAGTCTTCAGCACTCTCTTTATTGAGATTATTGATACATTAGCACGAGATGAACCATCTTGCAGCGAAACACAGGGATCATGCGTTATCTAACAATTGGCAGGATCATCGTGATTGCCATATAAAACCTGATTTAGTTTTAATTTATCGCAAACCAGATACACAAACATTACAATTGATAAGATTGGGTTCTCATAGCGAACTGGGTCTTTGATAAAGAAAGAAAAGTTTTATTAAACTTCATTTTTAGTACTTAAAAAAGTAACCCACCAGTTTGAGGATACTCATTGAGCATAGCCTTGGTGGGTTTTCTTATTTACACTATCGTTTATTTTAACATTTTTTGCAATTGATTTGGATGATTACGGAAAGATACGAATCGATAGATAATTCCTATTTGCTGTTTATATCAGGACAAATATAATAGATATAGTCTCCGCATATATTACCAAAATAACAAGAGGTTTATGATGGACATTAGTGAGCCCTATGCAAGCATTTGGGATGCAATTACCGATTCCCCTGGAGAAACCGCTAATATACAAACCAAGTGCGAACTAATGCGCAAAATAGTAGAAATTATTCAGTCTAAAGGCTGGACTCAATCTGAAGCCGCAGCCCGTTGCACCGTTACTCAGCCTCGCATGAATGAGTTGCTGCGTGGTCGTATGTCTCGCTTTTCTTTGGATGCACTCATTAATATTGCAGCAGCTATCGGCCAAAGGGTTCATATAGTTTGTTTATCGGATTTTGAATATGGATTGGATTAGCAATATAACCAAATTATACATTGGTAGCAGTCGCAACAGGCTATCAATGCCTATCTGGATGGGTATGTTTGCAGTTTTTGTGAATTCATTTGGCACAATGGCAATGATGTTCCTATCTCTTTATTTTGTTTCAGAATTGGGATTTAGTATTACAGAAGCTAGTGAGCTAATCAGTTTATATAACGTTGGAGCGATATTCGGCGCTTATCTCAGTGGTCGCTTATGTGAAAAATATTCATCAAAAATAGTTTCCATTTGCTCGTTAGTATTGAATTCGATTGCTTTGATGTCAATACTACTTTGCAACGATTTTTATTCCCTATTATGTGTGACAAGTGTTATGGGTGCTGCAAACTCATCATTTATTCCAGCTAACCGCATTTGGTTAATGAAGCACTGTGAAGAAGCTCAGAGAGCTAGAGTGAACAGTCTGCGTTTTATGATAGCTAATCTAGGAATGGGTATCGCTGTTGTTATCGGAGGTATTTTAGCCAAATTGAGCTACCAAATTTTATTCATGTTCAACGGTACAGCATTCCTGATCTCCGCGCTTATATTGTCGCTATTGAAAACAAGTAAGGAGATACTAAATGAAATGGCGAATAACAACTCATCACTGACGGCGAAGAAACAGAAATTGTTGACTATACCCTCTTTTTTTGAAAACAAAGGGTTTTTCTTGATTTACCTACTACTATTACTAGCAACACTAACATTTTCTCAATTATGGGTGAATTACCCTATATACATGCGCAATGAATATCAACTCGATGAGCTGGCATTTAGCAATCTATTTTTGATTAACACCGTACTGATTGTTCTATTTCAGGTTGTTATTGTTGATCTAGCTAGTAGATATAGTCTTTTCCTTAGCGCTGCTATTGGGGCATTTTTTATTGGTTTTGGCATGTACTTACTTAGTTTAGGTAACTCATATTTTCTGGCAATTATTTCCTGTTTCATCTGGACAGTAGGTGAGATATTAACGTTTCCAATCCTACAAACCCTGTTATACAACAGGGCTAAAGACGATAGTAAAGCCACTCATATGGGGCTTTATCAAACTATCTACGCTTTTGCTAACGTCACAGGACCTATATTAGGTAGTACAGCGTACCAATACAAGTCTGGTAACGGTATATGGTTGCTTTGTGGTACAATGGGGGCTATTTGCCTCTGTGTTGGCTTGATTCTTTTCAAGGACAAAACATGGTGCCAATCTAAAAGAGCAAGTTAACCAATTAATTCACTACTTCAACCATTAAACATGTGATTGTTTTAATTACTGGTAGTTATGCTAACGTCTACAATTTTTTATTCTCGTAAAAGCCCATCCTGGAGATTTTCTTTAATGTATTCATTTTGGTTTTGATGTATATATTTGTTGTTTTTGTAATCTATAAGCGAAAAATGGGTTTCAAGTTTTAAATAAACTGATATAGACAAACGGTCTCGACACAAAGGAGGACTAACTCTATGTAAAACAGATGAGTATTCTCCACCCGTTATTACTTCTAAGATTTTCCCTATTATTAAGACCACATGACCTGTTTTAGGCGCTATACTATGCCACTTTCCATTAGTATAAGCTTCAAGTCCAGGCTCAGATGAAAAAATCATTGTTAATAGGGTGATGTCTTTATGCGCTACTAATTTATTTTTAGGTCCAGAAAGAGAATACTTATAGTAGTTATATACCAAAGTAGGTGAGCAATTATTTAATACCTCTGGACAGTATTTGCTGATGCCTTCTTGTTCAAATATTTTCTCTATCAGAACAGTTGCTACTTGAGTTTTTAATTGTTCTATTACTTTGTCCATAGTAGGTTGTTCAATCAATAATGGTTCAGATAATGGACCACCACGATAGGCATAACGTTGCATAACCATATTTTTTTCTTCACAATTTTGAAAACCTTCAGATTTTTCAACAGTAAAAGCAGACAATAGTTTTAGCTTTTCTGTTTGATTGAAAAACCGGTGTCCTACTTCTGAAAGTTGCATTAGATTTAACTCTGTCTCTTGATTTATTTTCGCATAACAATACCCATTTTGTTTCAGGCAATTAATTTGTTCTAAAGACATATCGTTTTGTGAGAAGGTAACAGGGCCGGAATCGAACCTGATTGCAACTTGTTGATTTTAAATAATATAAATAATGAGGAATCGATTCTTACCCAAGATCTTACCCAACGTGCTGTATGATAACTGATTTGAATGATTGCGAAAAGATGTGAATTAAATTAAATATCTTAGCCTGAGTATTTTTTACGTATTACATCATTTGGCTTTATAATCTATCCTCTTTAGTCTTTTTAAACCAATAGAGATATCAATGAAATCAGTCTGTGTTTATCTGGGTGCTAACTCTGGCAATAATAACCAATTTAGTGAGGCCGTAGTTTCATTAGCCAAAGAATTAGCTGATATGGGGCTTACTCTTATATATGGTGGTTCAAGCTTAGGAATGATGGGGCTTTTAGCTACGACCGTTAAAGAACATGGTGGAAAAGCAATCGGCATAATAACTAAAAACCTTATTGAAAAAGAAAAGCCGTTAGACCTATTAGATGACTTACATATTGTCGATACTATGCAAGAAAGAAAAAGAATGATGCAACAAATGGCTGATGTTTTTATTGTAATGCCAGGCGGCCTTGGTACGCTAGAAGAAGCATTTGAAACGTGGAATGCAATAAAAATTGGAGAGCTTAAAAAAAGTATTGGGTTTTTGAATATAAATGGATATTTTGATGGGTTATTCTCATTTATAGGAACCTGCGAGCAAAACGGCTTGTTATTGAAAAAAGACGCGAATATCCCTATAGTGCGGTCAAACGTTTCTTCGCTTTTAGCTCAAATGATTACTCCTCCAAAAGAAGTAGTTGAAGTATCAAATCCATCAATAGATATGGAGCAACCACAGTTTATTTAAGGATTAAGCATGTCTGGAATTAATCTGGAAAAACATTTTTCTCTCAGCAGTAGTAACTTAGTAAAAGATATTTGCGATCCTTTATTGCAGTCGATTGGTATAACTTATTTTAATTACATTAAAATATACAATAATGACTGTTCAAGAGAACTATTAACTAACAATGCCGATTGGATAAATCATTTTTATAAAAATGGCCTTTATAATTCTGTTGGTGCCATAGATATAGAGCATTTACTTCCGAAGGGTTATTTTCTTTGGTCTGAAATGGATGAAAAAGATCCCATTTATCTTCAAGGGCGGGATTTTTTTAATATAGATAATGGCATTAGTTTTGTTATTAAAAGAGCCGATGTCACTTATTTATATATTTTTGCATCCAATAGAAATCAACATAATATAAATAATTTTTATGCAGGAAACATAGATCTGCTTCAACGGTTTATTCACTATTTCACAGATAAAGCCCAGCATCTGATGAAAGAAGCGAGCGAGAACAGAATATATTTGCCGGGTCTCCAGCCAATAAATGCGGAGCGTGTAAATAATATTGTTCTCTCAGATAACATCAGAACGCAATTTTTAGAAAACACTAAGGTTGATAGATATTTTTTATTAAATGAATCAGACAATCTTTACTTAAGCAGTAAAAAAGCTGAATGTGCTGCTCTTCTTACAAAAGGTCATACCTCTAAACAAATTGCTAAAGTAATGAATATCTCTCATCGGACAGTAGAGGGATATGTCCTTGATATTAAAAATCAATTGCAAGTTACTCTAAATAAAACTTTATCAAAAGAGCAGCTTATTAAAATATTACGACAATCTAATATTCAGTAATTGCGTATTTTCTACGTATAACCTACATTGCCAGACCTCGGGTCTGACTTTTTTGAATTAAATTAAAAGATGAGATATCTTTCTACTTCAGCCGA
>CAZSAO010000024.1:0-25891 GCA_964605275.1 uncultured Legionella sp.
AGAATTTTAATTAATTTCAGTTACGAAACAAGGGGCGTGCGTAAGGTGAGTAAATCACTCAAATTTTATATATCTTTCAAATCCAATTTCTACTTCCTGTAGCTTGTCCAGAATCTTGCAATAGGGCAACCGTGCATAAAGCTGGTACGTCGGCAACTAGAAATATTTTCAAACAATAACGATTCCCAGTTAGTTTCACGCTATTGAAAAATAATACATATATTCATGAGTGAGCAAATATTATCGTACATTATTTTTCATGAATTCTGTAAATATACTTGTCACTAATGAGTTTTCGGTATTTTAAGCAACTTGATTTTTTTGTGCCTAAAGTAAAAAAACGATAGCATAAAAACGGAAAACTCATTAGTGACAAATATAACATCATCCTGAACACAGTGCTCTTCTAGATACGATACTGCACTGAGGATGACGTTTTTTTTCACTGGGAGTTACTGTTTAATAATTATTTGATATTGTATTTTTAATTGCTTTTGTGCAATAATCACTCATTATTCTGGTATTTGGATTTGTTATGCCCTCCCACCAATTGACTTTATTATGCAAACACATTGAAAACCAAAATACAGATAATTTTGGTAAGTTTTATATGTACGTCAGTTTATTAAACACGGTGACCGTAAGAAATAAATCATTTCAAGAAGGATTACCAAAATACTCTAAAGGATTGGCTTTTTGGCAAGACAATGAACTGCATATTGGCGAGGAAATTTCTAGTGAGTTTGCTGAGCAAGTAAGCGATTATTCTCGTCAATTCATTAACCCCCAGCCCAGCACTTTAAATACGCTTTATAATATCACTATGGCTTATTTTCGTCAGGGGAAAATCTCTGATTTAATTTATATTATAGATAAAATGCTAAACAAGCTTTCATTAATTCACAGTAAACAAAGTCACAATAAAAATATTTATGACTATATTGGTTTTAAAAATAAAAAATCAGCTATTGAGGACTTTATAAAACAAATTTCTCTGTATAATCAACTTATAATATCAATCTGTGATTTAGGTGGTAATAGCGTATTGTCAGCCGCAATAGCTGTAACTGGTTTAACCTTAATTTTAGCTTCCGCCGTCACCATTATCCCCTCTCTTATTGGTTTAGCGTTAATGGTTGGCGGAGCGTATGGTGCCTATTTTTTTGCTTCGCAAGTAGAAGAACAAATGAAGAAAGTGGAAACACAACTAGTGCAAATAGAAGAAAAAATGCTAAGGCTACCAAATAATCGAAGTTTATTTAGTCATAAAAATCATAATGCCTTCTTTAACTCAATAGTTATACCTTTACCCTATGCTGCTCTTACTGCTTTAGAAACACTCGCCTTTGACGAGGAAGATCAAAAAAAGTTATTAGACTTTCGTACAGCCGCCGATCAAATGACTAAATCGTTTCTTTAGTCATTTGATCCATGAGATGTTAATCCTTTATTTTTAATCCGATACAAAAAGGGAATAAACGCTAAAGCGCAAAATACCGAACATTCATATAAGCCAACCCAGCCTAAATATAATTGCAATGTAGCCGCAATAGGGCCTGAAAAAATACGTGGGATTGTTGAAATCGCCACAAGAAAAGCAAATTGAGTACCGGTAAATTGCGTATTAACTATTCTCATAAACAAAGCAACTAAAGCGGTAGATCCCATTCCTGCTGCAAAATTATCAAAAAAAACCGCACATGCCAGCAGCACCATATTTTTGTCTGATAAAGCAAGTGCCACAAACAATAAATTAGTCAATGCTTGCACCAAACCAAAAAATAATAATGAATTGAATAAGGAGTAACGTAGTAATATCACACCAGCTAATACACCACCAGCTAAAATAGAGGTAATTCCTAGAATTTTATTTATATATCCTATACTTTCTAAAGAAAAACCCAAACCTTGAATTAAAAACGGCATTACTATTCCACTGGTCGTGGTAGTAAAAGCCTCGCCCAATTTATAACAAAGAATAAATAGGAATAATGAAATAATTCCGGGACGGCTCAACAATTCTTTTAATGGAGCACTAAAAAAACGCCCTGGTACGGGCATGACAGTGGTGGGATGCTCAGGCTCATCACTAAATAAAATAGCAAGCATACCTATTCCCATCGCAAGCCCCATGACTCGATAAGTCCAGCTCCATCCCCAATGCTCAGCTAGTATTAACGCTAAACCACCCGAAAGTAATAGTGCAAAACGATAGCCTAATACAGCTACTGAAGCACCTAGAGCATGTTGTTGAAAGGGCAAATATTCTGTACGGTGTGCATCAATAGCTGTATCTTGAGTAGCGGAGAGAAAAGCTAATAGCAACGCGAGACCAGCCAAAATTTGAGGATGAGTATTAGGAGTACACCAAGCCATGAGATTAAAGCCTAAAAGCAATAATCCTTGCATCGTAATAATCCAACTGCGCCTTTTTCCTAATGAACATAATGAATAGCGATCAACAAACGGCCCCCATAACATGCGACACATATAAGGGAAACTAATTAAACTTAAAGCACCCGTAGCTAACACTGACATGTTGGATGAAGCATACCATGCTTGTAACGTGCTGCTAATTAAGGCCAATGGTAAACCAGAAGAAAATCCTAATAAAAAAATAATTATAATACGTTGATTCATGGAGAAAATAGAAGCAATTAAAAAAACAAATACAACATAGTAGCATGCCATAAAGAAGAAAAGTATAGGTGCGAAGAATACAACAGGACAATCGTATCTAAAACTGGGGTATACGTTCTTTATGCCTACTGGAGTGCATGCAATGCCGCATCATATTCGAAACTAGATTCCGCGCATAAAGCGCGGAACGTAGGCAGCATGAGCTAAATTGGCTCATGAGCGAGAAGTATCTTAAGCAGACTTCTTAATTGAAATTAAATGAACTTTGAATATTAATGCTTCGTTAGGACCAATAGAACCGCCAACTGCGCGTGCACCATAGGCTAAATTAGCAGGAACATAAAGTTCCCAAGTTGAGCCAGCAGGCATTAATTGTAATGCTTCAGTCAAACCAGGAATAACTTGTGATACACCAAATGTTGCGGGTTTACCGGCTTTATCAGTGCTATCAAAAACAGTGCCATCAATTAAATGACCAGTATATTCCACTGTTACAACATCTTCTTTAGTAGGTTTATCACCTTTACCTGCTTCTAAAATTTTATATTGCAAACCGCTTGGTAAAACCACAACACCAGGTTTTGCTTTATTGTCAGCTAGAAAAGTTTCACCTTTAGTTTTGTTTTCATCTGACTTTTTATTAAACTCAGCAGTACGCTTAGTCATTAAACTTTGTTGAAATTGAGTCAACACGTCTTTCATTTGTTGTTCAGTTAAAGCCAGTGGGCCAGCACCGCTTCCATCTTGCATTCCTTGCGCTAATGCGGTTGGATTGATTTCAATGCCTTGAGCTTTGAAGTTTTTCCCTAAATCAGCACCGATACTATAGGACAATTTGTCAGTGTCAGTAGTTAATGATGCAGCGTCGGTTGCAGCCATGGCTGTAGATATTGCTAACCCCATAACAGCAGCAGCGACCAATTTGATCTTCATAAACAATCCCCTTGTGTCTTTTTGTAATGTAAAAATACCCCTTCATTCTGCCTAAATTTAACTAAAATTACCAGTAGAAACATGAGATTTATTATCTATGTTCTATATGAAAACTCCTATGTCCAAGCTATAGACAAACTCCTCATATATTTCTACACTGACAAAAACAAAATGTGAGAACTCAGATTATGAACATTAGTGTATTTGATTTATTTTCTATTGGCATCGGCCCCTCCAGCTCTCATACAGTTGGTCCTATGTTAACCGCCAATGCATTTTTACGTTTACTAGAACAACAAGATTGCCTAGAAAAAACTCAGCGCGTAATTATAGAGTTATATGGTTCTTTAGCATTAACGGGTAAGGGCCATGGAACGGATAAAGCCATTTTAAATGGTTTAGAAAATCAGCACCCACAAACGGTTATTCCGGAACAGATGGTTCCTCGCATGCAGGAAATCCTTCAAAATAAATCATTGAACCTTGCCGGTAAAAAAGAGATTTTTTTCGATGAACACACTGATTTTTTATTTTTCCAAAAAGAAGTATTGCCTCTTCATTCTAATGGATTGCGTTTTAGTGCTCTTGATAAAGACGGCGAGTTGCTGATAAAACAAGTGTATTATTCTATTGGCGGCGGATTTATTACCACCGAAGAAGAATTTCATGCTACGACAACAGACAACAACCCTCCTCCGTTCCCTTTCGCTACCGCGGCGCAATTATTAGAACAGTGTAAAGCACACAATCTTACTATTGCACAACTGATGATGGAAAATGAAAAAGCATGGCGTAGTGAAGAAGAAATTCATCATAATATTTTGGCAATTGCCAAAGTAATGGACGATTGTATTGCCAATGGCTGTAAACATCCAGGCATCTTACCCGGTGGCTTACATGTCAAAAGAAGAGCACCTGATTTATACCAAAAACTGATTGAAAAAAAAGGCATTAAAAGTATTTATGAACAATCAGATATTATGAACCATCTTAATTTGTATGCCATGGCGGTAAATGAAGAAAATGCAGCAGGAGGCCGAATTGTTACCGCTCCGACGAATGGCGCTGCCGGTATTATTCCTGCCGTATTAAAATATTGCCAAGAAGCACATGCGCGCATGAATAATGAAGACACGTATAATTATTTTCTCACCTCCGCAGCTATAGGTATTTTATACAAAAAAGGAGCGTCCATCTCTGGTGCGGAAGTGGGATGTCAAGGTGAGGTAGGTGTGGCTTCGTCAATGGCTGCAGCCGGATTAACTGCCGTATTAGGTGGTAGTATAGAACAAGTAGAAAATGCAGCTGAGATTGCTATGGAGCACCATTTAGGCATGACCTGTGATCCAGTCATGGGCTTAGTACAAATTCCATGTATTGAGCGTAATGCTATGGGCTCCATCAAAGCAGTAAATGCCAGCCGCATGGCCTTAATCGGTGATGGTCAACATCATATTTCTTTAGATAAAGTAATCAAAACCATGAAACAAACCGGAATGGATATGCAAAGCATCTATAAAGAAACATCAATGGGTGGTTTGGCCGTTAATTTACCGGAATGCTAAGCAGTGCGGTGTAATCGCATTAAATTTTGCACATAAAATAAAAAACGCATACAAACATTCCACGCTCTATTGCGTGGAATCGATACCATGTCCGCAAAACGCCAACACTATGGACTTACCAACGCAAGGCAAACGCATGAGTGATTTAAATTAAATCACTCAAAATTGATGTGTTTTTTAATTCGAATGTCTACGTCCGGTGGCTTGTCCACAAGATTCAGTAATAGGGCAAGAAAGATGGATACCGCATAAAGCCCGGTACGTAGGCAATTAGAAATATGCGCTCTTGCCCTGCGTACCAACGTTCAGCGAAGACCAGAGCAACAATTAAAGCGTCGGTTCAAAGTCCTCACGATTAACTATTTCAGCCACATCTTTTTTAATAGCACCACAAATATCATTCAACGGCAAATGACTTAAATTATCTACCGCAAATGGATTTTGCAACTCGATACCAATTTGATCTAAGGAAAAGAACGCATAAGAGACCACTGTTGTAATAATGCAGTTCATAATCATATTGCCGGCCAAAGCAATAGGCAAAATTAATAGAAATAAGAAAATAAAACGTCGAATTTTAATGGCCATCACTAAAGGCATTGGTGTTTTTAAAATTCGCTCACACGCACCTTGGCAATCCATCAACGATTGTCGTAACTCTTCTGCTTTCAAAAAGGCAAATTCATTTATTTGTTGCTCATCGTACATTAAAGATAAATGCTCTGCTATTCGTAACGATACGTAATTCGGTCTATGTTGCCATTGCTGGATCTCTTCATAGTCTTTGCTGGATAAAAACTCTTTAATTTCCTCAGTATTGGTCACTGCGCGAAGATGATTTTTCATCAAAATAGGCATTACAGTGATTAATCCTAACGTACTATTTACTTTAGGATCATTTTTGTCACCATAACTTTTAACAAGAATCGCTATGTTGCGCGTAGCATTTACAATGCTACCCCATAATTTTCGTGCTTCCCACCAACGATCATAGCCTGAGTTAATTCTAAAAACCAACGACAATCCCATCACCACACCGGCATATTCAAATGGACTAACCGGTAAGGTGATTAAAGGATATTTATAGTACACCAGCGATACGACTATCGCATACGCCAAACATAATAAAACATTTTTATATACTTTCGGCGTTATTGAGCCTTGCAAAGAAAGAGCACTACTCCAAAAGTTACTGTTTTCTTTTCGATTAATATTCCCTCTTTTTTCGATAGTTCCAATAATTGATTTCATGTTAAAACCCTAATGTTTGACGAATTAACATCTTGAATGAGGGAGCAGGACTATGCCACTCGTATGCCTTAAGCGCCGAATCAATCATTTGTGCAGGATTTTTTTGCCCCGGCTCAATAATAGATACGCGTACATCCGTTGGCGATGGATAAGGGCGTATTTTTCCATTAAATTGCTGTCCGATAATACTCATTAACTGAGGACGAACTACGGTCATTTCAATGCATATATCCCCTACTTGTGGCTTAGTTACATCACCTGTGCACAACATGGTCCCAGAATTTACACGCGTTACCGTTCTTTTTAATTTTTGTTCTAGAGCAGTTAAATTAGTATCAGATAGCGCTATCTTGTCACTAAATTTAATACTTTTAATCAGTGATTTGGACAGTAAAAAATCACCTACTTTAGCTTGATTCGCATAAAAATCTTTTGAATTTAATAACTTATCGGTAGGGTTTTCATGCCCATTTTTAAAATGAAAATCAGAGCTATCGATTAATTCTTCTGACCAAATTTTTTGATAGTGATAATGAGATGCATCGGCGCTTAAGTTTTTATTGCTAATTTGCTCATCCCACTGATACATAAACACCCTACGTGATAAACGAATGGCATTAACTTTTACATCAACAAGACTATCAATTAATAAATCATTTGTTGTTACATCACCGCTTACATACACCGCTTTAGAGTTGTTTACTGCATCTATTGGGGCAGCAGGCAGTTCAACTAATATACTTTGCACCTGTTTAAAAGCCCATATTTCACTATTATGATGCTTGTTCCATATCAAAAAAAATGCCGTACCTAGCACGATGAATACGGATAACAAAATGAATAGTTTCAAAAAAAATTTGAACGCTTTATTAATCATAATTAATTTACAACCGTGATATTATTACTTTTTTTAGTATAGAGTAGCTTTTAAAAAAAACCAAATGATCGTTGAGGAAGCGCAAGAGCATGAGTGGTTGAACCTATGTCTAATTGCCTACGTACCGGGCTTTATGCGCGGTATCCATCGATTTTGCCCTATTACTGGATCCTGTGGACAAGCCACAGGACGTAGAAATTGGACTTAAAAAATACAAATTTTTTGAGTGATTTAATTTAAATCACTCATGCGTTTGCCCTGATCGTTGAGGGTAACCAGGATAATCGCATCTGCAATTTAATCATAAAATATACCTGCGTTCTACGCTTTATACGTGGAATCCATAGAATGCCACATCATGTTCGAAACAACATTCCGCACTTAAAGCGCAGAGCATAGGGAATATGGGTTTAAATTAATTTATTAGAGCGATTAACCGGAGCATTAGATGGGTGAGTTATCCAAAACTTACATTAAACCACTCTTTTTAAAATCATCTAAAACTTCTCGTACCAGAGATAAAGGTAAACCCATCACCGAATAAAAGCATCCCTCAATACCCGAAATAAATTGGCCAATATAACTTTGAATGCCGTATGCCCCGGCCTTATCTAAATAAGTATTACTATCCAAATAATGATTAATATCCTCATCAGTTAAAGAAGAAAAAGTAACATAGGTCGTACTCATCTTTATTTTTTGGTAATCTTGATACATTAGACCTACACTGGTTATCACTTTATGTTGACTTCCTGAATAGCTTTTCAACATAGCAAAAGCATCCTCTCTATCTCGAGGCTTTCCTACTATAGTGCCATTAACAATCACTTCTGTATCAGCACATAATATCGGTTTACGCGGAAGATTCTCTTGTACTATATAATCCCAAGAAGCGGTTAATTTCTCTTTGGTAACACGTATAGAATAATCTTCTGGGCTTTCGCCTGGTATAACTAATTCCGGTGTATCTAATAGCAATAAGGTAAAAGGAATTTCCATTTGTTGTAACAACTCTTGTCGTCTTGGACTTTTCGATGCGAGATAAATATTCATAATATATAAGTCACTTTTTTGTTTAACAATTTAATAATTGTATCTGTTCAATGAGTATGCTTTATTCTTCACATAAACTCAGATTTGAGTGCAATTCTATTTCCCATGCAGGAGCATTCTGCGTATAAAAAGAATCACTAATAGCATAACCTATAACGGCGGCAAGCTTATCATCAACATATAACAGTGGAATTTCATCTCGTAACCAAGAGGGTATCTGCCATTGTTGTAATAACTTTTTTAACGATTTGTTCTGACCTCTAAATTGAAACCGCTCTCCCCCTTGGCGAAAACGAATAGTCAATTGTGCTCCATAAGCTAAATATAATCCCTGTTCAACAGAAGAGGCACGCAGTTGATATTGGTGAGTCAATACCAAAGGTTGTGGAAAATCCATCCATTGCATCAAAGCGGGCATTGTTTGCGACTGTTGTTGCTCCAAATAAAGCGTATCTTGATAGCGACGAACCGAAACAGTACTCCATTGCACCAATGGATTCGCACTTGCAGTAGAGTTAATCACCTCGTTAATAATGCGCTCTAATAAAACGGTTGATGGTGCTTTTACATTGTTTTTTTTAAGCCATGCTCGTAACACATTCATTTGGCGATCAACACCAAGCCTATGTAATGAGGTAGTCATTAAGGTATTAGTTGCACCGAACTCTAACTCACTACAATCATATAATGCTAACTCAGATAAGTTTCTTTGTGCACTTTGGCAATGCCTGGCTGCGCGAGCAATATTTTGTGTGGCACCCGGCCACTTAGCATTCAACAAAGGCATAATATGTTGTCGAATATAATTGCGCGAATAATCACTATCTTGATTACTTTCGTCTTCAATCCATTGCAGCTGATGAATTCCGGCGTATTCACTTAACTGTTCACGCGAACACGATAATAAGGGGCGCACTAGCATGCCAGCAAAAAAAGAACTCATTGGGCTCATTGCGGCTAACCCGCTGACTCCAGCACCGCGCATTAATTGTAATAGGACCGTTTCAGCTTGATCATTTTGATGATGTCCTAACAACAAGCAATCTTGACTACCTAACAACTCACCAAACACTGCATAGCGCGCTATTCGAGCCCCCTCTTCAATGTTAGCGCGGCGATTAAACGTCACTGCCCGCGCAAGGAACGCACTATGATGCTCTAAGCAAAACTGTTCGCAATGCTGTTGCCAACGCAATGCATGTTCACTTAAACCATGATTAATATAAACCGCACGAATGCGTGGTCTCAATGTTGGCTCAGCGCACAACAAATGCAATAAAACAGTGGAGTCTAAACCACCACTAAAGCCAACAATAAGTTGTTTAAATTGTTGCAAATAAAGCAGCCACTCTTTACCAATTACTGGTTCATTTAATGGCGTTAATGTGCAAGATACTGTTTCTTTTTTCATTCACCCATACTATTAATATCTAGCCAACAATTCCCAGTGAGCAACCACGTCATTCTGAACGCCGTAAAGAATCTACTGAGTCAAGCTCAGTGCCGTGTTTAGAGCAACTCTCAGAAAAGCATCACCTCATCCTGAACACAATGAAGGATCTCTTGAATGAGGCTCAGTACCGTGTCGAGGAGCTCATTAACTGCGCTCAGTACTATTTTTTGCTATCTAACACGCACCCATTGCCATAAATTTTTGATAGCGCTGTTCTATTAACTGCTCTACAGGAAGCGCTTTTAACACCGCTAATTCTTCAACTAAAAGATGTTGAATGCGTTGCGCCATCAAATCGATATCGCGATGCGCACCGCCTAAAGGCTCCGGAATCACTTGATCTACTATTTTATTATCTAAAATAGAATAAGCGGTAATACCCATAGCTTTGGCCGCATCACTCGCTTTTGCCGCATCTTTCCATAAAATAGACGCACACCCTTCCGGGGAAATAACGGAGTAAATGCCAAACTCTAGCATCAAAATACTATCACCTACACCTATAGCTAGAGCACCACCTGAGCCTGCTTCTCCGGTAATAACACAAATAATAGGTGTTTTAAAACGAGACATGGCAAAGAGATTTCGCGCAATAGCTTCCGATTGATTGCGCTCTTCCGCGCCAATACCAGGATAAGCGCCTGCCGTATCAATAAATGTCACAATAGGCATTTGAAATTTTTCGGCCATTTTCATTAAACGCAATGCTTTTCGATACTCCTCAGGACGTGCCATACCAAAGTTGCGATACACTTTTTCTTTAGTGCGCTTTCCTTTTTGGTGCCCGATAATCATCACAGGTGCATTTTGTAACCGAGCAATCCCGCCTATAATTGCAGGGGCTGCCGAATAGCTTCTATCGCCATGCAATTCTTGAAAATCGGTGAAAATACGCTCAATATAATCAGTCGTTTGAGGACGTAATGGGTGACGAGCCATTTGAGCCACTTGCCAAGGCTCCAAATTAGAAAATATGCTACTGGTTAATTCTTCACATTTCGCTTCCAGACGAGTGATTTCCTCTGTCAAATTAACCGTATTATCACTATCAACCATACGTAATGCTTCAATTTTTTGTCGCAGCTCTTCTATAGGTTGCTCAAAATCCAAAAATTGTCGACTCATTTGTTACTCTGTTATTGAATTAAAGATCAGAGTATATAATACTCTTAACCGTAAATGGACGCTAGCTCAAAAGAATAACATATGACAATACCTGGATTCGCCCCATTAAATAGTGAACATTGCGTGCTTCACGAGTCACGCATTGATCTATGGCAGTTTTCTTTGCATCATGAGGTGCATAAGACATCGTTTATCCTCAATGAAGAAGAAATGGCGCGCGCCAATCGCTTTCATTTTGATAAACATAAACGGCGCTTCGCAACAGCGCGCGCTACAATGCGTATCATTTTATCTCGTTATTTAAATTGCGCACCAGAGCACCTTGAATTTACCTATAATAAGCAAGGTAAACCTTCGGTTGTTAACTCACAAAAAATAGCATTACTTGCCGTGGGGAAGCAATTTCCTGTTGGTGTAGATGTAGAGCATTATTCTGCTCGTCCTTACGAAGGTATTGCACGCACGTTATTTTCGCCGCAAGAATGTGATGATTTAAGTAAAGCACCCCGCGCTTTAAAAGCCGCTTTGTTTTTCCATATATGGAGCCAAAAAGAGGCATTTATTAAAGTCAATGGTTTAGGTTTATCGTACCCAACACAAGAATTTAGCGTGCCCACCACGGTACCTACAAAACAATTAGTTGAAGATGCGTTGCATCAAACAACATGGCAATTACGCTCGTTTATGCCTCAAGTGGCTTGTGCCGGCGCCTTATGTCATCATCCAACGATAAGAGAAATTCGTTATGGCGTGATGCCACAACAACCTATTCCTTTAGAATTCTAGCCATGAATCAGCTTAATCCAATGCAACAGGCTATCATTGAATTATTAGCAGATGGTGCTTGTTATACAGGAACACAATTAAGTAGCACTTTAAAAATGACTTGCTCCTCTATTGAGCAGCACATGAACCAATTAATCGCGCTAGGCGTGCCCATCATTAAATGGCCGCAAGCAAGATATCAGCTCAAACAACCCATTATTCTTTTAAATGCATCAGCGATAGAAGCCACATTACACTCAAAAAGTTGGTCTAGCCCTCATGAATTACATCTGTTTAACTCCATCGACTCAACCAATCAATATTTAAAAGAATTACCTCCTACAAATGCTATACCCATTTGTTGTGCCGAAGTACAAACTCAAGGCAGAGGTCGTTTTGGTAGAACGTGGCACTCCCCTTTTGGCGAAAATATTTATTGTTCCAGTCGCTGGCAAGTTTCGTGTGATGTAGCAAAACTATCCGGTTTAAGTCTTGTCACAAGCTTAGCGGTTATTGCGACGTTACAACAATTTAATCAAAATCAACAAATACAAATTAAATGGCCAAATGATATATTATGGCAGGGAAAAAAACTGTGTGGTAGTTTAATTGAACTAATGATCGAATCACCTGGTACTATGCACGTGATCATTGGCATAGGCTTAAATGTCAATTCGGATACACAAAATAATCCTCTTTTAGAGAAGCCTTGGTGCTCATTATTTGAAATAACAAAAAAAACTCATGACCGAAATGAACTTATTGCGACACTTATCACGCATCTAGGCGATTATTTACATCGTTTTCTTAACGCAGATCTCAGTGTATTTTTAGATGAATGGGCTAATTATGATTATTTGTATGGTAAAGAAATTACGTTGACGCAAGCCAATAATACAATAACAGGAACGGCCGGTGGAATTAGTGAAATGGGACAATTAATTTTAAAAGATAATACAGAGCGCACCCATTTATTATCTTCGGGTGACACCACATTGCAACAAAAAAGTAAAACGCAAACAGATTAACCTCTGTTCGTCGCCGGGTAATTTTACTTACCCGGAACTGGATGATCTGCGAGAAAATTATTTATACTGTTTCCAAAGAATCATCTGATTCTTTTTCTTGCTGTATGCGCAGATAAATTTCTTCGCGATGAACGGACACATCTTTAGGCGCATTAATACCTAAACGGACCTGATTACCTTTAACACCTAACACAGTAATGTTTACATCATCACCAATAATTAATGTTTCACCTATACGTCGAGTCAAAATCAGCATGACCAAATCTCCCTTACAAAGCAGTTATCTCATTAGTCCATAGAACGCTTCCATGGTGTCCGGATAAGCCGCATAATGAACAAAAAGTGAACGTTTACTGTTCGTTTTCTATTATACTCATTTTTTCTTAACAAAATATTAAGAATACTTTTTTTATATTCCATAATTAAACAATAGTACTTTATTCATTTAATTGCTAGAAACTATCCATCGCTTTCTTACTTATTATTAACAAACTTATCCACAGATTTTGGGGATAAGTTTATTCACTCCGATGAAAGAATAGAATAAGAAAATCAATCCCGTGTTAGATTAAATAGATTAATGGTGTAAAATATAGGCGATAAAAAAAGATGAACTAATTAGTTATCCACAACTAACAGAGAACTAATATAGCCCTGTATGGTACCATAAATTGTTAGGAATACTAAGTAAAAATATCGCTCTTTATATAATAATTAATTTAACAATAATAATAACGAGTATAATGAATTAGTTAAATACTAATACAAGAAATAAAAATTAAATAACTATAGACTTATTAAATCAATATTTAAGTTAGGATTTTTATCCCATAGACTCAAAACAAATCCACCACCACCAGAACCTGTGGGTTTCACTGCCAATGCTCCTGCATCGAGCAAATAATTCATATGGCAAAGCAAGCTTTCACTAATCAATCCCCAACGAGAAAAACAATCCGCCGCTTTCTTTAACGCATTAGCCAAATAGTTAACTCCCTCGGATGCATCTAATTTTAGTGCATGGGCACATTCATTAACGGCCTCTATCATGTGTAAATCAATATTTTGTGCTACTTTAGGTTCGTTATCCCAGATTGTTTGCACATGTTGAATACAATGCGAGGTAATCCCTATCTGATTGCAAGAAGATAAAAACCACATAGGTTGCCATGTTTGTTCGATAGGAGTGCATTGTCCTTGATGAAAATACACCCCTTTTTGCGCAGCAACACCTGCTATATCTAACCCACTACTTTTACCATGAAATAAATGTTCTAACTCTTTGGCAAACAGCAAACGCTTATCACTCGTCAGCATATTTTGCGCACAAAACCAAGAGCTCATTGCAACGCAAAGAGCAGCTGAAGCGCCCATGCCCGCACCAATAGGGATAGTACAATCTAAATGAAAATGACCACTCAATTGATTAAGCGATCGCCCCAATAAATGCGCGCCATGCTCAAGAACACTCCAAAATAATAAATGCATATCAGAACCGCTTACTCCTGCATAATCAGCAGTTAATTCTTGCGGTGCCGCATTATAATTTAACACTAATTGTCGCTCTTTGATGGGAAAAACCAATGCGGGATGACCGCGAACCACCGCATGTTCTCCTGCTAAAATCCATTTTCCATAAGTCGTAATGGTAAAATCACAAAACATGATAGATTCCATCCAAATGATCCGTTTGAATTTGTTGAGCTAAATCAAGTTGATCTTCTCGATACAATAAATGAATATTGGGTCCAGCATCCATCGTTACTATTGGGCCATCGCCATTTTTATCCCATAAACCTTGCAACAAGGCCAATGCATCCCTACTTTGTTGGCTAATATAAGAAAAAGGCTGCTCACAATGAGAAAACAAATGATGCATATCCTGAAAGTCATCCCAGCATAAACTATAAATTAACGGCCAATTTTGCGCGTGTAATGCCGCTATTAATTGAGTTAAACGCTGTTCTGCACGCTCTGGGCGCACCGCATATGCAGAACTAGTCTTAACGCGCGCATGGGCTTCACTAGACGAGACACTTTTTTCTTTATCGCTAATGACCAATACTTGATGTATTAATTTTTTATAAGGCAGGATAAGCTCTTCCACTGTTTCATCATGCCATAAAGCCCAAGGAGTAAAAAATGAGCGGCATGAAGACCCCGAACCAAGGCGGCTTAATTGGGCTTGTGTTGTAATAGAAGGAAGCATCTTCCCTGTTAGATCGCTTAATGCGCGCGCGGCACAAAGAGTTAATGCAGCAAAACTAGAGGCCGAACTTGCAAGTCCACTACCATGCGGAAAATTGTTATTCGATTGAATTAAGAACGATCCTTCATAACCAAAATACTCTTTTAGTCGTTGTAAATGCTTAATAAAACGCTCTTGTCCAGCCAAGGACAAATTAAAATGAGACGAACACCCTTCGTGCAACAAAGGTTGCCAACAATCACGCTCTAAAGTATGGCACTCTAAGTGCACCGTACTGACTAAATGATCGAGCGTATAAGATAGTGACGAATTATCAGGTACATTAGACGATGAGTCTTTTTTACCCATGTATTTAATTAGCGCAATATTTGCTGGAGCTTGAGCAAGCCAATGCATAAAATATCTCCGTGAACTCAATGGCCGGGTTGATCATTCCATAAAATTTTATGGAGCTGTAATTGAAAACGTACGGGCAATTTATCTTCAATTATCCAATTAGCCAAATCAGTAGGGTTTAGCTGGTTCCAGCTGGGGGAAAATAATAGGTGTGTTAATTCATGCAAAGCATGTTCTTTTATTTTAGAACACGCCCATTCATAATCACTACGACTGCATAAAACAAATTTAATTTGATCTGTTGGTTTTAAATAACGCAAATTAGTCCATAAATTTTTATCCGCCTCCAATGAATCAGGCGTTTTTAAATCCATGACAATCATTACACGCTCATCTACTTGTGCTAGATCACGAGCACCGCTTGTTTCAATAGAAACATTATAGCCTTCATCACATAAAGCCTTTAATAAGGCAGTGCATGCAGGCTGTGCTAAAGGCTCACCACCCGTAACACAAATATGTTTGCATTGATATGCGGCTACTTGTTGCATAATATCATCCAAAGAAACCACCGTGCCGCCAGTAAACGCATAAGAAGTGTCACAATATTGACAGCGTAGCGGACATCCGGTTAAACGAATAAATACCGTAGGCAAGCCAACAGTAAGTGATTCACCTTGTAATGAATGGAAAATTTCAGTAATTCTTAATTGATTAGTAAATTTGTTCATGGGCCTACATATTACATCGCGTTAAGTGCTTCGAGTTTTAAATTGGCAAGCTGTGCCGTAGAAGTGCCGGGGTATTTGCTGATTACTTGTTGTAATTTTTGTATGGCTTCTTGATTATTACCCGCAGCAGCATAGGCATAACCTGTTTTTAATAAGCTAGCAGCAGATTTATTAGAAGATGGAAATTGTTGTAATACGGTATCAAAATGCGCTATGGCATGTGGGTAATCTTTTTTAACCATAAATAACTCACCAAGCCAATATTGTGCGTTCGCACCAAAACCACTTTGTGGATATTTTTGCACAAAAGCCTGCATGGCTTTTAATGCATCATCATATTGTTTGTTTTTAACAAATTCATACGCGGCTAAATAACTAATTTGCTCATCAGCAGGATTAGCATGACTAGCAGGCACTGCTACAGGAGCCGCAACGGCAGTACTCTTTGCAGTGATTGCAGGTTTAGTTGACACTTTATTATTAGACAGTGCTGCTGCAGGAGATTTCACTCCATTAGTGCTCATACGTGAATCTAAATCTTTATAAAAAGAAAGCTGTTGTTCTTTTAATACACTCAGTTCATGCGTTTGTACTTCGAGTTGGCCACGTAATTGCTGCACTTCTTTTTGCAAAGTTTGCACTTGTCCTAACAAGGAAGCATTATCATTCGAAAATGCTGGGGAACTATTTTGTTCTAAGCCATCATCATGCGCTAAAGGGGCACCATCATCTTCTTGTGCCATATCCGATTGATATTTTTCATTTCTAGCATTATCAACCTGACCACGTTCAAATTCTGGTTCATCATATCTTGGACGAGCAGCAGACTGCTGCTCGTCAAGAATTGCAAAATTATCACTATCATCCACTACGGGCGCCTGCGCCAAAGCAATAGCAGGCAGTATTAAAGAAAAACACGCAGCGAGAAAGTGTTTTTTGCAATGTATCATCTTGTAGCCTCATAAGTAAATTCAACACGGCGATTTTGCGCGTGCGATGCAGCATCATGTCCATAGTTTGCAGGACGTTCTTTACCATAGCTTACAACACGAACTTGGCTTCTGTTTACACCAGCCATGTATAAAATATCAGCTACAGTATTAGCACGGTGTTCACCCAATGCCACGTTGTATTCACGACTACCGCGTTCATCCGTATGACCAGCAACTAAAACGCGTGCGCCAGAATGATTTTTAAGATATTCAGCTTGTGCATTGATAGAAGGCAAATACTTAGCAGCTAAAGTACTGTTATCATAAGAGAATAAATATAATTGGTTATGCGGTGCTTGCGTTGTGTATGATTCACCCGCTTCTTGACCAGCAAAATGAGTAAATTGTCCTAACCCATTAGCCGCCATTTCACCATCGCCCATACCTGCACCAGTACTGCCAAATTTTTTCGAGCACGCAGTAACTAATACTACGCTGGCAAGAATTACCCCTAATTTACTCAATGATCCTGCTTTCATTCTCAATCTCCTTTATTCTTTTTATTGTTTAAAAACCAAAACGCCTAAAACCTGTAGATTGGCATTGTATATTTTTTTTTATTTGTTGGCTATTGCTTCCTGATGCTTTATGGCAGAAACAATAAAACGAGCCACTTGTTCAGTCAATGTATAAGACGCTTTATTCGCAGCCAGTACGCCACCATAAGGAGTATCCATAGGGCATGGTACTTTTTGCAACAGAATTCGCGATACCAATACTTTACCATCACTGACTCGCGTTAAAACTACTTTAATCGAGAACACCAACACACTAGGCTTGACTAAAAAATCTTGTTCTAAATGTAACACTTGCGTATCCAAGCGGTATTCAGCGCCTTGAGTATACGGACTTGAAGACACAGCAGCAAAGTAGCTGGAGCCTTGAATGCTTTGAATGAGTAAAGGATAGAACATGCTCGCAGGCGTATCAACCCAAGCGTTATTGGCAAACGATTCTAACTGAAAGGGCTTTTTAATATAAAGCATACTATTCGTTTGATAACCCGCAACAGCTTCCGGTACGGTGACCAATAAAGTATTAGTGCTCGTAGACGCGGCATGATAATGAGTACTGTATCTATTTAATTGGTACTGATTGCTAATAGGCATCGATACTGGTGAGCATCCTAGTAACGCTGTAATACAACTTAGGACTATAAAAAGGGAAAGGTGTTTCATCTTACTCTCCAGGACCTGGTTTAGGTGGGGTTGTTCCACGAATCACAACCGATGGATTTTGGCGCATTTCATTACTTACTTTTTCCAAGTTAGCAGCAATAGTATTTAATTTTTGCACTAAAATCGTTATAGATGGAACTGTTTGTTGTGACATTTGTTCAAAGGTATATTTTCCACTCATCATCGCTTGCGATACGTCTTGACTTGCGGTACCCATACTTATTGCCGTTGCGTTAAATTTTTTAATCCCTTGACGCATATCTGCTAACGTCTGCGGAAACTCTTGACTTACTTTCGCTAAATTATTAAGAAAGAGGTCTGCGCTTTTAATGCTGCGCTGAATGTCCACACTGTTTTGTGCTAATACTTGCGTTAATTGTTCAATATTAGCCAAAGTATGATGAATATAATTGGCATTTTGTTCATTAAATATTTTTTGCGTTTGCACACTGACTTTATTTACATTTTCTGATACTTCTTTAATAACCATATCAATTTGGTTAAATAATGAGGGACGCGCAGGAATTACCGGGTAAGGCTCCCCTTCAATACGCTTAATAGGTGTTAACTCAGCCGAACTGGCTGATAAACCAATATAAGTAACACCGGTTATACCTTGCGACACCAGTGTTGCCGTGGTGCTGGTAGTAATAGGAATATCTTGTTCTATATCCAGCGTTAACTCTACTTTGCGCGGATCGTTCGTATTTAGTTCAATCTTTTTAACAAAACCTACCTGCACCCCATTAAATTTAACAGGTGCTTTTTCACTTAATCCTGCCACCGATTCGGAGAAATAAACAAGATAAGGCGTATATTCCTTTTTATTAAAACCTACCGAAAGCCATAATACGGCAGATAATAATGCTCCGGCTAAAATTAATACAATGATGCCAACCATCGTGTAATTAGTTTTCGATTCCAAGCACCTGCCCCTTTTATTATTTGTCTGTTATTTTACTGAAATAATCCGCAATCGATGGCTGTTTATTCTGCATCAATTGCTCAATGGGCTCTACACTAAGAATTCGCCCTTCTCCCACAAATGCTACGCGATCAGTGGTTCCTTTTAAAGACTCCAGATCGTGACTTATCATCACTACGGTCAATTTTAACGTATCTCTTAAAAAAACAACCAGCTCATCAAATAAACGAGCACCCCGCGGATCTAAGCCTGTAGTGGGTTCGTCTAAAAACAATAATTCTGGATCCATAGCAATGGCTCTAGCAGCCGCCGCTCTTCGTTGCATGCCACCACTTAATTCGGAAGGTAATTTACCCGCAGCCTCCATGGGCAAACCAACTAAAGCAATTTTTAATAAAGCCAATTCACGCATTAATTCATCATCTAAGTGAGTAAATTCACGCATGGGAAACATCACATTTTCTAATACTGTCAAAGCAGAAAACAACGCGCTATGCTGAAATAACATCCCCCATCGTCGTCGTACTTTGAGCGCTTGAAGTGTATCGAGTTGATAAATATCTTCGCCAAAAACCTTAACCGTTCCGGCCGTTGGTTTTAATAGCATAAGAATACTGCGCAAGATAGTTGTTTTACCACTACCCGAACCACCAATAATGGCAAGAATTTCGCCTTTTTGCACCTGTAAATTGACATCAGTATGAACCCATTGCCCACCTAAACAATTTTTCATCCCACTAATTTCTATAACGGGCTGCGTCATTTTATAAGCCCATCCAACTGTATGCCACGGAAAAAGCCGCATCAGCAATAATAATTAAAAATAACGCTTGTACAACACTTTTTGTCGTTTGACTGCCAATACTATCGGCACTGGCATGTACTTGAAAACCTTGATAACAACCTACCAAAGCCACTAATAAAGCAAAAACGGGCGCTTTATATAGACCAAGCATAAATTGATCAAGACCCACGCTACTTTTTAAGCGTTGCAAGAAATCTACATAACCAATACCTAACATCATTTTAGACATCAGCATGGAACCTAAGATACTAAAAATATCAGACCAAAAAATAAGCAAGGGAAACACTAAAATCAAACCAATGACTTTGGGTAAAACTAATAACTCAGTGGGCGATAATCCCATGGTGAGCAAAGCATCTATTTCTTCATTAATCTTCATACTCCCAAGCTGCGCGGTAAAGGCGGAGCTGGTCCTGCCGGCTACAATAATTGCAGTAATTAAGGGTGAAAACTCTCTAAAAATAGCCATACCCGATAAATAGGCAATAAAAATATTAGCACCATAAGTCTCTAATTGCAGGCCCATTTGATAGGCTAAAACCACCCCTATTAAAAAAGACAATAACGCGACAATCGGCAGTGCTTTTAACCCCGCAGAACTGATATTAGAAATAATACTGGGCCATTGAAAGCGGCGCCACTGGCCAATGGCCTCAAAAAACGTCACACTTAAATCGCCAATGAGTACAATTAACCCATCCGCTTGCTGCATTTTGTGTTCGGCCTCTTTGCCAATTTGATATACCAGTCCTTCCGCTACCACCTCAGGCACTTTATAAGCCCGCTCGTTCGCCTTTGATTGCACTAAGTGGATTAATTCTTGTTGTTCGTGCGAAAACGCTTCTAAGTTCACTTCATTATGTTGTTGCAATAAGTCGACACATTTAACCAAGGCGATTGCACCGGCACTATCCATAACAGATATAGCCTGACCGTTAATGATTATGGTTTGTCCATTCAAATTATTTTTTTCTTTAAAAAGAGAATAAACATCCCCGAGCGCTTGGATAGTCCAAGCACCACTGCATTGAAATTGGGTCTGTTCTGCATCGAAAGCAATTTGAGCGTTGTTTTGTTCCATAGCCGCATCTTAAAAAATCAAGCTATAGGATAATACGAAATAGCGCCAAACTGCAAAGCTGATTTGTATTATTAAGAAATAATCTATTTAAATGTGCACTATAAGAACCCAATATCCTCGTGTGCTATTAAAAAAATGCGCGCGCAGGCAAAATATACTTGTCGCTAATGGAGGTTCGCTATTTTAGGCGATTTGATTTTTTTGTTCCTAAAATAAAAAAAGATGTACAATAGTTATTCTAAGCCTTTTTTATTTTAGGGGCGAACAAAGCGATACTATGAAAAGCCAAACACTCATTAGTGACACGTATAAAAGCGTTTAGTTTTGATACTAAAGAGCAAACTGTTGTTGTTGATCTTGAGCAGCTTGAGCTTCATCATCATCGCTAACTTCATTAATATCTTTAACTGCTTGAGTAAGAGCATCAACTTTTTTGCCTGCATCCGTTTGCGGACGAACAACAAAAAATGTTCCTTTATATAAGGCTGCGACTAAATATACTGGAAGAGCTAATACTGCGACCAGAAGATTGGCTAATATTTCTTTGCAACCGCGGTGCTGACGCAATTTTTCCACCGATAGTTTATGCGTATTGTTTATACACATTAATGCGCAGTGCTTAAACTCAGACAAGGTCACTTTTTCATTATTATAATCATTCACTAATGCGGCCATAGCCTTGTAAATATCATCCGCTGCTTCAGCTGCATGCTTGTAATTAACACTATTTAATGTGTTAGCTTGAGAGTCTCTTTTATCATACTCGTGCCCTTTGTCAGCAAAATATTTTTTCTTACCATTTAATTGCTCTAAACATTTTTTAATTTGCTCCATTTCTTTATTCAATTCTTTAGAACAGGGCCTAAATTTTTTCGGTGGCGCAACATCTATTTCTTGCGAAGAGCTGCTAGTCAATTCCTGCGAAGAATTATTTGTGTAATATTTGGAAAAAGGAATAAATGGAGTGAGCCCATTTGTACTACCTTTTGGGGTCTCGCTTTTATTTAGATCATTAAAGCTAGCTGATCGCGCTCGTGAAATACTAATCTTTCGCACGTTATTCCCCTATTAAAAATTATAGTGCATCTGATGAATCATTATAAATGAACACAAAAGCAATAGAAAGGTTTATTTTTAAACATTTTTACTGCAGCATAGTGCTTTTAGTGTGCTTTTTCACAAGTGAACAAACAACCATTTTAAAGGCAACAGGTAGTTTGCCTTTTTATTTTATGATAAAATTGTCCTCTTTTTATTCTGATCCCATTACTAACTTATGAATTCAGATTATAGCCAATTTGAACAAAGAAAACGCGATCATATCGAATTAGCCTTGATGCCAATCAATCAAAGTAGTGAATTGAATACTTTTGATAGCTATGCTTTAATCCATGAAGCAATACCTGATATTAATTTCGATGATATATCCATTAGCAGTGTGCGCTTTGGGCAAGAAATAATGAACCCATTTATTGTGAGCTCAATGACCGCTGGCCATGCACAAGCAATAAATATTAATCAGTGTTTGATTGAGGCCTGTGCCACAATGCACTGGGCGATGGGTGTTGGCTCTCAACGACGTGAACTAACCGATAAAAGCGCCGCCTCCGAATGGACTGATTTACGCAAAGCATACCCACACGTGAGCTTATTTAGTAATTTAGGAATAGCGCAGATTATCAATACGCCTTATTGTGATATCCAGCGCCTAATTGACTCCCTGCACGCACACGCATTAATTATTCATTGCAATCCCTTGCAAGAAAGCATTCAACCCGAAGGCACAACGCAGTTTAAAGGCAGCTGGCAGGCATTAGAGCAACTAGTCAAGCACATACCGGTCCCTATTATTGTGAAAGAAACAGGCTGTGGTTTTTCCCAAAATACACTAGCGCGCTTAAATAATATAGGCATTAAGGCCGTTGATGTTAGTGGTTGTGGCGGCACTCATTGGGGACGAATAGAAGGTCATAGAGCAGGTCTAGATGAGATAAAACAACACACCGCACACACCTTCCGTAATTGGGGTATCAATACCCTACAAAGCATGCACAATGCACGTACTGTTAAGCCTAATTATGAATTGTGGGGCTCAGGCGGTGTACGACATGGCTTGGATGCAGCCAAACTCTGTGCATTGGGTGCCACTACAGTAGGTTTTGCCAAGCCTCTTTTAGAAGCAGCACTGCATTCTACGGAACAAGTCATCCAAAAAATGACGTTAATAGAATATGAATTAAAAACGGCAATGTTTTGTACGGGAAGTCTCGTACTGTCTGATTTAAAGGAAAAAATATGTCTCTAACATCTAACGCTGCAACTTTATTCCAAGGTTTTTCCAAATTATCTCGGGAAGAGCGTTTTAATCGTTTGCTTGAATTAGGTGCCCTTGCGCCAGAAGACATTAGTTTCTTAAAGCAAGGTGGCATTAAAAGCGTAGAATTAGCAGATAAACTCATTGAAAATGTTATCGGTTATTTTCAATTACCGTTAGGCGTGGCTACCAATTTTAATATTGATGGACAAGATTACGTCATTCCTCTAGCGGTGGAAGAAACATCTATTATTGCTGCACTTTCCAAAACAGCCAAATGGATTAGACAATCTGGCAGCATTACTACCTCCGTGCAAGGAAGCTGTATTATAGGTCAAATTCAATTAGCGCACGTACATGATTTTTCTAAATTTGCACAAATATTTGCACAAAATCGAGTGCAATTAATTGCAATGGCTAATGAAAATGTAGCTATCAACATGGTTAAACGAGGCGGTGGGGTAGATGATTTATCACTTCGTCGACTCCCGCGTGAAGACGGTGGTGATATGGCTATTATTCATCTTACCATGAATAGTTGTGATGCCATGGGCGCCAATATAATCAATCAAGTATTAGAATATTTAAAAACACCCATAGAGCAACTCACCGGTGAGCAGGTCACTATGTGTATTTTATCTAATTTAAACGATGAGAAATTAACCCACGCAAAAGTGATTATTAATCAAGTCGACCCTGAGTTAGGCCACAAAATACAAGAAGCCTCTTTGTTTGCAGAGATGGATCCTTATCGAGCCGCCACCCATAATAAAGGCGTGATGAATGGTATAGACCCTGTTTTAATTGCAACCGGCAATGATTGGCGTGCGGTTGAGGCCGGCGTTCATGCCTTTGCTGCACGTAATGGCAGCTATCAAGCCATTACTCGCTGGCGTTATGGTGACAATCAACTGATAGGTGAGCTCATCGCCCCTATTATCGTGGGCACTGTGGGTGGTGTTACCGCCATTCACCCCACCGCTAAAATGTGCTTGCGAATGATGAACGTCACATCGGCTAATCATTTATCTCAAATTATTGCCGCAGTAGGATTAGTGCAAAATCTTGGCGCGCTAAAAGCATTGTGTACCGATGGAATTATTAAAGGCCATATGAAATTACATATTGATAATTTATTATTGGTGACAGATGCCAGCGACAAAGAACTGCCTGAGCTCAAAAGCCGTTTGCAAGATTGGTTATGCCGTTATAAACGAGTGAGCGTTAATAATGCGTTTGATTTACTGCGTGAAATAAGGCAAGCATGAGTAATAACATGCAATGGATGATTCCAGCCAAGACATTTTTGTTGGGTGAATATGCCGCCATTGAAGGACTATCGGCGTTACTGGTCACGACAAAACCATGTTTTTACATGACAACAGCAGATAAAGCACAAAGCTCCATCAAAGGCATTCATCCGCAATCGCCGGCAGGTCTTTGGTGGCAGCAGCAAAACATCAATACGACGCATTTAATCTGGTCCGATCCTTATCTAGGATGTGGTGGATTAGGAGCCTCCAGCGCTCAGTTTATCGGCAGTTATTTGGCTAGCTGTTCTATTCAAGGCAAAAAGCCATCATTAGAGAGCTTGTTAGACGCATATTATCAGTGTGCCTGGAATAATAGAGGTCTAAAGCCTAGTGGTTATGATGTTATTGCTCAAACTCAATCAGGCTGCGTCTTTATTAATAAACAACAACACGAGTTCCAGTGCTTTGCATGGCCCTTCTCCGATTTATCTTTTTTCCTTATTCATACGGGCAATAAATTAGCAACTCATCATCATTTACAAAAGACATCAATGCCCGCAGAACCCGCGAGATTATCCGCGTTAGTTGACCTGGCAAAAAAAGCACTAGAACATGCGGATAGTACCTTATTTATCGAATGCATCAATAACTATCATCAACAATTAATGGCAGCCGACTTAGTCGCCACACAGAGTATAAAACTAATAGATACGCTACGCGCCTACCCAGAAGTTCGCGCCATTAAAGGATGTGGCGCTTTAGGTGCTGATGTTATTTTATTAATTACCTCTGCAGTAGATGCACCATTATTAAAAAAGAAACTAGAAGAACAAAATAAAAAAATAGTCGCTAGCGAACAAGATATACTTGTTACAAATGAATTTTCGGTATTTTAGGCACTTGATTTTTTTGTCTCTCAAAGTAGAAAAAGACGCGGAATAGTTATTCTATTCTAAGCCTTTTTCTACTTTAGGGGCCAAAAAAGGGATAGCATAAAAGCCGAAAATTCATTAGTGAACAGTATATACTCTTAAATGCGGTTCTTTTAAATTTCAATTAATCATATAAATAGATTGCTAAATTCAACGATATCGCCTAAATTCAAATAAGATGCCCATTAAATGCAGCATTTTTTAAAAAATAACACGAAAAGGCTTGCATTTTTTTGGCAATAAGGTATTATTTCAGCGTCTTTGGGGCCGTTAGCTCAGTTGGTAGAGCAGGAGGCTTTTAACCTCTGTGTCATAGGTTCAAATCCTATACGGCCCACCATTGATACTTAAATGCAAAGCATTTATTTTTAAAACCGATTTTCCTGAAAAGGGCCGTTAGCTCAGTTGGTAGAGCAGGAGGCTTTTAACCTCTGTGTCATAGGTT
>CAZSAO010000024.1:25991-31517 GCA_964605275.1 uncultured Legionella sp.
CAAATCCTATACGGCCCACCATTTTTAAGCTTATGATTCCATAAGTATTCACGTAAAATAAAAGACCCACCCTATTGCGCTCGTAGCTCAGCTGGATAGAGTACTTGGCTTCGAACCAAGGTGTCGGGGGTTCGAGTCCCTCCGAGCGCACCATTTAAAATCAAGCACTTAGCTCTAGTTTGTGTCCAAAAAACCAAGTTACTGTGACCAAAACGTGTCTAAACACGTTCAGCCGCAGCTCTGAGATGTGCACTTGAAAGGTGTGCATACCGCAACACCATTTCATAATTAGACCACCCACCGAGTTGTTGTAACTCATGTAAAGGTGTACCATTTTGCACATGCCAACTTGCCCAAGTATGGCGTAAGTCATGCCAACGAAAATCATTAATACCTGCACGTACTAATGCTTTTTGCCAGGCATGGTTATTACACCGAGTTACAGGATTTCCATTGTATGTAAATACATACGTTGGGTTCCTTCCCTGTTGTGCTTTTAAAATTGAGATTGCCTGTTTATTTAACGGTACTGGTATGGGGCGCTTGGATTTAGATTCATCAGCATGTATCAGCGCATGCTTTTTATCTAAATTTATTTCGCTCCATTTCAACTGCGTTACATTAGACTCTCTAAGACCCGTTGCTAAAGTAAACGAAGCCATTGCCTCTAAATGAGAAGGTAATTCTTTCAAAAGCAAATTAGCTTCTTCCTTTGTTAGCCAGCGGATCCGCTTATTCTCAATTTTCCGCATCCTAATAATAGGAGTCTTATCAAGCCAACCCCACTCTTTATGAGCACGATTTAAAATTGCACGAACCAATTCCAAAACTCTATTAACGGTGGTTAGGGAAACATGCTCGGCTTCCTTTTTCTTAGCAATAAACTCAATTAAATCTCTGTCAATATCGATAAGTTTTTTTGCTCTTAAAAAGGAATCCAACCATGCCAGATGATATTTATCTGTTTCAAGACTGCGCTTATGAGATGATTCATCTACCCACCTCAAAACTGCATCCATCCAGGTTCTATTCGGCAATGACTTAATTTTATCGGTTTGCCACAATTCATGTTTCAACTGATCATGCAACCGCTGCGCGTCTTCTCTTATTTCAGTCCCAGTACTTTTGCGTACTCTTTTTCCTTGGTGCCGGATATCAAGCCAGCAAACTCCATCTCTTTTGGAGAGTGCGATTTTTTATTACTCCTATGATTAGCACGCTGCGAAGCGTCGCAGGTAGAGTACTTGTTTCTAATATGCATCACAAGATCATGCTCAATAAAAATCCAACTGCGACCAATCTTCACACCAGGAATTTGCTTACTTGCAGCCATTCTGCGGACAGTTTCTTTATGCGCTCCAAGTAACTCAGCGGCTTGAAGAATGTTGAGTGTTTTCATGCTTAATTCCCTTTGGCAAGAATTTGATATTGCTTTTCTTAGTATTTATCTCAAGGACCACCTGATATAACTGCACAAGATGCTTTTCTGACGAAGAAAAATTTTCAGGCATCGCAATACCTTGATGAATGAGACGTATACTCCTAAGCGATGCATTTGATAAAGCGGCTATATTGTTTATGTCATAGCTTGTTGAATCCAGCAGATACTGGATTATGCCTTGATAAATTTGTAATTTGAGATGATCAGTCATTCTATACTCCATTAAACCCTCGTTATTATTATTTGCGCGGCAATTATTCCCTTGCCACTAAATCTTCAACTTTGCGTCTTGACCTCCAATTTTTATCTTTTTTAACAACAACCAGTAAAATGTTATTTTAAGTACGACATAAAAGCAACTTAAAGTTGCATTAAATTAAACTTAAAATAAAACATTACTTGTAATAATGTAAATATGTAGCTTATTGAACCAAGTAAACAATGAAGATATACTGGTACTCCGAATTTGATTGGAGATGCAATTGGAACGCGAGCATTTTGTCCGAGGGTTTGCCAGAAGACTTATTGCATTAATGCAACAAGCAGACATGGGATCGTCGAAATCCAAAGCAGGTGTTCAGATTACCAAGTTGGCAGAAGTCAGTGGTTGCTCGCACCAAATGGCAAGACGTTATGCCTTGGGTGAAGCACTCCCTGATGTTGATATCACATATAAGATAGCCAAATGGTTGAAAGTCTCCCCTGGTTGGCTTTTATATGGCGAAGAAGGAGACATTCCTAATAATATAGGCCAAACCAATCTCATCCAGGTTGAGCCAGATTTGCTTGAATATATCCTGTCAAAATGTGCAGCCCTTTTCGATATTACAAAAAACAAGCAAGAACTAATTAGCTACATTATGGATATCATTCATGACGCCACCCATATTGAGGCTGATCAAAAAGAGATATTAAAAGTTATTGATATGTCTATAAACTCCATTACACGCTTTCATGGAATAAACGATGATGTACGAGTTAAAACAAGCTGATTGTTCGCCTATTAAAGAACAAAAAATTAAGTTGCATCCAGAAGTAATAGAAATTCTGTTTGAAAACCGACGCTATATAAAGAGTATTTTTTCAAACCTGAAAGGATTGCATGGAATTACTCATATGGGGATGACCTGTATAGACCCTAATCTGGAGCTCGTTGCTTTCTCAACAACACCCAGTATGGAATATAACCTATTCACTCAGCAGCTCTGGATTGAAGATCATTGTTTTAATAATGATATCAACGATAAAAACTCCCTGCTATGGTGGGATTATCAAGACGAAAAAATTGAGCATATTAAATTAACAAATAACCGACTTACAATGGGCATGACAATCTATAGGCCCATTGGTGATTTTGGTTTTATGTATTCTTTCGCAACAAATGAATGCGTAAAAGGACTTCGCCAATATTATATTGATAACCTGTTTGGCTTAATCGATATAGGTGATTATTTTTATAAATCCTTAAGAGAGTTGTACAGTCGTTATTCTCTCGGCACATGCCGCCTGGATTGAATGAGTTCAATTCAAAAGCATCTGCCCTTAAGGTCAAACCATTCCTGCGTGTAGTGCAAAGATAAAAAATAAGGTGATGTAACATGGACAAAACTGAAGTTATTCTTTTAGGAAATCCACTATTAAGGCAAATAGCGGAACCTATTGCTGCTAATGAGTTTGGCACATCCAAGCTTAAAAAAATGGAAGAGCTTCTATTCGAAATGTTGGCAGCTGAAAACGGCTTAGGTCTTGCTGCGCCACAAATTGGAATCAGTAAAAGAGCGCTAGTATTTGGCATGGATAAACATCCCATTCATACCCATTTACCCGCAATTCCGTTTACCATTTTATTTAATCCTTCTTACGAACCTCTTTCAGATGAATGTGTTGAGGATTATGAAGGATGTTTAAGTGTTGGAACATTACGTGGAAAGGTATCACGGTTTAAACATATTCGTTATCGCGGCTATGATGCAAATGGCAATCTGATAGAACGAGAAGCAGTTGATCTTCATGCTCGTGTTCTACAACATGAATATGACCATTTGGATGGTGTAATTTTTCTGGATAAAGTTACGAATGTTAACTCCCTGGGTTTTCATGATGAATTAATTCGAGCAGGTGAGCTGAAAGCACGAAAAAGCGCATAGGGCCAAATGTTTAAAACTTCAAAAAAAATTATTATCAGTGGCGCTATTGGCAATGCGCTGGAGATGTATGATTACGTCATATGGGGGTTATTCTCAGTTTTTTTATCTAAAGAATTTCTACCACCACAGTCCAAACTATCTGATATTTTCTTTTTATTTTTCGTTACCTACATTTTAAGACCTATTGGCAGCTTATTAGGTGGGATGTTGGCGGATCAAACTGGCAGAAAAAGGGTTTTAACCTTAAGTATATTGTTAATGGGCATAGGGACAGCTGCAATTGGAATTTTACCTGCTTATGAACAAATCGGGGTGATTTCCGTCTTTCTTTTATTATTCATTCGTTCGGTTCAAGTCATTTCCGTGGGTAATGAATATATTAGTTCCGTCTCGTTATTAATAGAGAGCTGCGAAAAGGATAAAAAAGGATATTTTGGCTCATGGGCAGCCTTTGGTGTGAATGCAGGTATGCTTATATCATCGCTTACAGGTGCATTGATTTTACATCTGATTGATCTTCAGATACTTCCCCCCTGGGGTTGGCGACTAGCTTTTATTTTTGCTTTCGTTACCATGATGCTCGGCTTTTGGATTCGCAGTTCAATTCCAGAGAGTCAGGAGTTTATTGCCAATAATGCCAGGAGCGATGTGCGCTCTTTGAGAGATATTTTTCTTGAAACACTTCGCTTGCTAAAACAGCAGCTTTTAGAGTCTTTAGTTGTATTTACATTAGTTATATTTGGTGTAGCAACAACAGTATTGCTGTTTGTTTATGGCTCCATTCATTTAGTTACAGTTAACAATTTTTCAAATACAGATGCATTCTTGATCAACGCATCCGGTCTTGGGATTATTTCCGTATTGATTCCACTCATGGGTAAACTATCAGATTTATATGGACGCACTCGTATTATTTTAATAGGAATGATGGCATTGATGCTCTTCATAATCCCTTACTTTATCTGTTTAACATCAGGAATATTTTCTCAGATTTTATTATTCCACTGTTTTATGGCACTCCCCTGTGCTGCGATCTTTGCCGTAATACCTGTTTTTATTACTGATATTTTCCCACTCTCCGTGAGGTGTTCTGCCGCTAATTTGATCTATTCAATTGCAGCTTGTTTTGGAGGAGGTATTACGCCTTTAATCGCTTTGAAATTAGGTGAACACCACAATCAATCACCAAGCTATATCCTAATCGTTTTTGGCCTATCTAGCTTGATTACACTACTGCTTTTTACTAAAAAGAATAATCAACGGATAAATCAATTATTATTGGTGAATTAAATGAATACTATTTTTGATGACATTGAACAGCTAGAACATGATGCCGCAAATTTTGGCTTCAAATGGGAAACCAAAGAACAGATCATGGCCCAAATTAGAAGCGAATGCCTTGAAATAGAAGAACTCTTTCATTCAGAACAACATAGATCAGATTTGCAAAGTGAAATCGGGGATTTATTACACGCTGCATTTTCTCTATGTGTTTTTTGCAATTTTGATCCAGAGACTACCTTGCGAAAAAGCGTAGACAAATTTGAACATCGTTTTAATGCCGTGAAAGGCCTTGCTAAAGAGAAAGGTCTTGAAAATTTAAACGGAAAATCGTTTGCTGAGTTAATGGCTTATTGGGATCAAGCAAAAACAAAAAGTAAAATACCTCTTATTGGAAAAGTAAGAGGCACTCCCAAAGCATTACATGCTTGGGAATCATAAGTGACACATAAAGAATTAATTCTCAGTAATATCTGGTGTGGAACCTGCAGCGCAACGTGCACCATTCAGGATCCCATTGTTTCAGTACAAGGAGGCAGAGCAATCGTTTTAAATGGACATTGCCCCACTTGTAATTCTGAAGTTGCACGATATGTTGATTGATGAACCGGAACGACAAAATGACTTTACCTAAGCGAACACAAGATTATATTAGCG
>CAZSAO010000024.1:31694-37150 GCA_964605275.1 uncultured Legionella sp.
ACATATTATGACAACTAATTGGGTTCTTAGTGGTCAATGCCCCAATTTCCCATTGTTATACAGTTGGCGCATTATGCCCGGCCCAGAAAGCCAAACTGATTTATCTTACTGGGGTTCTACGGAAGATTATTTGAACTACTGGGAAAATAATGACAGCATAAAAAATCGCATTACCAGTCTCGGTGAGGCTAGCAGCAGCATTGTACTATTTCTTGAGCATTTCCCTACAAATTTACATCAACAATTAAAAGATATTTTATCTCATGATGATGAATCAAGCTCTGCAAAATACCTTGAAAAATTGAATCAATCATTTGATACAGTTTTAAATTTCATGCATGAAAATGATTTCCTTCATATGGATACACATTTTCGTAATATTTTAGCGGATGAAAACACCATTTATCTTAGTGATTTTGGCTTAGCATTATCAGGAAAATTCGATTTATCAAATGTAGAGTTAGACTTTGCACATGATCATACGCTGTATGACCGATGCAGTTATTCCGTGAATTTACTGCATGGTGTTTTAACAAGCTATAAAAAAGATGATAATTGGGATAAAATTTTAAACGACTATCTAACTGATAAGTGGTTAATCACCCTGCCCAATAAAATACGAGATATATTATCTGAGCACGAACCAATTGCAGAAGAAATGCACCGCTTTTATAAAGCTCTTCAAAAAGATAAATCTACCCCGCATCTTGCTATTTTTAAATCTCTTTGTTAATGCTTGACGTTAATATTGAACTTTCATGCCTAATATAAATGTGGGATTAAATTTATTTCAAATTAACTGGCGCACACGTTCCAATTTCTATATATGGAGTACCATCATAAGTATCACCAAAATCATATCCATCTATTGACGAATAGACATATCTCATTGTTTTAAGATTAAATTTAAATGTAAATATAGGAAAATCAGGAGAGATACACATAACTGAGTCTAATATTGCCTCTTTACAAGGAAAGGCTCCTTTCACTTTCACATTAAATTTACGCCAATACCATGAGTTATTAATTTTTTCAAAAATATACTTTGAATCTTCTACATTAAAGTTTGAATTTTTCCAATTTTTGGTTTTTGAGTCAAAACGAAAGCCCATAGCTTTAGACGCAATACAAAGATATGTTTCAGCCATCGCGTAATTAACATTCATAGCACAAATTGTTATAAATAATGTTAATATAATTCTATTTAGCATCAGTTTCTCAGTAAATTTGGTAAAAAATAGATCAGTATATCACAATTCTCAAATGGCTCAAATTTGCGAAAGATAGATAAGGCCGTTGCGATAAATCCTATTCACCACAGCCTTATTAATAAATTTGAGCATTATGCTTAACAATCAGTATTAATTTAACAAAGTAATGAGAATGAGATTAAAGGAATAACTATGAAGATATCTGGATAATTACCATGGAACTCAATGAAATAAAAAGCTTATTACAAAACCATTTAAGCGATGGCTTGGTAATTATTGTTGGTTCTGGCCTGTCTTGTGCGGAGGGCATGCCTGGTATGGGTAAATTAGCAAACCACATAATTGATAAGGCTTCAGAGCACACAACTCTTTCAAGCAATGAGAATTGGAGCAATATCGCTAATAGCATTCAAACAAACGGCCTAGAAGCCGCTTTTCTTGAGCACCAGCTATCTCAAGACATGGAACAAAGCATAATCCAAATCACAGCGGATTACTTAATACCTTACGAAACTGAAATTTTGAAAGAGGTTTTTGGTGGCACAAGAAAACTTCGATTTACCAAGCTTATACAACACTTGTTAAAACCAAACGCAGGAATTCCAATAATCACGCCTAATTATGATAGATTAATAGAAATTGCCTGTGAAGAATCAGAGCTTGGCGTAACTACAATGTTTTGTGGTGGCTACATGGGTAGACTAAACGAACGAGAAAGTATTTATAGTCTTTGCAGAGAGGTTAAAACAATACGGAAAACAGCACAGCTTATTTATGGTGCTCATGCGCGAGTATATAAACCACATGGAAGTTTTGATTGGTATAATAAAAACGGAGAGCCTGTACGATATATGGGTGATCTACCATTGCCTCGCCTGATAATTACTCCAGGTGTAAATAAATATCGAAATGGCTATGAGAGCCCATTTGATAAACATCGAGAGAAAGCTAATGAAGCGATAGATAATGCTAGCCGATATTTAATTATTGGTTATGGCTTTAATGATGATCACTTGGAAATTAAGTTGAAACGAGCTATTAGTTCTGGAAAACAAACTGTTTTACTCACTCAAAAAATATCAGACAGTGCTGTCAAGTTAATATCACAATCACCATCGTTTTTTGCGTTTGAAGAGGCGGTTGGTAGCACAGGAACTCGATTATTAAGTAAAGAGTTAGATATAAATCTTCCTGGATGTAATTTTTGGGACTTAAATGGCTATATAGATGAGGTACTAACACCATGACAAATAATATATTTGATTTTTGCAATGACAGCGTCATTGGACGAGTGTGTGCAGTAGATACAAGCCGCGTAAGCATAGATGTCGAAAACTCCACTCTACTGACTAGGATAGGAATTGGCAATCTCATTGCGATAAAAGGGGCAACCGAACGTGAGTTTCTAATTGCAATCACCGAACGTGTGACGCGCTCATTACAAGATAATTCTCTTGATATAGACTCTGAATCAGAAGATCAAATACCCATTATAACTGCGCCTGCCGATCTCTTACGAGGGGTTATGGTTGGCACATTTCGAACTGTCGATGGCGAAAGAAAAAACGTTTTCAAGCGCGGGGCTGATAGCTTCCCCCAGATAGATCGGGAATGTTACGTTATAGAGGGAGCTAATTTACAAAGATTCATGGGACTTCTTGGCTCTGGTTTATCCGAAGATGAGAAGCTAAAATTGGGTTATTTTGTAGCAGATCGAACAGCAGAAGCGATAGCGAGCGGGGATAAGTTTTTCCAAAGGCATGCAGCTATTTTAGGGAGTACAGGTTCAGGGAAAAGCTGGGCTGTTGCACTCTTATTGGAACGTGCCGCTAAGTTAAAATTCCCCAATATAATAGTCTTCGATATGCATGGTGAATACACGCGGTTGTGTGAAGGCAGCAACAGAATTGCAAAAGGATTTCGTATAGCTGGGCCAGGTGATTTGAAAAAGACAGATGCCAATGTTCTTTTTCTTCCATATTGGCTATTGAATCGCGATGAAATGCTATCAATGATTCTAGACCGAAGCGATCAAAATGCTCCAAATCAGGCATCTAGATTTACTTTACATGTTAGAAATCTCAAACAGAAAACATTAGAAATGGCGAAACAAGATAATATAGCAAAAACCTTTACAGTAGACTCTCCCATTCCATATTCACTTACTGATCTTTTAGAAGAATTAAATGATGATAATTCCCGTAAGGGAACGGGAGCAAAAGGCCAATCAGTTAAAGGTGACTGGGAAGATAAATTGACGCGATTTATTTATCGCCTTGAAGCTAAGATAGAAGATAGGCGATATGGATTTATGTTTCAACCCCCGGAAGAAGCTCAAACATACGAGTGGTTAGCCACTCAATTGATTAAACTGTTAAGCTCAACAAATCAAGATGGTATTAAAGTTATTGATTTTTCAGAAGTACCAACAGATGTATTACCAGTAGTTACAGGCACCCTTGCTCGCTTACTTTATGATGTCCAATTTTGGATGGCACCGACTCAAAGAACACCAGTCAGTCTTTTATGTGACGAAGCACATCTATATTTGCCGACTAAAGATGATGCCGACGCAGTTCAAAAACAGGCATTAGGTTCTTTTGAAAGAATTGCAAAGGAAGGTCGAAAATATGGTTTTTCAATCGTGGTGGTAAGCCAAAGACCATCAGATGTTAGCCGCACCATTCTAAGTCAGTGTAACAATTTCTTGGCACTACGTCTTACAAATGAAACAGATCAGGGGGTCATAAAACGATTGGTTCCAGACTCACTATCAGGACTTACTGATTATCTACCTTTACTTGAGTCTGGCGAAGCAATCCTACTCGGTGATGCAATATTATTGCCCTCAAGAATAAAACTAGACATGCCGAAAATCACGCCTAATAGTGCTACACGAGATTTTTGGAAGGAATGGGGCACATCAGAATCTAATACAGAAGCAATAACTACCGCAATAGAATCCTTGCGCAGCCAAACACGTTTAGATCGAGAGCCATAGGAGTGCACATTAAAATATCTATAATGTTCTTACAAAGGCTAAGACTACTCCAATAAGTTTGTGCCCACAAGATGGGGTGCCTTGAACAGTTGCCCAATTTTCATTCGTAGAGATCAACTCATATTTCTGCATTGAATTATCAGCTGACAACTGTTTGTAACGACGCACCGTGACTTCATTCATGCCTTGGAGACTTACAACAACCAATCCCCCTGGTCGAATTACCTGATCTGGCTCAACAATTAAAACATCACCAACCATCAACTCAGGCGACATGCTGTCATCTTGTACACATAACGCGAATGCATTTTCTCCTAATTTTGGAGAGGTTTCAGGGCTAAGCGGAACGAATGAAATAGAATCACTAATCCTATCTTCCTTAATCGCTTGAATAAAAGTATTAGGATCACAAGCTTGTTGAGCATTCAGCAAGGGAATTAAAGCCCCAAGCCAAGGAAATTCCTGATTAACCTGTTTATCATCTGTCAGGCACATCAAATACCCTGGAGCTACATCCAAAGCCCCTGCTAGCTGCTTAATTTCCTCAGGCCCTGGTGTTCTCAAACCTCTTTCCCAGTTGTTAATCCTGGATGGCTTTAAGTCGTCTGTAAGCTCTGCAAGAGCTTTTCTGGTTAGTCCTTTAGCCTGGCGCTCTTGAAAAATTCGTTCACCAATTTTTTCTTTAATGTTCATCATTGAGTTATACCTTTTCTCAAAATAATAAATAAATCGATTGACAATTTACATTTAGTGCAATATCGTTATTGTTAATTACACTATTTGTGTAATTAAATAATTATGTTTATCAATTTAAGATAACACAGAATAAAAATAATAACGAGAAGTACAACCAGGAATGTGTATCAATTATGGATTTTATGGTGAACAGTGAGGAGCTTGAGGCTTTATATGGGTTGCCTCATGCACAGCAGCTTGCTTATCTACGCGGAATACGTCGCTACATGGACGTTAAAACAGGACTTGTAGGCGTTAAGCGACGTATCAGCCTGCAGTCGTTGGCTGAAGAACTCTATATTCAACCACATCAAGGAGTAAAAGGTGAAAAATATTCTCGTGCTCAGGCTAGGCGCGCGCTATCCGCTTTGGAGCGTGTTGGTTTAATTACTTTGCAATCAGAAGACCTGCAGCTGATTTTAAAATGCAATTTGGCTACTTTGGGTTATTTTTCGCAAAATAAAGTAGTCACAAACCCATCACAAAAAGTCGTCACATTTTGATCTGGG
>CAZSAO010000024.1:37160-38982 GCA_964605275.1 uncultured Legionella sp.
CCTCTTATAAAAGAAAATAATTATATTTATTTATTACGCCAATTTGACCATTTCTGGCAAATGTACCCCGAGAAAAAATCGCGTGAACGCGCTTTTGAAATGTTTCAACAAATCAATCCCGATGAGCATTTACTGCAAACCATGCTGCAGGCACTGGATAGCCAAATTAAAGCATATCAAACCAAGGAGGCGCGTGGTGAATGGGCTCCTGCTTGGAAATTTCCGGCCAACTGGTTGTCGCAAAAATGTTGGGAAGATGAAGTCACTATCGAGTTAAAGCAGGAGAAAAGGAATGAGAAGCATCGCGCAAATACTGGAGCAACCCATGACCCATTCTGGAGTCCAGAAACAGGAGATTCGGCAAGCAGCCTCAATGACGAATACCAACAATCCAACGTCATCAACCTGCACTGTTACCGACAGCAGTAAAAAGCATATTGAAAACCTGTTTACGCGCTTTGCTGTCTTTTACGGCCATTTGTGGCGCAGTCAATTTAAGAGCGATGGATTTTTGGAGTTTGCCAAAAAAGAGTGGTTGGACGGGTTAAATAAATTTAGCGAGGAGGTTTTAAATCAGGCCATTTTGGTATGCAGGGATTATTGCGACATGCCACCTAGCCTACCCCAAATGATCGGTTTTTGTCGCGACATCAAAAAGAGAAACTCTTTTGTTGTTGCACATGAAAAACATCAACCAGCATCCAAAAGTGTGGTTGAAAAACATATCAGGCAATGCAAAGCCTATTTACTTTAAATAAAAAAGGAGAAAAAACATGTTGGTTTTAACAAGAAAAGTCGGGGAATCCGTGGTGATTGGTGAAGATGTTTACTGCACGGTCGTAGGTTATAGAGATGGTGAAGTGCGCCTTGCTTTTGATGCCCCTCAATCACTTCCCGTTCATCGGGATGAAATTCAACGCCGAATTTACCGCGATCGTCAAAAAGATCAATGGTATTGCGACAGCAAACTTAATCAGGAAAGCGTAGTTGATCGACTAATTAATAAGTTTAAACAAGGAATGAGCCCTGCTTAGAGCGATCAATAATAATGCGAGGATAAACCTATGATAGTGCAGGAAGAACACGGAATAACGGTTAAAGAACGCGCCAAAGAAAAACTCAAACGCGACTTAGGTAATTTGATTGAAGGAGCACTTAATGATCCGAAAACAGTAGAAATCATGCTTAATGCAGATGGCATGCTTTGGCAAGAACGCTTAGGTGAAACGATGCGTTGTATCGGAAGTATCACCGAAGCAAGGGCAGAAAGCATTATCAAAACCGTTGCAGGGTTTCATGGCAAAGAAGTCACTCGCTTTAAGCCTCTACTGGAAGGAGAGCTACCTCTTGATGGATCGCGCTTTGCAGGCCAGCTTCCACCAGTAGTTTCTCGTCCCACTTTTGCCATTCGTAAAAAGGCGCTGTCGGTTTTTACTCTCAACCAGTATGTAGAGTCAGGAATTATGACAGAAGCCCAGTGTGAGGTCATTGAACAAGCAGTGGCAGCACATCGTAATATTCTGGTTCTTGGCGGTACGGGTTCAGGTAAGACTACATTGGTTAATGCCATCATCAATGAAATGGTAATTCATGCCCCTGAAGAACGTATTTTTATCATTGAAGATACCGGAGAAATCCAATGTACTGCTAAAAACTGTGTCCAGTATCACACTACCCTTGATGTCACTATGACACAGCTTTTAAAAACCACGCTTAGGATGCGGCCAGATCGAATCCTTGTTGGTGAAGTTAGAGGCAGTGAAGCACTGGATTTACTCGATGCCTGGAATACTGGTCATGAGGGTGGTGCTGCTACTTTGCA
>CAZSAO010000025.1:0-6103 GCA_964605275.1 uncultured Legionella sp.
AGGAGCGTCAGCTCCTTTTTTCAATGCCTATGAAACTCCGAACTGGGGTTATTAATAAATTAATCCATCCTTGATAACTGTAGTACATTGAGTTTATAAAGCCATCTGGATTGTTCTTTGTCATTAAAAACTGCTGAAATTAAGATGCTCCCATTCTTTTTTTATGATATTTTAGGGGCAAGAATGGCGGTGAACAAGACCGTTTTATTTTAAATTAGTATGTTGTTTTAATGGGCATGAAGTTTGTGCCGAGTCAGATAAGGTCATGATAAATATCTAAAAATAATCGGACTTTATGCTTAATGGAGTAACGTAAACTTTTTTGCTGTGCGTTATTAATAAATATAAGGAGATATTGGTGAAAGCACCTTTAGTTAAATTAGCATTAGCATGCGCTATGGCGGGGTTAACACAACCACTTTGCGCTGGAACAATGGGGCCTGTTGATTTGTCATGGCAGCCTGTATTCACTTTAAGCTTGGGTCCAGCATGGAACATGCAAGGTGAAACGCAAACTATTCTTCTTCAGCCTGATGTTGAAAAGGCATACATTGCTACAGATGCGAATCATACGTTTCTTAACGCAGAATTATTTTTAGGTGTAGAACTACCTGCTTATAAAGCAATTCGTGGTCAATTAGGCGTTGCTTTGGCTGGTGCGAGCTATGCAAAAATGACCGGTGATATCTGGGAGGATGCTGATCCTGAGTTTAATAATTACACCTATGCTTATCGTGTAAATCATGGTCATGTTGCCTTGCAAGGAGCCTTATTAGCCGATTGTAATGGTTATGTGCTACCGTATATTAATGGCAGCATTGGTGTTGGTTTTAACCGCGCACAAGCTTTTAGTATTGTTCCTAATATAGAAGAAGAGGTTGCCGCACCACCGTTTCAAGATAACAGTCAAACGGCATTCACGTATACTGTTGGTGCTGGGGTACAAAAAGAAATAAATGCTCATTGGCGGGCAGGGGTTGGTTATGAATTTGCTGATTGGGGAAAAAATCATTTAAATCCAGCCGATGGACAAACGCTCAATACTGGCCTGAGTATGTCGCATTTGTATGTTAATTCGTTATTATTTAATATCAGCTACCTAGGCTAAAAAACGTAACCGTTCAGAGTGTATGGCTAAACAAGCACTCGAACTGATATATTTGAGCTCATATTGGAATAAAGTCAGGCAAAATGAGCGCAGCATAGGTGGCTATGTGAGCACCATTTTGCCTGACTTTATTTCAAGAGGAGCCAAAGATAGCAGTTCCTTCAACTAGGCTGAACACTTACTAAAAAACAGGTGTTTTTAATTTCTGCCAATTAATAATAAAAAAGCCTCTTTACTAAGAGGCTTTTTTATATTCTATGTAAATAGCACTGACGTGCAGGATGAACACGGCGACAATTTTAAAAAGGAATATCATCATCTAGCTGATCAAACGGGTCTGGAGCATTAGATGGTGCATTTGTTGGTTTGCTTGCCGGTTTATTTGCTTGATAGTTATTTTGACTTGCTGGCGCATACGAAGATTGCCCTTCATCATAACTTGCATTGCTGCCACCTTTGCTATCAAGCATTTGAATGTCGTTGGCTATAATTTCGGTGGTGTATTTATCTTGACCTTGCTGATCTTGCCATTTACGAGTACGTAGACTGCCTTCCACATACAACTTAGAGCCTTTACGCACGTATTCGCCAGCAATTTCGCCTAATCTGTTAAAACACACTACACGATGCCATTCGGTGCGGTCTTGTTTTTCACCGGTTGTTTTGTCTTTCCAGGTTTCACTGGTTGCAACAGATAATGTAGTTACGGCGTTGCCGTTAGGCATATAGCGTACATCTGGGTCAACACCTACATTGCCAACTAAAATTACTTTATTAATGCCTTTAGCCATATGGAGTCTCCTGTGGGCGAACGTTAGGGCAATAGTATATACTCAATTCTTAAGAAAATCCTATGTCCCTATGGAAAATATTTAAACATTGAACTATTGTTTTTTTAAGGTCATAAAAAAAGAGCAGCTCAACCAAATTGTACCTAATAATGCATTGGCAATGAAAATACCTTGCGTATTAAAATGGGTGTAAAGCAAGCCTGCTGCGACGCCACCAGCAAAAATACCAAGAAATTGAGCTGTCGAATAAATGCCCATGGCTGTTCCTTTGCAATGAGCGGGTGCTTGCTTGGAAATCAAGGAGGGAAGCAGTGCTTCTAAAATATTAAAGACAGTAAAATAAAGAAATACTAGCACACAAAGAAGCTGCCATTGATTGTAGGTAACTGCCAGCAAACCTTGAGTAATCGTGGTGAGAAACACGGCACCAACAAATAGTTCTTTCATTTTATTTTTTTTCTCACCTAATAAAATAAAAGGTATCATTGCCAGAAACGCTAATATCATAATAAAAAAATAAAAGTGCCATGACTGCTGTACGTTATTTTGTGCTACATGCTGTTTTAAAATTAATGGCATGACAAAGAAGGTTGACGTTAAAATAAAATGCTGACAAAAAATACCGGCATCTAAACGTAATAAATTAAAATTGCGTAATACGATTTTAAAAAATGCGCGATTGGGTTCGCTGTCTTCATGAAACGATTCAATGTTCGGCGTTGGAATGATCCAATAAAGCAAGCCTAGACCAAGTAAAGCAAGCAAGGTGGTTAGATAAAAAACTCCTGCAAGACCAAAGTGATGAGCGATAATAGGACTCATAACCATGGAGAGACTAAATGATAGTCCAATACTTAAACCAATAACGGCCATGCCTTTAGTGCGGTCTTTTTCTAAGGTTAAATCAGCGAGCAAAGCAATTAAAACACTGCCTATTGCTCCGGTGCCTTGCAACGTGCGCGCAATGATCATGACATAAATGGAATGCGATAGTGCGCCAAGAAGGCTGCCTGCGGCAAATAATAATAAACCAATCGCAATAATAGGTTTTCGGCCGTATTTATCTGATAAAAAGCCAAAAGGCATTTGCAATAAACCTTGACTTAAGCCATAGGCGCCTAAAGCAACACCTATCAATAATGGGGTTGCGCCGTTTAATGCTTGGGCATATACGGTAAATATTGGAATTAAAAGAAATAATCCCAGCATACGAAAGGAAAATAAAGCGGCGATAGGAACGACTGTTTTTGACCAGGAATACTTCATTGATCTTCTATGCAAATTAGAGGTGCGCAAATAGTACAAACTTTAAGCTTGATACACAAGATGATTTGTTAATTATTCGCAGATGATTGACAGAAATCATGAATGTCGGTAGCTTTGGTGCCTTTTTATACTAGAGGCATTTTCAATGAGTTCACATTTTTCTGGAACTGTAGCACTAATTACCGGCGGTGCGCGCGGTATAGGCAAGGCGAGCGCTTTAAAATTAGCCCAAGCAGGTTCTGACATTGCGGTGGTTTATTATAATAGTTCGGATGAAGCGCAGCAATTGGTTGAAGAAATTCACTCTTTGGGTCGTAAAGCGATTGCAATTCAAGGGAACGTCGCTGATCATCAATCGGTTAAAGAAGTGTTTCGCCAATTTAAAGAGCATTTCAGTCAGCTTAATTTTTTAATCAGTAATGCCGCCAGCGGCGTGTTAAAACCTGCGCTAAAAATGTCAACGAAGCATTGGCGCTGGTGTTTAGAAACGAATGCCTTGGCATTAAATCATTTAGTGAGTGAAGGGTATGAACTAATGCCAAAAGGTGGGCGAGTTATTGCCTTATCCAGTTTAGGCTCGATTCGTGCTATTCCTAACTATGCCTTTATTGGCGCATCCAAAGCAGCATTAGAAGCATTGGTGCGTTCATTAAGTTTGGAGTTGGCGCCTTATGGTATTACCGTTAATACTGTTTCTGCCGGTGTGGTCGATACCGATGCATTAAAGCATTTTCCTAATCGTGAACAATTATTGGATGAGTATCAAGCGCACTCTCTAGCTGAGCGGCCCCTAACTCCGGCCGATGTTGCTAATGCGGTTTATTTATTATGCTTACCCGAAGCATCAATGATCAATGCGCATACTTTATTTGTTGACGCAGGCTATAGTCAGGTTGGATAAATACTGACAAGAGGTGTTTCTTGGCTTGTTATGAGCTGAAAATGCTTAAAGTACATCTGATATAGATTAAGATGATAAAAAAAATATATATGATATAATCGTTACCTTTACCCGCCAGGTACGTACTGAGGAATAAGAATGAATACAACAACTGTTTACCCTAAAGTTAGAGAAATTATTGCGGATGTATTAGTTATTGATGAAGAAGAAATTTCTTTAAATAGTCGACTAATCAGTGATTTAGGTGCTGAGTCTATTGATTTCTTAGATTTAGTATTCCAATTAGAAAAAGAATTTAAAATCAAAATTCCTCGTGGTCAGTTAGAAAAAAATGCCCGTGGTGCTCTTGCCGAAGAAGAATTTGAGCAAGGCGGCGTATTAACGGCACAAGGTTTAGAATCATTAAAAAGCTATTTGAGTGAAATACCTGCCGATCAATTTAAAGCGAATATGAAAGTAAATGAAATTCCAATGTTATTTACTGTTGAAACGTTTTGTAAATTAATTGTTGCTGCAAATCAGTCAGCGGAATCAGTAGCCTAATGCGATTTTTATTTGTTGACCGAATTATTGAATCATCTCCTGGTCAATGGATCAGGGGAATAAAGCACATTACCGCTGACGATTCTTGTTTGACAACCGATATACACGGTAATTTTTGTTTTATTTCGTCATTAATAGGTGAAACGTTAGGGCAATTAGCCGCATGGAATGTGATGGCTGCGTGCGATTATACGGCGCGCCCGGTGGCTGGCGTAGTTGCTAGCGCCCGGGTTTGTCGTCCCGCTTTTGTAGGGGAAACCTTATTACTTGAATCATTTATTGATCATTTGGATGAGGGGGCGGTGCAATATCATAGTATTGCTCGGGTTGGTGATGAGCCTGTTTTTATTATTGATGGAGCATTAGGCCCATTATTACCAATGCGCGACTTTATTAATGATGATGAGATAAGACAGCAATATGCAGAAATTTTTCGACCAGGTGATTGGGCCGCAACGTGTCAATTATCCATGCAGCATAAAAAGTCGATGGCTGTTAGTACGGCACCTATTCAACCGCTCTATTTGAATTTTGATAGAATTACTGCGTCGTTGCCTGGTGAGTCTATTAGTGCGGAAAAATGTGTTAGTCGAGCCGCGCCTTATCTTCCCGATCATTTTCCCAAAAAGCCCGTATTGCCTATGACGGTGTTGTTGGAATGCATTCAAAATTTAACCGCTCAATTTATGCGTGATGCACTGTTTACGATTGATTATCAGTTGAGTGAGTTACGCAAGATTAAAATGAATGACTTTGTGCAACCCGGTGATGTTATTGGTTGTCATATGAAAGTAAAGCTGCGTGATGACGAGACGTTGATCCTGGCTTGTCGTTGCGATGTAGCTGGTAAACGGGTTTGTGTTGTTGAAGTAGTATTGAAGGCAAAAGGTAAATCATCATGAATACAAGAAGAGTCGCTATTACCGGTTTAGGCGTTGTTTCTCCATTGGGAAATGATGTGGCTTCTACCTGGACTAATCTGCTTGCAGGCGAGTCGGGTATTGATACTATTACTCAGTTTGATGCAAGAGCTTTTCCAACCTATATTGCGGCTGAAGTCAAAAACTTTGACCATGACGCATTGCATCATGGCAAGCATATGCGTTTTGCCATGCCTTTTACCCATTATGCGGTAGCTGCAGCACAACAAGCCTTTGCGGATGCCGATATTAAACCCACCGCTCAAAGTGCTTCACGTTGGGGCGTGGTAACTGGCAGCGGTATGATGACCGCAGAATTTGATTATTTACATCGCTTTCAACAAGCCTGCGCGTCAGAGGGCGACGTGGATTGGCAACGATTGTTGGATGCACGAAATGAATTTTATCAGTTAACTGATTTTGGCAAAACCACGTCTAATTCGGGCTTATCTTTATTAATTCAAGAGTTTGGTATTACGGGATATGCGACCTCTGTTCATACAGCATGCGCCTCGGGTGGACAAGCGCTTGGACTTGCTATGCAAGTGATTCGTCGCGGCGAAGCTGATTTTAT
>CAZSAO010000025.1:6113-38854 GCA_964605275.1 uncultured Legionella sp.
TTTTGATTCGATGATTAATCCTTTGGGCGTTTCAAGCTTTTGTTTATTAGGCGCGTTATCGAAGTATAACGAGACACCTAAAAGTGCTAGCCGTCCGTTTGATGGCACACGCAATGGTTTTGTATTAGGCGAAGGCGCTGCGTTTTTAATTCTTGAAGAATGGGATAAAGCAAAGGCACGCGGCGCCCGAATTTATGCTGAATTAGCCGGTGAAGGCAATTCATTAAGTTCTTATCGCATTACCGACTCGCACCCTAATGGTGATGGAGCTATTCAAGCGATTGAGCGTGCCTTAGCCGATGCTGGACTTAGTGCTGAGGATGTAGACTATATCAATGCGCATGGTACATCGACCAAAATGAATGATTTGAGTGAAACTAATGCGATTAAAGCGGTGTTTGGTTCTCGTGCTAAAAAGCTTCCTGTGAGCTCTACTAAGAGTCAGACCGGGCATTTAATTGCTGCTGCAGGTGCTTTAGAGGCAGTCATCTCAGTGAAAGCGATAGAACAATCGATGGTGCCACAAACGGCAAATTTAACAACGCCTGATCCTGAATGTGATTTAGATTATGTGGTAGAAGGACCACGGCAACAACCGGTGCATGTTGTTTTGTCTAACTCGTTTGGTTTTGGTGGTTCCAATAGTTGCTTGCTATTTAAGCATCCTGAGTTTGAGAGAGGCCAATGATGCCGGATTTACAACGTGTTTTTATTACTGGTCGTAGCGCATTAACGGCTGCAGGTACAACCGCCGATGATACCTGGAATAACTTATTAGCAGGACAAAGTGGCGTTGATGCTATTAAAGATTGGCAGTTAAATCAGTGGCCTTGCCAATTAGGCGGCGAGTTAAAAAATTTGCAGCCCGCTAAAATGCTACCGGATCGCAAATTAATTAAAGTTATTTCGCGACAAGATGTGTTGGGAATTAATGCTGCGGTGAGTGCGGTAGAGCAAAGTGCGATGTTAACCTATCGCGACAGTTTATCTGCAACAGATGCTTTTAATGATCGCACAGCCGTATATGTGGGGTCGCCAGGCAATAAGTATTTTCAACAATATGATTTTTTGCCCTTAATTGCCAAAACCGGTGGCAATATGCAAGATTTTGCCCGCCAGTTATTTGATGAAGTACATCCTATGTGGTTATTACGTATTTTACCGAATAATGTTTTGGCCTATACCGGCATTACTTATGGTTTTAAAGGGATTAATCATAATATTACTAATCATGCAGTCAGCGGTGCGCAAGCGCTAATTGAAGCCTATAATGCGATAAAAACGGGGCAGGCTGATAGAGCGGTTGTTGTAGCCTATGATATGGGAATAGAGCCCCAAGCAATGTTTTATTATCAGCAATTAGGGGTGTTAAGTGAGCAGCATTTAAAACCGTTTGATAGAGCTCATGATGGTACGCTTTTAGCTGATGGTGCTGCTGCAATTGTTTTAGAGAGTGAGGCCAGCGCGCGCGCGCGCGGTGCGCATTGTTATGCTGAAATGGTTGGTGGTTTAGCGGCTAGTGAAGCGCAAGGTTTATTCTCGATTGAAGCACAAGGCGAGCATTTAAGCTCTTTATTGCATAATACATTAACCAGTGCGCAATTAAATCTTGATGACATTGGCGGCATTATTGCTCATGGCAATGGTAATCCTAAATCAGATGATAGCGAAGCCTTTGCTATTAGTCGATTATGGCAGCAAGAGCCGATGCCTGTTAGTGCATTTAAATGGGCTACAGGTCATACCTTGTGTGCCTCTGGCCTCATTGATGCCGTTCTTGCAAGTTATGCGGTGCAGCATGCCACTCTTCCGGGTATTGCTAATTTAGAGCACAAAGCGGCGGCTTGCACTTCATTATCTCTTAGCGCGGATCATCAGTCTGTAGATAAAAAATATATGATGGTGATTAATAGAGGTTTTGCTAGTATGAATGCATGTATAGTGATTAAAGCTTGTGAATAAGTTAGTAGAGCAGATAAATGCACTGCCAGTATCGTGGATGGGGCGTATTTTATATCGCTTCATTCCTTATCGACGGCGTTTGATTTTAGCAAATATCCAACAAGTTTTTGCTGATAAGCTGGCGCCTGCACAACAAATTCATTTAGCAAAAGCCTATTATTCGCATTTAGCGACTTCTTTAAAAGAGGGCGTGCAATTGCGTTTTATGAGCGAGCAGACGCTAAAAGATAAAGTGCGTGTTATTGGTCATGAGCATATGCTGGCAGTGATTGCGCAAAATAAAGGCGTATTGGTTTTAACAGGCCATTTTGGTAATTGGGAGTTTGCCCCACTGGGTGGTGTTCTTAATTTTAAAGCGTTTCAAGGTCAATTTCATTTTATTCGTCGTACGTTGCGTTTTAAGGCATTGGAACGCATGATGTTCAATAATTATTATAAAGCGGGTTTGAATGTTATTCCGAAAAAAAACTCGTTAGATAAGGTGTGTAGCGCATTAGAACAAAATCATGCCGTTATTTTCGTTTTAGATCAACATGCCTCTTTAGTAAATAGAGATGGAATTGCTGTTGAATTTTTTGGCAAAAAAGCGGGAACTTATCGCAGTCTTGCTACGTTAGCCCGACATACTGCCGTACCCGTTGTTCCCGCTGCAGGCTATCGCTTAGCCGATGGAACACATGTATTAGAGTTTTTTGCACCGCTACCTTGGCGTGATTATGATTCTACGCAAGAAGCTTTATATCAAAATACGTTAGCCTATAATCAAGCATTAGAGCGCATCATTTTGACTAATCCAGCGCAGTGGAATTGGATGCATCGACGGTGGAAATTGTAATAGTGGAGTTTTCGGCTTTTATATTATTGCTTTTTTCGCCCATAGGTTCAAAAACGACGAGTAATAAAATAACTATTACTCGTGCAACTTTTTTTGATACCCATCGATATCCATTAGAATTTTTTCCTACTCGAGATTTATTGCGATATATAGCTAATTCATCGTAATCGCGTTGCAATGATTCATTGCTTCATGCTCTTAATGAGCTCTTCTGGCGCAAAAATAATGCACGGCGATTCAATCCTTGTTACATCAATAAGCCCTTGGTTTGGCTAATATTACATAAAGTGCTTTGTCTGAGGCTATGCAGCGCACTATTTGATATCTAATCTGATCCGTAAGGTGTCTGAAAAAACTGCTGGGCATTTAAATTGTACGGCTCTTATCCTACAGCTGACCTAAGATACATTGTTTGATACTGCTCATCATGGTAAAATATTGAACGGTTTATTTTTTTATAAGATTCTTATGCGCCTTTCATTGGAAGAATATCTTGCTCAAGTCACTCGTGATGGGTGGCGATTGCGTTCGCTCTCCGCAGAAATAAAAAATAATAAAAAAGTGGTTTTAGCCGCAGTAACAAACTATGGCCGAGCACTAGAATATGCCACCTTATGGTTAAAACACGATAAAGAAGTGGTGCTTGCCGCGGTTACTGAGGATGGTCATGCGCTGGCTTATGCCGCATCAGGGTTACAAGGTGATATTGATGTTGTTGCCGTGGCGGTCCAGCAAGCAGGTCAAGCGCTACTGCATGCGATAAGTGCTATTAAAACGAATGAGCACGTTGTTCTTCTGGCGGTACAACAAAACGGATGCGCCTTGAAACATGCAGCCTTTTCTTTGCGTGATAATAAGCAAATAGCACTTGCGGCGATAAGACAAAATGGTTGTGCATTGCAATATGCCAGTGATGCTTTGCAACATGATCGAGAGCTTGTTTTAGCTGCGGTTCAGCAAAATGGAATAGCATTTCAGTATGTTGCGAAAAAATTTAAAAATGATCCTGAAATTGTTCTTGCTGCGGTAAAACAATATCCCGCGGCTTTAAAAAGTACGGCAAATAAACTGCGTAAAAATCGACAATTTATTTACAAAGTAATGGCACAAAATGGCTTGGCCATTGAATATGTCAAACCTTATTTTCCATTAGCTTTGGCCGCTGTAAGACAAAATGGTCGCGCATTACATTATCTTTTGCCGATATTTAAAGCAAATAAAGAATTAGTTCTGGCCGCAGTGCAACAATGTGGCTGTGCGTTGCGCTATGCTACTGGTAGTTTGCTAGAAAATAAAGAGCTAGTTCTTGCGGCTGTAAAACAAGACTCGACCGCGTTTTATTATGCCAGTAGCGTACTTAAAAACGATAAATTATTTGTTTTGCAATTAGTTGCGCAATATCCTGAGATAATTGAATATGTATCACCATCGCTGCAATGTGATGAGGAAATTCTGTCTATTGTGGCAAAAAACCTGACGAATAAAAAGGATCCTAATCCTTATTTTGGCTTATTAAAAGATAAATTAAATGCGTTTTTGACAAATGAGTACTGTAAGGAAAAAACGCGAGATATTTTAGATTTAACATTGCTGTCTAAGGATATTAATGTGCAGGAATCTGTTGATGTTTTAAAGAACACTGAAGCATTATTATCTAAGCGGTTGACTGTAGCACAATACATAAAAAAGGCAAATATCATTCAAAATGGCCCGTCGAATACCCATAAAATCCTGGGAGATTTAATGCTTCTTTTGGGTGTCGCTATTTTTGCTGCGGGCCTTGCTTTAGCCGTTAGTGTTTCGCCCCTAATTGGTGGCGGTGTTGCCGTTGGTGGGCTGACTTTATGCCTGGCCAAAGTAGGTTTTTTTACAGAAGCCAGAACTTCTTCGGATGAAATAAATTCGCATGTTACAAATACTCAAGTAGCTGTACGCAGTTAATGATTTTTTCTTTGAAAAACGATTTAAATTTGATTTTAGTTCCGTCCGGCTTGTACTGAGGGTGACGAGCTTGATGTTGTTATTAATTGAGGCGATGGATTTTGAAAAAAAGAGAATAAATTCGGCCATTGCCAGTTATTTACTTGAGGTTTTTCTTTGTTCGTTTGCTGAAGCCAATCAGTGCTGCTTATTAGTTCACGAAGAATTTGAGGTATGATCTTTAATTCCTTATGCTGTTCTCCTAGTATAATTTGCGTTTCTAATACAGAACGAGTATTTAGTAAATATTCTATTAAGTGAATATAATTGTCTTCAAAAACATGATGATGCATGGAAAACCATTCTGTAAACAAAAAGTTACTTATACCTTGGTTTTTTATTTGAGGTATTAATTCATGCAAGGCTATACGAATACTTAGTTCTTCCTCGCTTGCTTTTTTATAGTCGCAAGCTTCTAATAATAATAGTAACTCATCCAGCTTCTCTACTGTTATGTAATGACTTAATTCATGGATAAAAGTCAGCACATTTTGGGGGACATAAAAAGAGCGTTCTCGTTTTTTAAGTATCGTTTTCTTGGCTTGATCTGGGTTATTTTGCGTTGCAGATAAAACATAGGTCGGTTCGTTGGGGATAAAAAACCCCGTCCATCCATATACCCAACAACGAGTGATAAAATAAATAATAGTAGAAAAAAAAGATTTATTTTGTTTATACGCCAATTCTATTTGCGCCTCACGCAATGCTGTTTTGGCATCATAAATAGCCTTAGAATGCCGAACCGAATCCAATTTTTCTAATGCCATTTCACACATGTCAATTACTTGCTGATAGCCGTTTAAGGTTCCTTGCATACCAAAATGTTGAATTGTTTTTGTCGCATCGAATAAAAAAAGACACGAACTAATATGTGCATCATATAGCGTTGGGTAATGTAGCAATACTTGATAAATGGTATTTTGAATGTTTGCTGATAATTCGGTTCGCGTCATAAATGTCGCGATATGATGCAGGGCTTTTTTATGAGTTGTAGTGCAAGGGGATTGTTGCGCATGCGCTCTTACGTATTCATGTAATAAGGCAGCTAGTGTTTCATTATCGCCCTTATAGTAGAGGAGAAAATAATCTAAGGCACTTATCTGTGTAATTTTTTTTGCCGTCATCATGTCGAGAAGATGGTCTACTTTGACAGATGAAAAAATATTTTTTTCCTCTTTAGTCTGCAAGATGGATATTAATAAATGGTCGTTTAAACCTTTTTCTTTTTGCGGATATTGAGGACGTAACAAAATCAATTGTTTCATGCGCTCTATATCGGGTTTCTCTTGTTTATAAAATAAATCGACTGTTCCTGCTTGGGCATTTATTTTTAGGTAATGATTAATTAAATAAGCCATTGCCATATGTTGTTTGCTAAAAACAGTATCTTTTTGTAATGGAATTAACAGCGTTGTTGCTGTTAAAGAAAAAACATGGCCTTGAACATGAAGTTTTTGCACTAGATGTTGAATTAAATGAATAAGAATAGGAGTATTAGTACCGTGATTGTATTTTTTAATAGCCTGTATTAGATGACGCTCTTCATCGGCTTGTTCAATGAGTTGATAGGCATCAGGAAATAGTTCTATCTGCTCTATAATTTTTTTAATCAGTGCTCTTTTATGAAAAATGGAGAGTTGTTCAATCTCCTTATAGATATAATCTTTTGCAATCGTTAAAAAATGAGCCAGCATATAATTGGCATGCGGCATATTATAATAATTATTTAACCAGTAACCAAGACTCTTTGCTCGCGGTAATTTATTTACCACACTTTGAATCTGTTGATCGGTCCACCGATGAAAGTGGGGAATACAACACAAAAGAGCCAAGCACGTTTCTTGGGGCAGCGTGCTAATTCGCTCATTATTTAAAAACTTCGGGTTAATATAACCTAGTAAGTTATTTAAGCGTGACGCATGATAACTCTTGGTGTTATTTAATGCGTTTAAATGCGATGGGCCGTTTAGGGCATTAACACTTTCTTCATGCAGTAAAAAACATAGAGTAATGAGTGAATGAATGGTTCTATTCTGTGCTGGCACCTGTTTTGTCAGCTCAATGAGCTGTTGTATGGGAAAATTATAGGATAATAATTGCGTTAAAAAATCCTGTTGTTGTGCGCTGGATTTAATAAGCTCCTCTTCATAACCACCGTGTTGCATTGCGGCACGGACTAAAGTAAAGCGCTGGAGAGGATAGGCATTTAGTAACACTAATAAATCATCCCAAGAGCACAGAGCAAGTAGGGAGCCTATTAACTCAGGTGCATGTGGCAGTAAAAGCATGCTTTGTTGGTATAGGCATAGTTTTTGCTCTTTACTCCATTGTGTTGCATCCAATCCAATATAGTCCAATAAAGAAGCAAAGCGTGCGCTTCTTGTTTTGGGGGCGATATGTTCATTATTAATAAAGGTAAGGATATGGTTAAGGCTGATGTGTTCTAATATTTTTTTCCATTGCAGCGCCGAGAGGGCATGTACATTGTTAGGGAATAGTAGCTCATGTAACACTTGCTGGTTAGGTATTTGATTTAAAAAGGAATATTGTTCTTCGGCCGATAGTTGTGCTATCAATTGATGGATTGTATCGTACTGCGTTTTTTTTAGATCGGGTAATAGTAATATTGATTGGGCTAATTGATGCTGCTGTTCATTTTTTAATAGTCCAAATAAAACTAGGAATTGTTCAGATGATACACCAGGGGGTGTATGTAACAGTAGATGAACAATAAATAGGTGTAGTTGTTCTTTTTGCTCATCTATTAACCCTAAGCTCTTAATCTCAGAAATAAGGCATAAAGGGGTTAACGGATGTCGTGCAATATACTCTGCGTTCCAAGATGGGTTTTGTGGTAGAAAATAAGAAAATAACTCACGCATGAACGCTTGTTGAAATAAATAATTCCTCCATTGCTCATTGAGATGAAGGAATATATCAAGCGTTAAAAAAAGCTCTTTTTGTACTTGCTCTTGTGATGTCGCATCGCGCAATGGCATGCTGTAATGTAATAATCCATTGAGATAATCGCAGATAAGCTGTTGATCTTCTGGTTGCCCATCACACCAACTATTTTGTTTTGCGGTTATTAAATCATTGATCACTGATAATGCGTCTAAGGAAGGAGCACCCATTTGTATTTGTGTATTAAGGGTCAAGAACAAAGAGTGTAACCAGGTTTTATCTTGACTATTAATATAGTCATGTAGCGTTGCTAAAAGAGGGGCTTTTAACAGAAGCGTTGCAATCAAGGGGGGATTAATGAGCGTGTGTTGTTGTAACAGCACGGTTATTTTTTTAGGATGGTGGAGTAACTCACTAGCAATGGCGTCTATGTTTAATGCTTGCTGAGCATGACGTTGAGTTAAATAAGTTAACCAATCGCTAAAATCTTTTTCTTTGGCATGCAATAAAAAGTAAGCTAATTCCGATTCTTGGCAGCAGTCGCGAAATTTAGAAAATTGCCCCAAAGAATAAATAAAATGATAGAGCTGTTGATTAAAAACCACATTTCTACTTTTAGTGATTAATTGTTTTAACCATACATATTGCGCCTCTTCTTCTTGTGCATTAAGCCATAATGCTGCTTTGCCCCAATTAGTGCATGCTTTATCTTGTAGGGAATGCAGTAGCAGTTCTTGAATCTGGGCAGCAGAAAATAAATGGAGCACGTTTTCTTTCGTATATGCGACGATTTGCGCCTGTTGATAGCTGCTGCATAAGTCTTTGTTATTCCTAATCAGAGCAGAAGTTTGTGCTGTTAAGTGCTGTGTTAATGATTGAAGTTTACTGAAAAAAGAGCCTTCATCGTATACGATTTCTGGGGATAATAACTGCCAAAAGGAGCGTTTAATGTGTGAAAAATTAGTTTCTTGCGGTGCCGATTTCGATATTTGGGCTAACTTATTAAAGAGCAATACTAATCGCTCGGGATTTTCTTGAAAAATCACTAACCAAACGAGTACCTCCGGTATGATCTGTTCGCTATTTTGTGGTGGATAAGAAAGTAATAAGCCAATATGCGATTCATTTACTTTTGCAGCTGGCGTCCAAGTGAGCCAACTGGCGCGAGATTTAGCAAACTCGCTGATGCATTCAATAGATCCAAGCAAGGCATGACTTAATGCCATTCCTTTTTCTTGTTCTGGCCAAGCAAGGATTAATTTATCGGTTTTGAGTGTGGTATTTAAATTTTGCAATAAAAAATAAAGCACTTGATAGAGGTTCGCTGTATATTCTGCTGCCTCATTACGGCTTTGGGTTAATAGGTTGCTCACCAGAGCTAATAAATTAGAGCTAGGCAGTTTACTTAAAATATTTTGCATCAATGCCGCATCGATACTTGCGCAATGAGTAATTAGGTGAATAAACAGGGAATGCTTATTTTCTTGTTGTATTAAACAATTAAAATAAAATGCGAGTTTATCATGCAATTGTTCCACAACACCTTGTTCATAAAGAGCCAGCAGCTCTTCTTGATTAAGAGCATTAATAGCGTTCAATAATGACTGTGGTGGATTGGCTAGGTGTACATTATCAATGATATATTGTACGGATTCGTCTACTTTATGCACAAAGCACTCCTTCATAAACAAAGCATGCCGGTCCGGTTAAACGAATAGTTTGTTCTTTATTGGGCCAATCAATAAATAAATCGCCACCAAGAAGGCTAACTCGAACGTGATCGTCTAGTTGGTAATACAATTGACCTACTGCCGCCGCGGCTACTGCACCGCTACCGCATGCATTTGTTTCGCCGCAACCTCGCTCGTAGACGCGTAACTGAATATGTGCGGCATTTATTATTTGCATAAAACCGACATTCGCTTGCTCTGGAAATTGTATATGCGTACTAATTTGCGGGCCCAGTTCATTGATGGCGATGGAATCAAGCGAATCTACTCGCGTTACAGCATGAGGGTTACCCACATTAATGGTGTGAATAGAAATTGTTTGCTCTGCGGCTAAAGGTAATAAATAACTTGTTTGTAGTGTCGGTGTGATAAAGGGAATATCTGCTGGTGCTCTTTTAGGACCCCCCATTTCAACGCATACACTATCATCGGCATTAATATGTAAGAGCATTTGCGTGGTGCTTGTGGCTACACGTAAGGTCTTTTTATTAGTCAAACCATGATATTTTGCAAAAAGAGCAAGACAACGGGCCCCATTCCCACATTGTCCTACTTCTTGGCCATTGGCATTAAAAATACGATAGTTAAAGTCAATGGTGGATACATGGCTTTTTTCGATAAGTAAGCATTGATCAAAACCTATGCCGGTAAAGCGATTGCTAAGAGCGACAATCTGTTCACTGCTTAATGAAATGGACTGATTAATTGCATCGATAACCATGAAGTCATTGCCAAGGCCATGCATTTTAGTAAATTTAATGCTCATTTTTCGACCTTAGTGCGATGACTGCATCAGTACTGTCTGAGGTAAATATAATGGGCCTTTTTGGCCACAGCCAACTAAACCGCACACGCAACATAATAATAAAAATAAGGAGTAATTCATGATTTAAACGCTAAAATCTACATAGTGTATAAGATCCTTGATAATATCCTATAAATCAAGAACTTCTTAGCTATAAGTTACTTTGTTAGTGCAACTAAGCTTGCACGATGCGATTGCATTAGCGATAATTAATCTTTTTTCTGGAGAGTTTGTTTGAGTATAGGAAAAAATGAAGCACAACGGTGTATTATTTGGATGCATGGTTTAGGTGCTGATAAAAGCGACATGGCGGGTCTCGCTCGTGGGTTGTCTATTTCAGGCCCAGCATTTCATCATGTTTTCCTTGCTGCTCCTCGCCGACCCATTACCTTAAATAATGGCATGGTGATGCCTGCTTGGTATGATATTTTAGGGATGCAATTAGCTGATCGAGAAGATAAATCGGGGATTGAGCAATCGGCGGCATTTATTCAAAAAGCTATTGCCGAACAAGTTGGACAAGGCTTTAGAGAAGAGCATATTTATTTGGCTGGTTTTTCTCAAGGCGGTGCAATGGCTCTTTATACGGCATTGCATACATCAGCACGATTGGGTGGTGTTATTGCTTTATCAGCGTATTTACCCCTGGCACAGGCAACGCACGCTCTTTTGGATAAAAACACACCTTTTTTCTTAGCATGTGGGCATTTTGACTCGATAGTATTACCTGCTTGGTCCGAGCAAAGTAAAACGTGGTTAATTGCTCATGGTTATAACAATATTGATTGTCACACGTATCCAATGGAGCATTCAGTGTGTCCGCAAGAATTGGTTGATTTAAGTGCTTGGCTCAATAAGCAGCAAGGAGTAAAGTAATAATGCCTACCGTAAAACGCGCGCGAACCGTACCTTTTTCTTGTGCACAAATGTATCGCTTGGTGAATGAAGTAGAAGAATACGCTGCTTTTTTGCCTTATTGTGTTGAAAGCAAAGTGCATCATCGCAATGATGATGAAGTGCAAGGTACTTTAGTAATTGGTGCCGGCGGGATGACTAAATCGTTTACAACACGTAATTTGCTGCAAGCAAATAAAATGATTGAAATTCGTTTAATTGATGGACCCTTTAGTCATTTAGAAGGATTTTGGCGTTTTGATGAAGCAGATGATGGGTGTACTATATCCTTTGACTTAGAGTTTGAATTTGCCGGAAAGTTTTTTTCTATGGTATTAGGGCCTGTTTTTGATCAAGTCACTGATAAAATGGTTGATGCTTTTTGTGATAGAGCTGAGATTGTTTATGCTTGATGTTGAATTAGTGTATATCCCGCAAAATCAAATAGCGGTACATCTTTTGCTCTCTTTACCTGCAGGTTCTTGTGTTGCCGATGCTATTGCGCAGGCGCATATTTATGATACGCATCCGGAAACTCGTGCATTAACTGTGGGTATCTATAGCAAAAGCATCGCTCTTGATAGCCCGTTAAGAAATGGTGATCGCATTGAGTTTTATCGCGAATTAACCTTGGATCCTAAGGAAAAGCGCAGACAATTAGCTCGCAAGAAAAAATAAGTAGGGGATGAGGGGCTCTTGGAATAAGGTTTGATTTGAGTCGTTCTATAAGGGCAAGAGATGTCGGGTATTTTGTTCTTATAAAACGACTAGCGGTGATTTAGGGCCTATGTTCAATACGCGTTAATCTATCATTTGCAAAATATAAAATAGCATTGCGTTGTTCCATAATTCCATTTCCTTTGCGCCAGGTATAAGCGTAATCCCATCTGTTGTTATTAAACATGGGGCTCATTAAACTTGTTCCCATTAAAATGGCTGCTTCTTCTTTACTCATTCCTATTTTTAAGCGAGCTATTTTGGCGCCAGGAAGAAGATTTCCTTGTTGCACGATGCGGCGGGAAAAATCATAAGAGGTACATTGAGTAAGCGGCATACTGATAAAAACTGTGAAAAAAATAAGTATTATTCGCATTTTTTTGCTTATTGTGAATAATTTAGCCATAATATCGTTTCCGGATTAGTTTCGGGAGCGGGTATAATATGCCATTTAAGCAAATAACAGCAAGAACTAATAAGGAGCTTTTGTGGAAGATAGTCAGCAACTTAAAAATGCTGGATTAAAGATTACCGTACCGCGGTTAAAAGTGCTCCACATTTTAGAGCAGTCTCCTAATCATCATTTAAGTGCCGAGGGTGTTTATAAAGCATTGTTAGAAATGGGGGAAGATGTTGGTTTAGCTACCGTTTATCGTGTCTTAACTCAATTTGAAGCAGCAGGTTTAGTCTCCCGTCATAACTTTGAAGGCGGTCATTCAGTTTTTGAGTTAAGACAAGAAGAGCATCACGATCATCTAGTCTGTATCAAATGTGGTATAGTCGAAGAGTTTGTGGATGAACTCATTGAGCAAAGACAAAGAGAAATTGCGGCTAAAGCACAATTTAAAATGACCGATCATGCGTTGACTATTTATGGTATTTGCGTTCATTGTATCTCATAAGGAAGGTCATTATCCCACTCATCGCTTATATCGGTTTGGTTTGAAGTAACGGAGGATGTTGATTTAAATAAACCAAAACGAGTATACAGCGTGCTTATTTTTTCTTTTTGTTGTACGGTATTTTTTAAATTATTAAGACACACTACGTGTTGTGGAGCATATAAATTTAATGCTTCTAACAAAGATAAAATGCATTGTGCCCAATAAGCAAATGTAAATGAGGATGTATTTTTTTGTTTTAGCATTATGGTGGTGAATCGGGGATGCAGTACTTCTTCGCGAATTTGTGCAATACGAGCCCCAACATTATTTGGAATTTTAGCATCTTTCGCAATGAGCACTAACTCTTTGATGCGTTTAGATTTTTCTTGCAAGGTGCGTGTATTTTCAATGATGCATGATTTATGTTCTATGGCGGTAGTTGCAATACTAAAGTAATTTTTGAATTGAGCAAGGGCCACCTGTATTTTATCGAGCTGATAATAATCGGTAAAATGAGTTTGTTCAAATTGGCTGATTTTTTGTTTTAACTGATGACGAATAGCATCTTTTATATCTTTGGCACCGATGCATTGTGCAACAATGGCGTCTTTATATTGGTGAATTGTACTTTTCAAATGAATAGCATATTCTTGATCTACGTATTGAAATCCTATGTTTTTTTCTGTTAACTCTTCATATTGTTGCTCAAAATATTCATCAGCGAGATTTGCTATAAATTGCTGATGCTCCTGCTCTTGTTTTGTCTCTAATTTATTTAAATAGGCTAATTTTTCTCCTGCAATATGGATATCCATTTCATGGGAGTTTTTAATACCACAATAATAAGCATGGCATAAGGGTATTAATTGATTCAGATCGTGAATGGGTTGTTGATAACTTTTGAGTGTCTGGTTAAGCACATTATCGAATTGTTGCTCTGTCTCGCTAAGACGCCCTCGAGGAGTGATCTTTAATTCTCGCTGTAATTTAATGAGTTGAGGATGAAGCGCAGAATAAGACTCTATAAGTATTTTTTTATAACGAGCAGCCTCTTGTTTGCATTCGATACTTTCACGATAAAAACTCGTAATAGATTGATTATATAAATGAAGCGTTTCATGAAACATAATCAGATTGGCATAGGCATCATTGTGCTCTACTAATGCGTTTCTCGCGTGCTCCGCATTGTGTGCGGTATAGTCTTTTCGCGATTGCAATGGGCTCTTGTTACAAAAAAATTGAATATGAATAGATGAGGGAAGATGCAGGGGATGTAATAATCCTTGGTAATATTCCTTAATAATTTGTTGTATTGGTTCGGAGAGCGTGCCTGGAACTAGTCCTAATTTATCTTCCCAATTATCTGCTTCATGAAGCATAGGCGAGAAAACATAGGAATGAAATTGATCTAAATTTGCGGTGGCGGCATGATGAATGGTATTGAAAAAATCGCATAATCGACTCGTTAATTCATCATATAATAGAGACATGCTCGGTCTTTCCAGAAAAAGTTGAACATAAGAATGAGAGGAACGAATGAGTCGTTCTATCGTCAAAGAGGCTTTTTTTGCATTAATATGCAGTTGATCCATATCATGAGGAGCCAGCAGGGTGTTATTTCTTAGGCTTCTGATGTGTTTGGGAACGATATTCAGGACGCTTAAGGGATACCATACACCGCTATAGGCGACCATTTCTTCTCGCGGCGCGACGTCAGCTGCACCCACCTGATAGGCGCTTAAATTTTCTAAAATGACAGCCCATAATGACTTTGTCTTTGTCATTAATGTGGTGGCAATAAGATGCAAATGCGGATCGCTTGCTAATTTATGCAACAACCCATTTAATTGGGTGAAATGTTGATAGCCATTAAATAAGTGACGTAGATAGGTTATTTGCATACTATCATCATTCAGTTCTTCTAAGGCTTCAACAATCTGTTCTAAGTGGAAAAAGCAATTATGCAATTGTTTTATCGGCAGTACTTGTTTACATTGTATTAGCTCTTCTATTTGGCTTTGTAATTCTCGATAAGGAATAATATCTATGTGTACGTTTAATTCCCGTTGCATGGCATGATTAAACAATGGAATAGTATCGTTTAAATAGTCTCTTAATTCGTTAATTGCAGCAGAGTAGTCTGTATGTTTGATGAGATAGCCGGCCCGCTTATGTGTTGCCTCATAGGCTAAGGGTATTTTTGTTCTCTCTGTAACATACTGTTTTTGCGCAATGGCTAAATAAAATTTTTGTTTTAAACTCCATGTGCGGTCAATTTGGGTAAAATAGGTTTGAAAATGCTCATCTAATTCATCGAGTAAACTAATGGAGGGCATCGTGGCGTTAGTATTTGTTCCTGTTAATGCATGAACCAAATACTTATCAAGCGTTAGTGCCGCGTCCTTTTTATTTGCTGGAACACCATGAATAAAATAGGGTTGAAACAAATTATATAATCTACGATACTCTAATTTTTTTTCAGTATCTAAGTTATTTAAACGGATCTGATTAGTTACACCTATAGAGAGTTGAGCGTCTTCTTTTAGCAAATGATAAAATTGAGTATATGCTTTACTGGCAGTGGCAAATTTATTTCGCTTATTGGTGTAATCTTGATATAAAATTAACGCTTGTTTTGCGCTAAGTTGCTCAGGGTTGGCAATACATTTACTTGTTTTTTCTTGGGTAAAAACAAGGTGTTTTGTCGACTCTTTTGCTAAATATAACGCGTTGGCTTCATCATCTAAAAATACATTTCGCTCGCGGTGAATAAATTGATATTTCGCCTGTTTTTTATAGAACTCTATTTTTCCCTGCCATTCCTGGGCGGTGTTTTTGAACAAATCTTGAAAATAAAACCTAAAGGGCTCAATAAGCGTAAGTAGTGGTGCATTGGATGATAATGTATTTTGCGGCGATTTATCATTAAAATAGTCATCTAATTGATGCGCACTAACTTTAAATTCTGCGGGAATTTTGTTAAGAAAAAAGCGATTAAATTGATTATATAATGTGCGCAATTGATGCAGTTCTGCTTCTTTTAAGCGGTTGAAGTGTAATGCGTGTGGCAGAATATGTGCATACTCGCTGCAAAGCTGTGTTATGAGCTGGATAAAACTATTAAATGCAGTGTGGGCGCTTTGCAGATAGTTATATTTCTCGCAGTACCATTGATGCACTATAAATGTTTGATCGACAGTTAAATACTCTGGGTTAGTAAGCGTCTTATTATCACCTTGTTGTTTAAATGATAACTCAGGAGCTAATTGCTCTTTTGTTGCTTGCAGGGCCAGTGTTTCATCAGTGCTAAATGTTTGTAGTTGTTCTTGTGGAAATGAAACAAGTTTAAGTTCTTCGAGTTGTTGGATGGTAATAACACTAATTTCTTCGCGATAGGGAAATAAAATAATGTCGGTGCTGTTTTGTAATGAATCAATTAAATGTTTATTTAATTGAATGTAGAACAAGTGGGTTGCCTTCTTTTTTTCAATAAACGTGTTAAGTTGTTCGCTTTGCGCCAAAATGGTGGCGATATGATCTGTTGGTTGCTGTTGGCTAATATATTGATAACCGCTTGAGAATAGACTTGCAAAATAACTTGACCAATCTTGTGTACCTAATAAGCCTAGCATGATTGTCGAGTCTAGTTTAGCATTGGCTTGCACCATTAAAGGATTAATGATTTTATAATGCTGACGTAGCAGGTTTTTTGTTTCTTCGGGCAACGCATTTAAAGATAAGTGCTCGTGCTCTTGTAATAAATCATAAAATTGAAGGAGGGCTTCTTTTGCTTTGGTTAATTCAAACAGGGCCAAATTAGCCTCATCAATACTTTTATAACGCGCATTTAAACGCAAGGCCATAAAGCGTGAATCTTCAATTTTAAGCAGCTCTTCTCCCTTTAATTGAAAATTGACTGGTTTTGCTGCATAAAAGATTAACCATTCATATAAACCATTAATTTCGCTCATTAGCGGTTTTGACAACGTGCCGGGAGTTACTAAACAATTAATTTCTATTTTATCTACTAAGCCAAAAAGTTGTGCGATGTAATCATATTTTAATTGTGCTAATTTATCCCGAATTACATCTTGCGACGATTCGCTGACGTGTTGCAGTTCTTCGATGATACTTAATGATAAGGTTATTATATTGCGAACAATATAAATATAGTTTAAAAATTTTACCGAAATAAAAAGACTATTACTATTTAAGTGCTCGAGATCGTTTAATAAATTTAACGCTGTCTTTTTTAGACTGCGCACTTTTTTGTCATTAAATGTTGGCTCTAAATCAATTAGTGTATTTGAATATTGGTCAAAAAGAGTTTTTACTTGATTAATGTAGCCAGGTAGCAAAGAGCTAAATTCAGTTAAAAAGCCATAGTCATAAGAGCCTTTTTGCGGTTTCATTTGCATTAATGCGGTGCCGCTAATTTCGCCAAGAAGATTGCTTAACGTATTAATTGTATTAGTATCATCCGGCGATGAGGCGGAGGTGTTTTGTTTGCTGGTACTTTCTTTAAAAAAAGTAAACACCTTGGTTAGAAGAATTAATTCATCATGAAAAATGGCTTGAATATCAACATCTAGATGAGTTAAAAGTTGAAATCCTTGATATGTATCATTAATTATTGTATTCCAGAGATGACTTAAATGAGCCTGAGTAGTCACCCAATCTTTTTTTAAATCAAGCGCTTCAACATCTTTGCATGCTTTTTGTAATAGATATAACGCGTTAAGTATTTTTTTGATTTGTGAGACGTTGTCGGGGTCAAGAGCAAAGCTTGCACTAGTAAAGGGTATTCCGGTTGTATTGGGTTCGGTAAAATAGGGTGCTACTTTTGGATTAAAATAAGGATGTTTTAAAGCGGCAAAAAAACGCACACTCAGGTGTTCAATTACAGTAGAAAGCTTGTATTGTTGAAATGACTCTAAAACGACTAAATAATCTTCCAGCATATATTCCCCTTGTTACTGCGTTAATATGCTTTGTACATATATACTTGTCGCTAATGAGTTTTCTACTTTGAGCGGCAAAAAAATCAAGTTGCCTAAAATACCGAAAACTCATTAGCGACAAGTATAGTGTAGAGTATAATCCTTAAGTGGACATTAAATTAACCACTATGAGTTTGTTTTTTTAAAGACAGCTCTAATATAAATCGCGCAACCTCTTCTGCTTGACCAAAATAATCGGTGTAGGCGATAATGTGTAATGACTTATTGATGCGCAGACCATTTTTTTTGGTTTCGTTAATCATTTCGTGTACCATCATTCCTTCGTTACACACAAAATAAACATCGGATTCAGGTCTTTTTAAGAAGTGCGCTTCAAAGGATTTAAATGCTAAAGAAATAGAGCAGTTAGCGCGTTGGGCGTGGTAAAACCCATGAAAGCCACCGGCTAAATCAGCGCCTACGGCTAAAGCGCCAAAGTACATGGAGTGAAGATGATTGCGCGTGCGACGAGTTAATGGAATGCGGATAATAATGGTCTGCTCATTTAATGTAACCAAACGCGGTCGAACATAACCTATCATGGCGACTTTAAAATGACTAAAGCACCACAGAAAAAATTTAAAGCGTGATAATGCACTCATATTTTATCCTTAACCGCGAGAAAAGTAATTATTTTTTTAACGCCCTGAATGGCGTTAACCCGATTAAGAATATGAGTAATTGATTGGGCTTGATGTACTTGCCCGGACAAAGTAACAATGCCATTGGTTGTGGTGGCGCTGATGCCTACTAAAGGGATGGAGTCATCATCTAATACTTTTGCTTTGAGAATCGCGGTCTCCACACGGGCGGTTATCAGTGCATCGGTTAGCGAAAGATTTACTTTTTTGATGAATAGATCGTTAGTCTGCACTGTTCGTACACCGTGTACTCGCGTTGCGATGCGTAATGCTTCGACAAATGCTCTTTTATCGGTAACATAACCACTCAAGGTGACAATGCCATTTTCTGTATCAATAGATATTTTAAGTGGATTAAGATTTTTGCTTTCGGCAAATTGTGCGGTAATTTGTGCGGTGATCATGGAGTCACTAATATCTTTACGCAACTCGTGTAAGCTATTGGCATAGAGTGATTGGGTGCATAAGAGCACGCTCAGGAGAAGGGTGGGTACAATATAGCGCATTAAGCTCTCCTCAAAAGGGTGTTTTGAAGCACGAGTGTGGGAGGTTACAATTGTAACTCTTTTTTTAATAAAGTCATCTTTTTCCAAGGCTACTTTAATCGTGCTGCAAAACCCGCTGCTTTTCCTGGTTTTATGATTCGACCAGCGTTATACTTTGGTATATTTTTAATACACCTTTGTGAGTTTTATGCATACTATCAGTATTCGTGGCGCCCGAACCCATAATCTAAAAAATTTAGACTTGGATTTACCCCGAGATAAATTAATTGTGATTACTGGGTTATCTGGCTCAGGTAAATCCTCTTTAGCTTTTGATACGTTATATGCAGAAGGGCAGCGGCGTTATGTGGAGTCTTTATCTGCGTATGCCAGGCAGTTTTTATCGATGATGGAAAAACCTAATGTGGACTCTATCGAGGGATTATCACCGGCTATTTCTATTGAACAAAAAGCGACCTCTCATAATCCACGTTCTACCGTGGGTACCATTACTGAAATTTATGATTATTTGCGCCTATTATTTGCGCGAGTAGGGGATCCTCGTTGCCCGCGTCATCATATTAGTTTGCATGCGCAAACGGTCAGTCAAATGGTTGATCAGGTTCTTACTCTACCAGAAGAAAGTAAAGTCATGATTTTGGCACCGGTCATTCGTGAGCGAAAAGGAGAGTACGTCCAGTTATTACAACAATTACAAGCGCAAGGATATGTGCGCGCTCGTATCGATGGTGAAATTTATGAGCTTGATGAGCCACCGAAGCTGAGTTTACGGATAAAACATACTATTGAAGTGGTCATCGATAGATTTAAAGTCCGCTCGGATATAGCGCAACGATTAAGTGAGTCGTTTGAAAACGCGCTGAATCTGGCGGATGGCTTGGCTTTAGTCGTGTCTATGGATAAGCAATTTGACGATATTGTGTATTCTTCTAAATTTGCCTGTCCTGAGTGTGGTTACAGTTTAAGTGAGTTAGAACCGCGCTTATTTTCATTTAATAATCCTATGGGGGCGTGCCCTTCTTGTGATGGATTAGGAGTCGATCAATATTTTGATCCTACTCGTGTTATTCATGATGCGGGGTTAAGCCTTGCCGCCGGAGCTATTCGTGGCTGGGATAAAAAAAGCAGCTATTATTTTAGCTTATTAAGTTCGATTGCTGCTCATTATCAATTTGATGTGGACACGGCCTTTTGTGATTTAGATGAAGCCATTCGAGAGAATATTTTATACGGCAGCAATGAGGAGACTATTGAGTTTCATTATCACAGGCCTAATGGTTCGCATTTAGTAAAGCACCACTCTTTTGAAGGGGTGATTCCTAATATGCAACGACGTTATCGCGAATCTGACTCGGGAACGGTGCGCGATGAGTTAGCTAAATATTTGTCTTCTCGCCCTTGTCCCTCCTGTAAAGGCTCTCGTTTGCGTGAAGAGGCACGCCATGTTTTTGTTGCCGATAAAACCTTATCTGAATTATCGGCTTATTCAATTGAGCATGCGTACGCTTTTTTTAAAGAGTTGCGTCTTTCTGGAGCCAAGGGACAGATTGCGGAGAAAATTAACAAAGAAATTGTCGAGCGATTGGGCTTTTTAGTCAATGTTGGTTTAGATTATCTTTCTTTGGCGCGAAGTGCTGAAACGTTATCTGGTGGTGAAGCACAGCGTATTCGATTGGCCAGTCAAATTGGCTCAGGATTAGTGGGGGTGTTGTATATTCTCGACGAACCGTCAATTGGCTTACATCAACGTGATAATGATCGCCTATTACAAACATTATTTCATCTACGTAATTTAGGTAATACCGTGATTGTTGTTGAGCATGATGAAGACGCTATTCGGCATGCTGATTTTGTCTTAGATATTGGTCCGGGTGCCGGAGTGCATGGCGGGGCGGTGATTGCTAGTGGTACTCCGGCGGAAGTTATGGCCAATCCTGATTCATTAACTGGGCGTTATTTATCCGGTAAAGAATGTATCACTATTCCTAATGAGCGCCTTGTGCCTGATGTCGAGCGCATGATTAAGTTAACGGGCGTATCTTGTAATAATTTAAATAATGTCAATGTTGCTATTCCGCTGGGATTATTGACATGTATTACCGGTGTTTCTGGTTCGGGAAAATCAAGTTTAATTAATGATACCTTATATCCAATTGCCGCTAATAAGTTAAATCGTGCCTGTCAATTAGTTATTGGTAGTTTAAAAGATTGTTCTGGATTAGAGTTATGCGATAAAGTTATTGATATCAATCAAAGCCCAATTGGTCGTACGCCGCGCTCTAATCCTGCAACTTATACGGGTTTATTTACTGATATTAGAGATTTATTTTCTAATACGCCCGAGGCTAGGGCACGAGGCTATTTACCGGGACGTTTTAGTTTTAATGTCCGAGGGGGGCGATGTGAGGCATGCCAAGGGGATGGCCTAATTAAAGTTGAAATGCATTTTTTACCCGATATTTATGTGGCTTGTGATGTATGCCACGGAAAACGATATAATCGTGAAACATTGGAAATTTACTATAAAGGTAAAAATATCCATGAAATTTTAGAAATGACGGTAGAAGAGGCGGGCAGCTTTTTTACGGCTATTCCCAGTTTAGCGCGTAAATGTCAAACCTTATTAGATGTTGGTTTGTCGTATATTAAGCTGGGACAAAGTGCTACTACTTTATCGGGTGGTGAAGCGCAGCGTATCAAACTCGCAAAAGAATTATCCAAACGTGACACGGGCAATACGCTGTATATTCTTGATGAGCCTACAACCGGCTTGCACTTTCATGATACCAAGCAATTACTTTTTGTTTTGGCGCGACTACGAGCTAAGGGTAATACTATTGTTATTATTGAGCACAATTTGGATGTAATTAAAACGGCCGATTGGATTATTGATTTAGGCCCGGAAGGAGGCAGTAAAGGTGGACAAATTATTGCCACCGGCACGCCAGAAGAGGTCGCGCTAGTCTCTAAGTCGTACACAGGGCAATTTTTAAAGCCTATTTTAGCAAAAGGTAGCCCGTATTAGCGTAGCGTAATGCGGGAAGCCCGGCACGACATAACCTATAAAATATTTTTTAAACGCGTTGCTATCATTTTTTATTTTTCCCAGCTATAAATAATAAGAAATAGACTTACTTTTAAGGACTAATAATGGGTACTTTTATAGTGGTGTTCCTTATTATAGTGGTGGGACTTTTGGCTTGGGCGATAGGAATTTACAATGCGTTAATTCGTTTAATTGAGGCGGTCAATAACAATAAAAAGCAAATCGATATTCAGTTAGATAGGCGTTATAAAGTGTTTGAATCGTTGATTGAGGCAGTAAAAAAATATATGGATTATGAACAAACCACGCTGACTAAAGTAGTGGCTTTGCGTGCTCAAGCGCAAGAGGCGAAAAGTGCTGGTGATGAAGCGGCGCGCATGCATGCAGAAGATGGGATATCAAAAATTGCGGCGGGTTTAAATGTCACTTTTGAAAATTATCCTGATTTGAAAGCAAATCAAAATGTATTGCAATTACAAGAAGAAATAGTTAATACGGAAAATAAACTAGCGTATTCTAAGCAAGCCTACAACGATGGAATCGAGCGTTACAACGCCAAGAAAAAATCTTTTTTTGAAGCGATGATTGTTTCTTTTTTTGCCTCAGCATTAGATAAAGACTTTATTTATTGGGGGCTTTCGCAAGGGCAAGTGGAGCAACAAGAACAATATAAAGTAACCTTCTAACATGAGCATTGAACATTATCATAGCAGTGCTGCTAATTGGCGTGACCAGCTAAGACAAAATGAGCGCAAAAGCAAAATGGTCATTGCGCTTTTTATTCTTATTTATGTTGCCGTTGGTGTTTTAGCTGATGTGTTTATTGCACATACGTCTTATCCCAATGTACCGCTTATGGTTATTGTGCGGGCATTACTAACCGGACAACTTGTTCCCTATGCCACTTTAATTATGGCAGGGATTGCGCTTATTTCTCTGTGGATTACTTATAGTTTTTATGACCGCTTGATGTTATTGGGGACTGAATATAAAGAAATTACGCCGCAATCGGCTTCCTCTTTAATTGAAGCGCAATTATATAATGTAGTTGAAGAGATGAAGATTGCCGCTGGTCTGCGTTTCATGCCCAAAGTATTTATTATTGACGCCCATTATATGAATGCTTTTGCCAGTGGTTATAGTGAACGCTCCGCGATGGTGGCAATTACTAGGGGCTTAATAGAAAAGCTAGATAGAGCCGAATTACAAGCGGTTATGGCGCATGAGCTTAGTCATATCCGTCATCATGATGTTAAATTAACGTTAATGGTTGCGGTATTGAGCAATATATTATTAGTGGTGATCGATGTTTTATTTTATTCACTGCTATATAAACGAGATAAACGTGATGATAATCGCTTATTTTTAATTATTCTTGTTTTGCGCTATGTCCTGCCTTTACTTACTATTGCTTTAACGCTTTTTTTAAGCCGGACTCGTGAATATATGGCTGACTCTGGCTGTGTGGAGCTAATGCGTGATAATGAGCCTATGGCCCGTGCTTTATTAAAAATAAGTCATGATCATGAGGATCATGCTGACGAATATGCCCAAGAATATGGTCGCACTGCTCATGAGCAGTTGCGACGTGCATCGTATCTGTTTGACCCTAATTCATTTGATCCGGTAAAGTCTTTGAGTAGTGTCTTCTCTACTCATCCATCCATTAATGAACGCTTGGCGGCCATTGGTTTTCAAAAAAAATAAATTCTATTCTCTTAGCCCCACGCCTTTTTTTAGTAATAGCAAATTGATTAGAGTAAGGCCTAGTACAAAGCAATAAATAATACTCATTGCTAAATCCATGTTGACGTCTTTTTGGCCGATCATGGCATAGCGTAGTGCATTGGTGGTATGTAAGATAGGGTTAAAATAAGATACTTTTTGCCAAAACTCGGGCAACATTTCCACACTATAAAAAACACCGCCAAGATAGGTTAATGGTGTTAACACAAACGTAGGAACAATCATAATATCATCAAAATTACGTGCAACCATGGCATTAGTAAAGCCGGCTAAAGAAAATAAGGCGGATACTAATGTCACTACCCAAAGTGTTAAGGGTAGATGATCAAACCTGATGGTTAAAAAGCAGCTGGCGACTAAAAATACTAAAAAAGCCACAATAACACCACGAGCAATGCCTCCTAGAACATAGCCTAATAGTAATAAACTATAATGCATGGGACTAATCAACATTTCTTCAATGTTTTTTTGAAAGCGGGTGCTAAAAAGAGAAGAGGACACATTGCCATAAGAATTGACAACAACTGCCATCATGACTAATCCTGGGGCAATGAACAATGTATAGTTAAAGCCTTGAATTGTACCGATACGTGGGCCTATTAAGCTACCGAAAATCAAAAAATAAAGTGTTGTGCTAATGACTGGCGGTAGAAATACTTGGCTGGAAATGCGAAACATACGCAGTAATTCACGCCGTACTAAAGTATATAGAGATATAACTTGTTGTTTAATTGCCATTTTTAATAAGATCCATAAAAAGTTCTTCTAAACGGTTTGTTTTATTACGCATGCTATGAATGGTAATGCCTATTTGATCTAAGAACTGAAAAATATCATTAAGTGATACTTCGCGAGCTACATGGAGCTCGAACGTATTGGCATCGATCAAATGGGTTTTAAACCCTTCTTTTTGTGGTAACTGCTGTATGGCTTGTTCGCTATTAAAAATAAATGTTTGATAATGAACACTATTTAATAATGCTTTCATCGAAGTATTTTTAATAATCCGCCCTTTGTCAATAATTGCGATGTTTTTGCACAGTTGTTCTGCTTCCTCTAAATAATGAGTGGTGAGAATAATTGTGGTGCCGTTTTGATTTACATGCGTTAAAAAGTCCCATATGCTACGGCGAATTTCAATATCAACACCGGCAGTTGGCTCATCCAGAATTAAAACGTTTGGCTGATGAATTAGCGCTCGGGCAATCATTAGTCGTCGCTTCATGCCTCCAGATAAATGACGCACAATAGAGCGTTTTTTCTCACCTAATCCCAAATGATCGAGTAATTCATCGGCTCTTTTTTTAGCTATTGATGCGGGAACCCCATAATAACCGGCCTGGTTAATTAAAATATGTTCGCATGTTTCAAAAATACTTAAATTAATTTCTTGGGGCACTAAGCCTAATGCCGATTTTGCTTGTGTGGCTTGTTGTTGTAAATCAAAACCATTGATTTTAATCGTACCGGAAGTTTTGTTTATTAAGGTGGAGATCAAACCGATAGTCGTTGATTTTCCCGCACCATTGGCTCCTAATAAAGCAAAAAAATCGCCTTGCTGCACATTAAGATTAATTTCTTTTACGGCCTGGATGCCATTAGCATAAGTCTTCGATAGATTTTCAAGTTCTAAAGCATACATAAGTGTTAGCCAGAAGAAGAAAAGGAACTGACACTATAGCGTATTACTAGGGATTAAATCTATTAACTTTGTTCGAGGAAGATAAATTTCTACTTTACATAAAAGTATTTTTATAGTACATTTTGACTATAAAATATGTTTCGAGGCGGTTATGGAACAAGAAAAAATATCCAAAAGCAAATGGCAAAACGAAATAAAGCTTGTTGAAATTAAGAAAAAACAAAACAAGAACGAAGATGATTACCAGAACTCTTCTTATGAGCTAACGAATTTGCAATATAAATATGACTCATGGTTGCATAAAAAAAATGCAAAAAAAGAGCCTCAGGATATATTCAAGAAGCAATTAGATCTTGTAAAAAGCCAGGAGCAATTAGATTCTCTTCGTCAGGAGAGTTTAATTTTGCATTCTGAGCGGGTAAAATTAGAAGAAGAAAATGAATTATTAGAAGAGCAATTAAATAAGGCGGAGCTACGGTTAAATTGCTCACGCTCGTCATCCTTTGATTTTTTTTCTGTTAAAAGCGACGTGCGCACGCGATGCTCTAGTTTAGTAAGTGATACCTCATGGTCTTTTTATGATGCATATTCTGAGACGGATGAAAATTTAGATACGGAAGAACTATTTCCTCTGGACGATTGCCCTAGCGTTGCACGATAGGGCTATGTTCAATATATACTTGTCACTAATGCGTTTCCTGATTCAATAATCGGTTCGTCCAAGCAATAGCCAGAGCCGAAACCAGTAACGTTATATGAATAATGACTTGCCACATCACGGAGTTATTACTTAATTTAGTGGGATCAATAAACGTGCGTAGTAAATGAATGGACGAAATACCTATTAATGACAAGGCTAATTTAATTTTCATCGCGCCTGCATCAAGATGATCTAACCATCATTCGAAACATCCGGTAAACAAGAGCACTATAATAAACGCTCTTTAATCAATTGTTAAATTTTTTGTTAAAAACAAAAGACAATTGATGATAATTAATGCTTAAAAAGATAAATTAATTTATTTTATAGATCTTATTTTCTATTTCTTGCTAAAAAAAGCATATAATTTAAAAAGGGGATGATTGTGCTAAGGAGTAGGGCGTGAAGTTACAATTTTTGGGAACCGGTGCGGCGTTTACCAATATAACAGATAATTTTCAATCTAATATGGTATTACAAGCAGCGAGTGGTAAATACTTGCTTATTGATTGTGGTTCGGATGCGCGTCATTCTCTTACCGCTCAAGGGTATAGCTATAAAGATATCGATGCTGTTTACATCAGTCATTTACATGCTGATCATGTGGGTGGTTTAGAATGGCTTGCTTTTAGTACTTATTTTGACCCGCAGCAAAAAAAACCGAAATTATATATTCATCCTGATTTGCGTGAACGTTTGTGGCGCAATGTTTTATCTGGTGGATTAGAATCCTTGGAAGGAAATAGGGTTGCTTGTTTAGACGATTTTTTTGAGGTAATTCCACACGTTGAACGGTCGTTTCGCTGGGAAGATATTACTTTTCATTTAATTCGGACCGTGCATGTATTTAATGGTCCTACATTAACGCCTAGTTATGGCTTATATTTTTCCACACCGCAACAGACTATTTTTTTGACTACGGATACGCAATTTCAACCTATTGAATATCAATCGTATTTTGAACAAGCCGATTTAATTTTTCATGACTGTGATACCAATACATATCAAAGTCCCGTTCATGCTCACTTTTCTCAATTAGTTACTTTACCCGCGGCGATTAAAGCCAAAATGTGGCTCTATCATTATCATAGTGAAAATGGCCTAAATCCCCAGCAAAAGGGTTTTTTAGGTTTTGTCAGCAAAGGGCAACAGTTTGCCCTGTAGTGAGTTGGAAACGCCTAATAATGCATGTATTAACGTTCTGCGCCAATACATGGGCTATCGATGTATTCCCCATTAATATTTAATGACATAATAATATTTGCGCGTTGATTGCGAGTTAGTATATCGTATTGTTGTTTGGTTAGATAACCATAAGAATCCCCACAATAGATCAATGAGTTGGCGTGTGGCTTGGGCTTGGTTTGGACTGCTATATCGCAATCCCAGCGAAACTGGGTTAAATCACATTGAGCAAAAGTCATCTGTAGCGGGAACAGCACAAGTATTAATAAAAATAATCCATGCTTTTTCATAAATAATCCCTTTTTTATTTTCTTTTTAGTATAGGTTATATTAATAAAAAATGGAGTGGCTATCATGAAAACCCGCAATAATTACTTACATGCATTAAGAGAGCATGACTATCTGTTATTTCTTCAATGGCCCTCAGCACTGGCGTCTCCTGATGCAGCTTCCGATTCGATTTTAGAACAGTTAACCAATGAATGGCTGGCGTTGGGATATACCTGCGCAGATGGTAAATTGGTTGCTTTGCTCTATAGATTTTATCAAGAGCATGCCCATTATTTATCGCAAGATTTACAGTATGCTATTACAACGCTATCAATTGCCACGATGCATTGTATGCGCGAGCAAGAAGGGGACCCTGATTTATTTAATCAATGGAGTAAGGAGTATAGTTCGGCACAAATTAATACGTTATTAATGGAATTGAGTCCCATACTGCAATTGCGTCAACAGGTGATGCGTTATTTTGATGTATTAAGCAGAAAAAATGATGAGCACGATGCATTGCTGAGTTCTCGTTTAAGTATGGTTGGTCATTTAGCTCATTATGTAAATAGTACAACCCGAGTGAATATCGAGGTGGCTAATGAAGTAGCGAATTATCTTAAAAGAATTCATCAGTTAGGTAGTAATGCAGGGGAAGAAGAGTACTTAAAAGCAATAGATTTATTTCCGTCAACTATAACTCCTTGGAATTGGATTGCAAAAATAGGATTAGGCTTTTTTTCTTTATTAATGGAGCAAAATAAGGAAGCCAAGCACGTCGAACTGGAGTCATCGATGAAAAAATGAAGTAGTTCCCTTCGCCCGCTGGCGGGAAAAGGGAATCTGAACAGTTACGAAATGAATAGATGAATGATCGTTCGAGTGCTTTTTTCATCCGCTGAACGAATAAAAAAAGCTGTTATTGCGAACAAATTAAAAGAACTTCACGTGATGTGTGCTTTTATTTTGTGGCGCAATAACAGCTCTGAGTGCACTGTTAGTAATTAATCCGCTTTTCTAACGGCTAATTTTTCTTTAATACGTGCAGCACGACCGGTCAAATTGCGGAGATAATATAATTTCGCACGACGTACATCACCACGACGTTTTACAGTGATACTATCAACGATAGGACTGTATGTTTGGAATACACGCTCAACACCAACATTGTGAGAAATTTTGCGTACAGTGAATGCAGAGTTTAAGCCGCGATTTCGCTTAGCAATAACAACGCCTTCAAAAGCCTGCAAACGTTCACGAGTTCCCTCGATTACTTTTACTTGTATTACTACAGTATCACCTGGACTAAACTCAGGGATTTCTTTGCCCTGCATTTGCTCTGCATTTAATTGATCAATAATATTAGTCATGGACTACTCCTCAAATCGGTTTATCCTAGGGTGTTGCTATTGTCACTTTATTTTAGCTAAAGTGAACTTGAACGTTTTAGCTTCTGCCCTGAGCTAAAATAAACACATCCGGCAGTACTTTAAAATTCAAGCCATTTTGGCCTAATTTAATGAAATGTCAACAATTCCTATTGGCATCACCTTGTTCGCATTTAAACTCAACAAGCAGTTGCTTGTCTGTTTCACTTAACTGTATTTGTTCAAGCAAGTCTGGTCTTTTAATCCAGGTTTTGCCTAATGCTTGCTTCCTTCGCCAGCGCTCAATGTCTTTATGATTGCCGCCTAATAAAACAGGGGGCACGTGCAAGTCATCGATTAATGCTGGTCTGGTATAATGAGGACAATCAAGCAGGCCATTCATAAACGAATCTTGTTCTGCTGAGCTTAAGTGTCCTAAGCTACCAGGTATTAAGCGGGTAATGGCATCAATAAATACCATGGCTGCTAATTCGCCACCACTTAATACAAAATCTCCTAACGACCATTCTTCATCTACGTGATGTTCAATGATACGTTCATCAATTCCTTCATACCGTCCAGCGATAAACAATAAAGACTGTTTCTCTTGGACTATTTTATTCAAGTCTATTTGCTGAATGGTTCTGCCTTGAGGACTTAAATAAATTGTTTTACACCCTTGAGGCATTTCGCTACGAGCCTGACGTATCGCCGCATCTAACGGTTGATACATCATGACCATTCCTGGCCCGCCACCATAAGGCTTATCATCTATTTGTCGGTAGGGTCGCTTGGCCCAATCTCTTGGATTCCAATAAGTGATCTCTACTAACTTTTGTTCTATCGCACGTCCAGTGACTCCGTGGCTTAGTCCATCCATAATTTCAGGTATTAAGCTAATTACCCCTAGATGCAATGCCACTTAAAAGTCCGCGTCCCAATCAACAGTAATTGTTTGCGACTGTTCGTTGATATCTAAAATAAATTGGTTAGGTAAATAAGGAATTAAATACTTTTTTTCACCTTTAATAACCAAAACATCATTGGCGCCCGTTGCCATCACTTCTATCACCTTACCAAAAGTGAAGCCTGTTTGGTTTACAACGCTCATTCCTATTAGTTGATGCCAATAGTATTCGCCAACAGCTAAAGGAGCCAATTGTTCTTTATTTATTGCTATTTTTACATGAGTAAGACGAGCAACTGTTTCACGTTCAGGGAACCCCTCAACTTGGGCTATAATCGCTTTACTATGTATTTGGGCCGATAACAATTTAAGTGGCTGCCAACGCTTATCGATAAAGCCATGCCAGTTATTATAGCTTAAAATGTTATCTTGAGGTTCTGTATACGAATGAACGGTTACAAATCCTTTGATCCCATGTGGTCGACCAAAGCAACCAACAACAACCCAATCTTCTGTTTGCTGCGCGTTCAATTAAGCAGCTGTTGTAGATTGATTGTTATATTTTTTAATTAACGCACTTACACGATCAGATGCTTGTGCACCTACACCCTGCCAGTGTTGTAGCTTGTCTGTTTCTATATGTACATGTACTTCTTGTCCACGTGCAACAGGGTTATAATAACCAATTCGCTCAATGTAGTTACCGTCGCGACGTTTGCGACTGTCTGTGACTACTATATGATAAAAAGGACGCTTTTTAGCGCCTGATCTTGATAAACGGATAACGACCATTATGTTCCTCTACTGTAGAGTGGTTATATAAAATGCCGTGTATTGTACGAAAATTAATTCAGCAAGGGAAGTAATTCTTGTGAATTATTTTCATATAACCACGAAGCGGTGCTTGTTATTGCATGATTTAAATACAAAACAAGCACCAGGCATGTTCTTATTTAAAACTATCCGGCAACATTCCTTTCATTCCCGGAAGGTGCCCCATGCCGCGCATCATTTTTTGTAAACCACCGGGTTTGGTGAATTTTTTCATCATTTTTTGCATTTGCTCAAACTGCTTGAGTAATTTATTTACATCTTGAATTTGTGTTCCCGAGCCTTGAGCAATGCGCTTCTTACGTGAACCCACAATAATTTTGGGGACACGTCGTTCTTTAGGGGTCATTGAATTAATGATAGCAATAGTCTGCGCCATTGATTTATCATTTACTTGTTGCATGGCTTGTTGCGGCAGTTGTCCTATTCCAGGCAACTTGCTCATCATGCCACTGATTCCACCCATAGTATTCATTTGTAGCAATTGTTGTTTAAAGTCTTCTAAATCAAAACTTTTTCCTTTTTTTAATTTCTTAGCTAATTGTTCGCTGGCTTGTTTATCTGTTTTGCGCTCGACTTCTTCGATGAGTGTTAAAATATCACCCATGCCCAGAATGCGAGAAGCAATACGCTCGGGATGAAATGGCTCTAGGGCGTCAATTTTTTCCCCGCTACCAATGAACTTAATTGGTTGACCGGTAATTTGACGTACCGACAGCGCGGCACCACCTCGTGCATCACCATCTGTTTTAGTAAGAATAACGCCGGTTAACGGTAATGCTTCATGAAATGCTTTGGCTGTATTCGCGGCATCTTGCCCCGTCATACTATCAACAACAAATAAGGTTTCAATTGGTTTGATTGCTTGATGCAGCATTTTGATTTCATGCATCATGTCGCTGTCTATATGTAAGCGACCGGCAGTATCAACAATTAAAACATCCATATATTGTTTTTTTGCTAAATCCAGCGCGCGCTGTGCGATAGCGATAGGTTGCTCGTCTGCTTGCGCCGCAACAAAAGCAACATCAAGCTGTTGGGCTAAAATGTTTAATTGTTGTATTGCTGCAGGTCGATACACGTCAACGCTGACCAGCATTACTTTTTTCTGTTCAGTTTCTTTTAAATAACGCGCTAGTTTTGCCGTACTGGTTGTTTTTCCCGAACCTTGTAATCCGGCCATCAATATAATGGCGGGCGGTTGGGTTTTTAAATCCAGTTCAGCACGCTCATCACCCATTAAATGAATAAGTTCATCATGCACTATTTTAATGAACGCTTGGTCGGGATCCAGCTGAGTCAATACTTCTTGTCCCAAGGCTTTTTGTTTTACCTGGTCAATAAATTCTTTGATGACGGATAGCGCAACGTCTGCTTCAATAAGAGATAAACGCACTTCACGTAAGGCTTGTTGAATATTCTCTTCCGTTAAGCGACTTTGACCGCGCAACTGTTTAAAGGTGCGCGTGAGTCGTTCAGTTAAATTTTCAAACATAAAAAGTACCTGAAAAAAATAAATAGGGTATGTTCTTGATAATAAATTGCCCTGTTAGCAAGAGTAATTTTAATGTGTGCATGTGTGCATGAAACATATTTTATCAAGTGAGTGCCAATAGGGCACTACTTTAATCAAATACTATAGCACATCGAAGTTTATAAAAATAGAAAAGTGATTATAACCACTTTTTATATTTAAAAAATTTATAAGAGCATATGGCGGAACTAAACATTAAAAGGATGGCGAATAAATACCCCCACGTCCATGATAGCTCCGGCATAAATTTAAAATTCATACCATAAATACTAGCAATTAATGTAGGAGGTAAAAAAATAACTGCGGCAACTGTAAATATTTTAATAATCACGCTTTGATCGATATTAATTAATCCCAAGGTGGTATCTAAAAGGAAATTTGTTTTACTCGAAATAAACGTTGTATAGTCGCTTAACGAGTTAATATCGATGTTTAACGTGGTTATTTTACTTTTCATTTTAACGTCGTCATCATCTAAGAATTGCGATAAAAAACTAATTAAGCGCTCTGTTGTAACTAAACTTTCCCGCAGTTTGTCATTAAAATCGCCGTGTAAACCTATTTTGCGAATAATTTTTTTATAGTACACCGGTGTGTTTTTTCTAAACAGATGCTCTATTTCAAAGAGTTTGTCGGATGTATCATCAAGTCCTTC
>CAZSAO010000026.1:0-26552 GCA_964605275.1 uncultured Legionella sp.
TTCTAAACAGATGCTCTATTTCAAAGAGTTTGTCGGATGTATCATCAAGTCCTTCACCCAAAAAGTTTAAATAAGCCGCTGTTTTATCAATAGTGGTATCTAAAAGAGCCAATAAAAATGCCATTGGTCTATCATAAGTCATGTCATCCGTGGTGATATTAGTAACAAACTGGGCGAATGCACTTGGTTCACTATAACGTAGTGTAATTAATTGTTGAGGGGCCAATATAAACGTTACTGGCCGCAGATTCATGCGAGTCCGTTCGGATTTACATATCATCATCATGGTCATAAATAAATGATTTGATTTTTTATAAAGCCGACTGGAGTGTTCTAACGAAAGCATTTCTTTTTGACTGGGTAGCTTGATATTGAGTAGTTCTTCAATGAGGTTTATTTCTTGTTCTGATGGCATTAAAAGATCAATCCATAAAGCGTCTTTGATTGACTGATGGTCTTGTTTTTTTAATTCAGAGAAAGAACGCCCGTGCTCATTTTTAAATAAGTTAATCATAATATTCTCGATATGAAACGATTAAAACGCATCTATATGATAAATATAGTGTATTATCAATTCCGTTATTGTAGCCAAGAAGCAATATATCAACAGCTAATGCAGCGCAAAAAAAAGACAGTTCCGTTTTGTTTCCCTTAAAAAGCTGTTATTATGCTCACTTTGTAAGCTTTAGAAAATAATTTTACTGGTTTGTGCAAAAACGGCGTAATCAAGCAATAGATTGGTTATTTTTTATGCTATTATTAAGATCGCCTTAAGCTTTACATTATATAATGATTCTAGTTTATTTAGTACTGTACTAAAAAGGAATGTAATGAGCACCAAAAAGAACTCACTCACTATTTTTAGTTTAACGATGATCACTGTTGGTTCAGTGGATAGTATTCGTAATTTGCCTGCTACGGCGTTATTTGGCAGCCAATTAATTTTTTATTTTATTTTAGGCGCACTATTCTTTCTTATTCCTACCGCATTGGTATCTGCTGAGTTGGCTTCCGGATGGGCGAAACAAGGTGGTATTTATGTTTGGGTTAGACAGGCATTTGGCAAAAAGATTGGTTTTTTAGCCATTTGGTTGCAATGGATTGAAAATGTTATTTGGTACCCAACCTTATTGTCCTTTGTTGCGGGAACAATCGGATATTTAATTAATCCTCAATTAACGAGTAATCCTTATTTTTTATGGGGAATTATCGTGACCTGTTTTTGGGGGGCTACTTTTATTAATTTAAGAGGGATGAGCTCTTCTGTTGTATTTAGTAATATTTGTTCTATTGCTGGCTTACTATTGCCCATGTCGTTAATTATTGGCTTAGGAGCGGTATGGCTAATTCAAGGAAATCCAATACAGGTACAATTTGATCTTGCTAGCATCATCCCGCATTCTAATGACAAATCGATGTGGGTTTCTTTAACTGCTATTATAATGTCTTTTTGTGGAATTGAAATTGCGACCGTGCACGCTAATGATGTACACAATCCGCAGCATGCTTTTCCTCGTGCTTTAATTTATTCTGTCGTTATTATTTTAAGTACCCTAATTTTAGGCTCTTTGGCTATTGCTGTTGTGCTGCCAGGCTCTGATATTAATTTAGTGGCAGGAATAATGCAGGCCTTTGATGCATTTTTTACTAATTATCATATGCAATGGATGATGCCGTTGGTTGCGGTGATGCTGGTATTAGGTGGTCTTGGTGGCGTGAGTAATTGGATTATTGCGCCAACAAAAGGATTACTAGTCGCTGCGGAAGAGGGTAATTTGCCCGAACTATTTCAACGAACTAACCGTCATGGTGCGCCAGTCGTTATGCTTTATGCACAAGCGATTATTGTTACTATCTTGTCCACATTATTTTTATTTATGCCTAGCGTGAATGGCTCTTATTGGCTATTAACTGCATTAGCCGCTCAATTGTACATGTTGATGTATTTTATTATGTTTTGTGCGGCAGTGAAATTACGACTAAGCGAACCTACACATCATCGACCCTTTAAAATTCCTGGTGGCTTATGCGGTATGCTGTTGGTTGCTGGTGTGGGAATTATTGGCGTGTTGGCTACTTTAGTTGTAAGCTTTTTGCCGCCGCAAGATATTAATGTGGGTAGTTTAGCCCGTTATGATTTGACTTTATTTTTTGGCTTAGCACTTATGTGTGCACCGCCTTTTATGAATAATTGGTTGAATTCCAGATGTAACAAAAAGGTCTTAATTTCGTCACTACAATAGAGCATTGATTATGTTTGATAGTGATTATATAGAACAATTAAGTGCGGATTTACTCGCTCGTCTTCCTGAGTTGGAGTGGAAAATTGCAGCATTGAATCCGGCTTTACTTTATCAAGCGGTACCGAAACAATTATTTCGTAGCTCAGATGTTTCCCCCTCAACATGTATTGATGAGATAAAAAAAGATATTCATTTTTTAGCCAAGCAAAAGCCCTCACTTAGTGCTCATTATTTGGCGGAGCAGATACAAAAAAAAATTGATGTACTAGTCGGCGCCTATAAAATACAGCAGAAAACCAACAAAAATACGTCGCTAGCACCTGCTTTTAGTATGAGTATGTTAAGTACCCGTCATCAATGGTTACAGCGTTTAGAGCAAGACATTCTTTTGCTCACCCAACAACAAAAAGCCTTGGCGAACACCTTGGCACAAAGAACAAGCGCTTATGCTGACCCCGCTCTTATTTTAAGTGTACAAGCTGAATTAGGTAAAATAGAGCAAAAACTTACCTTAGCACAAGAGCAGTTTGATAAAGCGATTCTTTGATTTTATAAGTGAGGCATTGCTTGTTGTACTCGTGCTACTTTATTCATTCCTTGACATGGATATTGTTTACTAACAGCTAAAAAAGCCATTTGAGACACCGTCATTTTATTTTTATCGCTTTGTTGGCTCGACAGATCTTTATAAGTTTGCTGAATTAAAGAGTTCATCATCATCGGGGTTAGTTCGACACCTTTTGCAAGACAAAATATAGGCGCTCCTTGTTGGGTGGCAATATCATTAGCTTGAATTAGTGTTTCTGCAATGCTCTCACTTGTTATGTTGAGTACATGATGTGCTGAGCGAGCCCAGGCTTGTGCTTGTGGATCGGCTTTCATCTCCATCACAGGAATATTATTAGCAATTTTCATGTAGTTATCTATGGTGTCAGCATGCATTATTGTGGTGTAAAGCAGCGTAAAAAAAGTAAATAATAAACGCATAAAATGTCCTATAAAAAAAGTGCTTTGGTACAGTAAATAAATCTACTGCTTTGTGCTTTAATAAGCAAGTTTAATCAGCGCGCTAGTAAACCATGGGGGTGAATAATTCCTAATTTGAAAGCAACAAATAAGAAAATAAATAAAGACAACGAAATAGTAATTCTTAATGTTAATGCCTTGACTGTTTTATTTGATGCATTGTTCTCGCGAACTAAAAAAAATAAACCGCTAGCAAGAGAGGCGGCAATAAGAATCATAATAAAGATGATGAATAGTTTGGTGAACATTTGTTATACTCCCTAATTGAATGGTGATTAGCCCCTATTAGGCCCATTTTGCTAATCGCGAATTATATTGAGTAATGAATTAATGCCTAGTTTAACTTGTTTTCGGTTTCGTTTCACCCCAACATGGGTGATGATTTTTTTAACAATATTGGTTGTTTCATTTCTAACCTATTTAGGTTTTTGGCAACTGCAGCGAGCAGAAGAAAAAAGTAAAATGGTGCAAGCAGAGCAACAAATGGCCCTGCAGCAACCCATTGCGTGGAAAAAAAAGCAAACACGTCCGCTGCAATATCAACGCATACAAATACAAGGGCATTATTTAGCGGATATATTTTTATTGGATAATCAACATCATCAGCATCAGTTTGGCTACAATGTGTTGTCGCCGTTGCAATTAGACGATGGTGTGGTCGTGCTTGTTGATAGGGGGTGGGTTGCTGGTGATGTTACTCGACGTCAATTTCCAGCGGTGGTTACACCTCATAAATTAATGCACATTAGAGGCGTTGTTTATTTCCCCAGTATGAAGCAGTGGGTCTTAGGTCCGGAAATGGAGCAAAAAAAGGACGGCCTGACTATTTTGGAAACCGCAAATCCAAAAATAGTGAGACAACTTTTGCAAAAAAAAGTCTATCCGTTTATTATTCGTCTCGACAAAAATGAACCTTATGGTTATGTGCGCGAATGGGCCATTGTTTCTATGCCTCCAGCACGTCATGTAGCGTATGCTTGGCAATGGTTTGCTATGGCGTTGGTCGTGTTTATTCTTTTTATCGCTTTAAATTTGAAGATCTATGAAAAAACAAACAACTAATTATTGTGTAGTGCTGTTATTAATTATTTTATTTTTTATGCCAGGCGTTGTCGCCTATTTGTTTTATACTCATCCCAGCTGGTTGAGTGCTACAAGAACAAATAAGGGGGAGTTATTAACACAACCTGTTGCGCTGACCTCAATCGATGGCGAGGGCAAATGGCGTATTATTTTTTGGAGCCCTAAGGCATGTAATGAGTTATGCGTGCAGCAACTGGATACCTTAGCACGAGTACGATTGGCATTAGGACGCAAACTCTATGATGTGGAACAAATAGTCGCATTGCCAGCAACTGCTGCAGCGCTTCCTGCCGCGGTTACTGATGATTTAATTAAAAAGGATTTCAAAATTAACACATTATCATCCGCTGATGATGAGGCCATACAACCGCTTGCTAATACTACGCCAATTTTTCTCATGAGTCCGGATAACTATTTGGTTTTACGTTATAAAGCCGGGGTAAATCCTGATGATATATACAAAGATTTAAAAACATTGCTGAATACAACGGCAACAAAAAAGGGTTAATGAATGCAGCTTAAATCAATTCGAATTGCGGCCACTATTGCCATGTGTTTGGCTTTTTTTGTGGTGATGTTAGGGGCGTATACTCGTTTAACTGATGCAGGACTTGGTTGTCCTGATTGGCCTGGTTGTTATGGCAAAATGGTTTTACCTAGCGCTAAAGCAAGCTTAGTACAAGCGCAAACGCATTATCCTGATATACCCATTGAATCAGCTAAAGCATGGACTGAAATGGCACATCGCTATGTTGCGGGGACATTAGGCTTATTAATTTTTTATATTAGTATTTCAATCTTGTATTTACGACGTACTAATAAGACGCTGCCTTGGCATTTGCCCTTTGCTTTATTATTACTCATAGTTTTTCAAGCGGCATTAGGTATGTGGACCGTTACTTTAAAATTATTACCTATAGTTGTCATGGGACATTTGTTGGGTGGTATTTTGATTGTTGCTTGTTTGAGCCGGTTACGTTTGCAACTAAGTGGGCGAGTTGGGCAAGAGTTGCCGTGCTGGCGCCCTTGGGTACGTGTTGCTGTATTTATTGTTTTTGCGCAAATAGCTTTAGGCGGTTGGGTAAGCTCTAATTATGCGGGTATTGCCTGTATTGGTTTTCCTCAATGTAATGGCGCATGGCTACCTGATTTTAATTGGCCGCATGCATTTAATCTATTTTCTTCAATTGGCGCCAATTACCAAGGAGGTTTATTAGATAATGATGCTCGGGCGACCATCCAATGGGTTCATCGGATTGGTGCAGTTATTACTGCCAGTTACCTGATAGTGCTTTCCTTGTTGATGTTACAAAATAAGCAACTATCGTCTACCATAAAAAAAAGGGCGTTAATGGTTCTTTTTTTAGTACTTATCCAATTTACCCTAGGTATTTTAAACGTTATCTATTTGCTGCCTATTCATGTAGCGGTATTGCATAATGGTGTTGCTGCTTTATTATTGGCGCAAGTATTTTGTTTGTTGCATTTTTTACGAGGAGGGCTGATTCATGACGCACGATGAGAATATAGCCATTTCGGCTACTACGTGGCGGGATTATTTAGAGTTATGTAAGCCTCGTGTAGTATTATTAATGCTCTTAACGGTACTTGTCGGGATGTATTTAGCCGCTCCTGGATGGATTAATTTATCCTTGGTTTGCACTACTGTGCTTGGAGTAGGTTTATGTGCCAGCAGTGCTGCGGCAATCAATCACTTAGTTGATAGAAGAATTGATGCGATTATGGCGCGCACAAAAAAAAGACCCGTTGCTCGAGGACGTGTTTCTGTTATGCAAGCGGTATGTTTTGCCGCGATTATTGGTGCGTTGGGTTTAATGTTATTAGCGATGTATGTTAATTTGTTAACCGCGGTTTTGACTTTTATCACTTTGATTGGTTATGCCGGGGTGTATACTGGCTATCTTAAACGTGCAACGTCGCAAAATATAGTTATTGGTGGGCTTGCAGGTGCGGCTCCGCCGTTATTAGGATGGACTGCTGTTACCAATCAGTTAGCGCCTGAGGCGCTGCTTTTAGTCCTTATTATTTTCACCTGGACTCCGCCGCATTTTTGGGCATTAGCTATTTACCGCTTTGAAGAGTATCAGCATGCCAATATCCCAATGCTACCGGTAACTCATGGTGTGCCTTATACCAAGTTAAGTATCTATTTATATACTATTTTACTGTTGGTTGTTAGTCTTTTGCCTTGCATTATTGGTATGAGTGGCATTTTTTATGGGGTTGGCGCATTGCTCTTAGGCGGGCGCTTTTTGTTTTGGGTGCATAAATTATATCGCAGTGAACAGCCTATTGTTGCTATGCAAACTTTTCGTTTTTCCATCGTTTATTTAATGTTACTTTTTGTTTTTTTACTAATTGACCACTATTTATAAGGAATGCTAATGAGCTTTAGAGTAAAAAAGATAGGGTTAACTATTACTTTATTATTAGCCATGGCGTCGCTATTTATCGGTATTTTTGTCTCGCAGCATTGGCATAATAAAAAAAATATTGACCCTAATCAATTTCATGGGACTTATTTACAGATGCCTCGTGCGGTTAATAATTTTGCCTTACTTGGCGTTGACGGGAAACCGTTTACGAACGAGAGCTTACAAGGGCGTTGGACGTTGATTTTTTTTGGTTTTACTAATTGTGGGTATGTATGTCCTACGACTATGACGGAATTAGCAAAAATGTACCGTTTGTTAGAAGAAAAAAAGATAACTGACTTACCGCAAGTGGTGATGATTACCCTTGACCCGCAGCGTGATACAGTAGAAAAATTAAATCAGTATGTCAGCTCTTTTGATCCTCATTTTTATGGTGCTCGCGGTGACGAGTCAGCTATTAATGCGATGACTCGTGAAATGGGTATTGCTTATGCTAAGGTAACTAATAAAAATGATGCTGATGGACAAAATTATGATATGCAACATAGTGGTGCGGTTATGCTGTTTAATCCACAAGGTGAGTTAAGTGCATTTTTTACAACACCGCATCGCGCAAATTTACTCGCCAAGGACTATATGTTGTTAGTATCATAAGCTCCAATTGTTAATAGCCAAATATTAAACGCAATTTTTAGCTATTCCATTATCCCTGCTTAGTCATTATTAATTCGTCTTTTGGGTTGCGCGTTAATTGATTTTGACTAAGTTTGAATTTGTGTGATACCTGTTTAAAAAAATAGTTATAGTTAAGGAACATTTAAGTTATGAATATAGCCATATTAGCCACCAATCCCCATCTTTATTCACATAAGCGGTTAAAAGCGGAGGGAGAGGCTGCCGGTCATGATGTAAAAATTATCAATCCATTATATTGCTATATGAATGTAGCGGCGTCTAATCCCAAAGTACATTATCGTGGTGGTACGCAACTGCCTTCTTTTGATGCGGTAATTCCTCGTATTGGTGCGTCAAATACCTATTATGGTACGGCCGTATTGCGTCATATGGAAACCATGGGCATGTATACAATAAATGAATCGATTGCGATTTCTCGATCACGAGATAAATTTCGTTCGCTGCAATTATTGGCGCGCAAGGGAATTCCTATGCCTTTAACGAGCTTTGCCCAATCTCCTGACGACACGGAAGATTTAATCCATATGGTCGGTGGTGCTCCATTAGTTATAAAGTTATTAGAAGGAACCCAAGGAAAAGGTGTTATTTTAGCCGATAGCCATCAATCAGCAGTTAGTATTGTTAATGCGTTTAAGGAAATGCATGCCAATATTTTAGTACAAGAGTTTATTGAAGAATCTCGTGGCACGGATATTCGCTGTTTTGTTATTGGGGATAAAGTAGTGGCTGCTGTTAAACGACAAGCTAAAGAAGGGGAGTTTCGTGCTAATGTTCATCAAGGCGGGAAAGCGGTAAAAGTCAAACTATCCCCACAAGAGCGAGCTATTGCAATTGCTGCGGCAAAAACAATGGGATTAAAAGTAGCGGGTGTTGATTTAATTCGTTCAAATCATGGTCCTTTAGTCTTAGAAATAAATTCATCTCCTGGGTTTGAAGGTGTTGAAAAAGCTACAGGAATAAATGTAGCAGGAAAAATCATTGAATATATTGAAAAAAATGCTAAACCAATTAGCTTAAGCCATCGATTTCATGGCTAATGTACTCGCGTATATTTTTTAATGGTGTGATTCATCGGTTTTTCCTATAAGCCATTCTTCCGTGACTTCAAATTCATTGGCCAGTATTTTTAATAATGCTGCATCGGGATTGGTTAAGCCATGTAATAAAGCTTCTGCTTTAAATTTAGGAACTTTAATGAGTTTGGATAATATTTCAATACGTTCTGTAGTTACCTCAGGAACGCCAATACTATCCAGCTCTTTATTTAAACGCTCAGAAAATTTTTTGTTTAACATAAACTACTCCTAAAAAATATCCCCTATACTTTAGGGTATAGCAGATAAATTTTTTTTTTCAACGGAGTTTTTTAGTGGTTACTCATCAGTTGATGTTGTAAGAGCAATCACTTGAGCGGCATGCTGTCCTTTTTCGCCATGAGCTATCTCATAGCATACGGCCTGGCCTGGAATAAGTGTTTTATATCCTGTACCATCAATAGCCGAAAAATGAACAAAAATATCATCTTCACCTGTTTCTGGTATAATAAATCCCCAACCCTTGGCATTATTAAACCACTTGACTTCACCCTTAGCCATAACTTCTCCTTTTGCTACAGTTTATCAATCGTCCACTGAATATATTTGTTGCTAATAAGCGACAAATATATTCAGTGGAGCAATTGCCTTCATCCTTAATGACAATTGTTATATAGCACTATTCACCACGCTTTATTTCTTGTGTATTAATGATTAATGCAATACGTTCCATCTCAACATAACGCAAAATAGGTTCGTTGCTCAATAGTTTTGCGTAAAATTTATTAGGCTTTGATGCTAAAAAGTTACCGAGTTTTAATTAAGTGTCGAAATTGATTCATTGTGTTTTAAATCATACCTGATTATTTTTTTCTTGTGTCAGGAAATGCTCTGTGTTAAAACTTTTTAATTGTTTTGCTTTAAGGTGACATTGTGTTTGTGCTAGATAAACAATTAAGCGAGAGTAGTTTTTTTGTGGCTGATTGGCCTTTATCAATGATATTATTGAAAGATGATGGCTCTATTCCATGGTTTATTTTAGTGCCCAAAAGACCCGCGGTGCGAGAGCTTTATCAGCTAAATGAACAAGATCAAATGCTATTGATCAGAGAAATTAACCAGTTATCGCAGTTACTTACACAATATTATCAACCTAAAAAACTAAATGTTGCAACTTTAGGAAATATAGTGGAGCAGTTACATATCCATTGTGTGGTACGCACGGAACAAGATCCTATGTGGCCACAAGGAGTTTGGCAGGCAAGTTATGCATCACAGCCTTATATAAAAGAGCAATTGCCGGTGTTAATTTCTTCACTGCAACGACTTATTACGCCATATTTTAAGTGAGGATAGGAATTGGAGCGCTGAGTTATTGGTGAGTGGTTTGCTGTTAAAAAAAACATTTAACAAATTCTTAATATTCATGTGTTATCTTTATTACGACTATTTTTTTGTAAGGAGCTCGATATGTCTGGGAGCACGTTTACCATGTTGTTGCAAATGAGAAATAAAATAGAATCTTTAGACTGTTTACATGAACAAGATGAACCCTCTTTAGATGCTCCGCAATTAAGGATGCAACCTAATTTAGGTGAAAAACTAAAGGAATTATTACACAATTCATTAGTCGCACAATCCACGCCAATGGATTAAATTGTTTTTTTAGCATTGCACAGCATTTGAGTATATACTTTATCATATAATGATTTTTAAGGACGTCAAAAATGTCTGATGATTTTTCTTCATCATCGCATTGGCGGGATTCAGCACGAAGCGCCCGTTTTTTTATGGTGGATGCGCGTGCGGCGTTCCCCTTGTTTTTCTTTTTAATGCACATTAGACTTTGGACCGCAGGACTTGTGGTGGTCTCTGTAGTCTTTTTTGCTATTCTTGAACATTATGGATTTACCTTGCCTGTTTTTTGGCGTTGGCTACGAGCATTTCTAGCTGGTGCGAGGAAATCAGCTCAGCCTTGGTGGAAATGAAATGGAACGAACTATTAGCACTTCTATGTCGATCATTGCGTCTACAATGAATGCAAAATTTTATCTTAATGATCGCTTTGTTAGTTTTGAAGAAGTTTTTTCGGAAAAAGGCTTGTTACCTGCATTGACTAAACGAGCAGATCAATTATGCTCATTATGTTTAGGCTATGGTTTGGGGGCTAATTACTCTGAGGCCGAGGAGGCTTTGCTCGGTATTCAAGTACTGTTTGATGAAGTTACTCCAAATGTCTTACGTTTATTATGTATTACAGATGTGATTAGTGAGCTGATTCAAGGCGGACCTAGTAAAGATTACACGCCATTAGATGAATTGATGTACGATTAAAGCCGTTAAAATTGTAAAGAAAGTGAAATTTATAACGGATAGAGAACAGAATGATGTGTGACTTTGCTAAAATAGAAGAAATAGTAAGGGGATGATTTAGGAGTAAGATATGGCAGTTTCATTATTCGATTGCACCCAATCAGATGTTTATGAGCTGGTATTAAAAAGATTAGAAAAGCAAAAAGCAATTATTGAACAATTATCATCTAGTGAGATGAATAGTAACGCGAAACAAGTATTAGATGTCTGCCGCAATAGTATCTATTCTTGCTTGCAAAAGGTAAATGTAAAAACAGAATCTTTATCTACATCCGAATCATTTAAAAGTAACTACAATAGATTTCTTTCTTCTTCTCCCTCTCCCTCTGTAAAAGAAGAGGAAAAGAGCGATAATGTTGCAACACCGAGATATAAGTGGTAATAAAGAATTAATTCATATTAGTAATAATAATAGTTGTCTGTTTTAACTAAATAAAACCAATTGGTGCATAAAGTATGAACGAACAACTCGATGATGAGCAAAAAACTGAAATATTAGCAGCGTTGAATAAAGCGATAGAAGATGGCCCGTGGGATAAATCTAACTTTTTACATGCCATAGGCAAGAATATTGTTTCTATTCGTGATGATTTTCTAACGCATTTAGGCGCTAGTCCTGAAGAACAAGTTAAGGTCGAATCGTTAATCGCGAGTAAACTAGCATTGCGTAGTAGACAGCAAGAAATTTTTGTATCCCTTTATTGCTCCGATGGAAATACACTCTCAAGCTGGGAGCGAATAGTAACCAACTTACCTAGTCAGACTATTTCACGACCTATTTATGAGCGTGAAGAACATTTAAAAGAGCTATTAAAAGTCAAAGAACACAAACAAAATGAGGCTTATGTTGCTGTTTTTATTGAAAAAAGCGACATTTTATCTTTTGCGTCTGATAAAATTTTAAAAGATAAATTAGGTATTCCTCTTCTGAATTTGAAAGATAAAACGTTAAAGTTAGAAAATATCACTCGTTTTGAGCACAGTACTGGCACTTATAATTTAGTTAAAGGGCATTTAATTAAGGTATAAGTGCCGGTGCTTTTTTGTATAGCTAAAATAATCGGCTAAAAAATTAATATAAAATATATCATCAATACTTCGTAGCGATATATACTTATACTTATATCAACCTAAACCATAAGAGAAGCATGGCTCAGCAATCACAAGGACAAGGTGGCGATAATTCAATGGCGCCCATATGGATAACGGTGCTGTTATTTATATCTGTTTATTTTTTCTGGCGTCTTGCTCATGATTTTATCGTTAAGGCATTTTTCTTTATTAATATTTGGGAAGGTAAGCTTCTTAATTTATTTTTGAGTAATCCTTTATTAACAGAACAAATTAGCTTAATGCAAACTGTTCCTGTTGCAGGGGTTGATTGGAATACCTTAATATTGTTGACGGAAAATATTGGCAACTATACTCGTTATCCGATTGCTTTTATCTTATTAGTTCTTGCTGTGGTTATTTATAAATCTAATCTTATTTTACGTTACAAAAAAGCACATAGTATGACTACGCTGCGTATACAAGAACAGTTTAATTGGCCTGCTATTATGCCGGTTATTAAAGAAGATCTGGTTAGTCAAGATGTAAATAAAGGCCCCTGGGCTATGGCTCTTACTCCGATGGAGTTTGCACGCAAGCATAATTTATTACGCAAAGATGATGCATTATTAGATAATCAAATCCCTGGCTTGGAAATGACGGCGGCGGTGCGTAAAAGTGATGCCAAGCGCGTTTTTACTATGCAACTAGGCCCTTATTGGGATGGATTTGAGCGATGCTCACCTCAAGCCTATTGTTTAGCTGCAGTATTTATGGCGAGAATCAATAGAGATAGGGATGCCGCTAATTTAATTTTACATACTCTTGATAAAACTTATGTAACAGGTAAACCTGATTTTTCTGTGGCAAGACCTATTGTAAAGAAATATGAGCATACAGAACTGGTGCAAGAAGCTACGGGAAAACACGCCTATGTTTTGACTGTTCTGTGTTCGTTGATTGTTGCTGCCCGTCAAGATGGTGTAGTACCTACTTCCGAATTTTTATGGTTAAAACCCGTAGATCGTCGTTTATGGTATATGCTTAATAGTACAGGAAGACAAACGCCTTATTCTGAAGTAGCAGGGCCATTTGCTCACTGGCGTGCAGAACAAAAATTAGGACGGCGTTCTTTGGTGCCGATGATCGATGAAGCGATTAAAGCGTTAGAAATTGCTATCAAAGAAATTAAATTGACGCCCCGTCAAATGCAGGAGTTAGAGCCATGATGCGCGGTATTGATACTCGAAATGAAATTGATCCTAGTCTCCTTCTTCGAGATACGAGAACGGTTCTTCAACGATTAGCTGACTTTTTTAGTGATCCGACGAATATTTCTATTGTTTTATTTAGTTTAGCTGGTTTGTCTTATTATTTTCCTGTAGCAGCAACAGGCTTATTGCTCTTTGGAAGTTGTATTTTTTCATACACTTATACACGTAAGCAAAAACTGCCCTTTCGCTTGCCACTTATATCCAAAGCTAAAGATTATAATGATTTAAAGCCAGGTATTCAAAAGCCTAATATAGCTCGGGGAATTGCTTTTTTTGGTAATGATAGGGTCACAGGGGAAGAGTTATGGTTTGCTAATGATGATATGCGTACGCATGCCTTAATTTTTGGCTCAACTGGTAGTGGTAAAACAGAAGCGTTAGTGTCTTTGGCGTACAATGCTTTGGTGCAAGCTAGTGGTTTCATTTATGTTGATGGAAAGGGGGATAACTCGCTCTATGCGAAAGTGTTTTCTATGGTCCGTAGTATGGGGCGTGAAGATGATCTTTTATTGATTAACTTCATGACTGGTGCGCGCGATATTATTGGACCGCAAGAAAAAAGATTATCTAATACGCTTAATCCCTTTTGCCAGGGCTCTTCTAGTATGCTCACTCAGTTGGTAGTGAGTTTAATGGGATCTTCTGGTCAATCTGGTGATGGTGATATGTGGAAAGGCCGAGCTATTGCGTTTGTGGAAGCATTGATGCGTCTTTTAGTCTATATGCGTGATGAGGGATCTATTCTTCTTGATGCCAACTCAATTCGAAATTATTTTGACTTACAACGTTTAGAATCTATTGTAATCGATAAAATTTTTCCGCGCGATGATCAGGAGAGTGTAAACATAGAGCATGTGCCTAAACTTGTAATGGATCCGCTACGAAATTATCTGGGCACATTACCTGGGTATAATAAAGAAAAAAAAGGAAAGCAAGTATCGCAAGTATTAGAACAACATGGTTTTATTACAATGCAGTTAGTGCGTAGTTTCTCATCCTTAGCCGATACTTATGGTCATATCATTCGGACAAATCTGGCCGAAGTAGATTTTAAAGATGTTATTCTTAATCGACGTATTCTTGTGGTGCTTTTACCTGCGCTGGAGAAATCCCCTGATGAATTATCAAACTTAGGAAAAGTAATCGTTTCTTCATTAAAAGCAATGATGGCTGCAGGCCTAGGTGAGGATGTTGAAGGGGATTATCGAGATGTAATTTTAAGAAAGCCAACTAATGCCCCCACTCCTTATATGTGTATTTTGGATGAGTATGGTTATTATGCGGTGCAAGGATTTGCTGTGGTCCCTGCTCAGGCACGTTCGTTAGGATTTTCTGCTATTTTTGCGGGACAAGATTTGCCTGCCTTCCAAAAAGCATCAAAAGAAGAGGCTGCGTCTATTGGTGCAAATACGAACATTAAAATTTGTATGAAGCTTGAAGATCCAACCGAAACATGGGATTTCTTTACCAAAACAGCGGGTGAGGCGTATGTAACTAAAGTGGATTCTTTTCAAACACAAGAAGGCAGTATTTCTAATACCTATATGGATACGAAAAGTTCTTCTTATGAAAAGCGATCTCGAGTTGACTTGTTGGATTTAAAAGAGCAAACAGAAGGTGAAGCTCATATATTTTTCAAATCGAAAATTGTTCGCGCGCGTATGTTTTATGCCAACCCCAAACCTGTTAAACAATTAAAAGTGAATCAGTTTTTAAAAGTTGAGCCGCCACCTGATGATTATTTAATGAAGTTGCAAAAACAACTTGGTTCGTTTCAGGAGATTATCAATAGTGATAATTTGACTATAGATAAATTAGTTGAAACCGAAGAAATTACTATTATTAGTCAAGCATTACGTAATTCAGAAATTGTTGACCCAATTGAACGCGGGGTCGCTGCATTAATTGCGTTTCATTCTTATAACGAACCTGAGCCTATTGAGGAGCTTATAGAGGAAGAGCATGATGGAGCCTTGACGATATTCACGCCATTACGAGTAAGTAATGAGTCTGTGATTTTGGTACGCGATAAACAGGTTTTTGCTCAGCCATTATTACCTATTAATGAAACTCGCGACCATATGATGACTATTGAAAATCTTTTTGGTGCTAAAGATAAGTATGCCGGAACTATTGCGAATGAGTTGATTAAAGACTTTCAGTTATCAACTAATTATCCACCAGAAGATAGAGACATTATTTTACCGCATGAGCTCACTGGTTTAGTACATAGTTTGTCTGCTAAATTAGCTGTTGAGCGGCAAAAAGCAAATCAAATTAAAGAGGAATAACCTCCTTTAGTTTATGACCTTACTGTATGAATCAACAATACGTATTGAGCGGATACAAATTTTTACTGTGCTGACAAAATTTTGTTCATCAGTATTTGTTCCGTTCAATAGTCGATGTTTTATCAAACATATAATTTATTATATGTGCTCTTTCTTCTACATAAAATCTAACCAACCACATTAGTCAATGTACATGCGTAATACTATGATAATAATCCTGTTTTTGAATAACCTTTTTATCCCCTGAAAATGACTCTTCCTATGACATCTGATAATAAATCATAAGCATTGAGTTTAATTACAAAAAAAAGTGCTTTTATAGCGAGCATAAATATATTTTATTCTCGTTAACCTAATAATTTATATAAAAAAAATAGCAATTTTATTAAATTCATTGTAACGTATTCTCATAGATGTTTTGATTGTCACAAAAAGAGATTCAGATAATTATCTTAAGCGCATTTTTATCTCTTAATAAATGAGGATATTAGTGAACATTGGCCATATACATTATATGAAGAACATAAGTCGTATGATTGCTTTTTTTGCCTTGTTGCAATTAAGTGCGTGCGGCGGTGGTCATTATACTCAAGAATATGAAGCACCTCAGTTACCTTGTAAATTAAGAGGTGCTTGTGATGCTACGGTTATCAAATACTTAAAAAAGATAAATAGTAGAGGTGTTCGCGTTATTACTGTTGGACAAGATTATCTTATTAGTATTCCAGCCGCTTTATTATTTGATACACAAACACCTCATTTGAAATGGGCTTCTTATAGTCTTTTAAATGATGTGGCTGTATTACTAAAGCAGTTCCGCAAAACCGCGATTACAGTAAATAGTTACAGCAGTAAATATACGTCAGTACAAAGAGAACGAGCTCTTACTTTAGCGCGTTCACGTGTGGTTGGTGAGTATTTGTGGTCGCAGGGAGTAGATAGCCGTTTGATTTTTACCCACGGATTAGGTGGCGAGAAACCAATTATGCGTTATACCCAAGGTGGTGATATGTCAATGAATGCTCGAATTGAAATTACATTTAGGGAATTAGTGATTTAGAGGGATTCATGAGTAGAGATACATGGGGTTTAATTAAAAAGCGTAAAAATTTTTATGCTGGTATTTATCGGAGTGGATTAACCTCTCTTATTTGTTCTCTTATTATAAGTGTATTTTTGGGCGGCGTTATTATTGTGCTTTATTTACAGCAGCCTGAGCGTGATTATTATGCAACTAGCGGAGTAACTGCGCCTCTTGAGTTAAAAGTAATGATGACTCCTAATAAGAGTTCAACCCCTTTGCTCGCACCCGATATTGTCGAGGACGAGGATACTAAAGTTATACCGCAATAATTAGAGGATATTATGGCTGAAGATGCCTTGACGGTTGTTGGATTACGAAATCAATTTTATAAAGACAGTCAGCGCAAAGTAATTCTTGCTTTGATGATTGCTGTTTTGATTAATTTTTTACTTGGTGGATTATTGCTCTATATCATTACTCATCCTCCTGAGCCTAGATATTTTGCTACATCGATCAATGGTCGAATTACGCCACTTTTTCCCCTAAATGAGCCTAATCAATCGGATTCGGCAGTTTTACAATGGGCAAATCAAGCAGCAATAGCAGCGTTTAGTTATAACTTTGTAAATTATAGAGATGAATTACAAGCTTCTTCAGGTTTTTTTACTGCACAAGGCTGGGATCAGTTTTTGGGTGCGCTACAAGCATCGAATAATTTAGATGCTGTTAAAGCGAAAAAATTGGTGGTCTCTGCTGTAGCAACACGGGCGCCTATAATTTTACAAAAAGGGATGCTTAATGGTCGATATTCATGGCGTATCCAAATGCCTATTTTAGTTACTTATCAAAGTGCTAGTGAATTTACACAACAAAATAATGTGGTGACGATGCTTATTACTCGCATCTCAACGTTAAATTCGCCGCGTGGAATTGGAATAGATCAATTTGTGGTTGGTCCTGCTAGTTCTGGAGGAAGTTAAAATGAAATATAGACCGATATTATTTAAAATAACGTTATCGTTATTACTTAGTTATAGTATTGCAGACAATAAAGTATTTGCTCAATCAGATGATGCGCAACAAGCATTACAGCAGTTGCGCTTATTACAAAAACGGTTAAATGAAAACGGTGGCTCTAATAATCAAAATACTGCAGCTCAATCTAAAGGTGTGAATCCTGCCGCTAATGAGGCTTCTGCTAATAAGCAGCAATTGGCACAATCAAGTACGTCATCGAATGCATCACAAACTGCCAACTCCGCGCCATCAAGTACTATTGGTGTCAGTAAAAACGATAGTGATGTGATTGATAATAAAGCTTTTGATGAAACGGCTCGGACAATTTATCCCCTAAATCCCGATCAAATAATTCGCTTAAAGCAATTATATCAAACTAATGAGTTTGCCCAAGCATCTCCAGCAGGTACACCGCCTAAACCAACGGCTACCTCTCAATTTGTGAACTTGTCCCCAGGTTCAACGCCTCCGGTGATAAGATTATCGCAAGGGTTTGTTTCTTCTTTAGTTTTTTTAGATTCAACTGGCGCACCTTGGCCTATATCGGCTTATGATTTAGGAGATCCCAGTGCCTTTAATATCCAATGGGATAAAACCAGCAATACATTAATGATTCAAGCATTAAAGCTATATAACTATGGTAATTTGGCTGTGCGATTAAAAGGCTTAAATACACCGGTAATGCTCACCTTAATTCCTGGACAAAAAGCAGTAGATTATAGAGTAGATTTGCGTATTCAAGGATTAGGGCCTAATGCGACGGCTATGCCTATGGAAGAAGGACTTCCTTCTGCTGCTAATGATATTTTGTTGCATATTTTAGATGGAGTTCCACCTTCTGGAAGTCAACGTTTGATTGTTAGTGGTGGTGATGCTCGAGCTTGGTTATCTCATGAAAAAATGTATGTGCGTACTAATTTGACGGTACTTTCACCCGGATGGATAGCAAGTATGACAAGTGCTGATGGCACACATGCTTATGAGATGCAAAAATCACCCGTTTTATTAGTGTCATGGCATGGTAAAGTTATGCAACTTAAGGTAGAGGGATTATAAATGGCAGGAAAAAAAGACAATTTAAAATCTTTGTTTGCCAATACTCGAACTAGAATAATTATTCTATTTACTTTTATAGTGCTGCTTCTTGCGGTACTTTTTGGCTATTTGAAATTTAGTCGCTCTAACAGTACGCTAGGTTTATCTTCCGCTGTATCGAGTGCTCCAGGAGATATTCAGTCGATTCCAGGCTCGGCAAATCCTACCGTTCAATATGCAAAATTACAACAACAACAAAATGTTGAGCAGGCACAGCAAGCGGAAGTTCAAGGAGGTAGCGCTATACCAACGATTATTCGCACTCAAAGTATAGGTAGTGGTGTTGGTGTTATTGGTTCACAATCGGGTGTAGGCTTTTCTGCTTTAGCACGAGAAGATGATGAGGGCACACAAAAAAGTTTATGGTTACAACAATTAAAAAGTACCAGCTGTAGTAAATCGGCAATTGATCAAATTATAAGCCAAGGTGCTCAGTTAAATGATGTAAAGGGGGTGTGTAGCTGTGTGGTATTAAAAGATCATGGCTATAGCTTAAGTACTTTAGAATCGGTTTGCTCTTGTAACGAATTGAAATCCGCAGGTTTTAATGCACGACAATTAAAAGATACAGGATATTCTTCTGAACAATTGAGAGTCTGTGGCTTTGATGCCTGCGCATTGCGCAATGCAGGATTTAGTGCGCAACAAATGAAAGATGGTGGTTTTTCTGATGGTGAACTGAAAGGCGCTGGTTTTTCTCCGCACGATATTGCACGAGCTAGTGGTTTACCTGATGGGATTAATGCTGCCGATGTATTAAAAGAAGGCTGTAGTGTTGATGGTTTAAACAAAATGCATCAGCAAGGCGTGAGTGCCTCGGCTATTCGTCGTATTAGTGGATGTAGTATTGAACAATTAAAAGCCGCAGGATTTTCACCTCAAGAATTAAAAAGCGCGGGTTTTAGTGCTGCAGATTTATTAAAGGGTGGTTTTACTCCTGCGCAATTAAAGGATGCTGGCTACAGCGCTAGAAATTTACTTAATGCTGGCGTGACGCCTGCGGATCTTGCTTCCTTAGGTTATTCCGCAGCACAAATTAAAGCAGCTGAAGCTGATCTACCTCCTGGCGTTACGCCTGATGATATTCGTAATGCTGGTTGTAATCCTGAAGAGTTGCAACGTGAGCGTGCAGCGGGAGTGAGTGCTGCTCTTATTAAGCAGTATGCGGGATGTCAATTGCATGCATTGCAAGGGGCTGGTTTTTCCTCTGATCAGCTGGCGGCACTAGGTTTTTCTCCCGAGCAAATTAGTGCTGCAAGTGCGCCAATTTCTGATGATGCCATTCGAGCGGCAGGCTGTGATGCAAATAATTTAAAGCAATTATTTGCCAATGGTGTTTCTGCTACGCGAATCAAACAATTAAATGGCTGTAGTGCACAAAATTTGAAAAATGCTGGCTTTAGCGCTCGTGATTTAGCAAAAGCGGGGTTTACCCCTCAACAGCTAAGTGCGGTTGGGTTTACCCCCGCACAGTTAGTTGGAGCTGGTTTTACTCCTGAGCAATTGATTGCGGCAGGATTAACTCCCGCTCAATTATTAGCATCAGGAGTAACTCCCGCACAATTACGTGCTGCAGGCTTTACACCTAAACAATTGCTTGCCGCAGGGTTAACTCCTGCGCAGTTATTATCTGCAGGCCTTACACCAAAACAATTGCTTGCAGCAGGATTAACGCCAGCTCAGCTATTATCTGCAGGTATTACCCCAGCGCAATTGGTGGCCGCAGGAGTTACTCCTGAAGAGTTAATTGCAAATGGTTTGACTAAAACAGGATTAACTCCCGCTCAATTATTGGCAGCAGGCTTTACACCGGCACAAATACAAGCGCTTGGTTTTTCTGCACAAGATATTGCTGCCGCTCATGGTTTGATTTCCGATAGTGCCATTAAAAGTGCTGGGTGTGATGTTAATCAATTAAAGCAATTAATGAATAGCGGTGTTTCTGCCGAACGGATTAAACAGATTAATGGCTGTGATCTTAAAAGTTTAAAGGATGCTGGTTTTAGTGCACAGCAGTTAGCTAAAGCAGGCTTTAGCGCCCAACAATTAGCCAATGCAGGCTTTACACCGCAACAACTGGCTGATGCAGGCTTTAGCGCCCAACAATTAGCTGCCGCAGGCTTTACGCCGCAACAGTTAGCGAAAGCAGGATTTAGCCCACAGCAATTAGCGGCGGCAGGTTTTACACCCGCACAATTAGTTGCCGCAGGTTTTACTCCCGAACAGTTATCTGCAGCAGGTTTTACTCCGGCGCAATTATTAGCCGCTGGTGTTACCCCTGCTCAATTGCTGGCCGCAGGTTTTACGCCTAAACAATTATTAGATGCCGGATTAACGCCTACGCAATTATTAGCAGCGGGTATGACTCCGGCTCAACTGACCGCTGCAGGATTAACCCCTGCAGAATTAATAGCCCGAGGGGTCACTAAAGCAGGCTTAACTCCGGCACAACTTCTAGCCGCAGGTTTTACACCAGAACAATTAGAGCGCATGGGATTTTCACCGCAAGAAATTGCGGCGGGTAAAGCTCTTGTTACTGATAGTGCAATAAAAAGTGCTGGTTGTGATGTAAAACAATTGCAGCAACTAGCAAATAATGGTGTTTCAGCTCAGCGGATTCAACAGCTTAACGGTTGTGACTTGCAAACGTTAAAAAATGCTGGTTTTACGGCTCAACAACTGACTGATGCTGGATTTACTGCGCAGCAGCTTGCTGCAGCAGGTTTTACTCCTCAGCAACTTGCTGCTGCCGGATTTAGTTCTGCTCAATTAGCCGCTGCTGGCTTTAGTCCGCAACAGCTTTCTGCTGCGGGTATTAGTCCGCCAACATTAGATAATATGTCATTAAATCCTCAAAATGTTATTGCGGCAGGGAGAAATGCTAATTGTAGTGCGGATCTTTTAGCAAAGGCCAAAGCCTCCGGCCTTTCTACTACAGCGATAGTACAAACGTTGGGTTGCTCTGCGCAGTCACTAAAAAATGCAGGATATACTGCGCAACAACTCAAAGATGCCGGTTTTACTGCTGCAGAACTTAAAAATGCAGGCTTTACTGTGCAGGATTTAAAAAGCGCAGGATTTTCTGCAAAAGAATTAAAAGATGCCGGTTTTACCGCAGTGCAGCTTAATGCCGCAGGTTTTAGTCCGCAAGAATTAAAAAATGCTGGTTTTAGTGCGGTTGATTTAAAAGCGGTAGGATATACCGCGCAACAATTAAAATCAGCTGGTTTTAGCGCTGCAGAATTAAAGGCTGCCGGCTATAGTGCTCAGAACCTGAAAAGCCTTGGCTTTAGTGCTGCTGATTTAAAAGCGGCAGGATATACGGCTAACGATCTTAAACAAGCGGGCTATAATATTGCTGAGTTAAAAAAAGCAGGTTACAGTCCACAAGATTTAAAAAATGCTGGATATAATGCTGGAGATTTAAAAGCCGCAGGATATTCTGCTAAAGATTTAAATGATGCTGGTTTTTCTGCAGCAGATGCTGCTGCGGCAGGTTACACCGCTAATCAACTTGCTGCCGCAGGTTTTGCTACTCCTGATTCAAGTGTTGCAGGTCTTGGTCAACCTAACATTCCAGGGCTTGGCTCTAATGCCGTAGGTATACCTAGTATTGCAGGTACTGGTCCCAATTCAGTGGGGGCTCAAGTTGCTGCGAATACGCAACAATTGCAGTCTGTTCTTAATAAACAAAACGATCAAATGGCTGAACAAAAATATCAACAAAAAATTCAACAAAGAGCAAATCAAATGCTTACTGCCGCCAATCAAGGACTGCAGCGTTGGAAAACGGTCAGTACTCAAACGTATACTGGTGGAACAGAGACTAAAGATGGAAAAAAAGAGGGTGGTTTAGCTAACAATGCTTCGTTAGGAAAAAATGCGGCAAACTCAGATGTTGATGGTAGCGGCGATTCGGCTCAAAATATTTTGATAAAAACGGGTGATATTGTATTTGCTGTAATGGATACGGCGGTAAATAGTGATGAGCCAGGACCTATTTTAGCAACTATCGTTTCTGGTAAATTAAAAGGGACTAAAATTATAGGAAGCTTTAATTTACCTTCTAATTCTAATAGCATGGTTATTACGTTTAATACGATGTCTATGCCTAGCGCTGCCAAGACGTTTTCCATTTCCGCTTATGCTATTGATCCCAATACTGCGCGCACCGCTCTTTCGAGTAGAACGGATCATCATTATTTAATGAGATATGGGTCTTTGTTTGCATCTTCGTTTTTGGAAGGTTTTGGTAATGCATTTCAATCGGCCAATACTACCGTTACTATTGGCGGTACAGGTAGTGGCAACGATATTACCGTGCAAAATGGTATTGGCCGTTCTGCATTGCAAAATGCTGTAATTGGTTTAGCAACAGTAGGTAAGTCATGGGGCCAAGTGGCACAACAATCATTTAATACACCGGTCACTGTAGAAGTGTTTGCTGGAACAGGGATAGGCGTATTATTTACACAAGATGTTACAATCTAATTGATGGCAGGATATCATGGTAGAAAATGAGCAAGAGAACGATGAGTATAGATTTGTTGAATTAGATAATCCTAATGACGAACAAATGAGTGAAGAAGAGCGTGTGCCCGAATCATCATCTTTTTCTGGCGGCTTTCAATCCCAGAAAAATATAAAACGTAATGCTCTTATTGCTATTGCTGTAATAATATTATTGATGTTTTTATATAAAGTATTGGGATACGTTCGCTCGGAAAAAAAAGAGGCGGTAGTTGTACAAAAAACACAACAACAACCTGCTACGCCAGTAGCTTTTTCATCGCCGCCGGCAAAGCAAGCCATAGTTTCTGCGCCTATAGTCAACACAACAACAATAACTTCGTCGGCCAGTTCTAATAACTCGGCTTTAACGCAGAAAGTAAATGCCCTCGAGCTATCGCAACAAAGCATCCAAACGGATATGAGTAGCATAAGTCAGCAAGTCAATACATTTAATAATAATATCAGTAATGTTAATAACCAATTAAACAACTTACAACAGGTTATTAATAATTTGTCAACACAGCTGGAAAAGCAATCGCAGGAAATTGCATTACTCACAGAAAAAGCAAAACCTAAAAAAGTACTCAAGCACTCAAGTCACTTAGCAATGCCTACTATTTCCTATGCTATTCAAGCCATTATTCCTGGAAGAGCGTGGCTAATTGCCTCAAATGGTTCTACAATTACAGTTAGAGAAGGAACAAAAGTTAATGGCTATGGTACGGTAAACCTTATCGACGCACTTGAAGGTCGAGTACTGACTAGTTCAGGCAAGGTAATTCGGTTTAGTCAAGAGGATAGTTGAGGGCTCTATGGCAGATTCAACTGCAGGTCAAATTGATATATTAAATAACATTGCTAATTCATTAATTCCTGTAGAAAATTTAATTAGCGGAGGAGGGTATCTTCTTGGTTGTGCTTTTGTGTTTAAAGCAATATATACCTTGAAAGTGTACGGCGAATCTAGGACTAATATGTCCAACAGTGGAAGCATTAAAGAGCCTATATTTTATTTAATGATTGGGGCAATACTTATTTATTTTCCTACAGCATTAAAGATATTTATGCAAACCATGTTTGGTTATGAAAATATTTTGCAATATGCACCCATTAATAGCAGCAACGCGACTCTTGATACTCTTTTTGGTAGCGGTAGTGCCGTAGGGCGACCCTTAACAATTATTATTCAAGTTATTGGAATGGGAGCATTTATTCGTGGGTGGGTTTTATTAGCACGTTCGGCCTCGCAAGGCCAACAGCCTGGTGGTACGGGAAAAGGCTTGATGCATATACTTGGTGGTATTCTCGCGATGAATATTATTGGTACATTGCAAATAATTAATAACACGATATATGGTACCTAATTTAAAATCAGCTATAATTAAAATAAAGAGTAATTTGTTGATATAAAACAAGTTAATGTGAATTGGATTACTGCAGTCGTTCAATAATTTCTTAGAGATAAATTATATATGCTAAGAGTGATGCGATATCGACTATTTAAGGACCTTTTTAGCTTTAAGGGGGTATAAAAGAAGTTGAGTGAAGAGAATATCACGACTAAATCGCAAATAAAAATATAGTATGTAATGCGTTAAAATTTTTTAATCTATGAAAATAGAGGAGAGTCCGGTGAATCTGTATATTAAATATAAATGGTTGTTAGTAAGCATTACTAGCTTTGTGGGATTATTGCTGATAAGTCAAGGTGCTACTGCTGGCAATTTAGGAACTATGGCGTCTTCAGTCACAGGAACATTTAGTAATATAGGCTTGATGATTACTGGTGGATCGTACATTGCCGGTTTGGCTTTTTCTATTGGCGCAATAATGAAGTTTAAACAGCACAAAGATAATCCAACGCAAATTCCTATTGGTACGCCAATTGCATTAATTTTTATTGGCGCAGCTTTATTGTTTTTACCATCGATTCTGTCTGTAACAGGTCAAACTATGTTTGGTAGCGCAGGAAGTACAGCAGGACCTACAGGAGTCAACCTTTAATACAACTCGTTTAGATTAATTTAAATAGAGGCTGTTGATGAGTTGAGTATTGAAGATGCTTATTAAGAAAAACATTATTAGAAAATGTGTTGCTGCTAAATTTTAACCGATGAAAGGAGATCATGGTGAATAATATGTATATTAAATATAAGTGGTTAATAATGAGCATAGCCAGTTTTGTTGGATTATTGTTGATAAGCCAAGATGCTGCTGCCGGCACTACTAATATGGGAAATATGGCTTCCTCCGTTACTGATACATTTGAAAGTATCGGAAAAATGATTACAGGGGGCTCTTATATTGCGGGCTTAGCTTTTTCCATTGGTGCCATCATGAAATTTAAGCAGCATAAAGATAATCCAACGCAAATTCCTATTGGTACACCAATTGCATTAATCTTTATTGGTGCTGCGTTACTGTTCTTACCATCGATTCTTTCTGTTACTGGATATACGATGTTTGGTAAAGCAGGAGTTACAGCGACACCCGATGGAACGACGATTACTAGTAGCTAGACGTGCTTATAAAGTTGTCCAAATAATCTATTTAGGTTATTTGGGCGATTAAGAGTAAATCAACAAATTTAAGATCTTTAGAACGTATAATTTATTATTGCAATATTGCTGAACATGTTTAATTTATGATAATAAATAGGAGAATACAGTGAATAATTTACAGGTTAAATATAAATGGCTCTTAATGAGCATTGGTAGTGTTTTGGGATTGCTATTAATAAGTCTTGATGCTGCGGCCGGCACTGATATGGGAGATATGGCATCCTCAGTAACGAGCACCTTCACAAGTATTGGTTCAATGATTACTGGTGGTTCTTATATTGCTGGGTTGGCTTTTTCTATTGGCGCTATTATGAAGTTTAAACAACACAAAGATAATCCAACCCAAATTCCTATTGGTACCCCTATTGCACTAATCTTTATTGGTGCTGCGTTACTGTTTTTACCATCCATACTTTCTGTGACAGGAAATACTATGTTTGGCTCAACCGGCGGAAGCACTGCGGGACCTGGTGGAACAACTATTACTAAATAAATGAATAGGTATTCTTCTAATTAATCCAGACATTTGCTCTGGATTAATTTAACTATTTATAAAATAAAACGGATTATCTAATGCTAAACACTAAATTTTTATTATCAGAAATAAATAGGAGAGCAGGGTGAATAGATTATACGCTAAATATAGATGTGTATTAATACATGTTATTAGCTTTATGGGTATATTTTTAGTTAGCCAAAATGTGGCAGCCAACAGTACTATTGGAACAATGGCTTCATCAATAACAAGCACGTTTAGCAAAATAGGATTAATGATTACTGGCGGATCCTATATTGCGGGCTTAGCCTTTTCTATTGGTGCTATCATGAAATTTAAACAGCATAAAGATAATCCAACGCAAATTCCTATTGGTACGCC
>CAZSAO010000026.1:26652-37408 GCA_964605275.1 uncultured Legionella sp.
TCATGAAATTTAAACAGCATAAAGATAATCCAACGCAAATTCCTATTGGTACGCCAATTGCATTAATCTTTATTGGTGCTGCGTTGCTGTTTTTACCATCTATTCTTTCTGTTACAGGGAATACCATGTTTGGAACAGGTGGCGGAAGTACAGCAGGATCTGCAGGTACAACTATTACTAATAGCTAGATAATTTGATAATGCTGTTAAATTAATCCATGGATTAATTGCAAAATAACAGTAAATCAATAAATTTAAGGGTCTTATAACGTAAAATGTATTATTGCAAAATGTATTGCTGCACATGTTTAATTTATGATAATAAATAGGAGAATACAGTGAATAATTTACAGGTTAAATATAAATGGCTCTTAATGAGCATTGGTAGTGTTTTGGGATTGCTATTAATAAGTCTTGATGCTGCGGCCGGCACTGATATGGGAGATATGGCATCCTCAGTAACGAGCACCTTCACAAGTATTGGTTCAATGATTACTGGTGGTTCTTATATTGCTGGGTTGGCTTTTTCTATTGGCGCTATTATGAAGTTTAAACAACACAAAGATAATCCAACCCAAATTCCTATTGGTACCCCTATTGCACTAATCTTTATTGGTGCTGCGTTACTGTTTTTACCATCCATACTTTCTGTGACAGGAAATACTATGTTTGGCTCAACCGGCGGAAGCACTGCGGGACCTGGTGGAACAACTATTACTAAATAAATGAATAGGTATTCTTCTAATTAATCCAGACATTTGCTCTGGATTAATTTAACTATTTATAAAATAAAACGGATTATCTAATGCTAAACACTAAATTTTTATTATCAGAAATAAATAGGAGAGCAGGGTGAATAGATTATACGCTAAATATAGATGTGTATTAATACATGTTATTAGCTTTATGGGTATATTTTTAGTTAGCCAAAATGTGGCAGCCAACAGTACTATTGGAACAATGGCTTCATCAATAACAAGCACGTTTAGCAAAATAGGATTAATGATTACTGGCGGATCCTATATTGCGGGCTTAGCCTTTTCTATTGGTGCTATCATGAAATTTAAACAGCATAAAGATAATCCAACGCAAATTCCTATTGGTACGCCTATAGCTTTAATATTTATTGGTGCTGCATTGTTGTTTTTACCCTCAATTCTTTCTGTTACGGGCATGACCATGTTTGGTACTGCGGGATCTACGGCCGGACCTAATGGAATGACTATTCCTTAGTAAATAAAGTTGTAAAAAATACTCTCAATCAGCTTAGAGTAACGTTATTAGTCTAGGCTGAGTAACTCATGCACTTTATGGATATCAATATGGTTGGTAATAAGCCTCATAAAATTAAGCTTACGGCAACTCCCGGAGCGTGGCGAATTTATTCCTCAAGAAAAGTGGACGAGCGTTTTAATGCATTTGAAAAGAAAATATTCCAAAGAGATAAATATACCTGTCAATTTTGTGGTTTTCAGGCGCGTTTATTTCAAGAAGTAATTAACTTAGATTGTAACTATGCTAATAATAAATTAGACAATATGGTTACTTCTTGTTGTTTTTGTGCCCAATGCTTTTTCCTTGAGTCTGTTGGGGTGGGTGGATATGGTGGTGGGAATCTTATCTATTTGCCTGAAATGAGCCAAGCAGAGCTTAGTAGTTTATGCCATGTATTGTTTTGCGCTATTACTAATGATACGGGATATAAATCGAGCGCACAAAACATCTATAGAGCATTAAAATTTCGAGCGCAAATTGTAGAGGAAAAATTTGGCGAAGGCAGTAGTGATCCTGCCATTTTTGGCCAATTACTTATTGATTCCGGTATTAATAACGACGAAGAAAAATCACGTAAGCTCTTGAAAAATATATATTTATTGCCTTCTAGAGCAAAATTTAGAACACAAATTGAGCAATGGGCTGCAAGCGCCTTGCAAGAAATAGCCGATTAAAAGGGAGTTGTTCATGGCGAATTGGGCAGAGTCCTTCTTTGAAGGCGTTGATACTTTTTTTGCTTGGTTAAGCACCGCTCTAAACCAAACAACAGAATCATACATTGATTTAGAAACCGCTGATAGCCCGACTGTTTTAGTTAATCATGATGGCTCACTTCTTTCTATACTCAAAATTGAAGGGATCACCGCTCTTGCTGGTGCGGAAGAATTTGACTTGCTCGTTAGTGGCTTAAATAATGCTTTTCAAGCAGCAATGACTCGTCCTGGTCACGCATTACAGGTTTATTTCAGTCATGAAAAACAAAATATAAAAAAATTAATAGAAGGAATATATGAGCCTGCATTTAATACTTCTGAGCGTCTTAATTTAAACTTAAATGATTTATTTGCCGAACGCGTTGATTATTTATCACAGTACTGTGCAGAAGAGCGTATTTATTTTGTTTTAGTAACAAGACCTTTTAATTTAACGTCGGATCAATTAAAAGCTGCAAATAAAGCTAAAATGAAAATGATTAAAGATGTAAAAGCATTACCATTTAAAAACGCTCAAACTATTTATGCTGCTGTACCTGAATTACGAGATACGCACGATGCGTATGTACGTTCTATTTTAAATGAGTTGGATTCATTGCATGTGATTGCAAAATTACTTTCTTCTCATGATGCGGTGCATGCTATTCGTATGACAGCTGATCCTGATTTTACAGCAGATGATTGGCGCGCAGCCTTGCCTGGAGATAAAATCCCTGTACGTGAAATGAATAATTTTGAAGGTGATGCTTCTGACTTAATGTGGCCTTCATTGGCGAAACAAGTGTTTCCTCGTGATGCAGAAAATATGGATTTTCGCACCGTACGAGTCGGTGATCGATTGTATTCATCGGCCTTTATTGACTTATTTCCTAAAGAAGTTAGACCGTTTGTTAGTCTTTTTTCGCGTATCTTACCGTCGCATATTCCATGGAAAATATCTTTTTTAATTGAAAGTGAAGGTATAGGAACTATTAAGCTAAAAGGATTATTGTCTTCAATTTTAACCTTTAGTTCTGCCCAAAATCGGCTTATAAGTGACTCTGTTAATTTATTAAAATATTTACAACTAAATACCGATGAGGCTATCGTTCGGTTGCGTGTTGTGGCCACAACGTGGGCACCCGAAGGAAATATTTCTTTATTACGCAGACGCACTTCCGAACTGGTAAAAGCGATGCAAGGTTGGGGTTCAACGGATATATCCGATGTGTGCGGTGATCCGTTTGCTGGATTTGTTGCTACTATGTTAGCTGGCTCTTTAAATAGTCCCGCGGTTGCAAGTATTGCGCCATTAAGTGATGTGATACGAATGCTGCCAATTACTCGTCCCGCTTCTCCTTGGCGGCATGGAGCCTTATTATTTCGCTCTCCCGACGGTAAGCCATGGCCTTTTCAGCCGGGGTCCACAGAGCAAACAACGTGGATTGATTTTGTTTATGCTCGCCCAGGCTCTGGTAAATCGGTACTATCTAACGCATTAAATTTAGCTTTATGCTTATCGGGTGGATTGGTTCGCCTGCCGCGAATAGCAATTATTGATATTGGTCCATCAAGCAGTGGTTTAATTTCCTTATTAAAAGAAGCCTTACCTGCCTCTCAACGCCATTTGGTTGCTTATCATCGTTTGCGTATGACGCCAGAATATTCAATTAATCCTTTTGATACACAATTAGGATGTCGTTATCCGACTGCCTTAGAACGATCTTTTTTAGTGAACTTCGTAACTCTTCTAACAACGCCATTGGGTGCGAGCAAACCCTATGATGGGATGGCGGATTTGGCCGGAATGGTTGTTGATGAATTATATAAAGCTATGGCAGATGGTTCGAATGCGACGCCTTACGCGCCAGGAATTGAAGAACTTATCGATGGAATTTTAGAAGAAATAGGCTTTATCAGAGATTCAAAAAGTACGTGGTGGGAAGTGACCGATGCTTTATTTTCCGCAGGATTTAATCATGAAGCATTATTAGCACAACGTTATGCTATGCCGTTGTTAGCTGATGCTGCCTCTATTTGTCGTACGCCAGCAATTGAAGATCTGTATGAAAAAGTAACTGCTCCCACTGGTGAATCATTAATCAATGCTTTTTCGCGCATGATATCTTCGGCCGTACGTGAGTACCCTATTTTATCTCGCGTTAGTAGCTTTGATATTGGTGATGCGCGAGTTGTATCGTTAGATTTGGATGAGGTCGCTAAAAGTGGTGGGGATGCTGCGGACAGGCAAACCGCGGTAATGTATATGCTTGCACGTTATGTACTTGCTCGACATTATTATTTGACTGAAGAAAGTGTTAGCAGTATGCCAGAACAATACAAAGAATATCATAAGAAACGTATCGCGGAAATTCGTGAAGATCATAAACGTATTGTATATGATGAGTTTCATCGCACAGCTAAATCACAAGCGGTTCGTGAGCAAGTTATTATTGATATGCGTGAGGGACGTAAATGGAAAGTGCAAATAGCCCTTTTATCTCAATCAGTTGATGATTTTGATCCGGTAATGATTGATTTTGCTACGTCAATTTATATTATGGATGCAGGGCCTTCCCAAGCTATTGAAAAAACAACGGCTATTTTCGGTTTGACGGAAACAGCACAGGCCGCATTAAGAAATAGGGTGCATGGACCTCGACAGGGTGGGGCAACATTTTTAGCGCAATTTGCCACTAAAAATGGCATTAACGTACAATTACTTACGTTAACTTTAGGTCCTATTGAGCTTTGGGCGTTTAGTACTACTGCTGAAGATGCGACGGTAAGAAACCATTTATATCGTCAATTAGGTCCTGCTGAAGCCCGAAGATTATTAGCAACTTTATTTCCTAATGGATCGGTTGGTAAAGAAATTGAGTCGCGTCTGTCCGATATGAAGGCTCGTGAAGGTTTAATTCAAAACGAAGAAAAAGACAGCGTGGTGACCCAATTAATTAATGATATATTAGACGCTTATTCTGTCGATCCTAATATTAAGAGCTTGCCGCTTAAAGTTAGCTAATTTATGCTTTAATTTGTGGATTTTAACAGTACAGTCAGAGAACAAGCATGGGATATCCTTGAATCTATCGCTGCTTGCCTGGCAATAGGTCTACTAAATAAAATAATGAGGTCGCTTCGCTGTTATTTAATCCCCCTCACCCTTGATCCCTCTCCCCCACGCTGCGCGCGTTGGAGAGGGGAAATATATTTGCAACCCCAATTAGGTCAGTACCTATTTACACAATGGCCTCATTTAAAATAAAGCCATTTAAAATGCCGGGAGTAAAAGGATTCACTTGATTATTAGTTTTTAGTAAATAGCGCCCTGAATTGCTATTTACTTCAAATAAAATCTGTAGACTTGAGCTGTCTTGTTCATCAATGAGTACGTTTACCTTTTCTAACAATTTAAAAATAGCCCAATTTCCTTGTTCGGCTAATTCGTAATGGTTCCCTTCAATCGAATCTAACGCTAGTTTGGCATTGTTTTGTGGCCACATAAAACGAATGTATGATTCGCTACTTTGGTTGTCTTGCAGTGACGTACTACCTATCTCAAGCTGTAAACGTGTCACTACTGGGTCTAAGCTTATTTTTTGTAAGCTAAAGTCAATTCGACTTTCATCGCTATAATTAGGGAAAAACATATTAGTAATGATGTTTGCTCTAATAATTTCATCTAATGTTTCTGAGGATACCGGCATAATATATTCATTTATTGCTTTAGGTTTCCACTGCGCACTGGTTACATCGAGAAAGGGCTTAATATATTGTTCGGTGAAGGTATTTAGTGTGCCATGTGTTGAGAAAAAATGATTAAAATCATTAATTGCAATTTCTTGCTCTTGCGATGAATCAAGAGGATAACGTTGGGCAATACTTTGATTAAATTCGTTAAAAACAATATGTTGCCATTGTTGGTTAATGTATTGTCGGCTGTCATTAATTAAAATAACCCAGGTATTACCTGCTATTTGATTTATCCATGAATTTAGCGGCTCAGGTAGTTGTTGGGCTTGGGCATATAATAAACTTAATGGATCGGATGCATGCTCATTGGTAAAACGAGTTTTGGCAAGAGTAAATGCAGTTTTGCCGCCATCATTAATTACTGACAAGGTGGAAATAAATTGCTCTAAATCGGCGAGTCTTAAACTTAATTCTTTAATAGTTGATGTGCTAACTAAGTTAATATCAGTAAATTTAGTGGCAATGAGTTGGTTAAAGATGCTGTTGCCGTCATTTACATCGGGTTTTGTTTCTTGTTGAACGCGTGCAATTAATTGCGCTAGTGCATTAGATTGTTGCAGTTGCTGGGTTACTTGCCGTCCTTGCTGATAATCCACATAGCGATAAGGTTGTGACTTTTTAGTAAAGTTTTGCCACCAGGAACTGTAATCGTTTGCATAGGCCTCAAGTAGTGTTTGCGCTAAATTGTTGACCGCCTGCCTCTCCAAAACCCAGCTCTCTTTTTGTAGTTTATGGCTAAGCTGTGCCAAGTCTTTACTGGTTTGCGCAAATCCTGTTTTGGTGAAATAAATAGGGAGTTCATTAGAAACTAGACTAAAGCCGTCAATGAGAATGGTTTCTTTTTGTACGGGAAAGGACTCTTTGGCCAATGAATAATAAAGATAATTATCGGGCAATGCATTTAAATAGTTACGTGTATCACTCACTACTTGTGATTTTATGGTCTGGGTGGGTAATGGTTTTGCTAGCGCCTTATCTAGCAAGGCTAATAATTTAGATGAACTCGCTGGTGTTTGTTGTTGCCAATAACTGTTAAACCATTGTTGTACTTCGCGGGCTGAAAAATATTGAGGTTGATGCATCATCAAATATATTTTTAAAGCTTGATAACGTACCAGTGGCGTATTGGTTGGATTAGACACCACGTGTTCTACCTCATTAATTAACGAGGGGATAAAATCACTATAGAGCTTATTTTTTGCATTGGAATAGAGACCCGTTTTTAATTGATGAATTAAAGGGGAGGAGAATGCATTAGCAGAAATATGGTCCATTTTATTGGCGGCATTAGACAAATGATATAAGGCCTGTTGGTTGGTAGCTGCTTGGGTATTTAATGCATCATAAGTGAGTAATTCTTGATTGGCCGCTTCTAGGAGATGAGCGGTTGTATAATAACTTTTACCTAATACTAATAGCCCTGTTAGTGCAAGCCCAAGGGAAAGAGCAATAGTTGCCTTGGGCGATAAGCTGGTTCTTTGTGGTGCTTGCAAACAACGTCTTTGGATTGTTTTTAGTGCGCCTTCCACAAAATACGATTTGAAATTAGTAGCCTGGGGAAATGTGTCTTGTACCATTAATGCATATTCATGCTGTATTTTTTTATTAAGTCTATCAACACTAATTCCACCTTGTTCGGCACTAGTAAAATAAATAGAGTGCAAATGAAATAATTTAGGTGAGATACCTTGAATGAATGATTGTAATGGTGAGCGCAAGCTGGCTAGCTGTAGCGGAAACTCGCGAATTAAACTGCGTTTTATTGTAGAGCGAGCAGGGTGCATTTTATTAATAACATGCTGTCCTTGTTGTTCTACTAAATAATGAAACTGCTGTGTATAAAGTGTTACTTTTTGCGCTAAAATATTCGCGCAATCTAAAGAAAAGCCAAATGGTTTAGCTAAATCCGTGACATGATCCATTTGATAAAACTCAGAAAAGCCTGCGAGAGTATCCATTTTAGTACAGATAATGGCGAGCTCTATTGGATAGCCTAAGTTAGAGCCTAGTCGATTGAGTAGTTGTAAATGCGCTTTTTTATGTTCATTTAAATGACCTGGTTCATTATTTAACAGCACATTGACATCGATACAAAAAATAAGCCCGGTAATTTTAATTGAACGGTGGCATTTATTTAAATTTTTTAAGACGGTTTGTAATAGGGTCTTACTATTGGTAAGCCAGCTTTCACTTAACTCAACAATAATACCATTCGCATTAAAATAGACTTTAGCATGTTGTTCACTAAATACAGGAACTTCTTCGAGAGAGCTTTGTTTTAATAGCGACGATTTTCCCTGTTCACTTTTTCCCGCAATGACGAGAAAAGACAGTGGATTAGCTTGCGGTTTTAATTGCGAGAGAACTTTTTTTATGGTGTCGCATAAAGCAGATAAGGAGTTGTCCATTAGTTATCCAGTAATGCCAGTTGGGTATGTCCAAATAAAACCGCCTTGGCTTTATTTTCTAGTATTATTTGACTAGTAATAAAAGCGGCCGTTATTAATCCTATAACAGCAATTGTTGCTATGATTGTGGTTTTATAATTTTTTTTAACTGTTTTGGGTAGTGGATTTTCATTAAATAAACGATGAGATTTATTGACTCGGTGTCCTTGAATGAGTTGATAAAGTTGCTCAATATGATTATCCAGCCGTTGTCTGCCATCCACCTTTAAATGATATTCCCCTTCAAAACCTGCAAGCAAGCAAAAGTACACTAATTCAATGAGATCTAGATATTGATTGGGACGCTCTTGGATGTAGGCTAAAATTTCAAAAAAGCGTTGCTGTGGTAGAATATTATCATGCGTTAATGGTGTAAACGAATTAAATTGTGGGGCTTCTTGATACACCCGTAAATAATTTTTACCTAATAATTCATCAACGGTGGTAGCCAGCAAATAATAGGCTACATTGTTTAGCTCTGCACTGGATTCGGATGCACCTAGTTTACTATAAAAGGCATGCAATTCATGCTCAATATTATCGCGAATGTGCTCAATGGGCGGTAATGATGGGCTGAGACAGAGCCGTTCAAGTAATGACAAAACGGGGCCTGCTGCGGCAACAAGAGGGTTGTTTGAAAAAGGAGCAATAAAGAGTTTGGAGCGATAGTAGCCATTAGGCACTAAAGAGGCCTGAGTATTGGCAAAATGATTGACAATTGAGGAGGGGGTATGCTCAGCTGTCATGGCAACGCTCCTGTAAATTTTGCTGCTGCACATGCAAAAGCATCAATTAAAAACAAAATAATACTGATATAGAATTTTTTATTCAAGCACATCTGGTATTGTTTTTTTCTTACATCGCTTATTTTGTATGTTCGTTTAAGACAAGAGTATCATAAATGGTGGGTTAAGATGCAACATTTATGATACAACCATAATTTTTAGCGGCGTTGAAATACTAATAAAGACCATCCTTCGTGTCTTTTGGCTTCGAGTACATTAAATTGCGGCTGATAATGCTCTATTAATGATGCTTCTTGCTCATTTAAAATACCGGAGACAACTAAACTTCCTTGTTCTTGCAACAAATCATAAAAACGCTCTTTTAAACTCATTAACGGTGCTAAGAGGATATTGGCGATGATAAGCTCTACCGGTTTAGCTAATTGTGCGGGGGTGCATATTTCTAATAGAAGATCGCTAATATCATTCGTTAATGCATTATTACGTGTAGCTAAAAGTGCTTGCTCATCAATATCTACCGCATAACCGTATTGCGCGCCTAGTTTGATTGCGGCTAATGACAAAATTCCTGAACCACAGCCATAATCAATAATTGACTGATTGGCTAAATTGGCTTGATCCAGCCAAGTAAGACATAACGATGTTGTAGGGTGAGTACCGGTACCAAAAGCCAAGCCCGGATCAAGCATTAAATTGACGGCGTGCGGCTCTGGCGGAGTAAGCCACGTAGGACAAATCCAGAGTTTTTCGCCAAAGCGTTGTGGTTTAAATTCATCCATCCACACGCGTTCCCAATCTTTATCTTGTATCTCGTGAATGCTTAATTGTAATGAGGGGTTTTGCTGGCGTAAAAAGGCTCGAGCAGATTGCGCTTCTTCTGCCTGAGCATAGAGTACTTCAATAATAACCTCAGGCCATAGGGGCGTGGTTCCTGGTTCGGGCTCTAAAACCGGGTTATCATTTTTATCGGTAAGCATCACCGATAAAGCACCTAATTCTTCGAGTTCTTCACCCAGTAGTTCTGCCTCATTAACAGGGCAACCTTCTATTTTTAATTGAAACCACACGGTATTATTCCTTCAGCATTTTTTCTAAATAATGAATATTGGTTCCACCTTCGACAAATGATTTATCGTTGAGAATTCTTTGCTGGAGTTCAATATTGGTTTTGATGCCATCAATAATGATTTCATCCAAGGCATTGCGCATGCGAGCAATTGCTTCGGCACGTGTTGCACCATAGCTAATTAATTTACCGATCATGGAATCATAATTAGGAGGCACGGTATAGCTACTATAGATGTGCGAGTCAAAGCGAATGCCTGGCCCTCCTGGTTGGTGCATTAGTTTAATTGTGCCAGGAGAGGGCATGAATGTTTTCGCATCTTCAGCGTTGATACGACATTCTATTGCATGTCCTTTTAATTCAATTTGCTCTTGCGTTAAGGTAAAGGGTTCATCGCTGGCAATTTTAATTTGTTCTTTAATTAAATCAATACCGGTAATCATTTCCGTCACCGGATGTTCTACTTGAATGCGAGTATTCATTTCAATAAAATAAAAACAACCGTCTTGATAAAGAAACTCAAAAGTGCCCGCACCACGATAATTTAAATTTTTACAAGCATTAACTACAGCTGCACCAATTTCTTTTCTTAACGCAGGCGTAATGCCTGGAGCGGGTGCTTCTTCGAGTACTTTTTGATGGCGTCTTTGCATAGAGCAATCGCGTTCACCTAAATGAATAGCATTACCTTTGCCATCGCCTAGTACTTGAAACTCTACATGACGTGGATTTTCAAGAAATTTTTCCATATACACTGTAGCATTATTAAAGGCTG
>CAZSAO010000027.1:0-10580 GCA_964605275.1 uncultured Legionella sp.
GTGCAATGTGCAATGTGCAATGTGCAATGTGCAATGTGCAATGTGCAATGTGCAAACTATTATAATGAACGAAAATATATCAACAGATGAAAAATTTCAACTCATAAAGCACAAAATAGAGCAAACTAAAGAGCACACATTATCTAAATCTCACTCCTTTTCAGAGCTCATTAATACATTTGTAATTTTATTCAAAACATATTGTGCATCCATAACATCCATTTTTACAGCAGCAGATGAACCGCCGATTCAAAATACTGAGATAATGCATAAAAATCAAAATATGAAATCCCTACTATCACATATGCTTCATGAGCATGAGACCCTATCAATAGTACAAGAACAACAAAAAGGGCAACATATTAGTAAAAAAGAAGAAGAGGATGATGGCGAAAGTGAGGGCGAATTGCCTCATCTGTGAGCTGGGTTCTTCTGCTTATTCATCGATTCCCGGCCAATTTCAAGTCATTGAAAAATAATACATATTTTTGTTAGTGGAAAAATATGTATTATTTTTGATGAATTCTGCAAATAACGTCATCCAGAACGCAGTGAAGGATCTCCTAGATACGGCACTGAGCCTGATTCAGGAGATCCTTCACTGCGTTCTGGATGACGTGGTTTTTCACCGGGAATTGCTGCTGCTTATTCAAAAGCATTCCTCTTTGTCTTAAATTCATTATATTTAACCTTTGGCTCTCTTGCAAAATCAGCCCGTACTATTTACATTAACCCTCATTAATTTTTTATTTACAATCCATGCAATCACCCCAAAAAAAACTAACTCATTTTAGTCGTGCGCGAATCAGTCACTCGCATTGTTTGCGCCCCGATACAGAAAACGAGCTACGTACTTATTTAGCATCGCAAAAGCCTAGGTCTATTTTAATGAGAGGAGCGGGTCTTAGTTATAATGATTCATGTTTTAATACCAATAACTTAATCATAGATAGCACTCACTTTAATCATTTCATTGATTTTGATCCAAAATCCGGTATTGTTGTCTGCCAAGCGCATATTACTTTTTTTGAGTTATTGACGCTGCATAAGGAATTCATTCCCGCCGTGCTTCCTGGAACATTACATGCAACACTAGGAGGTGGTGTGGCGCATGATATTCATGGTAAAAATAACCACCTAGTAGGCAGCTTAGGACATCATATTGAATGGCTGGAATTACTAATAAACGAACAAAAAATTCGTTGCAGCAGCACAAAAAATGCTGATTTATTTTATGCAACCATTGGCGGGCTAGGATTAACAGGCATAATTCTTCGCGTAGCGCTTCGTTTAAAAAAAGAATCATCAATAGTACAGGTCAAAAAAGAACATTATTCTGACATTAATAGGCTCTTACAACGCATGGTAGGCCATGGCCTGACTTATGACTACCAAGTCGCATGGCTCGACTTACTATGCACGAAACCCAAAGGGGTTTTATCACTTGCCACGCACGCGCCAGAAGGTATTATAAATAAAAAAACATCCTTTTCTTTGCCAAAAATCCCACTCCCCCTAATCAACAAATGGAGTATGCCTTGTTTTAATTCCATTTATTTTACTCATCAAGCAAAAAATGAACTGATGAGTATCAATGCATTTAATAACCCCTTGGATGCAATTAAAAATTGGAATTATTTGTATGGAGCAAATGGATTAGTACAATTTCAAGCCGTTTTCTCAACAGAGCGTGCTGAAGTAATTGTCAATCTATTATTAAGCATAATAAACAAATATAAAGCAACTCCGACCCTTTGTGTTTTAAAGCTATTCACACAATCAGGTATTGGCTTGCTTTCTTTTGCCGTGCCAGGATTTACGTTGGCCATTGATTTTATTAATAATAATAAAGCGCAACACGCGATTAAAGCCATGAATCAGTTAATTAGCCAAGAAATGGGACGTATTTATTTAGCCAAAGATTTATTTCTATCGGCAGAACAGTTTAAATTAATGTACAAAAATCACGATAAATTTACACATATTCTATCAAAGTACCAATCACCAATGAGTTCCGATTTATCTCGCCGCTTAGGAATCATCTAATGAAGACCAGAACATGGATTATAGTCGGTGCGACCTCATTAATAGCCGAACAATTTGCTCATATTGCCGCCCAAAAAGGATTCAACCTTCGCTTAGTTGGTAGAAATAAAGAACAGTTATTTATTATCGCTCAAGATATTTTATTACGCTTTGGTATTTCATGCTCGATACATCTCGATGATTTTCAGGATAATACGCAATTACCACTCATTTTTTCTGATTGCCAAGAAGAAATAGATTTATTCATAGCGCATAGCGCCTTTGCAGACAATATAGAATTAACTGCAACATCCATTGAACAACTCATTCAAATTAATGTCTTAGTAAGTTCGTTATTGATTCATTATTATTTAAATTTAACCCAACAAAGTCATAATCTTTTGTATTTATCATCCGTTGCTTCGTGTAGAGGGCGCGCTAAAAATAGTCTTTATGCGGGCACTAAAGGAGCGATAGAGCTGTATTTAGAGGGCATCCAACAAACAGCCCCTCGTAGCCAAAATATATGCGTTGCCAAATTAGGATTTATTGATACCAAACAAACTTACGGTATGTCTGGAATTTTTTATGCGGCATCACCTAAAAACTGTGCGCAAGCATGTTGGCGTGCGCTACAAAAACATAAAAAATATATTTATTTTCCAAAATTTTGGCAAGGAATTATGATAGCTATTCGTTATGCACCCTTTTTCCTCTTTAAAAAAATAAAATAACGTTACGTTGGACCTATTCACTTTCAAAAATACTACTTCGTCTCAATTTAGCCCGATCTAATTTAGACCACAAAAAAAGCCAATTGCCCAATTATTCTTCTTTGGTTATACTGTCACACTTTTTGAATTCTCTATTCTTTTTTTAAGTTATAATTTATGAAAGCGGGTACTTTACTAGTCAATTTAATTAAAGAAATGCCAAAAACAAAAGCTCGCTATGCTTATGCGACAGAAAAAAATATTAATCCAGGTTATTGTGATATTGAACACAGCGCACCTCTTTGTGTAGAGGATACACGAATATGGGTATTACGAAGTGATTTAATATTAGCGTTAGGGATTAAAGATATAAGCAAAGGCAATATTAATATAATAAATAAAGTACATTCTTGCGTACAACATTACATCGATCCTGAAGATAGGTACGGACATCCGTCATTAACTATTGCCGAATGTGGCTACGATGGTTCAGCCTATTATGCCGGCTGGCTACGTCAACACCCAAACAAAATTGAGGTGTTTTTATACAGCGGTAGATATAGAAATAAATTTTTAAACATATTACAACAACAATACATCGAACGATATATTGCGATACAACTGATAAAAAGATATGGGGAGCAAGACATTATTTTTTTTGATTGGAATGGCTACTCCGGTGAACTCCATTCATTTATCCAAGGACAATTATTCTTCTCTAAGCAAACCAGACGCAGTTACTCACTAACCACGATTAAAAGTAAAAATTTATTAGATCTTGCGCTCGAGCATGGAGATGATGTGATCGCAATAAAATTATTCATAAATGGTGCCAAAATTTCTCCTCCGGTATCAAATAAGACCCATATTTTCCATGTGTAAGCGAGGAATGGTTTTTTAAATAATTTAACAAACCTTTTGGAAAAAAATCGTCAGTTAATAAATTTACTTTATGAAAAAAACCAAACGCCTCTAATTATTGCTGCAGCCAAAGGACAACATAGAGTTGTGGCATTTTTATTAACACAAGGTGCAGATACAAGCATAATGGCTTATCGAGCGCCACATCAAGAACATCCTTACTCAGCATTAGATTGGGCTTTTGAATCCAATAATAAGCAAACCATTCAAGTTTTGATTAATAAGGGCGCTAAAACAAATTATATTCATCGTCGAATAAATGGCCTATCACTTAAAAAGTGTATCAAGTATAATGATTTTGCTACGGTATGCCTGTTTATACAATCAAATGCACACTACGTGAATTTGATTGATTATAAAGGATATTCACCTCTACATTATGCCGCTCATTATGGCGCACTCAAAATAGTGCTTTATTTAATTAAAGCGGGGGCTAACGTAAATATAATTTCCCATGCCTCACCTTATTTGCTCTATCCCAATATGACGGCCATCAACATAGCCATGATAGAAGAACATGACCATATAGTACGAGCCCTGCTCAAATATCCGGTGCAAATACCTCTTGGAATAGATGGCGTGTATCATCTTGTTCATATGGCTGCCAAAAATGGGTGGATTAAATGCATTCAAAAATTAACCGCATCTCATCCTGAATTGATACATCTTAGAGACTCACTAAAACAAACACCGATATTATGGGCTGCGTCTAAAGGACATCATCAAATGGTTGCTCTTTTTATTGCTATGGGAGCAGATTTTAACAACATGACCCAATGCCACGAATTAACTGAAAATGCTTTTCACCACTATTCGACATTAGATTGGGCAATTGCTGGAAACCATAAAAAAACCATTAAAATATTGAGCAATGTAGGAGCTATTGCTCATCAAAGAACTGTAGACGGTTCTTTAGCAAAAGATGAAACTACCCCTGTTACTAAACACTCATTCAATGGTACGCTATTTAATACGCGCAATAATCTACAACAAAAACAAGAGCCAAGTACTGATCACTTTAAAAAAACACAATGCATCTTTTAGATAAAATAACTTATTAATGAAGCATTGTGTCATCCTTTATATTTATTACCCCAAATAGCGACCAAGTAAGAATTGAGCTAAGCCCATAAAAAAGACTCAAAAAAATATTTATTGAACAAAAATAAAACTAATGGTATAATAAAAGTCTTTTAGAGCTTGCAATGAACAAGAACCTACTGAGTTTAAAATAATAATAATTATCGTGCATATAAGGTATTTTGAATAATATATATGATGCGCTCCCTTTATAACACTTCTATTATTATGAGAAAATATGTCTGAGACGCATCAAAACAAAGCGCTTCAATTACCCTCTACTCTATTTGACTATGCAATTATTCGAAATGATATTTCTAGCATTACACGATGGATATATTGGGGTGTTGATGTTAATCAAACGTTATCAATAGGCGGAACTCCTTTAGACAATGCCATTAATAGCAAAAATTTAGAAGCGGTTCAGCTACTCATTCATGGTGGTGCTGTAATTCAAAAAAATCATATCTTTATTGCCATAAACCAAAATGATGATGCCATGGTTCATTATCTCATCAAAAATGGTAGTAATATTTCAAGCACCAACACCGTAAATGGCCTATCTCCATTAGCATTTGCTATTAAGCAGGGTAATCAAAAAATCATATCAGCTCTTATAAATGGAGGGATAGATCTAAATGTTTATTTAGATGGTCTTAAACCTGATGAATTTGCCCGTGCTGTTTATCAAAACGATATAGCCGAGTTTTTAAAAAAACACCTTTTAAAAGATTATGAAACAGATCCCAGCTCTTCGTTAATCTATTACTCCGATGACTCTTCAGAAGAAGAGGATATCCAAAACAACCCACAGCAAGAACAATATGCTAAACACCGAATACATCAATGTGTTTATCAAAATAATATAAACACATTAACTCAATTACTGCCCACAAAAAGTAATTTAAATAGTCTAGATGAGTTAGGCAATACGCCTCTTTTAATTGGTATTGCCAACGGAAATGTACTAATTTTAAAGCTGCTTTTAACTCATGGTGCAAACGCCAACACGCCCAATACGCAAGGCTTTACTCCTCTAGCTCAAGCAGTTAAGTATGGACGAACTCAAATGGTCGCATTACTTTTAGACTCTGGAGCGAATCCTTATCTTTTTAATACTCTAACCAAATCACACTCTTTAATTATTAATGCATTAAAAAATAACCGCCACAAAGAAATAAATTTATTATTGCACGCTCAAGGTAAAAAAACGTTAGAAATAGAACAACAACGATTACTCTTGTCGCCAAATTGTTATGCGTTTAATCCTCATCGCCATATAAAGATATGGCTTAGTAAAGAGCCTGCGCATTTTATGAACGATATTAATCAATTAAGATTAGTTAGAATGCGTGCTTTATGTCCAGGCGATGAAATTTATTTAATCTATGAAAGTACATTATTAACTACCGCGGCAGAACAAGAATTACATTCTTTTTGTGCTAAACATACAATTACTCCTAAAGATATGAGGAGCGACATTATTCCTCAGTGCCTATCTAATCCCAAACCGTATGAAAAAGAATTAATTGCTCTTTATGAAGATGAAATCAATAATTTGAATTTAGGCGGAAACTTAGCGGCCGCAAGTGATATAATAAGATGGTTAAGCCCTATGTATACTTTAGGAATATATAGCGATTTTGACGTACATGTAGACACTCGCACACTAAATAGTACATTATCAATTGATGGTGAATTAGTAACCAATCTTCAAAGTAGGCCAGTTGATAAAAACAACGAGCGATTTCAAATAGCATGCTCTAATGATATTATCGCAATAATTAATCCAGAGTCCTCTTATATACAACGCATTCAAAAAGCAATTATTGATGCAAACCTACCCTGTACTAGAAATCAAATTCATTGGCTTGAAACTAATTCATCGCAAGAGCCTTTCATATTATCGCCTCGAGAATATCGTAACTATCTTTTGACTTATCAAAAACAATTCAAAGCATACATTATAAATGATTTGGCACAACACAAAGATAATATCCCCCAAATAATACGTTTGTTAAACAAATATATTCCTTATTTAGAACAACTAGATGATGAATATTTATATAACGTTGTTCATGCTACAGGGCCTGCGACGTTATTATCTGTGATAAAAAAACAAAAAGAGCGGTATTCATTAAATGAACTAACACTTATAGCCCCTTTTGCGCTGTCTAATTGCTATGCGTTATTCTGCGCCTTTCGCTCAGGCCAAGGAGGAGCGCTACATATTCATCCTGCAGCACGAAATAAACTTAGTTGGATAGAAGAAAGCAGTCAAGAAAATACATGTGATTTATCGTGGTTAAATGAAGGCGAAAATAAAATAAAACAACAAGAATACCGCTTTCATCGCAGCGCAATTAAAATACAAACTTTTTTCAAACAAAATGTATCACCCAAACCCCTTAGAAAAGAGTATGATTCCTTTACCTCAATAGCGGATATCCTTATCACAGATAAATGTTCAATCTCTAAAACCAAAGCAAGAACATCTAATTAAATTAGTATTACCACCTCCACTATCGATTGAGCATGAAATTCAAGGAATAAAGATTTGCAGAGAGATTAAGCCGCAAGGTGCGCGAATTCTGTTTCCTAAAAACAATATCAAACATAAGATTGGTACTCCTCCTGTCGAAACAGAACAAACTGATGCAAATACGTTTTTTCATCACTCTTCTTGTTTTCCAGGAGTCTTTGGAAATAATTCATCTATTAATCAAAGCCATAACGAAAAGGAACAAGAAGAATGGTTGGATTTTTTAAGTACACTTGTTTAATTATTTTACCCGGACGTTAATGCATATTACTTTTTGCCCCTAAAACATCGATAAAAATTATCTGTTGTTGCTTGAGCCACTTCATCATAAGAAATACCTCGCAGCTCCGCTATACTGTGCGCCACATATTTGACTAAAGCGGGATGATTTTGCTTTCCTCTAAAAGGCACCGGCGCTAAATAAGGCGAATCAGTTTCTATTAATATTCGCTCTAATGGAATTTCTTTAGCAACATGCTGTAACGTGGTTGCATTTTTAAAGGTCACAATTCCGGAAAAGGAAATATAAAAATTAAGCTCTATGGCTTGTTGCGCAATATCTAAATCTTCAGCAAAGCAATGCATTACACCACCAATTTTTTGCGCTTGCTCTTCTCGCATTAATGTCAAAGTATCTTCAGCAGCATGTCGTGTATGAATAATTAAGGGCTTTTGTGTCGCAATAGCGGCTTTAATATGTTCTCTAAAACGCGCTCTTTGCTCTATTTTAAACGCCTCGTCTTCCGTACGATAATAATCTAATCCTGTTTCACCAATGGCGATACAGCGAGGATTGGCGGCTAAATTAATCAATAGTTCAGCACTAACTGGAGTATCCATTTCAGTATTAGGATGAACCCCTACGGAAATACTAATATTGGGATGTTCTCTTGCTAGTTGTTCCAATTTAGGATAATCACCGAGCTCAACGCAAACACATAAAAAGTGCTCAACCCCATTTTGTTGGGCTTTGGCTAACACCTCGTTCATATCGTGATTAAATTCTGTTAAATCTAGAAAGTTCAAGTGGCAATGTGAGTCTACTATCATTTAAATCCTCAATATTAATCAAACAGCATATAAAAGAAAAAACAGTGTTTCTAACGTTAATAAATGATTGACATGCATATTATGATTTAATTTGCTTAAAATACTATTAACTTTATCCAAGTGCTCAAACACTTGTGTGGGATGTAATAACGCTTTAAAAGAATGCAACTGTTGATAGGCAATGCTTTGCACCGGTATATCAATATTATATAAATAGCTAACTTGCGAATAAAGTAGTGAGAGAAACCATAATGTATTATGTAATGCAAACGAACTCCATTGCGTCGCTAAAATGCAAGGGTGTTGTTTTTTTTCTATAAGAGCAATTAACTCATTAATACGCACTTCTGCTTGCTCGATAAATAATCGTCGCTCGGATTGTTCTGGATAGAGAAGTCCTAGCTGTAATAAATTATCGTTACTGCGCTCAATTGAGGCAAAATACATCAGTTGACATCGACTTAAAATGGTCGGCATAATGCTGCTCATTTGCTCGGCAATAAGTATAAAGTGAACGTGCGCAGATGGCTCTTCCAATGTCTTTAACAACGCATTAGAAGCTGCTGTATTCATTTGTTCAACGCCATCAATAACAATAATTTTATAAGCGGCTCTTTGCGTTGTTAAAAAAGCACTGTGCTGCAGATCACGAATTTGATCTATTTTAATGACCGTAGATTTTTGCTCAGGCTTAACCCAAATGATATCCGGATGCTCTTGTGCCTCAACCATAATACACTCGGAACACTGAGCACAAGGCAAGGAGTGTTGTATATTTTTACAAAAAAATAACTTAATAATGCGCCATGCAAAATCAGGTAGCAAACAATGCTGTGGACCTACTAACATCAGTGCAGAAGGCAATCTATCCTGCGCATGCATAGATAAAATTTTATTCCACTGTTCTACATGTTGTGCAGACATTATGTTCCTATAAAATGATTTAATGCATCTACAATGTGTTGTTGTACTTGGGCTAATGAGTGTTGGGCATCAACCCGCACAATGTTAGGCTGTTCTTTAATGCACTGAAGATACATCGCATGAACTTTGTGAAAAAACTCCATGGCTTGTTGCTCTATTCTATCAAATTGCCCTCGCGCTTTGGCACGCGTCATTCCCTCTTCCGGAGATAAATCCAAATAAAGAGTCAAATCCGGTGTAAATCCAGCAAGACAAAATCGAGATAATTGCTGAATCATCTCGAGATTTACCCCTCGTCCACCACCTTGATAAGCATAAGTAGACAATTCAAATCTATCCGCAATGACCCATATACCTTGCGCTAAAGCCGGTTTAATCACTTCTTCTATTAACTGTACACGAGCAGCGTACATTAATAATAATTCGCTTTTATCATTGAGGCTGTCTTTATATTGTGGATCTTTGATAATATCTCTTAAGAGTTCACCAATTGTTGTGCCACCCGGCTCTCGAGTAGAAATAACCTTTAAGTTACGCTGGTGCAACAAATGAGTGATGGTAGCAACGGCTGTAGATTTACCAGCACCTTCTAATCCCTCAATCACAATTAATTTACCCGGAGCAATAACCATTTGAACTCCTTATTTAATTATACGTATATCAATGCAAGTACCAAAAAAGTCTGGACTTAATGAACAATAATATCATTATTCACTTCTAATCAGTATTGTTGTTATCAACAATAATTTGCAATGCATACATTAAGGTAAAAAAATCCAAATTTTGAACACTAAAACAGCCTGATTGGCCTACGAGCTGTGCTTTATGCACAGCATCAGAAGATATTGAATCAAGATTCGAACTGAATTACGCACACAAAGCACCGAATAAGGGCTATTTGCATTAATTATACTTATTTGGATGCGTTTGCCTTGTGGCATACATTAATCTTGTAAAATACTTAATATTTAATACTTAATATAAAATATATTATACTAAATATAATTTAAACAAACTGAGATGATTATGACTCATATCAAAAGAGAGCAAATTCCTATTCAAAATGCCGGCTCTAGTTACATAAACTTTTTGTTTAATCATAATTTAATTACCCAACAAAAAGCCGATAGCATAACCAAAGAACAACGCAATAATATTGAATCACCATATATATGTTCATTAATTGCTGTTGACCTAATGCCACTAGAGCAAGCACTTAATTTAAGTGCTGAGCAACGTGCTAATCTTAATGTACCTATAATTTACTCCTTAGTAAAATCCGGACAGCTCCCTTTAACTGACGCCATAAATTTAAGTAATACTCA
>CAZSAO010000027.1:10590-30547 GCA_964605275.1 uncultured Legionella sp.
AAGATAATATCAAATCACCTTATGTGCGCGCACTGATTAAAGAGCAAAAAATATCTCTTGAAAACGGACTAAATCTAGAGTCTCAACAACGGGAAAATATCGAATCACCTTATATCAGAACCCTGATTAATGCGAATATACTTAGTATTAACAAGGCGCTTTCATTGGACCATGAACAACTAAATAATCTATCTAACCCCAATCATTTACCTTACCTTATCCACAATTTAATAGATTTGGATTTCTTACTAGCAATTCCTGACATCGATATTAAAAACCAACTATATCCTATTCTTTCCCGCTCGGAAATTTTAGAGGCGTATAATATTACTCGTATTCAATTAAATTCAATATACGATTTAGCAAATGAAGCAGATTCTATTAATATGGCTAGGAATCTCGAGTCCAGACTCATCTCTATGTTGCAATTAGAAGGAAAAATTGATTTTAAGGAAATTAAAAACCTTACGAATGTTGAACGGGAAACTCTAGAAAATCCTGATATATATTCTTTAATTATAGAGGATAAAATTGCACTCTTCGATATAAAAAAAAAGGGATCGTATTATAAAGGAAACATATCACCAGAAACTCGGGGCCTAATTCCCGATGCTATAACAGCACTCAATTTAACCGAGACTCAACGTAAAAATATCAATGTTCCTGTAGTAACGGCTTTAATTATAGAAAATAAACTGACAGTGGAGCAAGCACAAACTTTAGAGTCCACTCAAATAGATACTCTTAACTCTCTATTGGTTAAACAACTAATTGACATGGCGCTGCTTGAAGTAAGTACTGCAATCAAGCTGAGTGATAATCAAATTCAAAAAATAAGCAAAGCATTTAATCACCCCTACCTACACACATTAATCCTCAGCGGCCAGCTTGATTTGAATAAAATAATAACCAATGAGATAAAAGTTACGCCAATAATAGGTGAGTTATTAGCATGTAACAAACTAAGTGTAAATGAAGCAATAAAATTACGAAATGAAACTATAAATAATCTTGATAGCACTGCTTTAGTAAATTTATGGCTGAATGGCGATATTACCTTGGAAGAAATTAAAGAGATAGGGGGGCAAATATCTACGCTACAACAAAAATCGCTTGATTTTGAACCCATAATAAATTCTATTAGCAATAAAAAGATCTTACTTCATGATGCATTATTTAAGGTAAGCAACGCAGAGAGTTTGATACAAACAAAAAGAAAAATAGGCTTCGTCAACTCAGAGATCACCCGCTTTATCGAAGCACTTGTAATTAGTAACGATGTAGATACAAACAGTAGCAAAAAATATAAAAAATTGCTCACAGAGCAACAAGAAAAAGAGAGTGAAAGTAACAACAATCCAGACTATCAAAAAACCTCTGGAACACCGTAAAATTATTTTATTTTATTTCGTTTATAACGATTAATTGCTTGTTTTTGCTCCGTATACGTTTGAGAAAATTGATGACTGCCATCTCCTTTCGCAACATAATATAAGTAACTACTTACATAAGGATGAGCCGCTGCTTTAATCGCTTCTTTACCCACTAGTGCGATGGGGGTTGGCGGCAATCCTTTATATTTATAAGTGTTATAAAGAGAATCGAGCATTAAATCTTTATGCACTAATCGGCCGTTATAATTATCACCCATTCCATAAATTACCGTAGGATCCATCTGTAACAACATATGTTTATTCAAGCGATTCATCACTACACCTGAAATGATATAACGTTCTTGAGCTACAGCAGTTTCCTTTTCTATGATAGATGCAGCAATTAATAGTTCATACGCATTATTATAGGGTACATTAACATCGCGATGAACCCATTCATCATTGAGTACTTCTAGTAAGCGTCGATTAGCCTGGGCTAATACCATTTTTGCATTACTTCCGCCGGCATATTGATAGGTATCAGCGAGAAATAAACCTTCTGCATTAAGGTGGTTTTGTTTGAAATCAGACCAAATAGACGGCTCATATTCTAGATAGGGTGCCTGCTGAAACGTAATTGCAGTTTTATTTAATGTATTTCCTTCAATCAGGGCAATATTAAAATGAAGGCCATCACCTGCAACCACTCGATACAAGAACTCAACTATTCGTTCGCCAGGATTAATTTGATAGACCCCTGCTTTTAAACGATGCGCTAAATGACCATAACGAATTAAAGCTAAGACCAAGCGAGAGGAGCGAATTAATTTTTTTTCTTTTAACAACCCCACTAAACCCGCGGCGGTGGTTGATTTATTTAAAGAAATAATAATAGGAGATGCATTAGAGGGCAATAATGGTTCATTAATAAACCAATATCCAATTAAAGCACTGACTGATGAGATAAAAAAAACTGCAATCAAAGTGATTACAGTTTTTTTATACTTTAAACGAGCCATTTAAATTCGCTTAAATAAAAGACTACCATTAGTACCACCAAAGCCCAAGGAGTTGCTCAATACGTAATCAATAGTACGTTTTTGTGCACTATGAGCGACATAATTTAAATCACATCCTTCATCCGGATTATCTAAATTAATCGTCGGTGGCGCTATTTGATCGCGAATGGCAAGAACACTAAAAATAGCTTCTATGGCACCAGCAGCACCAAGTAAATGGCCTGTCATCGATTTGGTAGAACTCACCACTAAATCATAAGCATGCTCTTGGAATACTTCTTTAATTGCTTTGGTTTCACCCATATCATTAAGATAAGTTGAGGTACCGTGCGCATTAATATAATCTACTTGCTCAGGAGTTATATCTGCATCGCGAATGGCTGCACGCATCGCGCGAATAGCGCCATCAGCATGTTCATCGGGTGCGGTAATATGATAGGCATCACCTGACATGCCAAATCCTACTAACTCAGCATAAATTTTTGCACCACGTGCCTTAGCATGCTCATACTCTTCGAGCACTAACATCCCAGCACCCTCGCCCATAACAAACCCATCGCGATCTTTATCCCAAGGACGAGATGCTTTAGTAGGTTCATCATTACGTTTGGATAAGGAGCGAACAGCAGAAAATCCAGCCAAACATAATGGCGTCGAAGTCATTTCTGCGCCACCACATACCATCGCATCGGCATCACCATAAGCAATCATTCGTCCCGCTAAACCTATATTATGAGTTCCAGTAGTACATGCAGTCACAACAGAAATATTAGGTCCTTTGATATTATGCTTAATTGAAATTTGGCCAGCAACCATGTTAATGATTCCTGCTGGAATAAAAAAAGGTGACACTTTTCTAGGGCCGCCAGCAACTAACTTATCCTGATTATTGGTAATGGTTTGAATTCCACCAATGCCTGCGCCAACCGCAACACCCACTCGACAAGCAAAATTACCTTCAATACTAAGGCCAGAGTCTGCAATAGCTTCATCTGCAGCAACCATACCGTATTGCGTAAACAAGTCCATTTTTCGAGCGTCTTTAGGGGGTATATGCTGCTCTACATCAAAATTTTTAACTTTAGCCCATATTTTAGTACTGTATTCACTGGTATCAAAATCATCTACTGTGCCGACACCACTAACACCTGCCAATATATTTTGCCAAGTTTCATTTACATTATGTCCCACAGGGGTCAACATCCCCATCCCAGTAATCACGACACGCCGCTTATTCAATGGATAACTCCTCGAAAAATGAAGCTTTTACACCTTGCTGTAACAAAAAGCTTGCTCAATACGTTGGATATAAGTATCTATCCTATTATTAGCAAGCTTTTGTCTTGAAACAAACTATTATTCTACTAGTCAAATAAGAAGTATTATTACGCTTCTTCTTTATCTTTATTAGATTCAATGTAATCAATAGCTTCTTGGATAGTAGTAATTTTTTCTGCTTGTTGATCAGGAATTTCAGTTTCAAACTCTTCTTCTAAAGCCATTACCAACTCTACTGTATCAAGAGAATCAGCACCTAGATCATCAACAAATGACGCATCGTTTTTTAACTCTTCTTCTTTAACGCCTAATTGCTCAACAACAATTTTACGAACGCGTGCTTCAATTGTACTCATAACTTGTTTTCCTCTTTCGATTGATTTAAGTAATTTTAAAAACTTGTGGCTAGTTTATTCAATTATACAGATAACGCAAGTGTATTAATCCATATACATGCCGCCATTGACATGAATTGTTTCACCTGTAATATAATTAGCGCTATCTGATGCTAAAAAAGCTACTGCAGCAGCAATATCTTCGGGCTGTCCAAGAGTACGAAGTGGGATTTTTTTTAACAACTCGGCTTTTACCATGTCTGGTAATCCATCAGTCATATCCGTTGCAATAAACCCCGGAGAAACCACATTGACTGTAATCTTTCGGCTACCAATTTCTTGCGCTAACGATTTAGAAAAGCCTATTAGTCCTGCTTTTGCAGCAGTATAGTTTACTTGGCCAGAATTACCACTTGAACCAACAACTGAGCCCACAGAAATAATGCGGCCCCATCGAGCACGAAACATCGGTTTTATACAGGCTTTAGACATTTTATAAATCGAATTTAAATTAGTTTCAATGACATTATACCATTCATCATCTTCCATTCGTAACAACAAATTATCGGCGGTAATTCCCGCATTATTTACTAAAATAGAAGGACTTTGATTATGTTGCGCAAAAAAATCCATCATTTGCTCAATTTGTTCGTTATTAGTAACATCCAATACTAGGCCTTTACCGTTCAATTGTTCTGTTTCAAACAACGCGTCAATTGAGGCAGCACCACCTTCAGAAGTTGCAGTACCAAAAACAAAAGCGCCTTCTCGAGCTAATTTTAGTGCAATAGCTTGGCCAATGCCGCGACTTGCACCCGTAACTAATGCAATTTTACCATTTAAAGTGCTCATGAATTATCCTTAAGCGGGAACGTTAATTTGTTCTACTAATTGATCCAGACTGATCGTGTCATAAATACTAAGCGTACTTAAACTACGCTCTATTCTTTTTGTAAGTCCATTCAATACCTTGCCAGGACCACACTCTATAATTTGCTTAATTTCTCTATTTTTGAATAATTGTATTGTTTCTACCCATCGTACAGGGTTATATAATTGCTCTTTTAATTTAGTTCGAATTTGTTGTGGTGAATGATAAACACTCAAATCAACATTACTAATTACATCAATCGCAGGATTTTTAAAAGCAACACGCTCTAAATCATGAGCAAATAACTCAGCTGCCTCTTTTAATAAAAGACAATGACAAGGAACGCTAACCGGAATAATTTTTGCAAGGCGTGCTTCAGCTGCCTCAGCAAGCACTATCGTACGTTGTACCGCAGGTGTATGCCCGGCAATGACTACTTGCCCGATGGCATTATAATTTGCTGGTGTTACCGACTCATCTATAGTACTGGCTTGCAGACATAAGCTATTTACTTGCTCATCCGTTAAACCAACAATTGCAGCCATAGCGCCCACACCTAATGGAATAGCTTCTTGCATGACTTGCCCACGTCGAGCGACCAAATGCGCAGCATCTGCTAAAGTAAGAGCATCAGCACATACCAATGCCGCATATTCGCCTAAACTATGACCCGCCATAAGCTGAGGCGCAGGGATTCCTTCATTCATCAATAATTGATAAATAGCCACATCTGCCGTTAACATCGCCACTTGCGTGTATTGTGTTTGGTTGAGTCGCTCTTCTGGGCCATTTTGAATTAAATGCCATATATCATAGCCAACCGCATCTGATGCTTGGGCAAAAAGATCTAAAACTATAGGATATTGTGGAAGAAAATCTGACAACATGCCTATGGACTGCGATCCTTGCCCAGGAAATACAAATGCTGTATTCATCATAATAATGACAACCTTATAATGTAATATTAATAACTAATAACGAATGATCATCGCACCCCAAGTCATTCCACCACCGAATGACTCTATAAGTACTAATTGATCTCTTTGCAGAAGCTTATTCTTAATAGAATAATCAAGGGATAAAGGAATTGAGGCTGCAGACGTATTGCCTTGATTGCCCAAAGTTATAATCACTTGTGACATAGGTAAAGATAATTTTTTAGCGATTGCTTGAATAATACGAATATTGGCTTGATGAGGAATCAACCAATCAATATCAGAACGTTGTAACTTGCTGATTTCTAATACTTCATCAACAATACTGCCCATAATATTAACAGCAATTTTAAATACTTCATTGCCACGCATGCTAATTGTTGCGCGTTCATCAGTACAAGACGTATTATGTAGCGTTAACAAATCATCCGCATCATAAGCCGAATGCAATACACTTCCCATTATTCCAGGACGCTCACTAGCACTTAAAACAACCGCTCCAGCACCATCACCGAACAAAATACACGTAGAGCGATCTGTCCAATCAACTGCTTTAGACATGGTTTCACTACCGATAACTAACACATGCTGGGCCGCGCCAGTAGCTATATACTGTTTCGCTATATCCATTGCATAAACAAAACCACTACATGCCGCACTGATATCAAATGCAGGAATAGGCTTTTTTATTTTTAATAAGTGCTGTACTTGGCATGCTGTACTAGGAAAAAAAGAATCGGGGGTACAGGTGGCGACAATAATTAAATCAATTTGGTCTGCTGTAAGCTGCGCAGCAAGCAAAGCATGTTCCGCAGCTTGTGCCGCCATAAATGAGGTGGTTTCATGAGGTTGTGCGATACATCTGCTGCTAATGCCAGTACGAGAAACAATCCACTCATGATCGGTATCGATCATTGTTTCTAGCTCAGCATTAGTTAATTGTTGTTGTGGAGAATAACTTCCAGTGCCACTAATTGCAGCATTTATCATAACAATAAGCCTTGATTGATAAATTCATTTATTTTATCTCGAACCAAATCCACTACATTATTCTCTACTTCTAATACAGCCTGCTTAATAGCTACTTCAAAACCAAGCTGATCGGCACCACCATGACTTTTAACAACAATGCCATTGAGGCCAAGCATACTTGCGCCGTTATAGTGTGACGGATCAAGACGTTTTTTAGCTTGTTTAAGAATAGGAAAAGCACAAAGAGCTACCAGCTTAGTAAGCCAATTTCTATTAAACGATTCTTTTAATACCGTAAGCAAGAGCTTGGCAATGCCTTCACTCGCTTTTAACGCTACATTTCCTACAAAACCATCACAGACAATGAGATCAACATCTCCAGTATAGAGATGATTTCCTTCTACATAACCTACATAATTCATTAAAGAGCATTCAGCAAGCATATGCGCCGTACGCTTGACTTGATCATTGCCTTTGATTTCTTCAACACCAATATTTAACAAAGCTACTTTAGGATCAGGTTTATTTTCAATTGCTTGAATTAAAGCCGCCCCCATTACCGCAAATTGAAATAAATGTTCTGCGCACGAATCAACATTTGCGCCTAAATCAATAACCCAAGTTTTAGCTTGAACAGTGGGCAGCATGGAAACAATAGCAGGTCTATCAATACCAGGAAGAGTTTTTAATACGTAACGCGCTGTTGCCATTAATGCGCCGGTATTTCCAGCACTAACACAAGCATGAGCCTTACCTTCTTTCACTAAGTTGATTGCAACTCGCATGGAAGAATCTTTTTTATTTCTTAAAGCATGGGAGGGTAATTCATCCATTGCTACTAATTCAGAAGCATGAACCACAGAAAATTGAGGTGATCCTAAAGCGTTATTCTTTTCGAGCACGACATTAATTTTTTCTTGGATGCCAACAAGAATCAGCTTTAAATCAGGATTTTTTTTCGCTGCATTAATGCAGGCAGGAACCACAGTATCAACACCATGATCCCCACCCATTGCATCTACAGCAATGGTAATACTTTTCAACTAGATTACTCTTGTTCTTCGTAAGCGTTATTGGTATCAATCACTTTTCTACCACGGTAATAACCATCTGGCGTCATGTGATGGCGAAGATGAGTTTCGCCTGTAGTTTGATCTACTGATAAAGTAGGTAAGCTTAACGCATCATGTGAACGACGCATATCACGACGTGAACGTGATTTTTTATTTTGTTGTACTGCCATTGTATTGCTCCTAGACAATTCTTAAAACGCGAATACTACCGATATTTTAACCGCAATCCAAGTATTAATTGCATAATTATATCAATTAGATTCAAAATTTTCAGTTAAAAACTGATTAATTTCTTGATCACAGTCTTTAATTTCTTCATGAAATTGAGGTACATAAAGATGTAACTCATCACTAATCAACTCTTCTAAACTTACTTTCCCATTAGAGGAAACCATGCTCTCATAGTGCTCTAATAATTGCTCTGCACGTTCATCAGAACGAGCTACTGCAATAACTGTAGCATTACTATAAGGTAACTCAAATTCTTGCATACAACGCTGACAAGAGACCGTTAGTTGGCCCTCGACAGTCAGGTTAATGAGATAATGATTGCGCTTATCTTCTACCTGATACGTCACATTTAACTGACAAGGAGAAGCAAGAAAAGCCGGCAATCGCTCTTCAATGATAACACACTTTTGCTGCATCCCCTGTTGCGCTAACTCTCGCAAATAAAGCATTAATTCATGTTCCAAATAATTAATTATCTCTTTTTTTCAAGAAAACATCAACAAGTGAATAAAATTAAATCATTATTTGCGTTGATTTAGATAATATCTTAATAAAATCTTAATATTTATTTGTTATCGTTTATGGTCTTAGCTTCCTATTTTCGAGAATACTATGAATAAAACATATTCAACTACTTTTTTTACCAAACAAAAAATAAACCGTCCGCCTACTCCCACTGAAATGAGTAATTATATGAATAATCTACTGACTAATCAGAAAAAAAACGCCAACCTCTCTTTATTAGTCACGCCAGAGTATACATATAAAGAAATTATGACAAATGAGCCGTTGTCTACACCTAATATGAATGGTTAATATTAGTACAGTGATGATACTGTTCATCGCTGCTTATGTCTTAGGTTAAAATAAATAACCATGCTTCGAGGGAAAAATAATGACAACAGCCAGCACTCAATTTACCGATCGCAACTTAATGATATTTTATGGACATGTGTTACAGCATTATAAAAATCGCACTACGCACACTATTGATGCTATTTATAGTGAGTTATTTCAAGGTGTGCAATTTGCTTTAGAATCACCTCATGGCACTCTTTACAATTTAAATCCCGAAGGAAAAGAAAAAGTATATCACTCTTTTGATGCTATTTTTTATGCACTGCCAATCAATAATCCCACGCAATCACGACCCAACAGAAGCGACCAAATTCCATTTAACTACAGTACTCGTTATGTAATTAATCAGCATAATCATTATCGTTGTCATGACTCATATTTATTTGACTGGTTGTTATTAAATTCTTTGACTCATAATTGTCATCATCATCACAGAAATCATCAACATTCTCACCCAATTGGTAGAAGATGGGGCGAATCAACGCACCAGCATCCAACTCGCAACAAAAAAGACAATAGTGACTACATCAAAGCACTCGCAGCCATAGCTGTAGTTCTTCTAGCAGCTGCCGCAGCTATTCTTACCGCTATTGCCTTGTATTATATGCTCAATGAATTTTTAGAAGGTGTCGATCGCTTTTGTTATAATGAAGGATGGCTCAATGCAGCGCTTGTTATGGCTAATTCTGTGGTATTTGGTATGGGGGCCAATATTATCACTTATGCTTTTGCTGCCGCACCTTTAGCTGCATTAGCAGTTTTAGCGGGCTTAAATCCAATAGGCGTTGTTACAATAGCGGCTGTTTTATTAAGTACCATTGGGGCAGGTATTGGCGCATTTGCCATGAATCTTTTATATAAATCTACTGAAAAGAAATTAAACCCAGACAGCATGGACCCAGCCGATCCGTTACGATTTCGCTTAACTTTAACCGAAGAGCAGCATTTGGTAAAAAAAGGATTTGATCCGATTACGGTAAAATGTGCCCTGGTTGCTCTACGAGCTGAACTTGCTCAAGCATTAGGTGATTCTAAGAAAAGTATTCCCACTTATCTAAATCGACTTTTTAATAATGACACTAAAACATCCGAGCTCTTACAAAAAGTACGAGATCTACGACGTGGGACTATTGATAAACTTCACGTGGGTGAGTTAACGTTTGATTGTAAACCCACCATTATTGCCGCCCAAGCAGATCATTTTGTTGAACCCACCATCATTAATGATGCTGAATATGATGCCCTACCTCATCCGTCAGCACCACCAGCACAGGCAAATTTTAAATAGTAGCATCTTTTTCCTCTCTGCCGTGCGTTATCTACACAAGTCCCTACATGCCTTACTTGATAAGATGTGTAGGGAAGAAGTTAGAAACACAGCACTAGATCTACGAACACGTCGCCGGACGTAGGGCTTACTAGCATGAAAAGGATAAGACTTTAATTTAATTGTTGCACCCTATTAGCACAATTTTGAGCAAGAACTAGTTCCTCTCTAATTTCAGACAAAATATCTCGAGAAGAAAAAACAGTACATCTAGTTCCTACGCCATTAAATAAAAGGCATAAAGGATGACGGACACTAACGTTCTTTTGGGTCGAACTTAAAAGATCCTGCAGTAAGTTGATGTATTCATCCGTAGTTAAACCTAATTCTTTATTTTTTATGCTATCCCATAGGTCGATACGGTATTTTTTTAATGCCAAAAATAATATTGTTTGTTTAATAAAAGGATGATTCATTAACTCAGGCTGCTGTATGATTTTTTTAATACATTGATCGCGCATTATTTTTTGCGTCATCGCTTTTTCTAATAGTATATTAAATACATCCACATAACCCATTTTAATAGCAAGAAACAATGGTGATAAACCGTCCTCATTTACTTGATTAAGAGCGATTTCCGAATTGTTTAATAAGACCTTGATTATATCTAGATTCCCACACTCAATAGCTAATAAAAGAGGGGAAACTTTTTCGGCATTAACTTGATTAGGATCTATGGCACAATGCTTTAATAACAATGCAACAAGGTCCAAACGTTGGAAGTACACTGCAAATAAAAGAGGACTCATTTCATCATCAATTTTTTTGACGTTCGGCTGAGTTTTAGGATGATTAAGTAATGCGTCTACCATTTCAAAATGTTCTTCTTGCACAGCACACAAAAGAGGATTATCTCCATCATCAGTGCCGCGGTTAGGATCGATAAAAGGATGTTTTAATAGCTGTTTAACACTATCTATATGCCCATTTTGAGTCGCAAATAAAAGAGCATTCATTCCTTGCGCATCATTTTGATTAACATCTATAGTCACATCTGCCAATAAGAGTTCCAGAACATCTAAATGGCCTTCTTGAACAGCAAATAACAGTGCTGTTGTACCCTCAGAATTTGCTTTATTACACTCTATTTTAGGATGATTTAATAATGCCTCAACAATTGTTACATGTCCTTCACGCGCAGCAAATAAAAGAGCGCTCATCTCTTCATCATTGCCTTGATTAGGATCTATGTCCGGCTGCTTTAATAAAATAGTTACAACATCAAAATGACCTTCTTGTGCCGCATAGTGCAGTGCACTCATCCCATTTACCATGCTCTGATTCGGATCTATGTCGCACTCGTTAAAAAAATAGTCTACGATATGCCCATGCCCTTCTTGAGCAGCTAATAAAAACGGCGTTACCCCACTCAAATTTGCTTTATTCGGCTCTATTTTACTATGAGCAAGCAACGCTTTTACCAGATGTTCACATCCTAAATAAGCAGCCAACATAAGTGGCGTCACTCTTGGTTTGGAGACTATATTCGGATCAATTAAATTCGAAGCTAATAACACTTCAACTATACTTAAATGCCTTTGATTTACAGCAACATATAAAGCAGTTTCCCCTTTTTCATTCCACTGGTTTAATTCATATTCAGAAAAATCTCCTAACTGAGATTGCACTCGCTCCATCTCGTTATTTTTTATTGCATCAAAAAAATTACTGACTTTTTGCGTAATAGAAGACGTTTTTATTTTTTTATATCGCTTATTTTTGCTAAGAGACATACTGCACTCACTATTTATTTAATTTCACCAATTATACCACAACAAACTCTTTGTGATTATATTTCAATCAAAAACAATAAATGCTTCCATGTTCACTATACTTGTCGCTAATGCGTTTTCGATAATTTAGGCGTCTTGATTTTTTTGTCCCTAAAGTAGAAAACTCATTAGTGACAAGCATCAGTACAGTATTTTCTTTATTTCATTGATTAATCTAATATTTTAAGCGATGCTTATTAAAAATTTGTATGCGACAAAGCCCCATACACTAAGGTCATAAAATGAGCGATGTATTTGATATAGCTATTATTGGTGGTGGTATTAATGGATGCGGTTGTGCTGCAGATGCGGCACTACGCGGATTATCGGTGGCTTTATTTGAACAAGATGATCTTGCCGCAAAAACCTCTTCGAGTAGCACTAAACTCATTCACGGTGGCTTGCGTTATTTAGAATATTATGAATTTAAACTGGTAAAAAAAGCATTAGCCGAGCGACAAATATTACTTAATCAAGCACCTCATTTAGTGCATGCACAAGAGTTTGTATTACCGTATCAACCCATTATGCGTCCTGCATGGCTACTACGCTTAGGGTTGTTTCTTTATGACCATTTAAGCATTAAAAATAAACTACCTCATTGTAAATCAATCTCTCGCAGTAAAAGCACTTTTTTTAATCCACTTAAAAAAATATTCACTCGCGGTTTTATCTTTTATGATGCGGCGGCCGATGATGCACGTCTTACTCTTGCTAATGCGCTACAGGCCAAACAACATGGCGCATTAATTAATCCTCGCCAACGAGTGATTAAAGCGGAAATAAGCGATAATTTATGGCATCTAACCATTCAACCAAAAGCAGGCTCTGCTTATACAATTCAAGCAAAAGCACTAATTAATGCATGTGGGCCATGGGTTAAATCAACCGCACAGTTGCTCCACATACCACAAGAAGCTATTGCTCTAGTTAAAGGCAGTCACATAGTCGTACCTAAACTGTATGAGGGAACTCATGCTTATGTTTTGCAGCATGAAGACCAACGCATTGTTTTTGCTATTCCTTTTCAAGGCTATACCATGATTGGTACTACCGATGTGCCTGTAAGTGAGCCGTGTGAACACTCCACTATCACCGAACACGAAATAAAATACTTATTGGATTTAACCAATACGTATTTTAACCAAAACATGAGTAGACAAGATATCATTTATTCATGGAGTGGCATCAGAGCATTACTAAATAATAAAAACAAAAATGCCAGTGCGTTAAGTCGAGATTATGAGATTTCCCTTACACAACACACCCCTCCCCTGATTACTATTTTAGGTGGCAAAATAACAACTTATAGACAATTAGCTGAAGAGTGCATTAATGCATTGCATCCATTTATTTCATCCATTCCGCCATCAAAAACAGCACATACAGCGCTGCCAGGTTCTTCATACAACTCAATGACCTTTAACCAATATTGTACTTTTGCCAAAGAACAATATTCATGGTTAGAACCTACGCTGTTACAGCGCTATCTTACAACCTATGGCACTAACACCGAACACCTGTTAGATGGCTGTGACACAATAACCTCTTTAGGCGAATGTTTTGGCGCGCAATTATATGCCGCAGAACTGAATTATCTAATGCGTTATGAATGGGCGTATACGGCAGAAGATGTGCTACTACGTCGTACGAAACTTGGTTTATCTATAGATGAAAAAGAAATACAAAAAATCACTAGTTATATGGAAAAAAATCGATTCATTAGCCATTAAAAAGCAAACAGCATGGCAAATCATGCCTTATTAAACTCGAATTCTTTTAAAATTGTCCCAAACACTATAGAATCGGCATGAATTTTATTATGTGATTCGATAACGTGACACTCACGTACATTTTGGTCTTTTGATAAATGATTGCCCGCTCTCGCGAGCAGAGCAGCATTTTATAAACACATAACAACCAAAACTCAATTACATATAAAACCATGAAAAGGTTACAAATTTAAGCTATTATTATTCAGGGTAAAGGCATCTACATTTTGAACATAAAATACAACACTTAAGCCTACGTTCCACGCTTAATGCGTGGAATCCATACCCGGTCGTGCTAGGAGGAGTCTAGATTTCTCGTATTAAGCATGGAACGTAGGCGGTATGGACTCTACTAAATGCGTTTATCCTGTATTATTACTAATTTTGCTCTTGGAGTGTGCTTATGAAGGTTGGTCACGATACTCTATCAACTAAAAGTCAATTAGACGTTGATGGAAAAACATATCAGTATTACAGTTTAAAAAAAGCTGAAGGTCATCATGGCGAAGCAATTAGCCGTCTTCCCTATTCCTTAAAAGTGCTTTTTGAAAATTTATTGCGCTTTGAAGACAATAATACGGTTACCACAAAAGATGTACAAGCCATCGCGGATTGGTTAAAAACGCAAACATCACAACATGAGATTGCCTATCGCCCTGCTCGTGTATTAATGCAAGACTTTACCGGAGTTCCCGCGGTCGTTGATTTAGCGGCCATGCGTGCTGCTATAGCAAAACTAGGTGGCGATGTGGATAAAATATCTCCCTTATCACCTGTTGATTTAGTAATTGACCATTCGGTAATGGTTGATAAATTTGGTACCACTAAATCTTTAGAACAAAATACCGAAATCGAAATGGAGCGTAATAACGAACGTTATGAGTTTTTACGTTGGGGACAAAAAGCGTTTTCTAACTTTCAAGTAGTGCCCCCAGGAACAGGAATTTGTCATCAAGTAAACCTTGAGTATTTAGCAAAAACGGTATGGACTAGCGAAGATAAGGGTGAAACATATGCTTATCCAGATACGTTAGTTGGTACAGACTCTCATACTACTATGGTTAATGGCTTAGGCGTATTAGGCTGGGGCGTTGGTGGTATTGAAGCAGAAGCTGCCATGTTAGGTCAACCCGTATCCATGCTTATTCCTGAAGTCATTGGCTTTAACTTATCGGGCAAGCTAAAAGAAGGGATTACGGCTACTGACTTAGTACTCACCGTAACACAAATGCTACGCAAAAAAGGCGTGGTTGGAAAGTTTGTTGAGTTTTATGGTTCTGGTTTACAAGATTTACCTCTTGCTGATAGAGCGACTATCTCTAACATGGCTCCAGAATATGGCGCTACCTGTGGATTTTTCCCTGTCGATAAAGAAACAATTAAATACTTAGCACTCACCGGACGCGATGAACATACGATTAAGTTAGTAGAAGCGTATGCTAAAGCCCAAGGCATGTGGTATGACGCCAGCAGTGAAGATCCTATATTCACAGCAACTTTACATCTTGACTTAGGCAGCGTTGAGCCTTCTTTAGCAGGTCCCAAAAGACCACAAGATAAAGTTACATTAAGCACCTTACCAGTAGAGTTTGATGCGTTCTTAGATGAATCAGGCAAAAAAGCGCAACAAGACACATTATTTGATGTAGCGGGTGAATCATTTAAAATGCAACACGGCAATGTAGTCATTGCGGCAATTACCAGTTGTACTAATACCTCTAATCCTAGTGTATTAATGGCTGCCGGTTTAGTCGCTAAAAAAGCGATTGAAAAAGGCTTGCAACGCAAGCCATGGGTTAAATCATCACTTGCACCGGGCTCTAAAGTAGTAACAGATTATTTAAATCATGCTGGATTACAAACGTATCTAGATCAACTAGGCTTTAACTTAGTCGGTTATGGTTGCACCACCTGTATAGGTAACTCAGGTCCGTTGCCCGAACATATCGCTCAAACAATTACTGACAATGATTTAGTTGTTTCGTCTGTGCTGTCTGGTAATAGAAACTTTGAGGGACGTGTGCATCCGCAAGTACGAGCCAACTGGCTTGCCTCTCCACCATTAGTTGTGGCCTACGCTTTATGTGGGACTACCACCATTGATTTAAGTTGTGAGCCTTTAGGTGAGGATGGGAACGGGAATGCTGTTTATTTAAAAGACATTTGGCCTACCAATGCAGAAATCGCAGCTGAAGTGGCAAAAGTAACTGATACGATGTTCCGTAAAGAGTACTCTGATGTGTTTAAAGGGGATGAGCATTGGCAAGCCATTAAAACCAGCACGAGTAAAACATATGAGTGGAACCAGGATTCAACTTATATTCAACATCCGCCATTCTTTGAAAATCTTCATGCACAGCCTGAACCGATTAAAGCCATTAAACAAGCTTATGTATTAGCTCTTTTTGGTGATTCAATCACAACCGATCATATTTCTCCTGCCGGATCGATTAAAGCAAACTCACCTGCTGGTTTGTATTTGAAATCTAAAGGCGTGCACGAAGTAGATTTCAACTCTTATGGTTCTCGTCGTGGTAATCATGAAGTCATGATGCGTGGTACATTCGCTAATATTCGTATTCGTAATGAAATGACACCGGGACAAGAAGGGGGCATCACTCGCCACATTCCAACCGACGAAATTATGCCTATTTATGATGCGGCGATGAAATATCAAGCAAATAACCAAGACTTAGTGGTCATTGCTGGCAAAGAATACGGCACGGGTTCTTCACGCGATTGGGCTGCAAAAGGTACTAATTTGCTTGGCGTCAAAGCGGTTATTACCGAAAGTTTTGAGCGTATTCATCGTTCAAACTTGATTGGCATGGGTGTTTTACCATTACAATTTTGCAATGACATGACAAGAAAATCACTGCATCTCAATGGTACTGAACGTATTAGTATTGATGTAAATGACTCCTTAAAGCCTGGCGCTATGATGGATATTACTATTGAACGTACTAATGGTCATACCGATCACATTCAAGCCTTATGTCGTATTGATACGGCTGATGAGCTTGAATACTACAAAAATGGTGGTATTTTGCATTACGTTCTGCGTAATTTATCTGCCTAATTAAGGAAGTGCGCCCTCTCTGGCGCACTTTTTTTCTAATTCATCCCCCCGCTTTCCGACAAATACCTCGCTAGTAATTGATTTTATTTTGATAAAATGCTACATTTTTAGCCTAGCTATTTCTAATAAATCCAGGTGCATGGACAATTTTCCCCAGAAATACCAGTGATTAAAATAGTTACATCTTACGACTGTTACAAAAAGGATTGCACCTAATGACCCGCTCAAAAAAAATTCTCAGCGTTTTTTCTTTAGTAATGATTAATGTTATTGCAGTAGACAGTTTAAGAACGTTACCTATCAGTGCCAAACTAGGCCCTTCATTAATTTCTTATTATATTATTGCAGCCCTTGCTTTTTTTATTCCAGTAGCACTCGTAGCAGCAGAACTTGCTACTGCTTTTCCCAACACGGGCGGTATTTATGTCTGGGTTAGAGAAGCCTTTGGTAAGCGCGTAGGCTTTATTACTATTTGGTTGCAATGGATCTACAATGTCGTGTGGTATCCGACGATGATGGCCTTTATTGCTGCGACCATTGCTTATTTATACGATCCAAGTCTTGCGCATAATAAAATATTTCTCCTCAGTACCGTACTTATACTGTATTGGCTATTTACTGCACTTAATTGCTTTGGCATGAAAATATCAAGTTTAGTGAGTATCATTGGTGCGTCTATCGGCACCATTATCCCCATGATGATTATTATTGGTTTAGCCATTGCATGGGTTATTATGGGTAAACCTATTGCTGCCGATTTTTCTACTTGGTTACCCAATTTTAGTTCATTAAGCAATGTCTCACTGTTTGCCGTGATTTTATTTGGTTTAATTGGGGTAGAGATGTCCGCGGTGCATGCGGAAGAAGTCAAAAATCCGCAACGTGATTATCCTCGCGCGCTGCTGTATTCAACGCTATTAATTATTTCTACATTATCGTTAGGTTCATTGGCGATTGTAATTGTCGTGCCTAGCGACAGTTTAAGCGTTGTATCGGGGTTAATTGATGCCTATGCTCGCTTTTTTAACGCGTATAATATGCCTTACATGACCACAGTATTAGCCCTATTAATTATATTAGGTGGACTAAGCAGTGTATCGGCATGGATTATTGGCCCAACAAAAGGTTTATTAGTTTCGGCACAAGATGGCTCCCTGCCCTTATATTTTACCAAAACCAATAAGCATGGCGCTCCGGTTGCGATACTAATTACCCAAGCACTCATCGTGACGTTATTGTGCGCCATATTTATTATGTTTGACTCAATCAATGCGGCCTATTGGTTATTGGTCTATTTGATTATGTTTGCTGCTGCAGTTAAATTACGCTACAGCCATCCGAATCACCCCAGGGCTTACAAAATACCTGGCGGCAATAAAGTGATTTGGTTTATCTGTGGCCTAGGCAGCCTATGCTGTTTGAGTGCCATGCTGGTAGGCTTTATTCCTCCCTCACAGATTCAAATTAATAATGTGGTTTTATTTGAATCATTTTTGATTGGTGGACTTGCGCTGTTTGTGGTCATTCCTTGGTTTTGCTCTAAAAAACATTTAAGTTAAAAAAAGAAACCTATTTGAAAGCCCCCTCTCTTCCTCACTCTGTGCACAAGGGAGAGAGGATAAGACAGAGCATCGCCTGTAGTGATATAAGTACTATAGAATTTGTACACTTGTTTTTCTTTTTTGGTATAAACTAACTCACAATAATAAACACAGTAAGAAAAAAATTTACACTGAGGCTCTGATCCTATATATTGCGTTCTTTTTAGGAACATAGTCTTATTCTTTTGATAAACGAAAAAAATTATAAAAATATTATTATCTGGCTTGTTGGAATATCTTTTTTATTATTTCAATTCTTTTTACAGTTATCGTCAGGGATTATTGTCGGTGCGATTATGCACGAACAACAGTTCTCTGCATTAACCGCTGGAGTGCTTAGCAGCGCTTTTTATTATATCTATACCACGCTACAAGTACCTGTAGGTATTTTATTTGACAAATATAATACGCGCAGCCTACTTTTTATTAATGCTGCTATTTGTGCTTTAGGTTGCTTTATTTTTGCAGCAGGACACGATTTATTTACTTTGATTTTAGGCCGTTTAGTCATTGGTGGTGGCTCCGCTTTTGCTTTTATTGGTATGTCGCATCTTTTACGTCAACATTTCCCAATGAAACAATATGCTTTTATGATAGGCCTCTCAGAAACCTTAGGCTTTACCTTAACCGTATTTGGGATGATCGGATTAGGTGCCTTTATTGAAGAGTGCAGTTGGCGTTATTTTATTAACGCAGCCGGATGTCTAGGACTTATTATCTCTTTTCTTTGCTGGCATATAATACCTAATCATCGGCCACCCAAAACCACTCATTCATATAAAATTCATTTACTCATTATTATGCGCAACCCATTGACTTGGATTAATGGCTTATTTGTGTGCTTAGAATTTTCCGTTATTACTGTTTTTGCAGCCTTATGGGCGGTGCCTTATCTGCAGTTAAAATTAAATTGCAGCCTAGAAGCAGCAGGTACGTTAGCATCGATGATCTTATTAGGAGCAGGATTAAGTTGTCCGCTTTTTGGCATGCTATCTATTCATTTTAAGAAAAGAAAACCACTGGTTCATCTTTCGTGTATATCTACGGCTATTATATTTTTAATTGTTTTGTATTGCCCTATTCAAAATGTTATTATCAATGGATTGTTATTATTTTGTATGGGCTTATGTTGTGGTGCGTATATGCTCGCCTACACGATTGCCAACGAGCTGGCTCCTACAGAGGCATTATCTACCTGCACGGGCTTTACTAATACGCTAGCAATGCTTTCAGCGCCATTATTACAACCATTCACCGGTTATTTGCTCGATGTATTTAATCATTCGCAAAACACGTATACCGTCGAAAGCTATCAAAAGGCATTGTTGATTATCCCAATCTCTTTAGTGCTGGCCAGTATACTCTCACAATTTTTACCAGAAAAAGAATTGTAACTATACACTCTCAGGGCAAGAGCATGAGTGATTGAACCTATTTCTTATTGCCTACGTACCGGGCTTT
>CAZSAO010000028.1:0-7131 GCA_964605275.1 uncultured Legionella sp.
TTTGGGTTCATTATATTGGGCCTTTTATTCTTAATTTTGCTGCGGAATGTGGGTTCGATAAAGGCCTTTGGCAACCGGCACATATTTGGTTATCAATCATTGTGCATGAAGATATAACAGAGCTTATTGAAAGGGTAAGAAATAACTTTTGAAATTTATTATTTACAGAATACATATTTAACAATCCAAACTGTCTAAAATTAAATTTACTTCCTTTAAAGTGTCTACATTGCGTCTACACGAATTTTTGAATTTTCTAAAACTACACGTAACTACTTGATTTTATTGGTGGGCCCACTAGGATTTGAACCTAGGACCAACGGATTATGAGTCCGCTGCTCTAACCAACTGAGCTATAGGCCCGAAGAGATTATTATTTTAAACTTAAATTTAATTCTATGCTACTGTTTTTTTATCTTTTCACGTGTTTCATGCAGTTATTTTTAGAAATAACTGCATGATTCTATTTATTAACCTTCATCACCTTCTAAGAAACTTCTTAGTTTTTCTGAGCGAGAAGGGTGACGTAGTTTTCTTAGTGCTTTTGCTTCAATTTGACGAATACGTTCACGTGTTACATCAAATTGTTTACCAACTTCTTCAAGCGTGTGATCGGTATTCATTTCTATACCAAATCGCATTCTTAAAACTTTTGCTTCGCGAGGAGTTAACGTCTCTAATATTTCTAAAGTTGCTTCGCGTAAACCTTCTGCGGTGGCCATATCAATCGGGGATTCTATATTATTATCTTCAATAAAATCGCCTAGATGTGAATCATCATCATCGCCTACAGGAGTTTCCATCGAAATAGGTTCTTTAGCTATTTTTAGAACTTTACGAATTTTATCTTCGCTTAATTCCATTTTTTCTGCTAACTCTTCAGGCGTTGCTTCACGGCCAGACTCTTGTAAAATTTGGCGTGAAATACGATTTAATTTGTTAATCGTTTCAATCATATGTACTGGAATACGAATAGTACGCGCTTGGTCAGCAATTGAGCGCGTAATCGCTTGTCTAATCCACCAGGTGGCATAAGTAGAAAACTTATATCCACGACGGTATTCGAATTTATCTACGGCTTTCATCAAACCGATGTTACCTTCTTGAATAAGATCAAGGAATTGTAATCCGCGGTTCGTGTATTTTTTAGCAATGGAAATTACAAGACGTAAGTTTGCTTCAACCATTTCTTTTTTCGCACGACGAGCTTTTGCTTCACCAATAGACATTTTACGATTAATGTCTTTTGTTTCAATAATACTTAACCCGTATTCAAGTTCAAAAGAGACTAATTTAGATTGTAGACGTAAAATATCATCTTTATATTCGGCGATTCTTTGTAAATCTAATTTTTTCCCATGTTTGCTGATAATGGTATCTAACCAGCTAGTATCTGTTTCTTGTCCAGGGAATGTTTCAATAAAAAGCTTACGTGGGATGCGTGCTTTTTCAATGCAAAGGCGCATAATACCGCGTTCATCATCTTTTACGTAATTACGTAATTGTCTGAAATGGCGCGTTAATTTATCTACTTGACGAGAAGTTAGTTTTAATTTTAAAAACGAATCCGACATGTGTTCCATGTGCTTGGTCGTAGTAGGATGGTTTCTGCCGTGTTCTTTTAATGCATCACGTGCTAGAACAAATGCATCTCTTAATTCATCAAAATATACTTTTGCTTGCTCTGGATTTGGTCCGTCATCGACACTACCTAATCCGCCTTCACCATCTTCATCGTCTTCTTCACGTGCTTCAATGTCAATGAGTAAATCGCTTTGCTCTTCATCAAGCATGGAACCAATATTAGATGCGGGGGCAATTTCTTCGTCGGTATCGGCAAAACCACTAATGATTTCACTAAGACGTATTTCTTCGGCATTAACCCTATCATAATCGTCAAGAACCAGTTGAGTGGTTTCAGGATAGTGAGCTAACGATCTAAGAACTTGATAAATGCCTTCTTCAATACGCTTAGCAATGCGAATTTCGCCTTCGCGAGTTAATAGCTCGACAGTACCCATTTCACGCATATACATGCGCACAGGATCGGTAGTGCGTCCTGTTTCTTTATCAACAGAAGCAAGAACCATTGCTGCTTCTTCTATATCGGGTACTTCTTCGGTATTTAGTAGCAATGCAAGCTCATCATCGCTAGGCGGGAGCTCAAATGCTTTGATGTTCATGCCTTCTAGCATGCTGATGATTACATCAAAATGTTCTGTATCTACAATATTAGGTAGTAGATCATTGATTTGACTGTAAGTCAGGTAACCTTGTTCCTTTCCTAGGCTGATGACTTTAGTAATTTGCGAGCTTTGTTGTTCTTGGTCATTCATGGTCATAGGCACTTCTTTTAAGGACAATTAGGATTTATAAAAAGTTTCTGATTATAAACTGGCTTCTTTGAACATACCAGTGTTTGCACTTTTTTATTTTTCACTATTTATCTGTTGATGTCTGTTTTGTAGCAACTCTTGAAGCTTTATTTTTTCCGATTCAGACAAACCTTCTTGTCTCGACTTGTTAATAAATTCTTTTATAATCAAATCTTTACTTTGATTTTGTAAAAATAAAACAGTATCCAAAAATTCTTTAGTAAGCGCTTGTTCTGGAACTTGATGATCCCATGATGCTAATTTATTAATTGCATCAAAATAGCTCGTTTCTCGCCATGTTTCGACTAATGAGGCGGTATTGGCATGAGGACTATTTTTCAAGTGTAGTAGTATTTTTAGTAAAATGTGGTGATTTTTATTACTCAGTAGATTTAAGTCTATATTTTTGTCGTTTTGTGCGTAGAGCTCAGGGTTTTGCAGCAATAATGCAATGGCAATTCGAATAGGGGAGCGCGTAATAGAATGAGACGTCTCTACTGTTTTTTGTTCTACTTGATTGTTCTCTAAAAGCACATTTAGACGATGAGCATCCATGTGAGTATAGCGAGCCAATTCATCAATCATTAATTGACGATAGGGGCCTTCCGCAATTTTTTGTAAAAAGGGTTTGGCGGAGTTAATTAGTTGCGTTTTACCCGCAGGAGTTGTCAAATCTATAGTCTGCAATAGGGTATCAAACAACAGGCGATTTAGCGGTAGCGTTTTGTTAATGCGCTGCAAAAATAATTCTTGTCCTTCTTCTCTGACCAAACTATCTGGATCGTGCCCATCAGGTAAAAACATAAAACGTATGTCTAAACCGGAGCTAAGATGCGCTAAGCTGCTTTCAAGACCACGCCAGGCAGCTTGTTTTCCTGCCGGATCGCCGTCAAAACAAAAAACAATGCGTTGGGTGTGTTTGGCAAGTAGTTGAATGTGATAGGTGCTCGTTGCAGTACCTAAAGTTGCTACCGCATTAGGAATATTGTGTTGCGCTAAGGCAATTACATCCATGTATCCTTCAACAATAATAATAAAGTCTATTTTTTTTTGTTGCGTGAGTAATTGATGCAAACCGTATAGCTCACGGCTTTTTTGAAAAAGTATTGTTTCTGGTGAGTTGAGATATTTGGGTTTTTGCTCTTTGCTTAATACTCTACCACCAAAACCAATAATACGTCCTTGCCGGTCATGAATAGGAAAGGTAATGCGATCTCGATAGCGGTCATAAATTTTACCTTCCTCTGTTTTTACTAACATTCCCGTGGTAATCAAGTCTGTAATGTTGCGAGGAAATGTTTGTTCTAAACGGTGCCAACCATCAGGAGCAAAACCTAGCTCATAACGTTTCGCAATAACCCCACTCAACCCACGGTTTTTTAAATAGTCTACGGCTATTTGTCCTTCATATTTTAAGTTTTTTTGATAATAGAGATTTATTTGGTTCAGCAGTTTATATAAGTCGGTGTTGATTGGGGTTTTTTCTTGGTTTTTTTCGCGAGGAACAGTTAAGCCCGCACGCGCCGCTAGAGCATCTATCGCTTCAGGAAAACCAAGATTTAAATGGTTCATCATAAAACTAATAGCATTACCTGAGGCGCCACAACCAAAGCAGTGATAAAACTGTTTACGTGCTACATTAAATGAAGGTGATTTTTCATGATGAAAAGGGCAACAAGCAATATGACTGTTGCCTCTTTTTTTTAAAGGAACATAGCTATCAATTAATTCAACAAGCTCAGTGCGTTGCAATAGCTCATCAAGGAATGGCTGAGGAATTAAGCCAGACATAATCGTCTTAGCTCAATTTTGCCTTGATAAGCGCACTGACTTGAGCCATATCAGCTCGCCCTTGTAGTGTGCTTTTTAGAGCAGCCATTACTTTACCCATATCAGGAATTCGTGTGGCCTGTGTTGCAATAATCGCTTCTTCTACTAGTCGTTCGACTTCTGCTGTAGAAAGAGGCTCTGGCATATATTGCGACAGGATAGTTAATTCATATTCTTCTTGTGCTACTAAATCCTCTCGATTTGCTTTTTGATATTGGGCAATAGATTCTTTTCTTTGTTTCGTCATTTTATCTAAAATAACAAGCATTCGCGCTTCATCAACATCAATTCGTTCATCAACTTCAATTTGTTTAATCGCGGCAGTGATAAGACGTAATGTGCTTAATAAACTTTTGTCTTTGGCACGCATCGCGTCTTTTACATCATTATTGAGCTGTTCTTTGATAGTCATGGTTGATTGTTCCTCAAAACGAACTAACGTGTTAAACATGAATTATGAATAACAACTAAAGGCCACAAATATGCGGCCTTAGTGTATCTTTAGTAGATGTACAGAAAACGCGTTATTACTTGCGTCTGTGTTTCATGCTACGACGTGATGTAGATGTATCACGAGATATTTTTTTCAAGTGGCGTTTAACAGCCGCTGCTTGTTTGCGTTTACGCTCAGCAGTTGGCTTTTCATAAAACTCACGACGGCGTAATTCGGTTAAAATACCGGCCTTTTCACAAGAGCGCTTAAATCGGCGCAGTGCGTATTCTGGGTTCTCGCCTTCTTTGACGCGAATTGTAGGCATTAAACTTATCCTCTGGTTATTTTATCTTTATAAGTGGTGAATTCTAGTGCTAGATGAAGCACTCGTCAAGTTTAATCTAATAACTTTTGCAGATATTTCATTAAATAATGATATAATTGTATCTCTAACGGATCCTTGATGCGGATAGTTTTTTTCTGAATGTTTTTGAGGTGTTTATGCGGATATTGGGTATTGAATCGTCTTGTGACGAAACAGGCATGGCTATTTATGATTCACAACGTGGATTATTAGCCCATGCTCTTCATTCACAGATAGCTACTCATCGTCTTTATGGTGGGGTAGTACCTGAGTTGGCATCAAGAGATCATATTACCCGTTTAATTCCTTTAATGAATGAAGTATTGCAAAAGGCGCAATTAAATAAAAATGAACTAGATGCTATTGCGTACACTGCAGGCCCGGGACTCGTCGGTGCTTTATTAGTAGGTTCTTGTTTTGCCAAAAGTTTAGCTTATGGTTTAAATATTCCTGCTTTAGCTATTCATCATTTAGAGGCGCATCTGTTAGCTGCTCAGCTGGAAACACCGTCTTTAGCGTTTCCTTTTTTGGCATTATTAGTTTCTGGCGGCCATTGTCAATTAATCGAGGTAGTGGCTTTAGGCGTTTATCGCTTGTTAGGGGATACGTTAGATGATGCGGTTGGTGAAGCGTTTGATAAAACAGCAAAGCTTATGGGAATTCCTTATCCTGGTGGGGCGGTTTTAGCACAATTAGCTGATGAGTGCTCTCAAACACCTTATGTTTTTCCTCGTCCGATGACTGATAGACCGGGTTTGGATTTTAGTTTTAGTGGTTTAAAGACGCATGCTTTGACGGTATGGAATCAAAGTGCAAAGCAAATGCAAGATCGTAACGAAATAGCAAAAGCGTTTCAAAATGCGGTGGTTGAAACGCTCATCATCAAATGTAAGCGAGCTTTAGAGCAAACGGGATATAAACGGTTAGTAGTCGCCGGTGGTGTGGGCGCTAATAAAGCCTTGCGTCACGCGTTGAGACATTATATGGCACAAATATACGGTGAAGTATATTTCCCTGCTATAGAATATTGCACTGATAATGGCGCAATGGTCGCGTATGCTGGATGTTTACGTGTTTTACGTAGCGAGCGAGATGAGCATTTAGCTATAAGCGTACGAGCGCGCTGGCCTCTAGCCGAAAGTTAAATGGCTCAAATTCTATTATGTTTAATAGTTTCACAGCGATTCAATGCTAATTTCTAGAGCTAATATTTTGCTGTTGATGTTCTTTGCTTAGCCTACAATGGCTTGCGCAGCAAAATTGTTTCATTGGGCTATAATGTATTCAAGTGTTCATTTTTGGAGAGGGAATTATGCCCATGACTAGAAAAGAAGCTCTTGAAACGTTAGGTTTTGAGAGTACTGATAATCCAAGTGAAGAGGCTATTAAAAAGGCTTTCCGTAAAGAGTCGAGAATCAACCATCCCGATAAAAATAAGAATTCGGAAGAATCTAAAGTGAAAATGCAGAAGATTTTAGAAGCAAATGATTTTTTAGCCGCACCATCAAATATCGAAGAAAATGAACAAGACAAAAAATATAGACAAAATATAATTACTGAGATTGTTGGTAATTTGCTTAGTGTAGGCATAAATATTCCTGATTATATAGATTTGAAAGATATAGATTTAGAGAAGTTAAACAATATTTCAGGCACAATTAAGGCTCTTAGAGATATTGGTCAATTAACCCAAGAACGTTGTAATATGTGTTTTACTGATCCTCAGAGCCAAAAAAAATATGCAGATAATTATGAGGAATTACAAAATTTAGAGTCCTTATTAGGCGGCCAAAATCTTATTATTCCTCATGAATCAATAAGCAACTGGTCGAAGGACGAGATAACTAAATTAAATAGAACCCTACAATTATATGCGGACTATAAATTATTAACTCAAGATTTCGTAACGAAGAGTGTTGAGAATTTAGATGAGGCTGAGCTGTGGATAACACAATATGCTGACACTCAAGCTTTAGCTGAAAAAAATAAAGTGGTATTACCAAAAATAGATAATTTATCATTGGATCAGATAGTTGATATATATTTCGAAATAAAAAATAAAGCCACGCAATCGGGCTTTAATCAAAACAAGCTTGATGAAATTATTTTGAAGATAGCTCCTGAAGCAG
>CAZSAO010000028.1:7231-13791 GCA_964605275.1 uncultured Legionella sp.
GGCTTTAATCAAAACAAGCTTGATGAAATTATTTTGAAGATAGCTCCTGAAGCAGCACCATCAAATAATGACGATGAGTTGCGGATAAAAGAATATGCTAACACTCAAGCTTTAGCTCAAAAATATCAGGTGGTATTACCAAAAATAGATAATTTATCATTGGATCAGATAGTTGATATATATTTCGAAATAAAAAATAAAGCCACGCAATCGGGCTTTAATCAAAACAAGCTTGATGAAATTATTTTGAAGATAGCTCCTGAAGCAGTAAGCGCTTCAGAGGCCGCTCCAAGTATGTCTGCAGAACAGTGGCAGCAACTTCGTGCTGAATTTAGTTCCTGTTCTTATTTAAATCATGGTGTTACAGAGCAACTAGAGCAAAAATCGGTTTTTACACCCAATGATCCTCAATGGTTGGAACATTTTGATACCATCCGGAATGTGCTACTTAAAGAGGGATTTAAAGACGTAGGAATTGTCCCAGATATATGTGATGCATTGAATACAAAGGAAATGGAATGTATTAGTATTTATTTAACGGAAAGACAAGCGCAAAACTTGGGTATTGAATTGGCGTTGTTTAAAGAGCTATTAAAACCACAAGGCTTAGAGCGAGTGCTAAATAACTCCATTGAAGATATTAACAATACGGTTAAGGCAAAAGGAGCACATTCATTTGCTGATGCAGATAAGCCTATGCAAGACAATTGGAGTATTTTAAAAAATGGAGTAGCTGCGCTTAATAAGGCTGTTCATTCTTTATTTGAATTAAGCTCTTTAGTGCCTGCGTTGGAAAAAGCAATGGCAGTGGTAGCATCTTCGTGCTCTTTAAATGGAAATATATTTAAACAAAGAGCACAGGATGTAAAAGCAGAATGCTCCTCTACCACGTCGCCTCAACATAATAAGGAAGAGCAAGTTGAAGAGGAATCTGTCTCGTATAAAACGTCCTTATAATAGATAAAGAGCAATATATCATGAAGGAAATATTGACCGAACGACAGGTGATATTAAAAGTATATAATGGTAACACTTCAGGACATATAGTTGCAGAAGCACTTGAATGGTTCAGTTTAAGCTTAGTATAAAGCGTAGTACTTTATAGCGATTAATTACTGCTATAGTATTAAGAATAGTCAGAGCAATTTTTACTTAATTTATTGCTTATTCTTGTGAGGTTACTATGTTTTTAAATAAAGAACAAATAAGAAAAGAGCTAAATGGTCTCTTTGAAAAAGCACACTTAAATGACTTAGTGGATTGGTGTAAAAAAAATATATCGCAAGATCGCGTACCTGCAGAAAATGAAGATGAATATGCATTTTATACGTTATTGGCAACGGACTATGTAGAGCAATTTCTTCCTCTTATCAATGAGAATAATTTAATCTCGTCTATGCTTATTGAGCGCGCAACAGAAGCGGCGTATGACCGTTTTTTATCGCAACAACCTATTACTGCCGAACTAATTAATATACCCAATTCGAATCAGATGACGGCATTGCATCGAGCTGCTGCTTTAGGTTATGTGCATACGACCATGGCTCTTTTGGCGAAAGGAGCAAATCCCTTAGTGATGAATAAGCAAAAGCAGACACCGTTATTTTTTGCATTATTATTGCCTTGTTTGTTTGACTATGAGTTAGTTGAGAAAAAAGAGCATATTTTTAATTTATTAACGGAGAAAGAACCAATACTTTGGTCGTTAGAGGATGAGGGTGGCGATACACTGTTACATCAAATTGCGGCGCAAGGCTTTATCAATTTGGCGAACCTAGTTATTGAAAAGCATCCTCATTTGGTTGAGGAACAAAATAAAAAAAATAGTCTTTTTCCTATACACACGGCTATTTTGAATAATAATACGGAAGTAGTTGCGGCATTACTCGCTATACCAGGGGTCGCTCACTTAAGTGATAAAAATGGACGTACGGCACTCCATTATGCCGCATGCTATGCCGATGAATCTATCGTTGAGTTGTGTATTGCTGCAGTGCAAGACCTTAATGTGCCTGCTAATGAAGGTGAAACGCCTTTAATATTGGCCGTTCAAGCGAATAATAAAGACGCGTTAGTTTGTTTATTGGACCATAATGTCGATATTATGGCGGTCGATGCACAGCAGCATTCAGCCTTAAATTATGCAATAGATAATGAAGAGCTATTGGAGTTATTAAGAACTAAGCAAAAAGGAATGTACTGTTGATATATATTTGTCACTAATGAAAAATAAGCAGGGCTTAATTTATTTGCTACACTTTATATACAGATAGTATTTTTTTTTGGGGCTGGTATGGTGAGTCACGATAGCTCTGACTTTTTGATGAAATCTCTTACTCATATTCGCTGGAATGGTAATTATTTAAATGATGATGAGTTGAGTTGCGCTAGTTTTGTGCGGAAAGTTAATAAAAAAATCGATGAGTTAAATGACTTGATTAAACAGTATAACGGCACGTCGATAGCAATAGAGCAAAGAGAAATATTAAAGCAAATAGAGGCGAGTAATGTAGCACTAAATACAAATTATAATGGCAAATACATTCAAGCGAACTCTGATTTTCGTAAACAAATTCATATCCAATTATTTAACGAAATACAGCAACAAAAAAAAAATCTGGGTCTAGAAGGGTTGAGTACAGCAAGTAACGTTAAAGAACAATGCTGTGATTTGTTAGCTAATATGGCGCCTGAGAGACTTTCAAGTTTCATTAGTGTTTTAAATAAGAGCAAAAAAATTGCCGCTCGTGATTTAATGAAACTTTTTAAAAAAGAGGACGCTGATTATCACACCGTAAAAACATTATTAAACAATAATAGTATTGAGTTTGTCGGTGGTTTTAATTCTAAAAACTTCAAATTGACTCCCATGGATGGCACGGAGCCCTTTATAATTAAAATTGAAAATCGAATGGGTATGCCTAAAAGTGCTGAAATGCATTTACGTTCCAGTCCTGATTTGGCTGATGTATTTACACCGGCTTATGTTCAACGCCCCTGTATTATAAATGATGGAAATAAAAAAGTATTACGTTCTATTGTAGTTACCGATTTTTGTACCGGTGGTGATCTACAGTCTCTATGTATACCAAATAAAAATGAAACGGACGAGGATCGTTTAGAAGGGGTTATCAAGATTTATTTGCAAATGGCAACAATCATAAAAACGATGGAACAAAATAATTGCGCTTTTCCTGATATGAAAAACAGTAACTGGCTGCTTGACTCATCCGGGACCGTGCGTTTGGCGGATACTAAAGCATTTGTTTTTACCCAAGATGGTAAAATGACTGCAGAAATACAAGAAAGGCAGGGGTTTGGTTGCATTTCTACTCCCTATATGAATCCAAAAGAATTAAATTTTTTTATAAATGAAAAAACAACAGAAATTTCTGCCGATAAGCTTCATTCATTTATGTTGGGTAAAAATATATATCATTATTTATCAAATGCTAAAGCGAGTAGTCGGGAGGGATTTGGCACGAAAAATAATGGTCGTTCTTTCGACTATACAAACCCTATATTTACAACAGATTTAGGTCGGTCACTTAAGCATTTAATTGAGGAATTAGTTCGGCCTGATGCCGCAACGCGTATAACCATGGATATGGCATTAGATAGTTTAATTTCCATTAAAGCGGAATTACAAGCAAATAAAGTGCGCATTCATTCACACAATACAAATTTATTAGATGATTTGAACGGAGTTGTAGATTTGAGCGTTATGTCGCAATTACGAGATAAATACAGTACGACATCTTCTTTGCATGAGTTAAGACAAATGAAGAGCGAAGTCGACGCGCAGGTTTCGCTGACCCAAGAATATTTAGATGCGGTAATTAAAGAATTATCAGATGATGAAGTGATTGATAGAAAACAAATGAAAAACATTCGTGCAGAATCTTCATTAGTGCGCAAAAAACAAATGATCAACGCCGCATTGCCAATAGAGTCACGGACTCAATTTAATGATTTTGTAAGCGAATATAGACCTTTGTGCTTGAGCGAAAAAAAAGCATGCCAAGAGATATTGGATAAAATAAATGAGTTAAAATTTGGTGCTAATGATCTAAAAATGCAGACGTATATAAACGAGAAACAAGAGCAGCTTAATAAGAATAAATATTTATACACTAATATGCGCACTATGCGTTCTGAATTAGAAGTACAATATCAAGTTATGGCGGCTGAAAATAAGATAGTGCATGGTCTTATTGATTCATTAAAGAATAAAGCCAACTGGAGTTCTTTTGGCATAACAAAAAAAATAGAGGCTATAGAATCGGCCATGTCAAAACTTTCGATTGAACAGCGTATTGATTTGCATCAGGGGCGTCATGCGCAAGAGTTAAGGGACTCTTTAGCCCTTCATCGAGGTTGGTTTAGTGCAAAAACCCTACCTGCAGCGCAAGCAGAAAAAAGAGTCACGACCTTTCAAAATTTTAAACTAGAAATGGAGCAATTAAAAGCGGCTGCTGCTGAAGAAGTTACATGCCCTGAGATAAAGTATCCAAAGAGTTAAATAATGATGAGCCATAAATAATAAAAGAAAAATGCTATTTTTTCTCTTATAAATTATATTTAGGCATGATTTTTGAATAATAAATTATGAGATAACAATACGAAATTTTTTAATATGTATGGAGATGTTTATCATAAGGAGCAGAGATTATGGTTAAGAAAAGCTTATTTATTAAAGGTGCGCCTGTATTGTTATATGTTGGAATTTCTTTCTATCATAGTTTAAGTGCTTTATTTTAATCTGACTCGGCATTAGATAAGAGACTTTATGCGAATTAAATATTTTGTTATTGGTTTTAATTTATTTATCTTAACATGGCCTTTATTGGCGCAACAAACTCATCGTGTAGAACAGTGGGCCAATGACAAAGTGGCTGTTTGGACTACTGTTGTCTATCCCTCTGCCACAAAAAAATTAGCCATGCATCGTCATGAGCATGATCGCGTTGTGGTGGCATTAACTGATGGACGTTTTAAAATTACTAATGATAAAGGCATAGTGCATTATTGGACATTAGAGAAAAATAAAGCGTATTATTTGGCAAAAGATCCGATAAATGAGTTACACAATGATGAAAACGTGAGTAAGCATACGGTTGAGGTAGTTGTGATTGAATTAAAATAATATTCCGTAAACGCTCATGCTAAACAAAGGTAACGGTTCAGGATGTAAGGCTGAAAAATCGTAAGTGTTCAGCCTAGTTGAAGGAACGGCCATCTTTGGCTCCTCTTGAAATAAAATCAGGCAAAATGGTGCTCACATAGCCACCTATGCTGCGCTCATTTTGCCTGATTTTATCCCAATATGAGCTCAAATATGGCCGTTCGAGTGCTTGTCTAGCCATACCCTCTGAACGGTTACTAAAAAGCTAGAGCACCTTCGCCCGCTGGTGGGTGAAGGTGCTCGAAGGGTGAATGTGGGTGGCTTAAACAAAGGAGTACTTCATTACCTTTATGCAAGATGTAGTTCATTTGTTTTTACTTCTTGCTTCTGCTTGAACGGTATTGCACTATGAGTTGAATGAGTGCGTTCGTTGCCGATAATATCTAGCATTTTTTGCGCAATACGCTCTCTAAATTGGGGTGCTAAGTTAGCGGATAAAACTAAAAAAGGAAGATTATCTTCTTGTCGTATGAAACATACGTCAAGCAAATTGTCTATTTTTAGCATATCTGTTTGCGGCTCTACAAGGGGCTGTACTTTTAATCCGAGAAAATGGGTGCTACTGGCTTTTATAGGTCCGTGAATGAAATTATTTTGTACATTCACGTTAATTAGAAACTGATTGCCTTTTACTGTATTTAGGCGGCTCGTGCTTTTTAAAATAGTATTATCTAATTTAAGTCTCATTAAGGTGTTATACAACCATAATCCCCATTTGATTGAGTATTCTTTGAGTTTATTTTGTGATTGTCTAAAGGCACCTAAACTGGCTAATTTAATAAGGCTAGAGCATTTTTGAAAGGGCGTTGTGTGCATAATTTCTTGATGAATTTTTTGGGCTAATGTATGCAAGTCATCCTTTTGCTCTATTAATAAACGTACGGGTTCTAAGCGTAAAAAACACCCTATAGCGTGATCATAATCTTCATCATCACGTGTTGATTTTACTCTATTAATGCATAAAGGACTGTTATTTTGATACTCTGTGACACTATTTAATGCCAACACTAAAACGGCACATAGGCCATCTAAAATACTGATATGATGCTGAGCACAGTAATTTTTGAAATGGCTCAATGATTCTTCGGGTAATAAAGTATATGTTGAATAAGGTGTGTTTTCTTTACTCATGTCGGTGATTATCTGTTCTTCTGGGAAGGTAAATAGAGACGTATCTTTTAAATAGTCATCCCAAAAACGTTCATCTTCTTGCGCATGTTGTTTAATATAATGTTGTTCTTGCAATATGTATTCTTGGTATACATGACTTTTTTTAGTGGTGGAGTCGGCTTGTTGTTGATAAAAGTCAGATAGATCGCGCAGTAAAATATCGGGGCACGCATCATCGGCAATAAAATGAGGCATACTTATTTGC
>CAZSAO010000028.1:13801-29821 GCA_964605275.1 uncultured Legionella sp.
GCTCATGGCTTAAATGAAATAAGCGCATTCTTATTTGTGGTTTATTTTTAGGCCAAGAATGGTAATTTTTTAGATAATTAAAGGACTCTTCAACAATATGTTCGCTATCTTTTAGCTTTAATAATCGATGGTCGTGTTCTTCTATTGCAATGCCTTGATGTTTTTGTAATGCATGATGAGGATGAAATTTAGATACCCGATAGGACAAAATATGATGCTTTTGGATTAAGGCATCTACTGCTTTGTTGAATAAAGGGACATCAATCGTGCCACTAATTCGTTTACGCGTGAATATATTGAGTTTTTTTGCTTTAGGTTCAAAGGTATCGGCAAGCCAAAGTAATAATTGAAAGTCACTTAATGGCAGCGAGTTTTGATTTTTTTGCTGATGTAAATCTATTTTGAGGGCACGAACTTTAGGTGCTTGTTTTATTAATTGACTTAAAGCGGCAATAGTAGGCGTTTGATAAAAACGCTGTAAGTTAAGTTCTCTTTTAAATTGATGATTAATTTTTGAAATAACGCGAGCAGCAGAAAGAGAATGGCCGCCTAATTCAAAGAAATGATCGTGTATCCCTACTGCCGGTAAGCCTAATTCATGTTGCCAAATTGCCGCTAATTTTTTTTCTAAAGGTGTTTTGGGGCTCTGTATTAAAGAGATATTTACTTGTGGTAGAGGTAATGCGGCTCTATCTAGTTTATCGTTGCTATTACGCGGAAATGTTTCCATGGGCATAAAAAAAGAGGGCAGCATATATTCTGGCAGAAAACGAGCTAAATACTGTCGTAGCTCTTCTTCCTTGGGGGTAGTGGCCTGGGGATTTGTGGTGTAATAAGCAATGAGCTTTTTCTCTTGACCGAATTGATCGCACGCAATAACGGCGGCATTTTTTATGCTTAAATGAGTTAAGAGATGATGTTCAATCTCTTCTAGTTCTACTCTAAAGCCACGAATTTTTAATTGGTGATCAATTCGCCCGATACAATCTAGTGCTTGATTAGCTAATACACGGCATAAATCACCTGTTTTATAAAGAGTTTGTCCTGGTAGTGAGGGAAGAGTAATAAAATAGCGATCGGTCAGTAGTTGATTATTTAAATAACCACGAGCGACACAAAGCCCGCTCATATATAGCTCACCGGATTCGCCTGCTGCAACTGGTTCTAATGCGTCATTTAATATGTGGTATTGAGCATTGGGAATTAAATAGCCAATAGGAATAATCTCATTACATTGAGCTATTGTTTGTGCATTAACTTCATAAAGGCTCACCGCAACACTTGTTTCTGTCGGGCCGTATTCATTGAATAATGAATGATGTGGAAATGTATTTAACCAATTGCGACAGTCTTGGGTAGTGAGATTTTCACCACCTAACATGATTTTTTTTAAACGGGGAAGTGCCCTTGCTTGCTGTTCTATTTCTTGAAATAAAACGCGAAAATAACTAGGCGTGATTTTAATTAAACTGATGTTATTTGTTTGTAAATACTCAATGTAGCGACGAGGATCTTTTTTAACGAGTTCGTCGCAAATAACAATACTCAATCCTAATGCTAACGGCACAATAGTCAATGTTAGGGCAAAATCAAAAGCGGGATTGGCAGAGCAATCTATTTTCTCTTTTGCACCTTTAACACATTCTTTGGCGAACCAAAGGGTATAGTTCACAATACTTTGATGTTCAATTAATACACCCTTTGGCGTACCTGTTGAGCCGGAGGTATAAATAACATACGCTAAATTACTTTTTGTGGCCTGTGGCTTAGGATTTGTACTGGCTTGGGTTTCAATGTGTTGGTTATCTAATAACAGTACCTGGCCTTTATAAGTGTTAAATTGCTCTTGAAATAGCGTATTGGTGATGATTATTGATGCATTACTTTCTTGCGCAATAAAGAGCAAACGTTCTTTAGGATGGCTGTAGTCCAGAGGAATATAAGCCCCTCCCGCTTTTAATATCCCTAATAAGGCAATAAAAAAGTCAAAAGAGCGCTCCATACAGATCACAACAGGCATATCTGGTTTGATACCTTGTTGGCGCAAGTAATGAGCAAGCTTATTAGCTTTGAGATTAAGCTGATGATAAGTCATCGAGTTTTTGCCAAAAGTCAGAGCTATTTGGTGAGGATTTTTACTGACTTCTGTTTCAAATAATTGATGTAGCGTCGTGGAGTTATCCATCTCCTAATTCCTTCTGTTGTAACACCTTGTTTATTGATCACAACATCTTTTTACTTGTTTTAAATTAAGTATTAGTAGCAAAAAGGAATAATTCCAGTTTTTTGAAAAAATAAGCTAAAAACATATTAAGAATCAGCAACTCAGACTTATTCTTAATACTAATGTTTTATTCTGGTACTATGGTATGCACCCTCTTGATCACCGAAATATTGATAGGCATTAGGATTACTGATGGGTTCTTGGCAGGGATCAGCAATCAGTAAATTTTCTTCAACATAAGTCACTTGGCTGCTGTCGTCTACTAATAATCGATACCAAGGATTGCGTGTCGCAAATTCACGTTTAGGTGCTTGAGGATTGTAATGGCCGGATGCTTGGAATAAAGGGTCGATATCTACAATAACGGCTCTATAACGACTACGTCGATGAATTACGACATCGCCAATATTAAACTTAGCTATTTTATGCATCGCTTTCTCCTAGTAGTGAATTAATCCTTTATTCTTTTACTATCGGCGAGTACAAAAAAAACTTGAGCAGATCTGATGTTTTTTTTCTGGTTGAATACCTCTTTTGCAACGAATAAAATGTGTTCTTTGCAAAAGAGGTATGATATTAGTGATGATATTATTCGACACACTCTGCAAGGTGTTTTTTCTTGCCGAGTACCTCAGGTCTGATTTCTCTTAAATGATTTAACGCATCGACAAATACTATTATCGGCTCATGTGTTGCACAGTGCTCTTCGAGAATTTGCGCAAAAGTTGCGATAATAACTAAATCGCCAGGACTAACCAAATGAGCGGCTGCACCATTAACACATAAATCAGAAGATCCTGGTTTGCCGGTAATGGCATACGTTTCAAAGCGCGTACCAGCAGTTACATTCCAGACGCTTACGGCTTCATTGGGTAAAATATTTGCCGCTTGTAGCAGTTCGGGTGAAATAGTAATACTGCCTTCATAATCTAAATCGGCTTCGGTAACACAAGCACGATGAATTTTTGACTTGAGCATTCTTCGATAATACATATAAGTTCCTGTTAGAGTGCACGTGTTACATCAATTAGCAAGCACGCAAAATATAAGCCGGTCATAATGCGTGAATTTTACACCATAAAATAGCTTTGGGGCCAGCAATCTCGACCATTAAATGACTACGCAGCCCGTTGCAAGAGTAAAATATTGTGAGTAAGATGAATTGTGGCATATGGTTGATGGATTGCATTGGTATGCCGAATACGACACTAGAGCTATGGATAGGGTAGCCAAATAATATAATTATAAGGAATAAAGCGATGGATGCGCTCACTAAATTACAGACTAACTCGAATAGAACGCCATTGTTCTTTGCAGTAAAAGACTCACCAACAATGAAAAAAAATGAGCATTGTTCGGATAAATTATTACAACAAATAACGGCAATAGAAGTGAATGAGTGGGAACAAAACGCCGTTGTTGCATTAGAGCAAAGTCCTGGGCAAAATAAATAAAATAATCACGTTGCAGGTTAAATAGTATAACCTGATTAATCGCGGTATAATTTACTTTTATTTAACTTTAGGTGGTATACAGTGAGGCACAGCCCACGCAAGCGTTTTGGTCAAAATTTTTTGCAAAACGTACATATTATAAATGAAATAGTTCAAGCCATTCATCCTGCTGCTGATGATAATCTTTTAGAAATTGGCCCGGGACTTGGGGCGTTAACTTTGCCGTTGTTGCAGCGTGTTAATGCCTTAACTGCAATTGAGATTGATAGAGATTTGCATGCTTATTTGCTTGGGCTTCCTGCCACGCAAAATAAATTGCAGCTTATTTCGGCGGATGCGCTTACCGTAAATTATAATCAATTTGGTAGCTCGATACGTTTAGTAGGTAATCTACCGTACAATATTTCTACGCCGTTGTTGATCCATTTGTTGGATTATACCGCATCGATTCAAGACATGCATTTTATGTTACAAAAAGAAGTGGTTGAGCGCATGAGCGCTGTGCCAGGCAACAAAGATTATGGCCGGCTTAGTGTGATTTTACAGTATTTTTTTGAAGTGGATCATTTATTCGATGTGCCGCCAGAAGCATTTAATCCCCCACCGAAAGTGGACTCGGCTATTGTACGTTTAGTACCTCATGCCGTATCGCCTTATGCAGCAGTAGCAAAAAAAGATTTAGAGCAACTGGTTGCGATTTCTTTTGCCATGCGGCGTAAAACATTGAATAATAATTTGAAAGGTGTGGTTTCTGCTGCTCAGTTAGAACAGTTAGATATTGATGGCAGTAAAAGACCTGAGCAAATTTCGATTGAAGAATACGTGCGGCTAGCACAATTTGTTGCCAAATAGTGTAAAATTAAAGGATTAGTTGTATTTAAAATTTCTGGAGATTGCTTTGTTTCTTCGTCAACGAACCAATAAGAAATCTGCATCCGCCAAGCCGTTAAACGAGTTGAGCGCGATGATGAGTGCTAGCCAATTGTTAGCGGATCATAAGCGGCAGACTTTGTTGCGCCAAATGCGCGATCATTCTGATTTAGAAGCGGCGCGTTATGATCATTTATGTTTTATCTTAATAGAGCATTTGGCGAACTATTGTCAGCATCTTCCTGAGTCTGCTAACAGCTATTATGCGCAAGCAGGCGGGTTAGTTGATCATGCGCTTAATCGAACAGAGGCTGCTTTAGGTTTGTTTAAAGAAGTAGTTATACAAGAGGATAACAAAGAACTTTCTGAAGAGCAGTTACTGTGGCAATATGCATTATACTCGGCCGCGGTGCTGCAAGGTATTGGAAAATTATTTGTTGATTTTCAAGTAGATGTATTTGATAGCACGGGTTTGCGTGTAAAGCCGTGGAATCCGTTGTTAGGTGATTTACTTAGCGTTGGCAGTTATTATGATTATGATTTTTTAAAAGAATCTGATGTGGATTTACGTCGACGATTAAACATTTTACTTGCAAAAGAATTAATGCCGGCGGAAGGATTTGCTTGGATAGCTTCTAACCCGCAAGTGTTAACCGTTTGGCTTGCCTTATTACATGAAGATTTTCGTGGTGCAGGTACTTTAGGGGCTATTTTAATTCGTGCCGATGCACTTGCTATTCAACGTTACTTGGCTGCTTTCTTAGCACGCATTGGTGCGCGAGCAGGTGGGGCCTTAGGGCGCGCCGGAACTTTTTCTGGTGGGGTGCCTGAAACGATTCAAGAAAAAGAGTTTGCCATTGGCGTTGAGTTTGTTTATTGGTTAATGAGTGCTTTAGAAAAAGGGCTTATTATGATCAATAAAGCGCCTTTGTTGATGGTTCCTGGTGGTTTTCTCATGTGTCCGGAAATGTATCGTTTATTTGTGCGTGAGCATCCGGAGTATAAAAATTGGCAAGCCATTGAAAAAGCCATGTTATCATTGAACTTGCATGAAGTAGACGCGGATGGGTCCATGGAGGTTCGTTTTGAACAAAAAGAAACAGGGAACATCTTTACTGGAATAGTACTACCTAATTATGCGTTATTTTTACCTAGCATGGTCAACGTCTCACAGCCTGCCACAGGAAGCACACAAAAAATGTCTGCTTTACACTTTATTCATGCTACGCAAGAGCATCATCAGTTGGTGCAGCATGGGCAAACCGGGAGTTCTTCTTTTGCCAAGTTGACTGTGAGTGGGCTATGGGCAAATGCGGAGCAAAATTTCAGTGCCGCGGCTCCCGGAGCAAAACAAGGTGGCTGATTATGCAATCGGTGATGTACAAGGATGCTATGAGCCGCTTTTACACTTGTTAGAGGTAGTGCAGTTTAATGAGCGCGAAGATAGATTATGGTTTGTGGGCGATCTAGTGAACCGTGGCCCGCAATCATTGGCAGTGTTGCGTTTTATTAAATCATTGCCAGTTGCACCAATTATTACGTTAGGTAATCATGACTTGCATCTGCTGAGTTCTTTATTTGGCGGTCGTCCTTGGCAAGGACATGATGATACGATTGATGAAATTTTATCTGCTGATGATGGGGAAGAACTAGGACATTGGCTGCGCATGCAAAAAATTATTCATCACTGTCCGACGCTTGGATTTGTTATGGCGCATGCGGGTATTGCGCCTATTTGGGATTTGCCACAAGCCTTAGCTGCGGGTAACGAATTAGAACAGGTTTTATCCGGTGCAGAATATCGCGATTTTTTACAGCAGATGTATGATAACAGCTCTACTAATTGGTCGTCTACGCTGCATGGTCTATCTCGCTTACGCACGATTACCAATTACTTTACGCGTATGCGTTGGTGTGATAGCCGGGGGCATTTAGATTTACAACATAAGAAATCCCCTAATGATGTGCCCGATCCTTTATATCCTTGGTATGAGGTACCCGGGCGTAAAGAGCTCGATGTTGATATTTTATTCGGTCATTGGGCGGCGTTAAGAGGAATGTGCTCCAATCCAAAAATCCATGCATTGGATACAGGTTGTTTTTGGGGCGGCGAGTTAACCGCATTTCGTTTACAAGATAGGCAACGTTTTTCTGTGCCGGGGATTAAATCGTAATGCGCCCTTACTCATTAATCCAGGCTATTATGGGTATTGCTCTGTTCGCAGGTATTACTCATCACGCCTGCGCTCAAGATAATGCTTCTTTGTACCGTTGGGTTGATGAGCCAGCAAAAGAGGCTCGTGCCGTTGAAGCCGCAGGTAAACGTTTACGTCGTGCTATGGTTAATCCTGAGTTTATGCTCAAGCATTGGATTGAATTACCCACCTCTCCCAGTGCTCGCAAAAAAGAAGTGTATAAGCTTGATTTGCGTGAAGCGATTTTGTTAGCGCTACGCTATAACCCGAATATTCAAAATGCCGAGCTTGATCGCATTGTCCAATATTATCAGCTACGCTTAGCACAAAATGAATTTGAATTGCAGTATGCCCTTGGTGCGTCCGGTACGTTACAAAAAAGTACGTATAATGGCATAGGCAGTACGACGAATGGTTCGGCAATTGCCAGTCCGGAGTTAAACTTAAAAACCAAAGTGGGAACGCAAGCGTCAGTGTTTATTGACAACAATGTGCAAGCTAATAATAATTTTAATCCAGTACTTAATGTAAATGTAACCCAGCCGTTGTTGCGTGGTTTTGGCCATTCGGCTAATGAGATGGCATTGCTTAATGCTTTAGATAGCGAAACATTAAATAAGTTAAATGTGCGCCAAGCGGTGATTGACCAAATAACGCAAGTAATCATGGCGTATCGTAATTTAATTTTAAGCGGCAATAATTTAGAGAATCAGCGCTTGCAACTTGCGGAAGCACAAAAATCATATGAGATTAATGAGCAAAAAATTAAAGCGGGCCAATTAGAACCTACTGGCAATATTCAACAATCCTATCAAATTGAATCATTAAGTTTATTGGTGGAACAAGGGCAAAATGAATTTAATACTTCATCCCAAGAGTTATTGCAAAGCATTGGTCTGGATCCCGACATGCATTTATCTATTCCTAGCGATGTCAGCATTCAAAAGGTTGCCGTACCGGATTTAGCACAGTCTATTGCAACAGCTTTGGCGCACAATGTGCAATATGCGGCACAAAAAATGGCTTTACAGGCAGATGAGCGGGCTTATCAAGTCGCTAAAAATCAACAATTATGGCAATTAGACGCTTCTGCATCATTGCAAAGCGGAACAGTAAATGATCCTACGGGTATAAATACTGGATTTAAAAGTATTTATAATGGCAATAATACTACGGAAGCGGCCCGTTTAACGTTAACGGTGCCCTTACATGATTTAAGTCGGCGGAATCAATTAATTAGTGCAAAAGTGCGCTTAGAAAAAGATAAAATAAATTTGATCGCGGCAAAGCGTGCGCTAATGACGCAAGTGACCAATACCATTCGCACCATTGCGAGTTTGGCAAAACGATACGAGTTAGCACAAAAGCAAGTGCATTTGGCACAACAATCGTATGACTTAGAAAAGAAAAAACAACAAGCAGGCATTAGCAGTGCCTTAGATGTAAACAATACGCAGAACCAATTTATTCAGGCGCAATCCGGTTTGATTGGGGCAAAGATTGCTTATTTAAATCAATTGTCGGCATTGCAACGTATTTTAGGCACTACTTTAGAGCATTGGGATATTCAATTAAGGTATGGTGGATGATTCATTTAACTAAAAAGATATTATGTCTCTTGGTGCTTGTTGCTCTGAATGGCTGTGATAAAGAACACAAAGAAATAAAGCCTCCAGCACATATCCATGTCGTTGCTGCTAAATCGTTGAAAAAAATTCTTCACTTTAGTGGTACCGTTGCCCCTATTCGCGAACACAGTATTGTGAGCCCAATGGAGGCGGTAATTGAGGCAATGAATTTTCATTACGGTCAGCGGGTAAAAAAAGGCGATGTCGTATTGACCCTTATCTCTACCGAATTACAAAAACAGTACAATGAAACACTAACCGACTATCTAAAGGCAAAAGATAATTTTAGCGTTATTCAAGCAAAGTTTAATGGCACAAAAGAGTTATGGCATGCCGGGCTTATTTCAAAAAACAATTATTTAAGTGAAAAATCGGGGCTGTGGACGTCGCGTATTACCTTAATGCAAGCAAAGCGCAAGTTAACCGAGTTATTAGACAAAATGGATCAACATCATAAAACCGGTGATTTTTCCAATCTTAATTTAGCTGATTTTGAACAAGTACGGCAAGTATTAACTGCTAACCATAATCTCATTCAACTAAAAGCTCCAGGCGATGGGGTGCTGCTTTATCCGCCCAAGTCAGGAGATGACAAGACTACTCGTATTACGGTGGGTTCGGAAGTTAAGTCAGGACAAGTTATTGCTTTAGTTGGTGATTTAAGCGGGATTAGCATTGAGATTGATGTGCCCGAAGTGGATATTGATAAAATTCATTCGGGAATGCATGCACAAGTCACTGGTGTTGCTTTTGGCAAAGAGGTGTTGCAAGGCACTTTAGTTGCTATTAATGCGCAAGCGTCAAATAGTAGTTCAGGTGGCCTTCCCTCCTTTACCGCTCTTGTTGAAGTAACGCATTTATCGCCAAAGCAGCAACTGTGGCTTAAAGTAGGAATGAGTGCTGCTATTGAGTTGCAAAGTGATAGTGGCAAACAATTATTTGTACCGCTTGCGGCGGTGACCCGTGAACAAGGCAATAGTGTGGTGCAGGTGAAAAATAAAACGGGTGCTTTAGAGCGGCGTATTGTTACCACGGGCTCCGTGCAAGAGGGTAGTGTTGTTATTGAAACCGGATTGCAAGAGGGTGATGTGGTGGTTTATGAGTGAACCGCTCATCCAAATTACTGACTTAGTAAAATCCTATCATTTGGAAGGGGTTAGTACTACGGTATTAAACCAGGTTTCTTTGCAGGTAAAGCCAGGTACCTTATTAGCTATTGTTGGCGCATCGGGTTCGGGTAAATCAACACTTATGAATATTATTGGTTTATTAGATAAGCCGGATGCGGGTACTTATTTATTAGCTGGGCGTGATGCGGCTTCTTTATCTAGTGATGAAGCGGCTACATTACGTAATCAACATATTGGTTTTGTATTTCAGCAATTTAATTTATTACCACGCTTTAGCGCATTGCACAATGTCGCGTTGCCGCTTACGTACAGAGAACTGTCTGCCGACTATATTGAAGAAAAAGTATTAACGGCTTTAGATAAAGTGGGAATGAAAAAATATGCCCATCATCGACCAACGCAATTATCAGGTGGTCAACAACAACGTGTTGCTATTGCGCGTGCATTGGTGAGCGAGCCGCAAGTAATTTTAGCGGATGAACCAACCGGCGCACTGGATTCCAAGACGGGTGCTGAGGTAATGAATTTGTTTTTAACTTTGCATGCTGAAGGAAAAACCTTGATTTTGGTCACGCACGATCAGCATATTGCGCAACAGTGCAAACAAACCATTACTTTGGTTGATGGTTTAGTGGTTGCGGAGTCGGGTGTATGACTTTCTGGCAACATGGGCAACATGCTTTTGTTAATTTAACATCCGCTAAATTGCGCTCTTTTTTGGCAATATTAGGGATTTTGGTAGGAACGGCTGCTGTAGTGGCTTTAATCAGTTGTGGTCAATTAGCCACTGAAAAAGCATTAGAGCAATTTAAAGCACTAGGCACAGATTTATTAGCGGTGTCTATTTATCAAAAAGAAGTGAATAAATCACATCTAGATGATGATTCTTTATCGGTAAATCAATGGCAGCAATTAACGCAGCATATTCCGGCTATTGTAAATATTGCGCCCTACGGTATGGCTTATCAGCCATTGAGTTTTCAAGGCAAGGTCTTACAAGGCGTGATTATTGGTGCTGACGAGCATTTGGCACAAATAGTACAAGTTCGTTTATCAGCCGGGTATTTCGTCTCTTTTTTTGAATCTTTTGAACATGATTGTGTGATTGGCCATGGTTTGGCGCAGCAAATAAAAACCATCACCATGGATAGTCCTTTAGGCAAGCAATTACAAATAGGAAAAAATTTATATACTATTGTTGGGATTGCCAAGCCTTGGAAAGAAAATGGTTTTTTCAATGAAGACTTAAATCAAGCCGTGGTGATTCCTCTGGGTGGTATTCGCTTAGTGAGTAAGGATGCACGTATTAACAATGCCGTTTTGTTGCTTAAGCCTAATAGTCCTATTGATGCAATAATTGAAGAAATTAAACAAGTGATTCACTCTTTTAACCCTAATCTCAGTGTATTCCCTCGCAGCGCCAAACAAATTATTGCCAGCATGGAGAGCCAAGGGCATATTTTTACGCTGTTATTGGCAGTGATTGGCAGTGTGTCTTTGCTTGTGGGTGGGATTGGTGTGATGAATGTTATGCTGGTTTCGGTGAGCGAGCGTAAAAAAGAAATTGGTATTAGAAAAGCGGTGGGGGCAAAAAATAAAGACATTCAAGCACTTTTTTTAATGGAATCGGTGATGCTGGCGTTACTCGGCGGGATTTTGGGCGTATTTTTAGGTTTAATTTTTACCCGAATTGTTGCCTATTTTAGTGGCTGGACGTTTACTATTTATTGGTTACCTCCTATTGCCGGTTTTTTTGTTTCAGCCGCCACTGGTATTTTTTTTGGTTATTATCCCGCACGACGTGCAGCGCAATTAGAACCTATTGTTTCTTTACGGAGTGAGTAAACACAGGACAAACGCATCCAAACGAACATAACTGATTCAAACCGCTTACGTTTTGCGCTTTATACGCGAAATCCAGTTCAAATCTCGATTCAACATCGTCTGGATACTGTGCATAAAGCACAGCACGTAGATAAAGTAGGCTGTTTTAGTGTTCAAAATTTAGATGCGTTTGCCCTGCAAATAAACTTTTTTAATTGCACTATACTTATTCTTATTACAATATAATAATAAAAATCTTAGATTAACATTGAATTGCTTTCTTTTCGTTCCTTGTGTATTTTGGTTTTTATTGTGTTTGACTTTTTTGGTGCAGCATACAAAATGAATCAAAATTTAGATAGTTCTTATACGCCCAAGAGTCAATCGTTAATGCCTACTCCTATGGAAGTGGCTAATTTTTCTTTTACCATCGTGACAACTAGTGCTCTTATCGCATTGGTGCATAGTCCTATCAACACGTTGCTAATGAATCAGATTAAAACAGGTAAATTTATTGCGACAGATACTCATACATCGATGAGTCGTCTTATTTTTATTCGCCAATTTTATACTGGGTTTGCTTCATGTTTTGCTGGTGTGGGTACTCGGACTACCTATATGTCCGGTGCAAAAAAAGTAGACCAACAAAATAAAAATAGTCATGATGTTGATTCTTCGACAACTGCGGTGAGGCCTGAGCGAGAAGAACACTACATCAAAAAAGTAGTAACCAGTATTGCCTCTCTCTCTTTGATGTCTTTGGGGGAAGTCGTGGTCACGCAAATTCCCGAGGTGTTAAGCACCTTGCGCAAGGCTGAAGTTATTAACTCGGACTTTAAATGGTATATCCCTCGTTATTTTGTGCCTTTGGCCACGGCGTCATCAGGCGCGCGCTTTGCCTTTAGTTTTATCAATTTCTTTTCATTATGTGAAATCGAACAACTTTATGCTAACTCTCTAGCAATACAAAATCATACATTGCGCCATTTTAGTGCGGGTATGTTAAGTGGTATAACCGCTGCAATTATTTCTTATCCTTTTGCTCATTATCGTGATTACTATTTATCAAAAATGCGCGTTGAGGGTGTGCAGCTTATCTCTCCTGGTATTGTCGCTCTTTGGCGTGAACATCAGGTTTATACCCAAAAAGTAGGTTTTCATGCGGTGCTCAAAACCACATTATCTGATTTTTATTACGTTGCTCCTTTGCGTGCGCTACGCGCGGGTACCCGTTTTGGTTTGATCGCTGGGGTAAGTAGTTTTTTGGGTGATAAGCCTTGTGAACACTTAAGTGCCAAAATTGGATTATTTTCATCCACTGCAGCCGATGCGACATGTGATAGCAGTAATTTTCCTGTATTAAAAAAATAATACGCCGGCTTATTAGAGTGAAATTTTATTGTAAATGCCTTGTTTTTTCTCAATGGGACAAAAAGATGGTCTATACTTGTTGTTATAGGTCAGAATCAGAATACAAGCGGAAAAAATGGGTAATCGAATTAATGAAGTAAAAAAAGTACAAACCACGCTGGAGACGTTATTAAATACGGCTACAAAGCGTATTGATACTTTTTTTGCACGAATTCAGGAGTTTCCTGAAAAAGAAAAAAAGAAGTTGCTGAGTTCGTTAAACGAGCAGAAAATGGGCGTTGTGCAATTAAATGATCATTTACGGCAAGTTAATTTAAATACGCCCCATACTCATGCGATTAATTCCTTTTTTGCTTTTAAGAAAACCGCCAATATCATTACCTCCTTCGAAAAAATAAGCACTATTCTTGATAAAATAAACCATTCTATTAATCACTATAAAGATAACTCATTTGAGCGCCAAGTAGTGCAGCGCTCTTTGCCTGCTAGTTTGTCTGTGTGGCCAATAGCACCGACAACTCCAGTGCGTGTTGCTATTCCCCTAATGGCAAAAAATGAATTTATGGCACCTAATACTGCTATATCTAAAGCCTTTGATCCGTTAAAAAGTACATGGCCAGCAGTGCCATCTAGGCCAATAGCATTTGATCCGCTAAACAGTACGTGGCCGCAGGTGCCCTCTAGGACTGTTAACACCACAATCCATAATTCATCATCTATGCATTGGTCTGAAAATATGGAAAGGAAAACTTCACATAGTACACAAGTATATAGAGCTAATGCTAATCAATTCAGAGCCAATCAAGAAATAATGGCACGTGGTCTAGCTATCTTATCTAATAAAGAAGAGGGTGTTACTAAATATTATAAACAACAAATGAACCACTTCACGCATAATTTAGATACAGCAGAATCTGCCCTTGATCGCGTAGAGGGCGCAAGTAAGGCGTTTGTTGGTCAAAATAGTACTAACGATGAGGTGAGTGCACTAATAGATGCCGAATTTAGTAAACAATTTCCCCGTATTAAATAATTTATTTACTATTAATGAACCCATGATAAATGCGGTACTTATATTACCTTTCTATTTGTTTTATAGTGACATTTACTGCTATAGTTTATTTTACTTTATAAAAATAAACAAAGCATAGGACACAAAAATGAGATTTAAAGGAATAGGATTTGCTGTTTTATTATGTGTCACACAACTTCTCTTTGCGGCTGAACCTTCTTGGAATCAATGGATAGCGCAAGTACGTGCAGAAGCAATGGAGCAAGGAATTCGTCCTGCTGTTTTTGATGCAGCTTTTGCTGGTGTGCATGAGCCTAGCAAACAGATAAAAAGTTTAATGCATTCCCAACCCGAACACCGTCTTACCTTTATGAAATATCGCGCAACGCGGGTAGATAATTATCGTATTGCCATAGGGAAAAAACAGTATGAAAAAAATCGTGCTTTATTAGAAGCCATTGGGCAAAAATACGGTGTAAATCCTTGCTTTATTGTATCGTTTTGGGGTTTGGAAACCAGTTATGGCACGTATATGGGCAATTTTCCCGTAGTCAAAGCATTAGCTACTTTAGCGTATGATTCTAAACGGAAAGAAGTATTTCGCAAAGAGCTCTTTTTAGCATTACATATACTAAATGATGGTCATGTTGATTTAGCCCATTTCAAAGGCGAGTGGGCCGGTGCTTCTGGCCAGCCGCAATTTTTGCCATCAAGCTGGGTAAAATATGCAGTTGATTATGATGGCGATGGTCGCAAAGATATTTGGCAAAGTAAACCGGATGTATTTGCATCTATTGCCAATTATATGAAAGAGAATGGCTGGCATACCGGAGAGCCTTGGGCTATTCAAGTAAAGCTTCCAGCGCACTTTGATATGAGTTTGGAAGGTAAAGGTACTACGAAATCTGTGAGTGAGTGGAATGCTCTAGGAGTACGAACTGAAGATGGCAAGTCATTGCCTTATCAAGACTTACAAGGCAGTATTATTCAGCCCTATGGTGGACCAACATTCTTAGCATTTCCTAATTATCGAATGATCTTACGCTACAATAATTCTATTTATTATGCTGGCGCTATTGGTTATTTGGCAGATCAAATTTGCCAGGCACGATAATACGCAAAGTCAATAGGGGAGTAATATCCCCTTTTTGCTTATATAATAGGGATGCTTTCATGAATGAGTTTTTAGATAAAACCGCAAGCCTTACTCCTGCTGTAAAAAAAATCGTGTGGAACAAAGCCACTGAATATCCTTTTTCTGGTACATTTGATAGGGTAATGCATAATGGCACCTACTTATGCCGTTGTTGCGGTTTAGCATTATTTCGCGCAGACAGTCAATTTTCCTCGGGTTGTGGTTGGCCTAGTTTTGATGCCAATGTGTTGCATGCTGTGGAGCTGCAAGCTGATGCCGATGGTTTACGTACGGAGATTATTTGCGCACGGTGTACGGCTCATTTAGGTCATGTATTTCAAGGAGAGCACTTTACTGCAAAAAATACGCGCCATTGTGTGAACTCCGCATCTCTAGATTTTGTAATTGATTCACAGGTCATTGATACGCAAGAGGCTATTGTGGCCGGCGGTTGTTTTTGGGGCGTAGAGCATTATTTGCGGCACGTGCCGGGTGTACTCTTAGTGGAGTCTGGCTATTGCGGTGGTTCACTAGTTAATCCAAGCTATGAACAAATCTGTCAAGGAAATACGGGGCACTACGAGGCAGTTAGAATAGTTTATGATACTAATAAAATTAATTATACCGCTGTATTAAAGCAGTTTTTTTCGATTCATGATCCCACTCAAACTAACGGTCAAGGACCTGATCTGGGTGAACAATATCAAAGTGCAGTTTTTTATTATAATGCGCAGCAACAACAAGTGGCGGAAGAATTAATTAATGAATTAATTCAAAGAGGTTACAACGTTGCAACGCAATTACATCCTACTGCTACCTTTTGGCCTGCGGAAGAATATCATCAGCATTATTATAAGAGGCATCAAAAGCAGCCATACTGTCATCACTATGTATCACGTTTTAAGTAATTTATATAAAAATATCATGAACCCTGTGATTCCTGCGCCACTTATTTCGGTAATAAGTAAAGATTTAGTGTCTAATAAATCGTAATAAGTGATGCCACCTATGGAACCTAAAGTAAGAAATATGCCGAGTAAACTATAAAAAAAGCGCTTGTCTTCTTTTTTTGTACTAGGCGTTTTTTCTAATAGTAGGTTTTCTTTTTGGGCAGTTAACACATCAAATATTAATTTGGGCATATGCGGTAATTGCTCTGCGAAGAAGGGTAGGTTTT
>CAZSAO010000029.1:0-20700 GCA_964605275.1 uncultured Legionella sp.
TTTCTCTGGTACAAACATGCAAAGAGCATAATATCGATGTCTTCGCTTATTTTAAACTAGCGCTCGAGACTATCCTCAAATGTACTAATGAGCTCGAAATCCAATTGCTCTTGCCCTACAACGTCAATCCAGAGCTACTTAAGGCGCAAAAAATCAGCCCCGTTTTGCTCCAAGCGGACTAGTAGGTTTTTAGTTTGGCGCTTACGTTCAATCTAGCAAAAACTTTATATCTAATTCTCCTTATTTTGCGCTTTTGGCAGAGCAATTAGAGGAGTTTTTTTTCATTCTTGATAAAAATTTAAATATTTTATTTATCAATAAAGAAATAAAAAAAACTATTCCTTCAATAAATGACGATTTATCCAATTTTCATCATTCTCTAATTACGAATTATTTAGGTTCTGGTTTATATTCATTTGTTAAAAAAAATATCTCTTTAACATCTTGTGGCAAGATACCGATCAAATACCAAGCCGAACTAATTAATTGGGAATTAACTGAAATAGTAGACCATAACCAATATTATTATTTATTACGTTCAACAAATAAAAAAGAAATCACGACAGAATCTCTTATCCATAATCTCGAGTTAGTTATTGATAATATGCCTTGTAATGTTTATTGGATGGATAAAAACTGCCTTATGCTTGGATGCAATAAAAATGTATTAAATATGCTAGGATTATCTAAACAAGGTTTCATTGGAAAAAGCTACGAAGAACTGGCTATTTTATGCAACTGGACTAAAGGCTTAGATCAAAAATTAAAAAATGATGATTTGCAAGTTATTCAAACACAACAACCCATTTTCAATATGGAAGATCCTCCTATTCCAGGCCCGAATGGTCAAAAATTTTATTTTATAACGAACAGAGTGCCACTATTTGATAAAAATGGTGTTCTTATTGGGGTTGCGGGGATAACAACATGAACTTTTAGACCAAAAAACCAGCCTACTGATGTACGACCATATGCTGCACTTTCTTTGAAAACGTTGTTACGTTTTGATCGCTTAAGATGGCATACTGGCAAGCAACTTCCATCGATATAATATATGCCAGTTTTGCGACCACACTTACATTGTGAGAACAACGTTAATGGGACAATTGCTCGACTCATTAACTCAACAAATCGTTGATAACTAGGTAATTTAGGAAAATACTGCTTCCAATAAATCTGCAAAAATCCAGTGTAAAACGTTTTGAAATTTCGATAGCCGATCATTTGAAATAAAACTTGAATGGTCATCATTTCGCTAACCGATAAACAGCAATTAGGACCTCGACGACCTTTTGTCGGGCTTGTTAATAACGGTTGAGGCATATTTTTATCTAATTCCTTGCAAAAATCATCGATTTCGCAAAAAATAGAGACCAGCTGGCTCTCCTTCAACATACTGAAATTCCTTTTAGACAAGAAAAATCAGCATGTTAGGAGCGTCAGCTCCTTTTTTCAATGCCTATGAAACTCCGAACTGGGGTTATCAATAAACAATAATCATCTTAAAAAAACATCATCCACGCTCAAATTAAAAATCATTCAATCAGAGCTCGTTCATTCCGATATAATATTAATTTCAGCCCTATTTAAGCCTTATTTAATGAATAAACATTGGGTTAAATTTTACTGTTCAAAAAAATGATTTGCAAAAAAATTTGATTTAAACATGGCTTTCATTGTATCATTATGGGCTTTATTTGCTCACGGGTGTAGTGATGTTAGAAGAACCAAAACAAGATATGGAGCAAGCAATTGTTAACATAAATACCATACAAAATTCTAATGTAACATATTGGCACGCTTTTCAAAAAATATCGCGACTTTCATGGCAAATGTCCGCTTCTTATTCATTTAGCTTACAAATGGCAATGCTCGTTTATTTATTAGGTCAACTTAATGATAATGATGAACATCTTGCAGCTATTACGTTAATTACATCGTTACTCAATTCTGTCGTCATTATTGGTGCAGGCCCATTATTGGGCGTAGGGCTTGTCGCAGGAAAAGAATTAGGTGAACTTCGTGATGCACAAAAAAATGGTGAATCAGAAGAAGCATTACAGCTAAGACGTGAACATATTGCAGCAGCCTTTGGAAATGCATTAATTATTTCTCTTGTGATGTCACCTCTAATGCTCGCAACAACGGTAAGTTCAAAACCGTTATTTAACTATGCATTTAATCAAAATGAAGAGGTAGCTGAAATCGCCGCTTTTTTTGTAACCCTTTATTCAGTAGCCATACCTGGAATCATGATACGCATCAGTGCTGATCAGATCTTATTTACTTTTGAACACACCAAAACGGCGATGATAGTTAGCTTAGTGAATTTAGCAATAGGCATGTCGGTAGGCAGTATTCTTGCTTTTGGAGCATTCGGTGCTCCTAAAATGGGTCCTACAGGTCTTTTAATCGGATGCATTTTAGATCCTTATTTATCTGCACTAAGCTACTTAGTTCATTTATCTACTTCGTCTGAATTAAGTTCATTTCATTTTCTAGACTTATACAAGTCATGGCAACCGTATCTCAACCAATTAATTGAAATGAGCACCTTCGGAGGGTCAATTTTATTAAATATGACTGCTGAAACAACTATGAGTTTAATAATTAATGCCTTTGCTGGTATTATTAGTGTGCAACAACAAGCTGCTTTTTCAGCTATTATGCAATTTTCTTTATTTTCTTATTTGCTACAAATCGCTTTTGGACAAACCTGTGCTCAAGAAATGAGTCGAAACTTAGGCGAACATCATTTTTATAATGCCAGCATTATGGGTAAAATGGGGATTATCGCTTTATTGTCCTATATAACGCCTGTACTTATATTTCTTTCAGCTTTTCCCGAAACGCTTTGTGCCATGATGGGAAATAACAATCACTCACTCGCTCAAATACTTCAAAAATTGGCCCCTATTATGTTTGTAGGATGTACATTTGATGCATTAAGATTTGTTTTATTACAAGAGTTACGTATTTTAGGTGATGACAAACGTGCATCGGTAATTTCTATGGGGTGTATTGCTCTAGGAATCGCTTTAGCGGGGACGTTAGGGTTACAAACAGAGATGGGGGTTTATGGTGTGGCAACAGGATTTACAGCAAGTACAAGCCTTGCTGCAGCTATTTTGTTAACACGCTGGGCTAGTCGAATTGGTGCCTCATCAATAGAGAAGCATCAAAAGAATAATCCTACTCCTGAAACGCTTCCCCGCCTTTCTTTTTTTGGCTCATCACTCAGACCTTCGTTTTCTACACATAAGCCTTCTCCTTCCATTGAAATGAGCCCAATAAGTCCCATGCATAGCGCTACATCAACGGTTTAGAACTGTCTTAAGCTTTTTAGGGCTGCTTTAACATAAAGCCTTACTCAATTATTTTTATTACATCATCGGCAAACTGTTTGATTTTTTCTAGAGCATCCAAATGCTTTTTTAATTTAAAACCATTTAGTTCGGGTGATGTATTTAATTCTAATTTTTTTAATATCAGTTCATACACATGAAAGTCCCTATCTTTGATATCAGCAGCAGATTGATAAATTACTTTTATTAAATGGTCTTTTTTAATTTGCCTGGCATAGATTAAACGGCTCTCTAATCTATCCATCAACTCTTCTAATTCATGATTAGCAGCACTACAGGTAATACGAATAAAACCACTACTTTCATTTAGGCCAAAATAAGATAAAGGAGCAATCATTAACGCATCTTCATATAATAGGTAATACGCTAAATCCTCATCTGTACGCACTAGACTGACATTATGAAATATTTCTTTAGACTCATCAGGCATGGGCAGCCCAAACAAATCACTAAAATTCCCTAATACATAAAAAGTGGCCTCAACTTTATAGGTTTCGTCAGGCATTTGTGCACCCATTTGCTCTAGACGTTTGAGCACATAACGTACTTTACTCTCATAATATGTGGCTAAATTTTTTTGCTCTTGCTGATCAAACAAAGCCATTGTCTGAGCATAAGCAATTTGTGCTGATCGAGGCACATGAATGAAGTAATTAATATTTTTATTTAATAGTTCATTCATCATTTCGGGATCAAATACTATTAAAGCAGCCATTCTCTCTCCCGCAGCAGATAACGCTTTGGTCGCAGAACGCAAAATAATAACTCTACTTTTTAAATCGGGTGCAATTTTCAAAAAAGATGGAATTTTAACAAAAGACATTTCAGCATATGCTTCATCAAAGATGATATACAATTCAGGATAAGCCCTTAAAATTTCAGCTATTTTAATTAACTCGTTCTCATCAATTATATTTCCTAATGGATTTGATGGGTTACAAAATAAAATAGCCTTGGGCAATCCTTTATCTTCTTCAGCAAGTAAATATGCACTATCAATACTTTCTTGTACCGACTGAGCAGTCAATTTATACCCGGGATTATTCATAACATTTATAGGGTGTAACTGATGCCTCGAATCATTGGAGTAAACACTATAATGAGGAAAGGGAGTAATAATTCGATAACCTGGCACATCTTCAAAATGACTATTAAAGGTATCAAAAATGGCTCTAAGCCCACCTATCCCCCCCACTGTAAATAATATATTTTTTGATTCTATCGTTGATTCATACCACTCAGACATTCTTTTAGCCATAATTTCTAAAGGTTCTTTATCACCTCGAGGGTCCCCATAATCAATAGCAGGGTTATTAGTATTTCCTTCAGGATTTTCATGCCAATTAGAAGCAACATCACTCAAACGATTCCAATAATCTAAATAAGCTTGAATAGCATGTTTGTTTATAGGATAGGTTGGCCTACCAAGACCTGCCAAAATTAATTTTCCTTTTTTTAAAGAGCGCTCTTTTAATTCATTTGCCCATAAGGATAACAGCATCACTTTTTCTATTTTTTTAGCCGATTGTCCATCAGGTGTTAACATGAGTCCTCCATTACAAAATAATATATAATTAAAAGCAGCTATACTTCAAAGTATAGGCACATTTTTTCTTTTTAATGGAATCATGAGAACAAAGAATCAGGATGAACTTAATAAAACTATATTTGAACTTGAAAAAATAATAGCAAGTCAATCAGATATAATTTTTCAATTAAAAAGTATATTAAACAATACCCCTGGCGATATTTATTGGAAAGATACTCAAGGAACATGGCTTGGGTTAAATGCTCATTGTCTAGAAAGTCTATTTCGCATGGGCATCATTTCATCAATTAATGAAAACGAAGTAATAGGAAGAAACGACCACGATTTATTTAATAATCAGACTGCTAATATATACAAGGCCAACGATCAAGAAGTCTTACGCACTCACACAAAAATAATCATTGAAGAACAAACTAACTTAACGAATGGCAGAGCCATTATTTTGCACTCAACAAAAAAACCTTTTTTTGATGGAGAAAATAATATTATTGGCATTATTGGTAACACTATTGATATTACACATATGAAAAATATTGAAAATGAACTACTCCAAGCTAAAGAGCAAGCCGAAGCAGCTAACAAAGCAAAAACAGAGTTCATCGCCAACATGAGCCATGATATTCGCACGCCCCTCACTGGTGTTATTGGTTTATCAGAACTCTTAGAGCAAACACTACAAAGTAAAGAGGATAAAGATAAGGCGCATATGTTGCATGATAGTGGGGAAGAATTATTGCATATGCTTAATGATATTTTAGATGATGTGCGGGCGGAAAAACTCGATGAACAAGATGTAAAGCATCATTCTTTTGATTTGCATCAATGTTTTCATGATTTAATTCGTTTGGAATCACCTGCTACCTCATTAAAACATCTTGCTTTAAAAGCCAATATTGCTCCAGATGTCCCGCGTTATATATGCAGTGATAGAAATAAAATTCATCGCATTTTGCTCAACTTATTAGGTAATGCGATTAAATTTACCCAAACGGGCAGCATCACGTTGAGTATTGAATGTTTGCATCAAAATGCCTCTTCAACACATCTTAAATTTGGCGTCTCCGATACCGGTATAGGAATTCCGGAAGACGTGCAAGCGCAAGTGTTTAATCGTTTTTTTAAAGTCAGCTCATCATATAAAGGTATTTATACCGGTCATGGATTAGGATTACATATCGCCCAATCTTATGTGACATTACTTGGCGGACACATTACGCTCACAAGTAAAGTAGGCGAAGGCTCTACGTTTCATTTTGATTTAGAATGTCCGCTTGGTGAAGCACCTAATGCTAATCTCGAACAAAATAACACCGCTCAATTGCTAGCTCCTCCCGAACACATGCCCCATTTATTACTGGTTGAAGATAATCTCATCGCTTTAAAAACATTAGAAATGATGTTAGATAAAAAGGGCTATACCTTTATTTCGGCGCAATCCGGTGAAGAGGCCTGGACTTTATTACAAAATAATACCGTTGATTTCATTATTACCGATATAGGTCTTCCAGGGATTTCAGGAACACAACTGACACAACGCATCAGGAATAAAGAGCGTGCGCTCAATAGTACTCCCCTACCCATTATCGGGTTAACAGGGCATGCTAAAGAAGTAGCCTGGGATGAATGCCAGCGAGCGGGGATGAATGATATATTAAGTAAACCTGCTCGCATTGAGTTACTAGAACAATGCATAGTGCCGTTATTAAGTCACCGTAACAACATATCAAAACCTACACCAAATCCCATTCTAGGAATCGACCTACCTGAAACAGAAAAAGCACTGTTTGAATTAGATCATTTTGTCTTATTTGATGAACAATTAGCTTTAGAACAAATCCCTGATAAAAAATTATTGGTCACTCTGTTACAAACCTATCTTTCTGAAGATACTCAAAAGGATATTTTACAAATGCAACTAGAATACCAGCAAAATAAATGGGATAAAGTAGAAGAACTAGCTCATAAAATTAAAGGTGGAGTCGCTTATTTAGGCACTCAAAAAATGCGTTACGCATGTCAATATTTAGAACGCTACTATAAAGCGGGACATCGCAAACTACTCGAACTGTTGTATCAACAGCTGCTCGAGGTTAATCAAGACACTATAACTAAAATAAATAATTGGTTAGATCAACATACTATATTATAAAACAGAATCAGGTAGACAAAATCTGACAAAGGATTTTGTCTATTCATTTCCACATCAACTACTCTCAACTCGTTTTCAGGACGTTTTTTTATGATGAAACAAAAACACACAGACTGAGCTAACCATGTAAAATTATTCCGGATGTTGATGATACAACTTTGCCAGCGAACATTAGCCTTTCGCCAACTTATAATATAATAAAAAATTAATCAGTTTTAAAATATTATGCTATTTCCTCCTCTTATCATAAGTATTGTCTAATCGTGTATTATACTAAATAAAACATATTTTTTATCACGGATGGATAATTAACATGAGAAAAAGTTATTCTGCATATTTTATAGGTGATGATAATTTAGTAATTGAATGTGCTGAACGTTGGTTAAAACATCATCATATAATCAAAGGGATTATTTCTCAAAATCCTCTTGCAACAGTATTTGCAAAAGAACATAGCATTCATCTATTTGAATCAGTTCAAGAGGCAACCCCATTTATATTAGAAGATTGTTTTGATTATTTATTCAGTATTATTAATGGGTTTATTTTACCAGAGTTTTTTTTAAATAAACCCAAATGCCTATCGATAAACTACCATAATGCAAAACTCCCTAAATACGCCGGTTTACACGCATCATCTTGGGCTATCTTAAATCAAGAAAAAAGGCATGGAGTAACGTGGCATATAATGACATCTATGACCGATGCTGGAGATATTTTAATTCAAGATGAAATAACTATTGCCCCTCATGAAACAGGCTTGAGTCTTAGTATCAAATGCTATCAGTTGGCGCTTTCAACTTTTGAAAAGCTAATTATTAATATAGAGAAAAATCAATTAATTAAATTACCTCAAGATTTAACCCAAAGAACTTATCATAATTTTTATGAAAAACCTTTAGGAAATGGCTTATTATTTTGGAATACAGATGGAGAAATAATTGAAAAAACATATAGAGCATTGCAATTAGGAGAACATTATCATAATAGATTATGCATTACTAAAATATTAATTAAAGAACGTCTTTATTTAATCAACAAGATGAACCTAACCGGTAATAAATCCATACACTGCCCAGGAACAATTGTTTCCATTAATAAAAACAATTTTATTATTGCTACTACTTCCCAAGATATTTTAGTTAATCTACTAAATATCAACTCCAATGGCACAAAAGGATCAACTATTCCCATAAATTCACTTGGATTAGACGTAGGTAGTCAATTAGAAATCCCCAATACTGATTTTATTGCGCGCTATACAAACCTTAGCTACCTTGCCGCTAAATCAGAGCTTTTTTGGGTTAAGGAGCTCGAGCAATTTGTGCCTGCCAATCTTCCTTTTTTCGAAGATGATTCCTCTCTTAATATTTCTGAAATAGGACATTTTAAATCCATCTATCAAATAGATTACAGCTCAGTGTTCATCCCTGACAATAAATCAGTTTATTCTGCTTTAGCAGCTCTTTTAATCTACTTATATCGAATGGGAAATCAACATCATTTAGGCATAGGCTTAACATTTTCTGAATTAAAAACTACATTTAATATATTAGAACCTTTTTTTTCAAGCGTACTACCCTTCTGTTTAACTTTAGATGATGATTTTATAGTTCACGATCTTCTAACATTAATTGAAGATAAAGTTCATTTATTAATGGATAAAAAAACATTTGCTTGTGATGTTTTTTGCAGATATCCAGAGCTTTCAACATCATTTAATAAAAATGCCATCATTGAAGTGCTGATTGAAAATGATCAACAAATCACTCCCCAAGCTTCCTCCTGTAGTGCCCCAATAATTTTTTGTATTAATATCAAAAAAAATATAATTTCTTGTTACGCAAACAATCATTTATTTAAAAAATATGCCTTTTGGGCACAAATAATTGAAAACTCCAAAAACCATCTTAATGAGTTATTAAATCAAATTACATTAGATGCCACAAAGAAAATTACCCAATTGAATCTTTTAAATCCCAAAGATAAAAAAACTCTTATTAATGACTGGAATAAAGACTCATTATACTCTCAAGATAAAGAGCATCTTATTACTCTTTTCAAAAAACAAGCTATACGTTATGGCAACAACATTGCATTAAAATATAATGAGCAAACGATAAATTATACAACATTAGATCAAAAATCTAATCAATATGCCTTGTTTCTCATAACAAAAGGCTTGCATTTTGGTGATTTTTGCGCACTATGTAAATGCGAAGGCTTTGATTTTTTTATTAGTGTACTGGCAATCATTAAGGTGGGTGCGGCCTATATTCCTCTTGATACATCTTATCCTGATTCACATATCCAGTACATTTTGGTTGATAGTAACGCCTCTCTTATCATATGCTCAGAATCAGAAAGAAATAAATTAGAGCGATGCAACTCAATAAATAAAAAAACAATCATTTCTTATGACGAGCTTAAAGAAAAAAGTCTTCTTTGCAATTCTGAACTACCCCATATTAATTTATCACCAGAAACGTTGGCCTATGTCATTTACACATCTGGCACAACTGGAAAACCTAAAGGTGTTATGATTCCTCACAGAGGAGTCGTTCGTTTAGTAAATAAGCCCAATTACATCAAAATCAATACGAAGGATGTAATTGCACAGGCAGCAAGCATTAGTTTTGATGCGGCCACATTTGAAATATGGGGATCTTTTTTAAATGCAGCCACATTATGTTTGGTGCCTTATGAAACATTGCTTAATATAGAACAATTTGACAAATTTTTATCAGGGAATTCTATTTCTATTTTATTTCTTACTACTGGATTATTTAACCAATATGCGGCTCAAAATCCAAGTTTATTTAAAGCATTAAATTATTTAATTGTCGGTGGCGACATAATGAACAAAGAACGGATGCTGAATGTATTTTCTAACATAGAAGGAAGACCTAATCACTTCTTACATGCATACGGCCCTACCGAAAATACTACATTTACTACGACACATAGCATAATTGAAAGCGACTTTTTACTACCTAATATTCCAATTGGTAAAGCGATAACCAACACTACTTTGTATGTTCTTGATAAATATATGCAGCCTGTGCCAATTGGGGCATTAGGTGAATTATACATTGGAGGGCAAGGTATTGCGATCGGCTATAGAAACAAGCCAGAATTAACACAATTTAAATTTATTAAAGATCCATTTATAAATAAAAAAAATGCTTTATTATATAAAACAGGAGATATGGTACGCTGGATGCCTGATGGTGGACTTGATTTTAAAGAGCGACAAGACTCTCAAATTAAAATTCGTGGGTTTCGTGTAGAATTAGATGCCATTCACTCTCATTTATTAACTCATTCATTAATTCATGATTGCTATATAAAAACGTATCAAGATGCAAAGCATAATAAAATGATTGTCGCTTATTATGTAGCAAAAGAAAAAATTAGTGATGTATCTCTTCATCATTTTTTAAAATCTCACCTACCTGAATATATGATTCCATCAATTTTTGTTCATATGCACCATCTTCCTTTAAATATCAATGGAAAAGTAAATGCAACTAAATTACCAGCTCCTGATTTATCACAAAAGGTACTTTCCTCTACCTATAAAAGTCCTAAGTCCGCTATAGAAAAAAAAATTACATCCATTTGGAGTGAGTTATTTCATATTAAACCTATAGGAATTCACGACTCATTTTTTGAACTAGGCGGAGATTCACTCTTAGTAACCCATCTATCTCTTAAAATTAAAAAGAAACTCGATTTTGATTTAATCCTTCACGATTTTCTTGAAAATCCCACAATCGCTCATATTGCGCAATTAATTGAACATGAGCATGTAACCACAACTAAAGAAATTAATTCTTATCTTCAGCAAGACACTGAGTTTAGTCTATCTTCCTTAAGCCTTAACTTAGAACAAATAAAAAATTCACCAAAGCATCTTTTATTAACTGGAGCTACAGGATTTCTTGGAGCCCATTTATTATATGACTTATTTCATAAAACAAATGCTGTTATTTATTGTCTGATTCGAGCAGATACCTTAGCAATAGCTAAACAAAAACTTAATGCTACATTAATGAATTATCAATTAGATCTATTATGTAATAAACGCATTATTCCTTTAATTGGTGATTTATCTAAACCACAATTAGGCCTTTCCGCACATAATTTTAATCGCTTATCAAATGAGCTTGACGCCATATATCATAATGGTGCTTTTGTACATCATCTTTATCACTACAATGTATTAAGGGATGCAAATGTATTAAGTACTATTGAAATATTAAAATTAGCGACTACAAAAAAATTAAAAAGAATTCATTTCATTTCCACATTATCCGCTGCAAGTAATTTTTTAAGCGAATCGTCCGCCATATTAGAAGAAATGATTCCACATGATACCCTATCAATTGCTCCTTCTGATGGTTATAGTCAAACAAAATGGGCTGCTGAAAAAATTTTAGATAGAGCATCAAAACAAAATATCCCCATCAATACCTATAGACCCGGCTGGATTTTAGGACATTCAAAAACAGGAATAATTGCTGCAGAAAAAAATCATTTATTAAATCTCATTAATGGATGTATTCAAATGAAAGCAGCACCAAATTGGACGGTTGATTTAGATATTTTACCGGTAGATTTTATTAGTAATGCAATTACCTCAATTTCTTTAGAAAACTACTCATCACAAAATACCTTTAATATGTTGAATACTAATGCTATTTCATGGATTAATTTAATTTCATATCTTAAAGAAAGAGGATATGAAATTGAGGTTGTTTCCTCTATTAAATGGAAAAATAATTATTTAGCGAAAATTGATCGAAATAATGCATTATTTCCTTTATTAACGCTGTATCTTAATTTCTCAGATTCAGATTGGATGAAAAAACTATCGTCTATTAAAAATGCGCATAATGAACATGTTATGTCTGCTTATAAGAGGACGCATAATATTCCTCCTTTTATTAATAAAAATCTTCTCGATACCTATTTTAGCTACTTAGAACAAAAACATCCTTTTTAATTTTAGCAAAAACTGCAACAATTTATTTGTTGCAGCTTTTGCTTTTTTTTATGTAGATTCATCGGCGCAGTAGAGGTTCAAAACATCCCTTAATTGGCTACATATTAATTTTTATGTATTTCACCCTATTTATGCCACAGAACTTAGAAATTGGACTTAAATAATACAAAAATCAATTTAAATCACATATCAGTTTGCAATGACAGATTCGCGTTTTATCATCAAACGTTCTAATATTATAAGTAAATATATATATAAATTAAATTCAATGAGTAATTCTCTTAATACATGGATAAATCATTTATGCTCATTATCTAATGATGCCATCATCATTATTAATAAAAAAGGAATCATCATTGAATTTAATAAAATTATCAACAATATTCTTGGCTGGAAAAAGGAGTTTTTCTTAGGACAAAATTTAGATTACATTTATCAAAACTTTCCTAGCCATATTCCTTTTTCAATTGAATATTATCAACAAATAAAAACTCATCATGAATCTAAATGTACAGAACAGTTATTTTCTAATAGCTATATTAGTATTTCATGGACAGCAGTTGATCTTACATCCACAGAATTTGAAGCCTATCTTATTATTGGCCATGTTAAAAACAACTCTATTATTCAAAATCAACTGGAGAGAATAGCGTCATGTGTCCCTGGTAATTTTTATTGGAAAAATAAAGAATCTCAATATATGGGGTGTAATCAAACGTTACTAAATACTATTGGTTTAGACCATATGGAAGAGCTTGTGGGCAAAACTGATATTGATTTATGGCCTGAGCAAGTAGCTGAATTACGTAAAAACGATCAGTTAGTAATTAACTCGTTAAAGCCTCTCATCACTGAGGAAACAATCACTCTTGCAGGCAAGGGGACTATGTATTTCACCGTTATAAAAATGCCTTTACTCGATGATGAGGGAAATGTCATTGGAATTTTAGGAAACTCCCTTGATATTACTGAAATAAAAAACATGCAACAAGAACTACAAATTGAAAAAAACAAAGCCGAAGCAGCTAACAAAGCAAAAACAGAGTTCATCGCCAACATGAGCCATGATATTCGCACGCCCCTCACTGGTGTTATTGGTTTATCAGAACTCTTAGAGCAAACACTACAAAGTAAAGAGGATAAAGATAAGGCGCATATGTTGCATGATAGTGGGGAAGAATTATTGCATATGCTTAATGATATTTTAGATGATGTGCGGGCGGAAAAACTCGATGAACAAGATGTAAAGCATCATTCTTTTGATTTGCATCAATGTTTTCATGATTTAATTCGTTTGGAATCACCTGCTACCTCATTAAAACATCTTGCTTTAAAAGCCAATATTGCTCCAGATGTCCCGCGTTATATATGCAGTGATAGAAATAAAATTCATCGCATTTTGCTCAACTTATTAGGTAATGCGATTAAATTTACCCAAACGGGCAGCATCACGTTGAGTATTGAATGTTTGCATCAAAATGCCTCTTCAACACATCTTAAATTTGGCGTCTCCGATACCGGTATAGGAATTCCGGAAGACGTGCAAGCGCAAGTGTTTAATCGTTTTTTTAAAGTCAGCTCATCATATAAAGGTATTTATACCGGTCATGGATTAGGATTACATATCGCCCAATCTTATGTGACATTACTTGGCGGACACATTACGCTCACAAGTAAAGTAGGCGAAGGCTCTACGTTTCATTTTGATTTAGAATGTCCGCTTGGTGAAGCACCTAATGCTAATCTCGAACAAAATAACACCGCTCAATTGCTAGCTCCTCCCGAACACATGCCCCATTTATTACTGGTTGAAGATAATCTCATCGCTTTAAAAACATTAGAAATGATGTTAGATAAAAAGGGCTATACCTTTATTTCGGCGCAATCCGGTGAAGAGGCCTGGACTTTATTACAAAATAATACCGTTGATTTCATTATTACCGATATAGGTCTTCCAGGGATTTCAGGAACACAACTGACACAACGCATCAGGAATAAAGAGCGTGCGCTCAATAGTACTCCCCTACCCATTATCGGGTTAACAGGGCATGCTAAAGAAGTAGCCTGGGATGAATGCCAGCGAGCGGGGATGAATGATGTATTAAGTAAACCCGTGCACATTGAGTTACTCGAGCAATGCTTGGCACAATTAAATGATTGCAGTGATGGGCAAACTAATAGCTTGGAATCTCAAAAAAATCACACGTTAGGAGTAGGCTTACCCGAAACAGAAGAGGCGCTATTCCAATTAGATAGTTTCGCTTTTTTTGACGAGCAATTAGCTTTAGAACAAATTCCTGATAAAGAATTACTCATTACACTATTACAGACCTATCTTTCGGAGGAAACTCAAAAAGATATGGTGCAAATGCAACTAGAGTACCAGCACAATAGATGGAATAAAGTAGAAGAGCTGGCGCATAAAATCAAAGGTGGTGTGGCCTATTTAGGCACGCAAAAAATGCACTTTGCGTGTCAATATCTAGAACGTTATTATAAAGCAGGACATCGCACACTGCTCGAACCCTTATATCAACAACTCATCGAAATTAATCAAAAAACTATTAAAGAATTAAATGATTGGTTAACACTGTATCGTTAAATACATTTTTGGGCGCAAAATTAAAACCACAGCGCTAATGCTTAGGAACCCTAACACAGACATTAATTGCCTAAATAAAGATTCGTATTCTTCTCGCAAGGCGGCAGTGTAAAACCATTATTAGTGTTAGAAAACAATCCAGGATGATAAAGTGATTGATCTTTTTTCACCGCAGAGTTTATTCCTGCTATCAAGACACAGCCTGTTGCTATTAGAATCAATGGTGACACATCATAGTCTGAACTTTTCATCCCATTAAAAACAGCCACTGCAGTGCAAAGCGCTGCAAATTGTTTTATATTAATGAAATTGGTTGTTTTGCGCGCCATTTGCATCAAGTCAAAAGCAGATGTTGAATCGATTTTTTTAGGCGTATCCAGATCGTTTGATGAAATTTGAGAAAAGAGTGGCGTGTTTAACCAAGGAAAATGAACAGTACGATTGTTTTCTAACTCATTAGCCAAAGATAATATTATTTTTTCTTGCTTGTTGCTTAAAATAAAATGTTTTAGCTCTTCCTCTTCATTTTGAGCAACATAATCATAATTAAGCCAGCTTTTATCATAATCTGATTTCAACCAAAGTGCATCATCAAGAAATAACTGCGCGGATTGCTCATAGGGAATGAGTTCCTTTCTAGTCCAATAGTTAATGGCGCTTCTAAGCGCTGAACCAGTGAGCATACACGTCATCCTCAAATGAAAATCATTGCAATCGATTAACTCCCAGGCGTCTTGTTTTATTTTATGGTAGACCGAATAATCTGCTAAAGAAACGTTTGCGGTGATTTCAAGAATAGGGCTTGAAGGGGTAGCTGCAATGAAGTCATAAAGAATCATATGCGAAAAATCGGGAAACGTTTTCTTTAACTGATAAGACACTGCTTTAGATAAATGAGGATTTTGTTTACATAATAATCCTAATGGGGCATCTAGCAACGGTAATGGTGCTAACGATCGCGTATCAGTATCGGTATATATTCCACCAAACTTAAGTAATATGGCAATGCGTGCTAAATCTGATGCACGAACAAAATGCAGGAGTGGCTGAAAATTGCACTCATTAGCATAGTGTATGGTTTTATCTAACTCTTCTGTAATCCACTTAAAATTGGCAAAGTAAGAATAATCTCTAATATTATGCAAAGAAATATGGTGCTTATTACAAAACATCTGAAATTGTTCTTTTTGAGCCACATTAATGGTAGAAAAATCAGTCCACAAATGTACTGAATAAAGGGGTGTATTTTTATTGACTAACTGAACTAAGTTCTCTTGATATTTTTGCGGCAAAAAAGAACCAAACCAGATGCGATGGAGCTTAGCAGGTATTTTCGTAGTATTTGAGGTCATTAATATACATCCACACTTTATTGCCTCAAAATTATACACAAAAATCATTTTAAAATCAAACTTACGGTAATAGCTTTATCCATTAGCTAAAAGTGGTATTATTATCGTTCAAATGAGAGATAATTTTACTAAAATCCCCACCTTAAAAAAATACTTTCAAAATATGTGCCAAATAGTGCAAGTCAAGACTGTTTTTTATTTATTTATTTGGTATGATACGCCTCCGCTCAAAGATTTACCCCTTCTTTCTTTTTGTGAATAACTTTTTTTAATTTTTCTTATCTGGATTGAATAAACCTGCATAAATATTCTAAATACCTTGTTGTATAAGGCTTTTTCCTATACCACAAATATCTAAAACAATTTGTTTTATCCACAATTTCTGTGGATAACTCTGTTAGCAACCTGAACAATACAAGTAAAAACAAGCACTGGCATGACCTATGAGGTATTTCTTAACATGCTATTTTTTTAAACAACATTGCATTCACAAAAATCATTTTTTGAACTTTTAAAAAATGTGCAAAATAATGCAAGTCAAGACTGTTTTTTATTTATTTATTTGCTATCATAGCGCTCCTCTTGAAGATTATCTTCTCAAGTTATCTGTGGATAACATATCTAATAACATTCACCTCTAGATCTAATTTTCATCCTTATAACTTTTATTAACCTATTGATTAATAAGGCTTAAGCCCACTTACATCTTATATAATAACTTTGTTTTTTTATCCACAAAATCTGTGGGTAACTCTGTTAACAACCCTAAAAACGCTATATTAAACTGGCGTTACTCTTAACTGTTCTAAAACCAATCAAAGTCTCTGATGAACAATGCTATATGTTAAGACACTTCAATGTTATGATCTTATTTTATTTATTATTTTGAATTCATATGGCGGATAACGACAGATATTGGCAAGCAAAAAAAGTAACGCTTATTGGCGCCTTATGTAATGCGTTATTAGGCATATCAAAACTAATTGGTGGCTATGTTTTTCATTCCCACGCATTGATTGCCGATGGTATGCATTCTTTTTCTGATTTATTTACTGATGGTATGGTTTTATTTGCTTCTAAATACGGCAGCCATGATGCCGATGAATCTCATCCTTATGGGCATCAACGTATAGAAACCGCCGCGACACTTTTTTTATCTTTATTATTATGTCTCGCTGGATTTGGTATTGCATTAGATGCATGCAAAGAATTAATGTATGGTCATTTTATTGTGCCCAATTGGCTTTCTTTAATCATTATTAGTTGTTCTATTTTAGTCAATGAAGGTTTGTTTCATTACACCCAGTATGTCGGAAAACGAATTAACTCCTCTTTAATCATTGCTAATGCCTGGCATCATCGCTCCGATGCAGGCTCTTCTATAGTAGTCTTAATCGGCATTTTAGGCAGTCTGGCAGGTATTACTATTCTTGATGCAATAGCCGCTACGGTTGTTGGGATAATGATTATTAAAATGGGCTGGGATTATGGGTGGAACAGCGTTAAGGAATTAGTTGATACCGCCGTAGAACCTGAAATGCTGCAACAAATAGAAGAAACGATTCAAAAAGTACATGGGGTACAAAAAATTCATCAATTGCGCACTCGTTTTATGGGTAATGACATATTAATTGATGTTCATATAATGGTTGAACCCACTATATCCGTATCAGAAGGCCATTATATTGCACAACAAGTTCACCATGTATTAACCAACCAAATTGCTCAGGTCAAAGATGTTATTGTGCATGTAGATCATGAAGACGATGAACAATGTTCCTCTTCTCTTCTACTGCCAAGTAGAACAATATTAGAAGAACAATGGCTAAATAAAATATTAAATGACTACGCTGATATTTTATTTTGGAATCTCCATTATTTAAATGGCGCGATTACTTTAGATATTACGTGTAAGGAGCAATTTACTCAATGGCGCGAATTACATCAAAAAATTCATCAGGCATTAGACAAAAAAATTGATATTAAAGAAATACGCTTATTTAGTTTGCATGAAATATCATGCGATTCCACGTCAGTTCAAGTTTTTGAAAAATAATAAATATTTTCATCAAGTCTGCCAATAACGTATGAACGGTTTGATAAATGGTTGCCGCTTTCGCGAGAATAACAGTACTTTGTTTGGGAGCTATTCGCATGTCTTTATCTGAGGTTAGAGCAGACATGATAGATCCCAACATACCCGTCATAACGGCAACTCCAATTTAATTTTTCTATTAATTCAAACAAACGCTGCTTTATCTAAAATTAATCATGCAGCCTGCGACACATTATCTCTATTTTTGTTTATTTAACATGACGAATGCACATTTTAAAGGTAGAATTTACGTTTTTATAATTATGCAATTAATAGACGTATGGTTGATGAATACTCAACCATTGATACGTATAGCTTATTAGGAAGAAGATGTTCTCTGCCACGGCGTTAAAAATACTGTTTGGTTTAATTATTTATGGGGTCATCTTGCTTGCAGGCTGGTATCCCTTCAAAAAACGCATTAAAGACGACACTCATTTGGATTTTCCTGTGGGGGAAACATTAGCAACAGGAGTATTTCTTGGTGCAGCCCTGTTACATATGTTGCCTGAGGCGTCTCATTTATTTACCCGCTTAGGTTATGACTATCCTTTTGCTTTTATTATCACCGGTATTGTTTTTTTAGTTTTTCTTTGGTTTGAGCATTTGGGTAAAGAATTATACCACCATCATGATGCCTCTCATCCCGCATTTGCCATTTTAGCTTGGGCGATGTTATCAGTACACTCAGTAATGCTTGGTGCGGCGTTAGGACTTGCACATTATAACTCCATGATTATCATGCTATTTTTTGCTATTATTACGCATAAATGGGCAGAAAGCTTTGCCATTGCGGTGCAATTAAACAAAAGCACCATGAGCACAAATAAAAGTATGATATTCTTTTTTATTTTCAGTCTCATGACCCCGCTGGGAATTTATTTAGGCTGGTATTTTGGCCACGCCATAGAAACACAATCCGTGTTTGATCCTATATTATTAGCAGCATCGGCTGGTACCTTTCTTTATTTAGGGACATTACATGGTTTAGAGCGCTGTGTTATGGTAGAGCGTTGCTGTAACCTAAGAGATTTTAGTTTTGTGATTATCGGCTTTCTGCTGATGGCTTCCGTTGCTGCTTATGTCTAAATTGATAGTTATGATTGACAATTATCGCGCATCACCAAACAATAGAGCCGATTTTATTTTTCCTTAGGAATCACTATGAATATAAGCAAAATACAGGCCCGTGAAATTTTAGATTCGCGTGGAAATCCTACCGTTGAAGCCGATGTGTTCTTAGAAGATGGAACCATGGGACGAGCTAGCGTTCCGTCAGGAGCTTCAACAGGCAGTAGAGAGGCCTGTGAATTACGTGATGGACAAACGCGTTATTTAGGCAAAGGGGTACAAAATGCCGTGCGTCATGTCAATCAAGAAATTAATCAAGCCTTAACAGGTTGTTCAGTAGAACAACAAGAACTCATCGATAATAAATTATGTGCTTTAGACGGCACCGAGAACAAATCTCATTTAGGTGCTAATGCACTCTTAGCTGTTTCATTGGCAAGTGCTCGTGCTCGCGCTCAAGCGCTAAAACAACCTTTATTTCAAGCATTAAATCAAGGCCAAAGCATGTCGATGCCGGTGCCAATGATGAACATCATCAATGGCGGCGCTCATGCCGATAATAATGTGGATATTCAAGAATTTATGATTATGCCTGTAGGGGCGTGCGATTTTCCTACCGCATTACAAATGGGTACTGAAACATTCCATGTGCTTAAATCGGTCTTAAAAAAGCAAGGCTTAAATACCGCAGTCGGTGATGAGGGTGGTTTTGCTCCGAATATTAAATCTAATCGTCAAGCACTGGATTTGTTAAGTGAAGCAATTGAGCTTGCGGGTTTTCGTTTAGGCGAAGATCTTGTTTTTGCTTTAGATGTTGCAGCCTCAGAGCTTTATCAGCAAGGCGCGTATAATATGGCATCAGAAAACCAAAACTTTTCATCTCATGAGTTAGTTGCCTATTATGCTGATCTAGTCCGTGACTATCCTATTGTTAGTATAGAAGATGGTTTAGATGAAAAAGATTGGCAGGGATGGGCTGAACTGACCAAGCAACTGGGTTCACGTATTCAATTAGTGGGTGATGATTTATTTGTAACCAACCCTAAGATATTGCAAGAAGGAATCAATCAGCATATAGCTAATGCTATTTTAATTAAAGTCAATCAAATCGGTACGTTAAGTGAGACGCGTGCAGCAATTCACTTAGCCCAATCAAATAATTATCGCTGCGTTATGTCTCATCGCTCGGGTGAAACTGAAGATGCGTTCATTGCTGACTTAGCAGTTGCAACCGGTTGTGGGCAAATTAAAACAGGCTCCTTATGTCGTACCGATCGAACAGCTAAATACAATCAGTTGTTACGTATTAATGAAATGGCTGCATTACCTTATGCCGGAAAAATTATACTAACTCGATAAAATTAAAGGCTGCTGCCAACATTCCGCACAGGCAGCAGCAGTTCCAATAAAATAAAACAAAATATCTCTTCGCTTTTTCTGTCTCAGATATTGCTCATTAATGTAATAAAATAATAGAATAGAAAAAGAATAAACTCATCACTAAGTTAC
>CAZSAO010000029.1:20710-28888 GCA_964605275.1 uncultured Legionella sp.
GGCTTGGCGATGGTAATATCGTTCAATGGGTGAAGTTGCAACAAACATTGCAAGAGCGCCGTCATGAAAATGGTCAGTTAGCTATTCGAAATAGGGCATTAGAAGCAGATATTGAAGAATTGAAAAGTGGGGATCAAGCATTAGAAGAACAAGCTCGTTATGAATTAGGAATGATTAAAGAAAACGAAGAGTACTATCATTTTGTGGAGTAATTAAGAGTATTTCGCATGTAAAGGATCGACCGCTATTAAAATCACTTACTTAAGTAACGGTCAGTTGATTAAATTTTAAATAATGCTTTTTATTTATACTCTTATTTCTATTTTTTATTATTGCGTAGCGAGTTATTTTCCGTGTTAGAAACGTCTTCAGGATTGTGTTTTTTTAGTTCATTTTTAAAATGAGAAAAAGCCTGTTGAACATTATTTTTGGTTTCAATTTTTTCTTTGGCAATAGCCTGTTGACTACCTGCTGTCAATAAGTAGAAATTTTCTTTAAGAGATTGATGTGTACGCTCGATTTGGCGAATAGCTGAATGTATAGGCCCCACGCTATGTGCTACTTGATTTGCTGCTTGCATAAGTGTAGTAAAATACTTCGATATTGCATTATCAGCGAGCGAATCCATCACTATAAATGGAAGCAAAGGAGGAAGTACAACAGTCATTTTAATCATAGAAACCATATCACTCATTGCATTTAAAGAGCAAATATGAGTTGCTGTCCAATGCGTATCACTATCTAACAATTTAACATTCATAGCTGTAGATTGAATGGAATTACTAAAAGATTTCATTCTATTATCAAAATCGGTGATATTAGAATTTTGAAGGAGTTTAAGAATATCGGTAGCTTCGGTAAGTAAACCTACCCAGTCACGAGTATTCGCCATTTGACGATCGGTACCTTTTAAGCCGTAAAGAATATCAACTTGCTTTATAATTTCTATATTTCCTAATGTAACCGCTTGTTCTTTTAATTTTATCCAAGCTCTATCAAAGGATAAAGTTCCATTTTTTTCATACAATCTCAATGTTTGTTCAATTGCTTTTATCTCACGTTGCAACCAATCGTCATTCATGCTCATCTCCTTTCCAAGGTGTGCATTTAAAGCATAGGAAATAAAATATTATTTTCAAGTCGAGTTAATTTTATTAATATATAAGTGCTAATTATTCTCTAAGATATTGTTTGCCAGGCGTGGATTATATACTTATCACTAATGCAGTTGCCCTGTACATCATATAAAAAAACTCACTATAATCTAAAAGATGTACGAGAGTGCGTCCTCAATTTAAAGCTATTTTTTTAACAAAATTATGCGGTTATCGTCATTGCGTGCGCAGCTCGCGATGACGGGCATATTTATGCTTAATGCTAACAAACATTGTCCAATAAATGGCTTTGAATTGAGGATAAGCCTTAGTTTTTTCGTAAATTTTTGTCACGAATTTTTCTCCGGTCTAATTTTGAGGAATTGTAAAAAGATCTGGACGAATGGCATTAATATTATAATAATGAATATACTCATCAAGCTAAGCAATCTAACTCAAATAGATGAATAACAAAAAATCTGGATGGAAAATTTATAATTTAAATTTAGCCTGCTAGACACTTCGAAAATCAGCAACTGTTTGAACAAGTTAAAACTACATAACTATTCAATCATTCCTACCAGAACGGAAGCACAGTCGTATATATGAAAAGGAAATCCACTGTAATGAATAATTACACCACCACTATATTAAAAAGCTTATTAGCCGGTAGTATGATAGGCATTATTGCCGCAGCTTCTGCTATAGCATTTGCCGGATTAATTTATAGCGGCCCACTATCACCCTACTTATTAATTGGCACCAGTGCCTGTCTTATTGGCACCCTTGTTTTAACCCTTATTCTAAGCTGCTTTAGTTCATCCAAATATGCGTTAGGCGAATCGCAAGATGTATTTGCGGCGATCGTTGCCGTAGTAAGTACCAAAATTGGACAAATGGCTTATAGCATGCCACCTAATTCGGTGTTACCTACACTCATTGCAATCTTAATGATAACGTCGCTTAGCTGCGGTTTATTGATGTTTTTATTAGGTCAATTTAAATTGGGTAAATTAATTCGCTATTTTCCTTATCCAGTGATTGGTGGATTTCTAGCCGGGACAGGTCTCTTAGTATTAAGTGAAAGTTTTTATTTCTTAACGGATATCCCTTTTGATTTTTCCCATATAAGTGCTTATTGTTCACCCCCGATTTTATGGCTGTGGGTGCTTCCATTAGCTTATGCCTTATGCCTTAATGGGGTCATGAAGCGTTACAATCATTACTCTATATTATTTTATTTTTTAGCGGGCGCTTTATTATTATTTTATGGTTATTTATTTGTATCTCACACCACATTAGCTGAGGCTGGAGCAAAAGGCTGGTTACTCGGACCATTGCCCGTAGGCGCATTAAACTCTATTCCTAGTATGGCATTGAGCTTAGGTCCTATTCAATGGAATGTTATCGCGCAATTTGCCCCTGATTGTTTAGTATTAATGAATTTAGCAATTATTAGTTTATTACTTAATGTATCGAGCTTTGAACTGACCTCTAATCAAGCGATGGATGTCAATAAAGAGTTGAAAGTGACTGGAATTGCCAATTTAATTTTAGGTAGTTTAGGTGCTCTAGGAGGATATCAAAGCTTATCTATCTCCAGTATCAGCTTTAAATTTAAAATAGGCTCACGTTTGGTAGGGATTATTGCCGCATTAAGCATCACAGTCATTATTTTATTGGGTACCAGCATTATAAATATATTACCCAAATTCGTTTTTGGCATACTTTTATTGTATATAGCTATTGAATTTATGCATGAATGGCTTGTTGAAATAAAAAACAAAGTAACCTTACCTAATTATTTTATTATTCTTATTATCACCATCATTATTGCATCCAAAGGATTTCTGACTGGCCTATTAGTCGGTTTATTTTTATCACTGGTCATGTTTGTGATTCGTTACAGTAACGTGAATGTTATTCGTGCCTTTATGAATGGCGATTTATATCGCTCAACAGTGGAGCGCACCGAACAAGAAAATATTATTTTAAATAACAAAGGAAAAGAAATATTAATCCCGATTGTTTCTGGTTATCTTTTTTTTGGTAACTCAGCCTTTATTGTTAATAAAATTATTAGTGAGGTAAATCAAAATAAAGAATACAGCACTCGTTATATAGTATTTGATTTTTCTCGTGTTACAGGAATGGAAGTAACCTGTTTTATGAGTATCATTAAATTAGTTCAATGGTGTCAGCAATACAAAATTTGCTTGGTTTTTGCAAGCTTACCTTCTGAAATTAAAAATGAAATTCATTATTTTTTTACTGATAATAAAGAGAAAGAGCTGATGTATTATGAGTTTCTTGATCTCGATCATGCCATTGAATGGTGTGAAGATACGTTGCTTGCCGAAGCGCGCGCTACACTACCGCCCTCTGGCGTTTTTCAATTTCCCGGTGCCAACGCAGACGAAAATAAATTACTCTCGTCTTATTTTGAATCCATAGCTATTAAACAAAATGAAATAATCTATAAACAAGGAGAGCACTCTGATAGTTTGCTTTACCTGTTGCAAGGTAGTTTAAATGTCTTTTTAGGCTATGAAAGCGCGCATCAAGTGCGTGTTACAAAAATTAAAGAAGGTGCGATTGTTGGCGAAATGGGCTTATTTTTAAAAGAGCCACGATCCGCTACGATTGTTGCCAATAGCAACAGTATTATATACAAACTCACTGACACATCATTGCAAAAATTATACAAAGAGCAACCCGACCTAGGCATCACCTTAGATAGACTCGTTATCAACTTTTTAGGCAAAAGGATTCAACAAGCCAATAAATTTTCTCGTTTTATCAGAATGACGTTGTAAGTAGATTTTTTATTTGCGATTAGGGCTTAAACTTAACCATAAAATGCCTTACAATAGATCAATTTGACTTATTAAGCGCACTATGAACACTAAAAAGAAAACGAAACAAATAACGCCCCAAAAACTAGATTCGTACACTCAGCTCAGTAATTATGCAAAAACCATAGACGGCTTGGAACATGCTCTATCTTCTCAACGAGTAGATCCCAATATTATTTTCAATGAACTGAAGAGCATCATCGGTTCGCTACAACAATCACCAACATTATTTGCGGATATTCGTACCTTAACTATCAATTCAGAAATAGAGCATACCCCCCAAGCACCACTTATTCCTTTTCTTTTGGGGGGCATTGTCAATATTTACAATAAATTCTACCGAACTTATGACAACTATGCTTTTTTCATATGCAAAGATTTAGCACAAGAAGTAATGAACATTGCACAAAGCTCATTATTTAAAAAGCATTTAACAATAGAAGCTTATTGCGACATACTTACCCTTGCCTCACATTATTTCAAAATATCATGTATTCAAGATAGCCTAACTGAGAATGCATCAAATATTCCACAAGAAATACGTGCAATGTGTGTCCCACCCCTCTCAAATAAAACGAATTTTATACAGCAATTAAATAATATTTTTGAAGAGATACTAAAATTACTGGTACTGGAAGAAAAAACCTCTGTTTCATCCGCAAGAAAAGCAGTACTCACTGATCTAAAACTTACGGCTTATTCCGCGACAATCCTTAATCGCAGGGTTATGTATCTCTTCGAGCCAAAGCAGCTTTCTTCACTGATTGATATCTTTCAAAATACATCTCATCTCCTATTAGGAAAAGATATTTATAATGCAATGCTTGAGCTAATGATTCAAACAGAAAAACCTAACATTAATGTTATTGCTCAATGTTTTAAACAATTACAAAAACATGCGTTGATTGAACAATCATTTATAGCAGCGCATCACTTTGAAAAACTATGGACTGCATTAAATAAATGGGGAATACACCATGTAAAAAAACCAACGTCTATTGAACACGATCAATTACAAATCCTTTTTGACATAGCACAAGAGTCCATAAAAAGTAATCTTATTCCTCAAGGCGATCATTGGTTTACTTTATTAAGTATTTTTTATGCACATAAAAAACAATTATCCGAAAATCAATTTGAAAAAATTTATGAATACGCCTATGCCCTTTTAAAAATAGATAATATGTTTAACTACAAAGAAATAATAAACGATAAGGAGCGCTATCTATTTGAAGTATTCTTATTACTGCTCTCCTTTGCACCCAATATAGAATTAACCCAAATAAACGAATTATATTTAAATTTTAAAGAAAAAAATCCTGATTTAATCAATCAATCACTACATGAATTAATCGCAACTATTTTGTCAAAAACAAAGAATTTTTCCTTTAACGATTTCGAATCGTTATTTCTCCAATGTACTAATGAAAATAACGATAAAACAGTACGTCTTTTAGGACATTTATTTAAAGAATATCAAGATACATCAACCGATTTTGTGCGCTTTTGTACCCAGCATCTAACAACTATCATGGCAAATAAAAATCTCTTTTCTCTATTTTTACGCCGTATAGATGCAACATTAATCACTAAATTTTCCGCCCCCGAGATACAACACGAATATAATAATGCACTTGAAGTAGAACAATTAAAAGAACAGTTCCAGGTTAAATGGTCCAATACAGCGGCAACACAACAAATGCAACGTATCATCAACAAATCATTGAATACGATAAATGTACTGTGTATACGCAATATTCTACCTTCAGAGAAAAAATTTCAGCTGGAAGAGTTAGATAGCGAATTATCGGCACTGTACGAAGTAGACACTCTAGCAGAACAAAAAGATATTAAAATTAATAGCTTTAAATCCAAGTTCCTTAAAGACCTAGAACAAACACCAATACCACTAGCTGCATTAAAAAACCACCGGCTAAAATATGAGCAGGCAATTCAAACAGAAGAAGAACGAAGAAAAGAGGCGAAAAAATATACTTTATCAGTACAAGAGGCCCAACGATTAGTAACAAAAGGCGAATTAAATGAGCTGGAACGAATTAATATTTGTTTATTAATACAGCCAAAAAACATTGAAGCCCATTTAATTAAAATTAAATGTCTGGTGAAATTAGGCTACTTTGACGAAGCATTGGTTTGGCTTGCCAAAACAAAAACAGCATTTCCAGGACAAGAAAATGAATCACTGCTCCAAAGCTGGGCCACCTGTTGCAAAGCCTTAGGACAACATGCAGATGCTTTAGAGGCTTATCAACAACTACTTCATACTGCGAAAAAATCGCAGTGCTATTCAATTCAACTCAGCATAGCACAATGCTATCAATCAATGGGCAAAGAAGAGCACTTTGACAATGCATTTGCTATTTACGACCAACTACTGCAAACGCGTCTTTCTCCTGAACGACAAACACGAGTAATTAGCGCGCAAATAGCATGCCTGATGAAGCAAAATCGTTTTGCCGAAGCCCAAACACTGCTTAGTGCTCATTTTGCCAATCAACATAATGCGCCATTTTATGCATTATCCGCTTCTCTTTATTTTCAACAAGGTGATTTTACTCAAGCTGCAACGAATTATGAGCGCGCTTTTTGTATGCAAAATAATATCCGTTGGTTAAGTAAATTATTAGAGTGCTATCAATCTTCTAAAAATATAATGTCCGATAAAAAAGACATGTTAATGAATGCATTAGCTAGAACTACTACGGAAACGCATGAAACATTGTGTTTAAAAGTATCTATATATATGCGTCTTAACGATTATAAAAATGCGCGAGATACATTAAAAATAATAAATGACAAATGGGGGAAAAGCTATTGTACCTATGTTCAAGAAGCACTTTGTTTGCGTGCAGAGCACCACTTTACAAAAGCCATTGATTTATTACACGACTTCCCTAACTATCAACAAAATAAAACCATTTTAAAACATTTAGCGACTACCTATGCAATGGCTGGAATGCATGAACAGGCACTAAAAACCTACGATGATCTGCTTTTAGAATTTCCTTCTTACGCTCAAGTGTACCGTAAAGTCATTCCTTATTGTTTACACATTAATGATATCGAACGCGCCCATTTTTATTGGGCGCAGTGTCAAGATTATTGCGGTGAGCACTATGATTTATTACTATTTTTAGAACAAAGGCTTGGTTCCAGTGCAGAATATTGTTTTATTAATGAACAAACCACTTTAGACGAAGAAGATCATATGATTACCCAGATTAATCAGCATAATGCATGGGTTACTGAGCAACAACCAACAAACGTCTATTATTCTCAATTGGGTTTTTATAGCCTACAACATCAGCAGTCAGTGGAGCAGCCTATACCGTCTTGTAGTTATAATTATTAGCCCCTATTCCCTCTTATCTTTCATTCTCATGCCATAACTGTCGTCATCCCTGCGAATGCAGGGATCCATTCTAGGGCAAACGCATCTAAACTTTGAACACTAAAGCAGTCTTCTTTGCCTACGTGCTGTGCTTTATGCACAGCATCTAGACGATCTTGAATCAGTGCCCGAACTGGATTCCGTGCATAAAGCGCGCAACGTAGGCAATTTGAAGCAATAATGCTCGTTTAGATGCGTTTGCCCTGGGATCCATTCAGCAATTCGCATTCGCTATGCAAAAGATAGAAAAGAGAATAACGTAAATTATATTCACTATATGACCCTCGCAACTCAAATTTAATAGTGTGAAATAAATAACTATCTATCTTTAGGCAATTAATTACTTTAATCTATCACATATTTTTCAAAAGGAATCGAATCATGAAGTTAAGTGCTGTACCGGTGATATTACAGGCATTAAATATTTATAGAACAGCCTCCTCTCCTGGAGTAATTGCTTGTGTCAGCGAAGAAGTAAATTCCGGAAAAACACTGTTAATAGGAACTAATCTTAATTGGACGGGAAATGATGCAACTGCTTATAAGGTATATCTTAACCAGCTCCTACCAACAGATGGTACACTATCTTCTAATCAAGCCACAGTAGAAGAAGTGCAAGCCAATCAAGTTCAATTAACGATGCAATATGCAATTGAAGATGATAACACTTATTACGCACAAATAGATCACAACAATGGTTACTATACCTTATGTATTTCTTCAGCCACAACATACAACTCCAACGATTGCGCGCCCACTATTTCACATGATACATCGTGTCCTCCCACAATAATGCCTACACCGAACCCCACACATA
>CAZSAO010000030.1:0-28568 GCA_964605275.1 uncultured Legionella sp.
AGTAGTGACTCATCTGCCTTAATAAGGAGAGCGTAAATAAGATCATTATTAACTAGGGTGTGTCCTCAATTTAAAGCCATTTTTTGAGCAATAAAAGTTCAAAATTGATCCTATGAGCGCATTACTTACCAAATAAGTCACTTTAAGTTCATCCAAATTAAAGAACAAGCCAAAAAAAGCATTGATTTAAAATTACGAGCCAGCTTGTCAAAGCGCGTTGCAATGCTGCCGGAACTGTTTTAATCGAGCAAAAAGATTTTTCACCATATATAAATTTCTCGTTCGTATATACATAAGCATTCGTTTAGGAGCACAATGAAGTTGTGTCATTTAAAATCATTCCGTCATGCCCAATTAAAGTTCTTTATGATTTTTTTTTGTGAAAACTTAGTATTGGATATATACTATAAAAAAATCTTTATGGAACCTTAACTATGCAAAATATTACCATTATAGGGGCAGGAGTTGCTGGAATCGGGACTGCTTTAGAATTAGCTGATAGAGGACATAAAGTAACACTTTTAGATAAAAACACCCTTGGATATGGTGCAAGCAGTCGCAATCCTGGTCGAATGGGCTTAGGATTTCATTATGTAGATTTTGATACAGCTAAAATGTATTTAAGTGCAAGTATTAAAGTGCAACGAAAGTTCCCTGATTTTTTAGTGGCAGCGGAGTTGGAGAAAAATCATCCTTTTCGACGAGGACGATATTTTATTACTAAAGATTCTGATTATACCCCTGATGAGATTCTTAATACGTATCAAAAATTAAAAGAGGAATACATTCGGTTAATACAAGAAGATCCAGAAAATGAAGTATTTGGTCCCCCAGAATCCTTCTTCAATATTTTAAAGCCAGAAGACTATATAAATGAAATTAACTCAGAACGTATCGCAGTGGGTGTAGAAACGGCTGAGCACCTTTTTAACTGGAAAAAGTTTTCTGAGCATATTAAACATATTTTATTGAATCATCCCAATATTTCTTTTTTAGAGCAAACAGAAGTAACCCAAATACAACATAATAAAAACAATGAATCTCGATATCTTCTTAGCCTAAAACAGAGTAAAGATGAACATATTGTGTCTTATGATTTAAAAACAGATTATGTGATCAATTCTACATGGGAAAATATTGAACATCTTAATTCACAAATAAACTGCATTATGACTCCTGATTTTCGTACGAATCGACTTAAATGCCTTCTATTAGTTAAACTTCCAGAATCACTTCTAGAATCTAACTCCATGTTTTTTTGCATGGGCCAACATTGTATGTATTCTAATCTCGGCAATGGGTACGGCATGATGACCTATGCCAAAGTAACTAATATGGAAACATCCACAGGGCTAACACTTTCAGAAAATACAAAGCGACTTTTAAGAAATGAAGCCACACAAGAAGAAAAGAAATACATTGCGGAGGAAATGATACAAGGCGTGTCAAAATATATTCCTGCGATGAAAGATGCTCAATGGATTGATGTTCGTTATGGTATTGTACAAACAGCAGGAAAAACAACCATAGAAGATTTAAAAGATCCTAATAATATGTTTCATAGACGTGATTATGACAATATTAGGACTGAAAAATTAGGATTTATTTCTAATCCATGTGTTAAATTATTTTATTTTGTTCGTAATGGGGAAAAAATAGCAGATCTTTTGGAAGAACAGTTTGAGACGTCTTTATTACTAGATAAAATTTTAGAAGATATGGACAGCCATTTATCGAATGTAACTAAACTATCATTAAATTCCCCTCAGTTAAATGAAATAAAATCCAGCATTAAAGATCATTTAGAACGAACTGTTCTAACTAAACCTTTTGAAACCATCACTAAATTTAAGGATTCTTTGTTTAAAACCATAAAAAACAAAAATGAATTACTTGCTTCACTGGATGAGCAAACTAAAAATTCGTCGAAAAAGTTATAGTCACCTTGTTTATAAAAATAGACTTTAACATTTTAAAGGATCGTCGGTATATACTTAGAAGAATAGAATAAATTTTATGGATAACCATGAGTGCTTTTTCTAATTGGATGAGTGATGATTTTTTAGTTAATCTTGTTAATGAAATTCCTTTAGCTGTTTTTTGGAAAAATAAAGAATTAACTTTTTTGGGATGTAATAAACTATTCGCATACTACGCTAATTTTCCTAATCCAGGATATATTATAGGTAAAACAGATTTTGATTTACCATGGGGCAAGGAAGATACTCGAAGATTTCACACAGATGATCACTATATTATTAATACACTACAACCCAAAATCGGTATAGAAGAAAATTTAACATTAGTGGATGGAACAGCAATTACCCTTCTGACAAATAAAGTACCCTTATTTAACAAAAATAAAGAATTTATTGGTATTTTAGGAGTTTTTCAAGATATAACCGAACGAAAACAAATGGAGCTTTCGCTTTTAAAAGCCAAAGAACAAGCCGAGGCCGCCAATAGAGCCAAAACTGAGTTCATAGCAAATATAAGTCATGACATTCGAACTCCTTTAACCGGTGTTATCGGCTTATCTGAGCTTTTAGAACAAACACTAAATAATCAAGATGATAAAGAAAAAGCGCACATGCTTCATGACAGCGGAGAAGAATTGCTTGATATGCTCAATGAAATTCTCGATGACGTGCGTGCCGATAGTTTGAACGAACAGGATATTAAACACGAATCTTTTGATTTACATCAATGCATTAACGATTTGATTAGATTGGAAACACCCGCAACCTCATTAAAGCATTTGAAATTAAAAGCAGATATAGCTCCAGATGTACCGCGTTATATTGCAAGTGACCGCAATAAAATTCATCGCATTTTATTAAATTTATTAGGCAATGCAATTAAGTTTACCGAATCAGGCAGCATTACCTTACAGGTTTCTTGTTTAAATAATAATGCATCACATGTCCATTTGAAATTTGGTGTCTCTGATACCGGAATAGGAATACCCGATGAGGTGCAATCCGAAATATTTAATCGTTTTTTTAAAGTCAGCTCTTCTTATAAAGGTATTTATACCGGGCATGGTTTAGGATTACACATAGCTCAATCCTATGTGGCCTTATTAGGTGGGCACATTACCTTAAGTAGTAAAGTGGGAGTTGGCTCGACATTTCATTTTGATTTGGAATGTGCTCTAGGTGACGAACCTCAAACATCAAAGAGCCCTGATTTATCTCCTTTGAACACGACGGCAGTAGAGCCTACTGCACCCGCTATTGTGTTTTTATTAGTGGAAGACAACCTTATTGCATTAAAGACTTTAGAAATGATGTTATCCAAACAAGGATATTCCTTTGTTTCTGCAGGTTCGGGGGAAGATGCGTGGAACCTATTACAATCAAATGACATTGGATTCATTATTACCGATATTGGACTGCCAGGTATCTCAGGCACTCAATTAACTCAGCGCATTCGTAATAGAGAGCACGCATTATCCTTGTCCCCTATTCCCATTATTGGTCTTACAGGCCATGGCAAAGAAGCGGCATGGGATGAATGTCAACGTGCGGGTATGAATGATGTGTTAAGTAAACCTGCTACAAGTGATGCGCTTAAACAAGCAATCCATCAACATATATCGTGTACTGCAAAAGAACAACTTAGTAAATCTAATGCACCATCCCCTACCTCATTAGGAGCTGATTTACCGAATACCGAACAAGAGTTGTTTCAACTTGAAGCTTATCCCCTATTTGATGAGCAATTAGCTTTAGAACAAATTCCAGATAAAAATTTACTTTTGACACTGCTCGAATCGTATTGTTCCGACGAAATACAAAAAGACATTATGCAGATGAAACTTGAGCACCAACAACAGCATTGGGACAAAGTAGAAGAGCTTGCGCACAAAATTAAGGGCGGTGTAGCATATATTGGCACACAAAAAATGCGTTTTGCATGTCAATATTTGGAGCGATATTATAAAGCTGGGCATCGAAACGTACTTGAGCCATTGTATCAACAGCTTATAAAAGTTAATGAAGAAACGATGCAAAAACTTACTCAATGGATTAAAGAAGCAACGTCTACACTATGATGCACATCAATTTAGTTGATGAACAACTGAAATTCAAATTATTTGACGTTAACTACGTGCTTAAGATATTGTTTCTTTTTCAACATCGAAAAGTAAATTATGCTAAATACATACAAAGAACTGATTGATTCAGTCTATACTTATCAAGACAGTATGGTAGATATGCTTCATCAGTTTTGTACCATTAATTCCGGCACGTCTAATCTTGAAGGATTAGTGTTAATGAGACAAACATTAGAGCAAGTATATAGTCCGTTAGCAGATACCATACAAATAAAAAAAATGCCGTCGTTGGCACAAGTTAATTTGCAAGGCTCGGTAACTACTCAAGATTATGGTGATGCTTTATTAATAAGCAAAAGACCTGAGCTTAAAAGACGTATCTTGTTAACAGGACATATGGATACCGTATATGCTGCTAATAGCTCATTCCAACAGCTAAAGTACATCACAAGCAATCATCTTAATGGGCCGGGGGTTTCGGACATGAAAGGAGGTTTAATTGTCATGCTACATGCCTTAATGACTTTTGAGCAAACAGATGCCGCCTCTCAACTAGGTTGGGATGTATTTATCAATGCCGATGAAGAAATAGGCTCACTTGCCTCGGCCTCGTTACTTGATGAATTGGCCTCTCACTATCAAGCCGCTTTAGTATATGAACCTGCAATGACACCGAATGGAACATTGGCTAAAAATCGACGCGGTAGTGGAAAATTAACGCTAGTTGCCGAAGGAAAAGCGGCACATGTAGGTCGTGCGTTTCATGAAGGACGTAATGCTATTTGTTATCTTGCTGAAGCAATCACGGCTATTCATGCACTAAATGGATGCAAAGAAGGAATTACGTTGAATGTGGGCAAAATTGCAGGAGGCGAAGCATTAAATGTCGTTCCTGATAAAGCCGTAGCGCAACTTGACATTCGTATTAGCACGCCTGAAGATGAATTATGGGTACGTGAGCAGCTTGACCATATAATGCGCCAATTAAATCGCACCGATTATACCTTGGCGTTGCATGGGCAATTTAGCCGCCCTGTAAAACGTGTATGCCAAGGAACAAGACGTCTTTTTTCTCGAGTACAGCACTTAGGGCACGAGTTAGGATTAACTATTGATTGGCAAGACAGTGGTGGATGTTGTGATGGTAATAATTTGGCGCAACATGGGTTAGCAGTATTAGACACCCTAGGCGTTAGAGGCGGAGCCATCCACAGCCCTGAAGAATATATTTTATTAGACAGCTTAGCTGAACGCGCGGCACTAAGTGCATTGCTTCTCACTGATTTAGCCCGCGGCGGGTTGGAGGACTTAACAAATGATGCTATTTCGTCGTGCCCATAGCTCTGATTTAGAGCAAATTCATCATTTATCCCTATACAGTGGTGTAGGGATGACTACGTTACCCAAAAGTAAAGAGTTGCTGGCTCAGCGTTTGAATTGGTCCACGCAATCCTACAAAAAAGAACCATTGCATGCGAGTGATGAATATTATCTTTTTGTTTTAGAAGATTCAGAGACACAAAAAGTCGTTGGCACTTCAGCCATAGAAGCTTGCACAGGATTTCATGTGCCATTTTATTCTTATAAACTATCCAAGCACACCTATCTTTCTCATTCGCTCAATATACGCAATGAAGTGCATATTTTAGATTTAGTTAATGATAATGAGGGGCGTAGTGAGTTATGTACTTTGTTTTTAGACCCAGAATATCGCAAAGATCATAACGGCATGTTGTTATCCAAGGCACGTTTTTTGTTTATGGCTTTTGCGCCGCAACGTTTTGCAGCAACTATTATTGCTGAATTACGAGGTGTATGTAATGAGCAAGGGCTTTCGCCTTTTTGGAATCATCTAGCCGCACATTTTTTCCCTATGTCGTTTGCCAAGGCCGATGAGTTAACTTTATCTACTGATAAACAATTTATTGCCGACTTAATGCCTAAAAGCCCTATTTATGTTTCATTGCTACCACAAGAAGCACAACAAGTAATAGGTACATCGCATGCCTCAACTATTCCCGCAATGAGTATGTTGCTCAGTGAAGGATTTCATTATAACAATTACATCGATATCTTTGATGGCGGCCCAACTATTGAAGCGCCCTTAAAGGATATTAAAACCATTATGCATAATAAACTATTGCCGATTAAAGCAATCGCTGCTGTAGATGAAAAAGAACCAAAATATTTGGTTGCTAATAATAAATTAGACTTTAGAGCCACTCTAAACACAGTACATATTGATAACGAGCAACAAACATGCATTATTACTAAAGAATTAGCCGATTTACTACAAGTAAATACAGGAGACTCCATTCGTCTCAGAGCACTACCTTAATCACCTTTACATTAAGAGATAGATGCTGATAATCAGTAAAAATTGTTGGCGAGCTTTTAACTTCATGCACTATCTTAACATTTTAAGGATTAGATGATGATAATCAGTAAAGGAAACTATATTAATGGCCAATGGCACTCTAGCAAGGGGGCTTTATTAGAATCATTTAATCCCGCTAATGGCATTTTATTGTGGCAAGGCACACAAGCTACTCGAGAATATATTACATATGCTTTTGATAGTGCTAAAAAAAACACGGCTCAGTGGTCTAATTTAAGCTTTGATGAGCGATGCAACATCATTAAAAAATTTGAACACGAAGTAAAAAAAAGAAAAGAAGAGTTAGCCACCCTCATTTCCCTAGAAACCGGGAAGCCTTTGTGGGAATCACATACGGAAGTAAGTGCAGTATTAGGAAAAATTGATTTATCTATTCAAGCCTATCGTGAACGAACATGGCCTAAGGAACTGCCAACAAAAGAGGCTGCGGCTTATGTACGATTCAAACCTCATGGTGTCGTGGTCGTTTTAGGTGCTTTTAACTTTCCAGCACATTTAAGTAATGGCCATATGGTCCCGGCCCTTTTAGCTGGCAATACAATACTTTATAAACCCAGTGAGCAATGTCCTGCTGTGGCAGAACTCATTATGGAATGCTGGCATCATAGTGGTTTACCTGCTGGAGTGATCAATTGTTTACAAGGTGCTGCCTCTTGTGGCACGTGGCTATTAGAAGAAAAAATTCATGGTGTTTATTTTACCGGCAGTTATGCGACAGGACTGCGTATTCATCAACAATTTGCTAATCGACCGGAAGTGATCTTGGCTTTAGAAATGGGCGGTAATAATCCTTTAGTGATTGATGAAGTTCAAGATATAGATGCAGCCGTCTACCACACATTATTATCTGCATTTATTACGTCGGGACAACGATGTACTTGCGCGCGTCGTGTTTTAATCCCTTCATCAGCATTTGGTGATGAATATCTTCGTCGTCTAGTGCAGGCCACAAAAAACATTCAAACCGCTTCTTTTGATACAAATCCAGAACCGTTTATGGGACCAGTAATAAGTCATCAACATGCTTTAATGCACCTGCACGCACAACAGAATTTAAGTGATTTAGGCGGTACTCTTTTATTAAGTATGTCATTACTTAAAGAACAAACCGGACTTTTATCACCTGGAATCATCGATATGACGTCGGTAACTAATGCTCCGGATGAAGAACTATTCGCCCCCTTTATCCAAATACATCGTTACAACCAGTTTGATGAAGCCATTGGCTTGGCAAACCAAACTAAATACGGCTTATCAGCCGGTCTTTTTAGCGATAATCCCAAACACTATCATCAATTTTTTCAAGAGATTGAAGCCGGATTAATTAACTGGAATCGCCCCACAACGGGTGCTGCCAGCAGCTTGCCTTTTGGCGGTATAGGATGCAGCGGTAATCATCGACCGAGTGCTTATTTTGCCGCAGATTATTGTGCTTATCCTATAGCCAGTATGGAGCAATCGGTTTTAAGTAAGCCTGAGCATCTACTTCCAGGGATTAGTTTGAGGTACCATCAATGAATGTTTATGAATTAAATATGGATGGCCTTGTAGGGCCTACGCATAACTATGCGGGTTTGGCGATTGGTAATGTTGCCTCACATCAAAATGCGCACTCCGTTGCCAATCCCCAAGCCGCAGCCTTACAAGGCTTAAAAAAAATGCGTTTTCTTTTTGATCTAGGCCTTAAGCAAGCAGTACTTCCCCCTCATCAACGCCCTAATCTTCATTTATTACATGATTTAGGGTTCACCGGCTCTCCAGAGAAACAAATTGCAGCGGCTTATAAATATGCCCCAGAATTATTATGTGCCAGCTACTCCGCTGCAAGCATGTGGACGGCAAATGCTGCAACAGTTTCTGCGAGCAGTGATACGCAAGATGGTAAAGTACATTTTACCGCAGCCAATTTAATTAGTAATCTACATCGTTATCAAGAAGCAGATTTTTCTCATCAACTTCTTTCATTTATTTTTTCTGATCCAACCTATTTTCAACATCACCTTGTTCTTCCGCGCTCGCTCATAACCAGTGACGAAGGAGCCGCTAACCATAATCGCTTATGCCAACACCATCAAAAGTCTGGTATTAATCTATTCGTGTATGGCAAACACATGATGAACACGCAACAACCAGCTCCTAAGAAATTTCCAGCTCGCCAAACTAAAGAAGCGTCTATGGCTATTGCCAGAGTGCATCAATTGCACACAGATCATGTGGTTTTTGCCAGTCAAAACCCCGATGTGATAGACAAAGGCGTATTTCATAATGATGTGATATCGGTTGCAAATGAGCATGTATACCTGATTCACGAGGAGGCTTTATTAAATCAAAAAGCAGTATTAGATGAGCTGCAAAAAAAAGCACCCTGCTCTTTAACCATTATTGAATTAAGTAAGGAGCAAATCACCGTAGAAGAGGCGGTTGCTACTTATTTATTTAACTCGCAATTAATTACTATTCCATCAACAGGCAAGATGGCGCTACTCGCACCCAGTGAATGCCAAACGCATCTGCGAGTAAAAGCATGTATTGATAGAATTGTTGCCGATAATACCAATCCCATAACCCAAGTTTTTTATCTTGATTTAAAGCAAAGTATGCGTAATGGTGGTGGACCTGCCTGCTTACGCTTGCGTGTGCCATTAAATGAGCCAGAGCTTAATGCCATGCATCAACCGGTTTTAATAACACATCAGCTACTAGACCAATTGGAGCTGTGGGTATTAAAACACTACCGGACCGAGTTAAATTTAATGGATTTATCTGATCCCTTATTAATAAGAGAAAATTTTACGGCTTTAGATGAATTATCCACTCTACTTAAATTAGGATCTATCTATCCTTTTCAACGAGAGCGCTATTAATGCCATGGTATACCAAACTTGGAGCATGTATTTATACTTCGCCCTCAGGATATAAAGTATTTGATAACGGATTTTATCGTTGGCTCACTTTAGATAGTACGGTATTACAAACGGTTCTATACCAACGTAAACCGGAAAAAGCATTATTATATTACGTACCTCTGCTTACCTTGATGCCAAGAACTTCTCCTGGACCACTCTGCTTATTAGGATTAGGTGGCGCAGGTGTATTACATCAGCTTGCATCCTATGCTATATCAACAACTGCGGTTGAGATAAGCCGTGAAATCATTGATATTGCTACCGATTATTTTATGCTTAATAACATTAGCAATCTCACAGTGGTTAATCAAGCAGCAGAAGATTATCTAAATGAATGCACACATCACTATGAACACCTGTTAGTCGATATTTACAATGCTCATTATTTTCCCCCTCAATGCAGCACCGAGTATTTTTTTCAACAGTGCGCCAATCATTTAACTCCTACGGGATTTTTGAGTATTAATCTTGCAAACAGCAAAGAACAATTAATGGTTTTAAAACTAATCCAAAAGTGCTTTAAAAACGTTTTGATTATTCCCATTAAAAAATGTGCCAATATTGTGATTATTGCCTCTAATAATCACAAAAAAGAAGATTTTTTAAATAGGATAACTATTAATAATGAAATTAAAAAAATACAATTAGTTAGTTCATGGGGATATGTGGGGCGTTATTAAGGAGGAAATGCTTTAATATTTTGAATAATTCATGGACCTACCTTGCACTATTGACTAATAATAGAACAAAACATGGCACTTGTGCTACAATTAAAATTAAAGAACCCTAATTAATATACACAACCAACATACTATTCATTTAAGGAAATCAATTATGCAAATGTTAAAGGAAATGGGTATGGACAATATGTTCCAAATGACTTCCATGGGAGATACCAAAACAGGTAAAGGTGATGATCAAAAACAAGGAATTGGTCAAATGTGTCAAAAAATATCAAGTATGGCAGACATAGGAAAAATTGCTGAAGTAGCAAGCATGGCTGAAGAATTAGCTCCCCTTGCAGCGATGGCTTTATAAAATGTATGGACCTTCATAAGGTATTCATTATTTTTGAAATAAACTGCTAGAAAAGTGGTTTAACAAATGAATGTAGCCCATATCGGGCTACATTATAAAAGCTAAATTTCCATTAAGTCTTTTTCTTTTGCAGCAAGAACAACATCTACTTCCGCAATATATTTATCGGTTAACTTCTGAATTACTTCTGTTGCACGGCGTTCATCATCTTCAGAAATAGTTTTATCTTTAACTAAATCCTTCAATTGACTGTTCGCATCACGACGGATATTTCGAATAGATACCTTGCTTTGTTCCCCTTCATGACGAACAACTTTAATCAACTCTTTTCGACGTTCTTCAGTTAATGGTGGCATAGGAACACGAATAGCAGAGCCTGCAGTGGCTGGATTTAATCCTAAACCTGCATTTAGAATTGCTTTCTCTACCGCTGCAACCATAGATTTTTCCCAAGGCGTTACCAGTAACGTTCTGGAGTCACTGCTGGTAACACTAGCGATTTGCGATAAAGGGCTCATGGCACCGTAATAATCTACCTGCACATGATCTAAGAATCCTGCGCTAGCTCTTCCTGTACGAATTTTACCCATATCCACACGCAAAGACTCTATTGTTTTTTGCATGCGTTTTTCTGAATCTTGTTTAATTTCATTGATCATAGTTTGCTCCAACGATAGTTCCAACGTGCTCGCCTACAACAATTCGTTTTAACGCATTAGGTGCCATCATGTCATAAACCTGTAACGGCATTTCCTGATCTTGGCACAAACAAATCGCTGTGGAATCCATTACTTCTAAACCTTTGGTCAACACGTCTTTATATGTCAAATAATCATAACGTACGGCATCAGGGTTTTTAACTGGATCAGCTGAATAAATACCGTCTACTTTCGTTGCTTTTAAAACTACATCAGCCCCGATTTCAATAGCACGTAAACACGCGGCAGTATCCGTTGTGAAAAAAGGATTGCCCGTGCCAGCTGCAAAAATAACCACTTGCCCATTACGTAAATGAGTTATTGCTTTTCGTCGATGATATGAATCAACGACCCCTAACATAGGAATCGCTGACATAATTCTCGCTGGTAAATCTATTTGTTCTAAAGCATCGCGCATCGCTAGAGCATTCATCACGGTAGCAAGCATACCCATATGGTCGCCCGTTACACGCCCTACTCCGGCTTTAAATAATGCTTTGCCTCGAAACAAATTACCACCACCAAGAACCAACCCTACTTCAACCCCCATACGAATCAATTCAGCCACTTCTTGCGCCATAGAATGCAACACCGATGGGTCTATCCCAAACTGTTGTTGTCCCATTAACGCTTCGCCACTAAACTTTAAAAGAATACGTTTGTATTTTAAGTTGGGATAGTGTTCATTCATCATGAACGGACCTGAGCCATCACTTCTTCAACGAAGTTATCTTCTTTTTTCTCAATACCTTCGCCCACTTCAAAACGGATGAATGAAATAACTTCTGCATTGTGTTCTTTTAATAGTTGACCAATTTTTACATTAGGATCTTTAACATAAGCTTGACCTAATAAACTAACTTCATCAACAAACTTATTGATTCGTCCTTCAACCATTTTGTCAATAATATCTTGTGGTTTGCCACTTTCTTTTGCTTGAGCACTGAAAATATCTCGTTCATTTTCAATAGCTTCTGCAGATACTTGGTCACGGCTAACAACAAGCGGCTTACTTGCAGCAATGTGCATTGCAATGCCTTTAGCTAATTGTTCATTACCATTTTTAACAGCAACCAATACACCAATACGAGCACCATGTAAGTAATGACCTACGACACCGTCTTCACAATGTAGACGCACGATACGACGTAACTTGATGTTTTCACCAATTTTAGCTACTAATTGCTGTCTTGCTTGCTCAATAGTAGAACCATCTGCTAATGTTTGTGTTGATAATGTGTCAACTTCAGTAGCGTTACCGTTGATACCTGCTTGAGCAACAGCATCAGAAAATGCAGTGAAGTTTACATCACGTGCAACGAAATCTGTTTCACTGTTGATTTCAATCATCACAGCAGACGTGTTATCCGCCGAACAAGCAATAGTAATAACCCCTTCAGCAGCAATTCTATCTGCTTTTTTGTCCGCTTTTGCTTGACCTGCTTTACGCATTTCAGTAATTGCTGCTTCAATATCACCATTGGTGGCAATAAGAAACTTTTTGCATTCCATCATGCCTGAGCCTGTACGCTCACGTAATTGCATTACCAATCCAGCACTAATCGTTGCCATTTATCTTTTCTCCACATAGCAAAAAGGGGGCAAAAGAACTAGCCCCCTTTTAAATTAATCGTATTTATTCCCCGGCTTTTTCAGCATCGGAGTTTACTTCAACAAATTCAGAATCAGAAGATACGCTACCGCCTACAGTATTACTGTTTTTGCCATCAAGAATAGCATCAGCAACACAACGAACATAAATATCTACTGCACGCATAGAATCATCATTTCCAGGAATAATATAATCAATGTTATCTGGACTGTTATTTGTATCAACAATACCAATAACTGGAATTTTTAATCGGCGTGCTTCTTCAACTGCGATGTGCTCAAAGCCAACATCTACAACAAAAAGAGCATCAGGTAAGCCACCCATGTTCTCAATACCACCTAAACCACGATCTAATTTTTCAAGTTCGCGAGATAGCATTAACGCTTCTTTTTTAATCATGTCATTAAAGAGACCTTTTTCTTTCATCTCTTTTAATTCTTTTAAGCGAAAAATTGACTGACGTACTGTTTTGTAGTTAGTCAACATACCACCTAACCAACGGTGATCAACATAAGGCATGCCACAACGCTTTGCATGCGTACGAATGCTTTCTTGAGCCGCTCTTTTAGTACCAACAAAAAGAATTTTAGCCTTATTAGCTGCTAAACGACCTGCATAATTAGCAACGTCATGTAACATAGGCAATGTTTTTTCAAGGTTAATAATGTGGATTTTGTTTCGTGAACCAAAAATGTATTCACCCATTTTAGGATTCCAGAAACGGGTTCTGTGACCAAAATGTGCACCTGCTTCTAGCAGTTCACGCATACTTACTTTACTCATTTTATGCTCTCCAGGGTTAAGCCTCCATACTTCCCATACAAGACCCTTTAGGGACCCTCTTATATGTGACGAAATATGTGTGTATTTTAATTAGCGCGGTATTTATACCACATTATATAATAGTGGGCAATTTATATTTGTGCAAAGGCAAATCACGTATGATATTTAAACCATATTGGCAACACCCGTTCTAAATAAGTCATAAACTTCCACAAACCTACCTGCAACTCGCCATTACCAAATGGATCTTTTTTTAACTCAGGATAAGCAATACCAAAACCAAATAGCCCTGGTCCGATAATTCCTACATAGGGATTATGCTTTGCATCTTCATAGTCACCAATTAAAATACTATTACGCGGTTCAAAACCAACCGCATAAATAACTTTATTGCATTGCGGTAAGTAACGCGCAATATTAGGTTCGCTGGTATTATAACGACTTAAATTTTCAGGTAGCGTCCCATCAATATACTCTTTCGCCCAAGCAGCGGTTTGCCCTTTTAATCCGGTGTTATCAAATAAAATCCAATCACCCATATCCAGCGCATAACGACAAGGGGAGCGATAAAAGTTTATTACTCTTTTCACCCCCAGTTCCACTAAATGGCGCACAATAATAATAGCTGAGTGTGACGAACCAAACACGGCATATGTATCATCGGAATGTACTTCCTGTAATAAGCGCTCTTTATCAATAGCCTTATCAAAAGGAATCACCTCAACTCCAGGATAATTTAAACTAGAAGGAAGCGCACCCGTTGCTAAAATCACATTACGTGATTGATACGTATGCACATCATCATGCAACAGCCAAAGACGTTTTTTCAACGCCATAGTCCGAATAATAACTTTTTGCGCATCCACTTTTTGACTCAGATGCTCCGATATTTGTTGTAAGGGCTCAACCATGTACTTTAGAGTGCACGTATCTTCTGGATCTAACGTTCTTAAAACACAGTTAGGCGCATTATCGTCATAAGCAAATGAGGGTGACGCATTTAAAAAATGGGTAAATAATTTTGCCTTGGTATTACTCGATACATTGGCCCAATGCATTCCCAAATCCCCTACCGTAAAATGAGGATCGCACCATAAAATATCACTAGCACAAACACCGTTGTCTAACAGTTTCCCTACGGTCGCAATACCTGCAGGCCCAGCACCAATAACGGCCCAATGATAGGTTTTATTCAATTTAATATCCTTATTTTTATATAATGATAATCTTCATCATAAATAAATCGATATACATCATATTCTACTTGCTCGAGCACTCCGGCAGCCTTATTATTAACCAAAATCCGTGCTCGTCTCATTATTCGCTCTCATCGTGCATAGGAAATGGGCTATCAAGCCTCATTTTAATATTTAATACATCCAACACTTTAAGTAATGTGTTTAATTGTACCGTTTCTTTACCCTTTTCAATATCAAACAACGCCGTTTTTCCAATACCGGCAATTTTGGCACATTCTTTTTGCGACAGCCCCGCCTGCTGCCGATAATATTTAACTAATAACGCAATATTATTTGGATTCATCATTAACTTAATTAAGCCATATATTACTGTTATAGCAGTAATATCTCTTTAAAACAAATTCTATTCGTTCTAATTAGTGAGTTTTTCAACAAAATTACTGCTTTAGCGGTAATTTTTCTCTAATTTAACTACTTAGCGCCTCAATTTCATTAAAATAATGATAATATTACTGTTAAAGCAGTAATATATATTAAAAAAAGCGATTCCCGGTAAATTTCAAGCCATTTAAAAATAACGTCATCCAGAACGCAGTGAAGATCTTCTAGATACGGCACTGAGCCTGATTCAGGAGATCCTTCACTGCGTTCTGGATGACGTGGTTTTTCACCGGGAATCGCTGCTTAAAAAAAGAGAAGCTAGCCTTTTATAGTAACTCCTGATAATCTTAAAACAATTTTTTATCTATTATTTATTGGAATAAATCATAATGGCTGTAGTAATTAAAACACCTGACGAAATAGAAAAAATGCGTATTGCAGGACGACTTGCAGGGGAAGTGCTCGAAATGATTACTCCTTATGTGCAAGTAGGTGTCAGCACAGAAGAGCTTAATACCATCTGTCATGATTATATTGTTAATGTACAAAAGGCGATCCCAGCTCCTTTAAACTATAATGGTTTTCCCAAGTCAATTTGTACTTCGATAAACCATGTGGTCTGTCATGGTATTCCTGGTAAAAAAATATTAAAAGATGGCGATATTATTAATATCGATGTCACCGTAATTAAAGATGAATATCATGGCGATACCAGCAAAATGTTTATCGTGGGTACGCCATCCGTTAAAGCCAAACATATAGTGCAAGTAGCTCATGAATGTATGTATATTGGTATCGATATGGTCAAGCCTGGAGTGCAATTAGGTGATATTGGTTATGCCATACAACAACATGCGGAAAAAAATCGTTGTTCCGTAGTACGCGATTATTGCGGTCATGGTATTGGGCGAATATTCCACGAAGACCCTCAAGTACTGCATTATGGTGTTCCAGGTACTGGTTTAAAATTAGAGCCAGGCTTGACGTTTACGATTGAACCCATGGTCAACATTGGTAAACATCATACGCGCTTATTACCTGACCAATGGACCGTTGTTACCAAAGATCACAGTTTATCTGCTCAATGGGAACATACCTTGCTTGTTACAGACACCGGTGTAGAGATCCTGACATTACGCAATGAAGAACGTTAATAGCCAATTAAAACATACTATTAAACACCGTAAAAAAGAGCTAAGTGCTGAACTTAGCTCCTCCGGAAACATCTCTACTATCACACGAAAACTTGCTGTTTTTATTGACTCGCTACTTATTGATTTATTTCACCACAATCAATTAGAACAAGGAGATTTTTTTTGTCTCATCGCCTTAGGAAGCTACGGGCGCCGTGAGCTACAACTGCACTCTGATATTGATTTATTACTCCTATATAACGACGATTTACCCGAGCATTATCTACAACTGGCTCAACAATTTATTCGAAATTGCTGGGACATAGGTCTTGAAGTGAGCCACCAAATTACTACCGTTGATGCCTGTGCTTATCTCGCCAGTCACGACTTAAGCGTTATCTCAACACTCATGGATATGCACTTATTATGTGGTGCAGGCGTGTTATTCGAAGAGTTAACCTATAAAATTCACCCCCTTCATCAGTGGCCAAGCCATGCGTATTTTTTTGCAAAAATACAAGAGCAAAAAAAACGCCACTTAAAATATGGTGACACGGCTTATAATTTAGAGCCCAACATCAAACACAGTCCGGGTGGCTTACGTGATTTACAAATACTTACAAGTATTGGCAAACGGCATTTTAAAATAAAAAAATTAGCCGAAGGTATTAATTACGGATTTATTACTGACAAAGAATATGAAGAGTTAATGTATTGCCAACATTTTTTATGGCGTATTCGTTTTGCCCTACATATGCTGGCAGATAAAGCAGAAGAACGTCTTTCTTTTGATTATCAAGTGAAGCTGGCTCAATTTTTTGGTTATCAAGATACAACGCACTCATTGGCTATCGAACAGTTCATGAAAGATTATTTTAAAGTGATTAAACGTAATCGAGAACTTAATGAAATGCTGTTACAGTGGTTTGACGAAACAATTGTCCATCAACAACGACAAAAACTAGTGCCATTAGATACTTATTTTCAATTATCAAATAATTATATTGAAGTGCGCCACTCTCGAGTATTTCAAAACCACCCCCATGCCTTGATAAGTTTATTTGTGTGGATAGCACAAAATGAGAACATTCAAGGAGTCAGAGCAAGCACTATTCGCCTAATTCGCTCCTCATTGTACTTAATTAATAAGCACTTCAAGCAATCACCGCAAACAGCCACATTATTTCTATCGGTATTAAAAAATACGCCCAATCCGTATGAAGCATTACAACAAATGAGCCGCTATGGTGTTTTAGCCCATTATCTTGAGTGCTTTTCGTTGGTAACAGGACAAATGCAATATGATTTATTTCATGCCTATACCGTTGACCAACATACACTTTTTGTTATTCGCAATTGTACTCGCTTTAAAGAAGAACAATACAAAACACAATTCCCTTTATGTGCTCAATTGATTCATCAACTAAAAAAACCAGACATTTTATATTTAAGCGCCTTGTTTCATGATATTGCAAAAGGACGTGGTGGAGATCATTCAGAACTGGGTGCATTAGAAGCCGAACATTTTGCCCAAAGGCATCTCCTCACTCATAAAGAGACTCATTTATTAACATGGTTAGTAAAAAATCATTTGCTCTTGTCGCAAACAGCCCAAAGAAAAGATATCTATGCTCCAGAAACCATTAAAGAATTCTGTGCCGCACTTCCTTCTTCGTATTATCTCGATTATTTATATCTATTAACCGTGGCCGACATTTGCGGCACTAATCCTTCATTATGGAATGCCTGGAAAGACTCCTTATTAAAGGAGCTTTATTATCGCGTCAAAGACATGATGAGGAAAAAACAACAACTGGATGAGCAACGGTTAATCGAGGAAAAAAAAGAGGCAACATTAAGCATATTAATGCAGCAAGATTATTCAAGAGCGCGTATTAATGATTTATGGTCTCAATTTAAAAGTAAATATTTCTTATATGAATCATCCTCTTCTATCGCCTATCATACCGCAGCAATATTAGATGCCCAGCACTTGCCGTTAGTCATGATTATGCCTCATCATACCCAAGGGGGTATGGAATTATTAATTTATACGCCACACCAAGACGAGCGATTTACCATTACCACAACGGTACTAGCCAATCATCAGGTAACTATTCAAGAAGCATTAATCAGCACGTGTAACAATCAATTCGATCTGGATATTTACATTATATTAGATGAAAAACATCAAGCCTTTTTAGACCATTCGTGCTTTGTTGCAATTAAAAAAAATCTTATTGCGGCACTAAACGATTCAGCTCCTCTACCCAGTATCATTCCCAAAAGAATCTCACGCACACTAGCTCATTTCGATGTGATGACACAAGTTAGCTTTAACGAACCCTCCATGCATAAGCATACCGAGCTTTTTTTAATTACTAATGACCGCCCAGGATTGCTCGCAACAATAGGCCGTATTTTTCTCGATTTATCCATTCACTTGCATAATGCCAAAATTGTAACGGTCGGTGAGCGAGTAGAAGATACTTTTTATCTTACCAATCAAGATGATATGGTTCTTTCTATAAAAGAAAAAGAGCAGTTAACTCTAGCAATACTGCAAAAACTTTCTAAAAAATAGTTTAATGCTACTCATTAACGACAAGAATATGGCAATAATTAGAACAAAGTATTCCTTGAATACTCATCCATTTGCATTGTTTCAGCATTTTCTTTAACCAGTTTAAGAGTTGATTTCATAGTTTGTTGTACTTCTTTTAAAGAAAGATGCTCCAACTTTTGAGTAAATTCATCCCAACTTTTCAAGATCTTTTGTAAACTCTTAATATTGGGTACATCACCCATATCGTGATTAATCGCTTCAAGAATCTGTTTATTCTCTGTTAATGAATATTGCTCTAGCGTGTGGATAAGTTTATCTAGAACTTTAAAAACCTTTTGTAGCTCTTTAATATTCATGGGAGTATGAATACATTTACTAAGAGCATCACAAGCTGTGTTTTTAGTTATTATGTCAATTTTATCCAACATAGCATCGCGCATATTGTCACATAAATCCATAGGTAAATTACCCTTAGTTTCTTGTAAAAATGCAAATCTATCCTCCGTATTATCTAGCATTGCCCAAATTGCCTTTTGTACCTCCTCATAGTCGTCCTCATAATCTTCTTTAACTGTCTCAATGCTCGTCATAGAATCATTATTTTTTATTAAGAGTGCATTGAGACGTTCATTTGATGGATAAATATCCAAAACTCTTGCAAAGGTCTTTGCGTTATCAACATAATGTAATGTCGTATTACCATTGCTATCTCTTGTTTTAACTAGGTCAAGAAGCAATTTGGCTGATAAGTTATGTAAAAATAGAGAAAAGCAATCCTCATGATTAACTATATAATGAAGTAGTATTTTTCCTGATGAATCAGATTTTTTAATGATTTCAGGATACAATGAAACAGGAGTAATGATAATTAATGCCGTTATTAGGTTATCATTTATATTGATTCTTAAAGCATAATCTATCACCGCCTCCATCTGCGCGTCAGAGAGTTTTTTCCACAACTCATCTCGTTGCGAAATATAAGCCGGTACAGAAAATATATTCATCCACTTCAGTTGTTGTAATGATTGTAAATTTATAAATTCATCCCCATGAAACAATGAAAGAATTGCCCTTTTTTCATCATTAGATGGATGGAGCCAATCATTCAAATCAAATAAAATAGAAATAAAATTTTTTTTCTCATCGATAGTTAAATTTTCAAGCAAGTCTCTTCTTACCACATAATCCAACTCAAATCGTATCCTCCTTATTTGTTCTTCGGCTGGAGCATTACGAAAAACAATCAAGTCTTCTTCTTTTGTTAGTCTTTTTGGACCAAGCTCGTTTCTTTGCTCAAAGCTAAGTTGTTGTAATAAGTTTTTTTGTTCTTCCTGCGAAAGCATATCTAAATATTCATTTTTTAAAAAAATGGACAATTCAAGGAAAATGGATAACCTATCCTGTTCTAACGGTATGAAAGATATCATAGATAACTCACGACTTTTTTCTAAATAGCTTTTTTGCATTTGACGGGGTAACTTAGCAAAAAGATAGCTTTTCTCTTGTGTAGGCAAACTTAGGAGCCAGATAGCGTTGTGCTCCACTAGCTGTGTTTTTTCTTCAATCGTGAAGTTTTGTAATAACCTATTTTCGTTCTTTAGTAAAAGCTCAATTATTATTGGATCTGCTAGCGTTCCTAGTACCTCTATACCCTTCTTATTAACCCATTGCATAATAAGCGCATTATCTTTTGTTGCAAGCAGGCGAATTAATATGTCTTCATTCGTCCATGGGATGTCAGCTGAGCTCTCATACAATGTATTGTATAAAGTTAGGGGAGTGTAATGCAATAAATCTTGTTCCTCCCTTGAATGCAGCGTATTCCATGTCTTATCTCGATGTAAAAGTTCAAATTGAGAATCCATTTGTAGTGCTTGCTTCGCTGTGGTCATAATTTGCGTGCCCATTACAATAAATGGCTGCGGAGTAAAGCTATTAAAAACAGCATTAACTAAATGATTCGATCGAACATATTCTTCACCGGGTAATCGATTAGGATCAACTAATAATCACCTTCCTTTTTCAGCATTATAACCTAAAGTAATAGAATGATTCATCGCGATTAAGTTTAATGTAAATGAATTATCACCTAAGTGCTCTTTAAGTAAATCAAAATATTGCTGCAAATTTTCTCTATCATAAGCCCCTATTAGTCTGCCCACAATTGAGAGTGAGCTTTTCGTTGACTCTAATAGGACTGGCATAGTAAAGGGCATGGTTTTATCAACGTTTTGTTTTTTTGCTATCGGGTGAAAATTATCGTCATGAAAATAAATATAAGGACGATTATTTAAAGCAATACCATCAAAAAAAGCAAGGATATCCACGATAGTACTATTTGCAATCGCAAGCTCAACTTTTTCTCTATAAACCAAAAAGTCATTTTCAAATTCATCTACAAGCATATTATGAATTATCTGCAAACGCTGATTAAATGTTTCCATATCATTAGCCAAAAATGCTTGGGCTGCCATCTGAGAAAAACCATAACACTGCCCCTTTCCGCTAATGTTGTACCCTAAAGCCTCCATTTTCATTATATACCAGGTTTATGCGAGCATTAGTGGCTCTACTTCGGACGTAACCACTTCTTTTACATATTGTTCTAGCTCATGTAATTTCTCTTCTATTTTCGAATTTATACTCGGTGAATTCATTAATTGAAATAATTGATTTATAGAAGAACTAATATGTTCCGAGATTATAGGCTTTATGCTATATGAGTTCGTTAAAGCCTTTACATTTTCTAATAATGGATTTAGAGTCTGAACATTATTTTCTTTTAATCTAATAGACAATTCTTCTAATAACTCAAGCCACGAAAGTCTCATTGGATTCCTTAATGGAAACAATTTACACATATAGTATAATATAATTTATTCGCTTTTACTCAAGCTTAACGAGCGAAGGGAACAACAAAATTCAGAATCCAGGTACGGAATGACAGATGTAATAACACCCTACTTAAAGAATAGTACTTTTTGCCTATAGAACTATTTTACAATTTCAAATTCGTTGAATAAGTAAGTTCATCACTCCTATCATTTCGCCCTTGTTGTAAGGACTTTCGAAACTCATTACAAATAGAGGATTTAACATTCCCTTTTGCTTCTTCTAAACTGATTGCTAAAAGTTGACTTTTAATTGAGGCCAAGGTTTCTTCTGATTCGTTTGCCCAAGATACACGCCTTGGCAAATTACTTATCGCGAGTTCTAAAATATTAGCATGAAAATTAATTTTATGAGCAACCTCATTATCTATTTTCTCTATTTTACTTAAAATATTCTTAATATCTTCATGTATTATAGTATCAGAAAATTTAGCTGTTTTACCTGCCTTATCTGATGATTCAGTAAAGTTTTTGAGTATATAAAGTTTCACACGATGATTAATCATCTCTATTATATCCCGCCCTGAAGGCTCTTGTAATAAGAGATTACTTTCTTTAACTTTTTTAATCTTATCTAAAAAATCTTGACCAATTAACTTATTAAGCTGTGTTAAAATATCATTTAATTCTTGCGTATATTCAGTATAAGGACGTAAAGTATTTTTAAGATTTTTCAATGATTCTATAGAATTATTATACCAATCACTTCTTCTAGAGAATCTATCCATATCTTTTTCCACTAACTCATACCCCGAGTTTTCTACAGCTAAATGAATAGCAAATATTTCTTTGTTGTCATTTATGTTCCAGTGACATACATTACTAGACGAAAGCTCAAGTTTGTTGGACTCTACAAAACATTTTGCCATATACAACTTATAACGATTGTTAATTTTTGCAGTAAGATCTCCTGATTCATCTACAAAAAAAACACTATTACCTGAGTTTTTTATTTTCATTAAAAATTCATCCCCAATTAAATTATCAAGATCAATGAGAGTTTGTTGAGCAAATAATTTTTGAGAAGAAGTATCAACAGAAATAGATTCATTTAAATATTCTTTTTCATTAGGACTTTTTAAGTCTGCAATGAATTCAAAAGTCGAAGTATCAACTTTAGATGGTGTAACTGCATCTTGTGTTTCTTGCTCATGTTTAGCATGAGAATCCATTGTGTCTTTAATGCCAGGCAAAACCGTAGTTATCCATGTATTGACGGATTTCTTAGTTGCAATATTAGCATGTAAAAATTCTTCTTTCTCATCATATGATCGTAACTCATTATATAGTGAAAATAATTTATCATTCTTACTTTCTATGACTATATAATTATTAATAGCGAAAGGGTCAGGCTCACTCATATATCTTTGGGCCATATATAACATAAAAGAATTATTAATTGCTTCTTTTATGTCACCAACAGGTTCTACCAATTGCCTCAATGAAGGATTGTTATCTAATTGCTTAATTTGCGCTATAAAATCTTTATCTAAAAGAGTATTTAATTGATTTAATAGTCCTTTTAATTGTCCATCAAAAGTACGCTCTGTCTCTTCCTCACGAGAATGAGGAGGACCGTCTGTATGTGACGGAATAGCACTATCAAATTCAATAGATTTATTTAGCATGGGGTTGTTTTCACAAAAATCCTCCCAAATTAAAATTACTTTAGCTTGAAAAGTCTGATAACTATTAGATGATTTACTCGCATCATTCCACGTATTATTTATCTCAGAAAGACAATCTATCCAGGCGACTTTTAAAGTTTCTTTTACATTTATATCAGATTCGTTTGCTAAACCATGCATTATTTTTCCGGAAAGAACAGCCACTAAAGCATCTTTTTGGCGTATTTCATTTCTCGCTGTATTTTGTAATTCATTATAATATCGACGTACAGTCCTAGTTATCAGATACTGTTCTTTTAATATCTCATCATTAGACATTTTAACCCAAATAGCTTTAGACGAACCTTTATCTGTATGTTTAGTCAATTTAGCTGCCAAATGCTCCTTTTCTTCTTGATAAATAGCACTAAATTGCGCATCTTCTTCCGTCCTAGCACTGATTTTCTCAAAATTAACCAGCTCCTCGCACATCCCAGCGGCCCCATTTCGTCCTTGCCGCCCTTGTTGTTGTTTTCGAATCCGCGTATTAACTAAATCATCAAACCCTATTTGATATAGGCCTTTCTCTGATTCTACTTTTATATCCGTTCCTCTCCCCATCCGAGAAGTAAAAACAACTGCCCCAGCTTTGCCCGCTCTACTTAAAACCTCATGCTCCGTTGCATTTGAATCATTAGTATCGGCAATCAATAATTGACTCTTAACTAACTCATCATAAATGCCTGGGTGTTTTTCTTTTAATACCGCATTGATTTTTTGACAATAGGCTTTAACTGCTACATCATCCTCACAAGTAATCAATAAAGGTTGGTTACGATGATTAACAATGCGCGTTATGAGCATATCAATTTTTGCATCTTCATTCTTACAGTATTGGGGAGGTAGATAAGTACTTTTACTTTGTCGATGGGAAGGAATTTTTATTACACGACTAATACTATATTCTTCAGCATATTTTTTGACTTCCTCTTTATTTCCTGCCGTACCAGTACATCCCTCTACTTTTTCATAACAGTTTTTTAACATATAAGGTACGTTTAATGATAAAGCAACACGCGACAGAGGCTCGATGTCAAAGTTTTGTGCCTGACCTTGTTTTTTTGCCTCAATATTTAAGCGCGTATGCAACATTTGTTGCACCAGCTCACTATAAGAAGAGTTTTCAATGATTTGATTATCAATTACTACTTGAGCAACACGTATAGTCACGCGCTCATCAGGCTGCCCAACATAGCGAATAACTTTTTCCTTTTCTGCCACCGCAAAATCTTTATCTTGCTCCAAAACGTACGCAGCTTGGCTGGCTTTTAACATAAGTATCATTTGTTTTTCTAAGTCAGCGATATTTTTAGTTAAATAAAGCTGTAGAAAAGGGCTTTCTTGTGGCGCCTTATCACTTTGGGTTAAAATATAACTTAATAACGGCTCTAATGCGCTGCCTAATATTTCATTCAAATTACTATAATTATTTTTATTATCATTATAATAATTACATACTGCAGTATATGCCCAAGCATCTAAATTAACAGCACCATTATTATCAGTACCAGCATAGTTAAACTGGGTATTTTCTTCATTAAGTATATGATCTATTTCATCCACATAAGCAACACGGTTTTGAAAGTTAAGAATAGCGCTTTCTTCTTTATTTTGTGCATTCCACACTTCTTTGGCCAATAACAAACTATGATTACCAATGGTCGTATAATTTACCGTACCTATTTTATCTGTTTTTAATGGCTTACGTTCAGTAAATCCCATACCGTAACCACAAGCAATCCCCATGGCGGCTAAGACAGGCTTTGCTTCTTCAAAATCACGCTCAGAAAGACTTTCTTTTGAACTAAAAATATCAACATCTTTCCCCATGAGCGCAAGATAACCTACGCGTATCACGCTCAGCAAACTTTTCCCCTCGCCTGTTTTAAGCTGAGTTATCATGCTCTCATCATTATGCTGTGCTGAATAAATCAATGATAACATTTGTGTGTTTTTAGCCCATTTACCTGTTTCACGAAAATAAATTTCTCGCATATAGGCAAGTTTCAAGACAGGATCACTGTTCTCTTCACGGAGCCGATTTGTTAACTGAACGTCAGATATTTTTTCTACCTCTTCTCTCATGCCATTAATTTGCTTAAATGCACTCAATAAAGCTGATGACTCAGTCTCATTTAAAGTACCATTATTTTTTAATTTAAATCCTCTAAATACACGGTTAAAATCACTGTTATCGATGCTCTCTTCATTAGATAAGAGCTCTTTTTTGGCTAAAAGAGTATTTTTTTGTTCCTTTCTAAATTGATCTATTAATAATGAGAAATTATTAATCCTATTACTCTGAATAAGAGAAAGAAGTTTTTCTCCCGTAGGTACAAAATTATGCTCAGCATAATAAAAGGCTAACGTCTCTAAGTCGTCAAGAGTCCAAGAAGAAAATATTTCTTTAATCTGTTTAAATTGTGCTGTATCAATATTATTACTTTGTTTTTGCACATTCATTAAAATAACTGCAATACAACGTACTCTATTTTTTTCATTGATGTCCAAATTACTCAGAAAATCAGATGTTCGCAAAATAGCCTGATAAGGGTCATCCTCTGCTTTGCTTACTATATTATTACTATGACCAATATAATTTATTAAATCTATTTTAGTCTGATGCCATAATTTTTGAAATTTTTCTGACCGATTTTCAGTAATATCTACGGCAATAAGACGAATACTTCTCCATTTCCATTCGTCGAAAGCATAAAGACCATTCCTTGAAAACATCTCAATAAACTGCTCTACCTCAGAATCTGTACAAATGTTGTTTCTCTTTAAGTTAGTACGTATCTTAGTAAAGATATCACTATCCACATTACTCAAATCACACTTTAACGCATACCCTCTTTGTATATTAGACAAACTAACCGAATTATTTATGCTGGCGGACGTTTGTTGGTCTGACAGAGTAGGGCCCATTTGTAGATTATTTAAACTGTTAAATAATCTACCGGCAGAATCCTGCCTATTTAAAACAGCATCAAACATTTCTAGAGGAAAAGAACGAGAAGAATCGCACGCTTTGTTTTGATTAAACATCTCAATCCAAAAAACAAGCATATCAAGTGAAAAAAACTTCTCATCTTCTTTATATTCATCTGCTTTTTTAGTAAGAAAATTTAAAACACGAGCTAAATCATTATATTCTTTTTTATTATTTATCTGATCAAAAAGCTCTAATAATTTCTCTAATACTGGAGAGTTCACCGCACTATACGCATCACTAAAACCAAGATTGTTCTTTATAAAATCTAAACATAAAATATTATTTTCCTCAGAAAACTCTTTACGAAAAATTTGAGCTATTTTATTACTAATTAGAGGAAGTTCATCATCTGAAACTTTATGAAATCCATTAGCATGCGTTCTACATTCTCCCTTGCTTAACTCATGTAGTAAAGAAGTTGTAGCCTCATTCACCAATTTGAGCTGTTCATTAGGTGTTTTTGTTTTATCTGATCCTATTTGATTAACGGCATTCTTATAACTCTCAAGAACAAGCAAAGAAGGCACTCCCTTTGACTGCTCAAAGTTAATATTCTTACATATATTAACTACACATTTCTCTCCTATAGAGAGTTGAGTAAATCTTGGTGTAAATTTAATTAAATCTAATTTATTTTTATTGTTTGGATCTTTTAAATCAACCCAGGGATAATAATATAATAAACTAGAGTTCAACGAATGCTCAAAAATAGCTTTTAAACGTTCTTTTTTAGCAAATTCACTTATGGAAGGATCTTGCGTTTTAAAAGAACGCAATGCCCGACCACATGCGTTAAGCCAATCAATATTACCCAATTTATCGTCCAATTCCTCATTAGTTTTCTCAGTTCCTTTTGCTTTCATCTCTAATACCAACTCGAGAAAAATATCTATATCTTCATGACGCATCTGAAACTGATTTTTTTCTAACGCTTGCCCATATCCAGAATCCGCTAAATCAAGGCAAATATTTATTTTTTTTAATAAGGCTATTTTGTCTGGATTAGTAAGAATTGCTTTATTCGGTTTAATCTGTTCAGGCAAATCAACTCCAATTGCCGCACAAGCAGTTAACGTCCGAAGATAAATAGCAATAGCGTCACTTTTAACGTTACCTTCAGAGGGAAGTGCTTGAACTAATACCTGATGCCAGCCATTAAATTGACTTAAAGACAAATTCATTAGACTAGCAGCAAACCGCGACGCATGCTCCAAAGGAGCGGTGACCTTTAATTCAACAGGCCAATCAGCCAGGTATGCCGGGGCATTAAACTTAACTTTTATTGGTTCCGCCGTTGATTCAAAACCAGTCAAATTAAGATCTTTATGCCAATAATGATAATGCTGTTTAGGGGGAGTATGAACCGCGGCATAATAAAACCCATTATGTTTCCAATCAATATTATTTATATTATCAACAATAGTTTGTTGAATGCGCAGTGTTTCAGGGTGAGCCTCAGCTTCTTTTAGCGTGGCATATAATCGTCCAAGAAACACTGCACCATGAATGGGTCGCTTCTCCTTTAGAAAATCAATAAGTTGCTCTGCATTTAACTCAATATGATGTTCTTGGCTATATTTTAATAACGTGGAAAAAGCATCCCATAAATCAGAATAACGCATCAATTGAGTAGATTCACCATGAGCTTCAACTAATGCCCACCATATTTTAGCTTCGCTAGGAGCATCTTTAAGCGCAGTAACACTAGCACTGAGAGCATTTATTTCGTCAAAATTCAAACAGTCTAATGGATTAGCTGCGCGCTTTAATACTTGTGTCTCCCAAATATTTGCCTGTGTGGAACCAAATGCCGTTTCTAATGTAGATATTATAGCCTGCTGCAATTCTACATCTGCGTTCTCACCCAGTTCTTCTGTTATTTTTTCTAATTCAGCAGAGCTACGAGGAGCAACCACCTTTATCGCAAATGGATTATGTTCTCGCTGCTCTAGTTTTTTCTTTGCATCAAAACATAATACTTGTTGATCATTCAAATACTGAATAAAAAAACCCGCGGGTAAATTGTTTTGTGCATAAGAGGAATTACTTATAGAAAAATAATCTTGAGATATGCCCTGATTAAATTGTGCTTTATAACGCATCATCTCTTTCCAAGCAGAAGGATCAATATAACGAATAATCCCTTTCGCATCTTGCTCACTACCCACCCATAAAGAAAATTGTGACGCATCATCACTATTCTCTCGCGTATATAATGTTGTTTCCTCACTCAAATACAAT
>CAZSAO010000031.1:0-22689 GCA_964605275.1 uncultured Legionella sp.
AATGCGCTATTACCAATTGAGGTCATGCCGTTTGGCAGGGTGATGCTGGTTAAGCGGCTGCAGTTCAAAAATGCGCTATTACCAATTGAGGTCATGCCGTTTGGCAGGGTGATGCTGGTTAAGCCGCTGCAGCCCCTAAATGCGTAATCACCAATTGAGGTCATGCCGTCTGGCAGGGTGATGCTGGTTAAGCCCCAGCAGTCCCAAAATGCATTGTCACCAATTGAGGTCATGCCATCTGGAACTAGAAATGTGCCATCAGCAATTTCATACGGCTCTACACGAAGTAATACATTATTTTCGACTCGCATTGTCAGGTTTCCAATTGTTTATTCTTTGCCGTCTAATTATATCACATATTGTTTTAAATATGGCGCTCAAAAAAAAGAATATCTATTCCGTAAACAGTGTAATGGCTTCGTGTTGCTTAGCCTGGTCTATTAATTTGCTGCTCTCTTTGGAGAGGCTTGAATGGTTTAGGGGGTGGTACGCTTGTCTGTGGAAAACAGGCCTATAGCGGTACGTTGCATCGGTTGATGCATGCGCTTGCCGTTAAGACTATCCAGTTTGGTTGGTAATATGAGTGACTAGGTTTATTTGTTTGCATTTAAATGTGATTGCCCTGAGCGTTAGTTACATATCAATTTTATTCCGAATGCCATAGATTTGATTTAATCAAATCTAAAATGGTTTTTCCTTCGCCATTTAAAATAGCCTTCATCATATACAAACTAAACCCTTTAATTTGATTCAATTCAATGCTGGGGGGCATCATGAGTTCATTTCTATTAACTGATATATCGATTAAGGCAGGACCATTATGATTTAGTGCCATATCTAGTGCCTCATCTAAAAGGCTTGCACTATCCACGCGTACGCCTAGTATGCCTATAGATTGAGCCAGTAAAGCAAAGTTTGGATTAGTTAAGTTTGTCCCATAATCTAACATACCAGCAGTGTGCATTTCCATTTCAACAAATCCTAAAGCACCATTGTTAAATACAATGACTTTTACCGGTAGTTGATGTTGTACGAGAGTAAGTAACTCTCCCATAAGCATGGAAAGACCACCATCGCCACAAAGAGCAATTACTTGTCTATCAGGAAAAGCTGCTTGTGCACCTAAGGCTTGCGATAGTGCATTGGCCATGGAGCCATGATTAAATGAGCCTAAAAGACGCCTTAAGCCGTTCATTTTTAAGTAGCGAGCAGCCCAAATGGTTGGCGTGCCTACATCAACAGAAAATAGCGTGTCGTGATTCGCTTTTTTATCTATAGACGCTGCAACATATTGAGGATGCAAAGGTGTTTCATCCGCTGCTGCAACGGCATATTTATCTAATTTTTTCCTGGTTTTTATATAGTGCTCTTGTGCTGTTTGCAGATGCGATGAGTCTGTTTTTACGTTTATAAGAGGTAATAACGCATTTATAGTAGTGCTAATGTCTCCCATTGCACCTAAGGTAATAGGCGTTTTTTTCCCTAACTGTTCACCACGAACATCAATTTGGATGATTTGTGCTTTCGTTGGGTAAAACTGTCGATACGGAAAGCTAGCACCTAAAATTAATAATACGTCACAACTTTCCATGGCATAATAGCCTGAAGAAAAGCCTATAAATCCAGTCATCCCAACATCATAAGGATTGTTAGGTTCTATAAACGGTTTGCCACGTAACGTATGGACAATGGGTGATTGTAATAAGGCGCTAAGTTTCATTAAGGGTTCGTGTGCTTTTGCTGCCCCAATACCGCAAAATAAGGTAACTTTTGATGTTGAATTTAATAATGTGGCTATTTCCTTCAACACGGACATCGGTGGTGTTATCTCTGGTGGCACGTAAGACCACGCTTTAGGAGGAACTAAATTAGGTATAGTTTCAAACCCAATATCTCCTGAGAGAATAAGTACGGCAACTCCTGATTTTGTTTTTGCGGTTTGTATGGCTATTTCTAACAAGCGTGGCATTTGCTCTGCGGTTTCTACGACTTCACAAAAACAAGAACATTCTTTAAATAAATGCTTGGGGTTTGTTTCCTGGAAATAATCGGTGCCAATTTCTGCACTAGGGATTTGTGCGGCAATGGCAAGAACAGGAGCAGCACTTCGATGTGCGTCATATAAGCCATTAATCAAATGTAGATTACCAGGGCCACAACTGCCCGCACATACACTTAATTCACCACTCAATTGTGCTTCAGCACCTGCAGCAAACGCTGCGGCTTCTTCGTGGCGCACATGCACCCAATCTATTGCTTTATTTTTTTGTAAGGTATTGGTAATGCCGTTCAGAGAGTCACCTACTATACCGTAGATTCTTTTAACTCCTGATTGGACTAATGTTTCTACTAGTATTTCAGCTACTGTCGTCATGATTTCTCGCTTAATAAAATCCTTTTAAAAAGTATAGCTCATAACTTGATGATAGCGCGTTCTCTGCTAGGGTTAAGTGAGTAACTAATAAATAAAGGATTAAATATGACATGGAATGCTTTTTTTTCTTATGATTTAGGTCAAGAATTTTTATCTACTAACAAAAGATCGACCGCTCCGTCACATCATGGACTTTTTCAGTCTAAAGGTGAGGCTGAACGAGGGCACACGATGATTGAAGAGGAAAATCAATTAAGGAAAAATATTACTTTTTATTCTCAAGCAACTTTTTATACCCCCTTAATCGCTAATTTATGTGTGGCAGTTTTTGCAGTGAAAGATTTTATAAGTGAAGAAAATGAATCGGTAAATACCGCATTAGGCTTGGCGATTATTTTCACTCCTGTACTCGTTAGTTTCATTATTCCGGCGTTAGAAAATCAAAAAATTCAAAATATGAACGAGTTAAAAAGAATGCTCTCGCCAATAGCTCATGAGCAAACGGAGGAATTACTTGATGAAGAAGAATTAAGTGATTTGCCAACCACTCTAAATAATGTATAGCAAGTCATATGTTGATGCGATACAAAACGCATAAAGATGTTGCGCTTTTTTCTCTACATATCGTGCTTTATGCATGGTATGTACAGAATCTAAAACTAAAACGCCTATGTGATTAATCTTCGATGCTATATTTTTATTTAGTTACATGCAGTATACATGATATAATTTAAAAATTATCAAAGGACTTTATCCGCGTATGATAGATTTGCATTGCCACAGTACTTTTTCCGACGGCGCATTATCTCCCGAAGAGTTGATACAACGAGCAATAGAACACAAGATTAGCTGTTTATCCTTAACCGATCACGACACAATGGACGGTTATGAGCGACTGCTTCAGGCTGCAGTGAATCAGCCTATTACTATTATTAATGGTATTGAATTAAGCGTTCGTTGGAAAAAGTATGATCTTCATATCCTGGGCTATCAGATAAATAATGCAGATCAAATGGCACAATTAATTGATTCGCAACGTTTGAGTCGGGTTACTCGTGCGCAAACAATAGGTAGTGCATTAGAAGAAAAAGGGGTTAGTGATGCGTATCAAAAAGCATGCCTTATTGCAGGGCATCAGCATGTTGCTCGACCTCATTTTGCTCAATTATTAGTACAAGAAGGAAGAGCGCGCGATATGCAAGCGGCGTTTAGGCAGTTTTTGGCTCGAGGTCGTCCTGCTTATGTTGCCACGCCGTGGGTCCGGCTTGAAGATGCCGTAACGAGCATCAATCAAGCTCAAGGTCAGGCTGTGATTGCGCATCCATTGAAATATGGATTGACGCGTACAAAGTTGCATGAGTTAATAAATGTTTTTAAAGAAGCAGGTGGTGCTGGTATTGAAGTGGTTTCGGGTGAGATGACAATGACTCAAATTAAAGAAATGGCCGGTACGGCAGCACGATTTAATTTACTTGCTTCATCAGGGTCTGATTTTCATAACGACAAGGGATCGCGTATTCCTCTTGGACGTCAGCAGCAACTACCTATAAATTGTACACCCATTTGGCATAATTGGACTATTTGACAGGGGACTTCTATGAGTCAGTTTTTTGCGTTACATCCTGATAATCCGCAAGCACGTTTATTACGCAAAGCGGTTACTATTATCGAAGAAGGTGGATTGATTGTATATCCTACGGATTCAGGGTACGCTTTTGGATGTAAACTAGGTAATAAAAGTGCGTTAGAACGGATTAGACGTTTAAGACAATTGAGTAAAGATCATAACATGACTTTGGTCTGTAGTGATTTATCTCAATTGGCAACTTATGCGCGCGTTTCTAACTCGATATTTCGTTTATTAAAAGCATTTACGCCAGGCTCTTACACTTTTATTTTAAATGCCACGCATGAAGTGCCTCGTTTAATGCTTCATCCCAAAAGAAAAACACTAGGTCTTAGAGTCCCTGATAATAATATTACCCTGTCGTTGCTTGAATGCTTAGAAGCACCGTTGATGAGCACAACCTTAATTCTTCCTGGCGCCCAAGCCCCGTTAGGAGAGCCTGAATCGATAAAAGATTTATTAGGTTCTCATACGGATTTGATTATTGATGGGGGTAATTGTGGGCATGAGCCAACCACCGTTATTGATTTAACCGGTGACTATCCAGTCATTATACGTGAAGGCAAAGGCGATCCTGAGCCATTTAGATAAAAATTTATTAATTAACAAAGAGGATATTGATGTCAGCAGCATTATTTAATTCCAATAAACGCGTGGTTTCTGGAATGCGAGTGAGTGGTAGATTGCACTTAGGTCACTATCATGGAGTATTACAAAATTGGGTTAAGCTGCAACATCAATACGACTGTTTCTTCTTTGCCGCGGATTGGCATGGTCTTACGACTCAATACGAGCAAACCGATTTTATTAAGCAGCATCTGTGGGATATGGTTATTGATTGGTTAGCCTGTGGGGTAAATCCAGGTTTATCTAAAATATTCATTCAATCATGGGTTCCTGAGCATGCGGAATTACATCTTTTGTTATCGATGATAACTCCTCTTGGTTGGTTAGAGCGTGTGCCGACCTACAAAGATCAGCAAGAAAAACTAAAAGAAAAAGATTTAGCTACCTACGGATTTTTAGGCTACCCCTTATTACAAAGTGCTGATGTATTACTCTATCATGCGGATTATGTGCCGGTGGGGGAAGATCAAGTAGCTCACATCGAATTAACTCGTGAAGTGGCGCGTCGTTTTAATCATATTTATGGCAAGGAAGCGAACTTTGAAGAGTTGGCACTGGATGCCATAAAAAAGATGGGCAAGAAAAATGGCAAAATGTATAGCGAGTTACGCCGACAATATCAAGAAGAGGGAATACATGATTCCATCAAAACAGCCCAAGCATTATTAGAAGAGCAATCGAATTTATCCATTGGTGATAAAGAGCGTTTATTAGGCTATCTTGATGGAAGTGGTAAAATCATTTTACCAGAACCCCATGCCCTATTAACTAAAACATCAAAAATGCCGGGCACTGATGGGCAAAAAATGTCTAAATCGTATGGCAATACGATTATGCTTCGCGAAGAACCAAAGCACGTTGAAAAGAAAATATTAACAATGCCCACTGATCCGGCGCGAGTAAAACGCACAGACCCAGGTGAGCCTGAAAAATGCCCTGTATGGCAGTTTCATAAGGTGTACTCGAATACTGAAGTCAAAAATTGGGTACAGCAAGGATGCAAAACAGCAGGCATAGGGTGTGTGGATTGTAAACGTCCTATCATTGATGCAATTAATAAAGAATTACAACCCATTCAACGTGCTATCACTGACTATGAAGACGATTTAGGCTCGGTAAAACGTATTGTTGCTGAGGGGAGTGAGGCGGCTCGTGAAGAAGCCAATAAAACCCTAAATGTAGTTAGAGATGTGATGGGATTAAATTATTAATGAGCGATACTCAGGTACTGCCGGAGTTTAGAGCGATTGTAGATGGAAAAACAGTGACTCAGATCCCAGATGATCTGTTTATTCCACCCGATGCTTTAGAGGTATTACTTGATTCTTTTAGTGGCCCACTGGATTTATTGTTATATCTTATTCGTAAACAAAACATTGATATTTTAAATATTCCTATGCTCAGTATTACACGGCAATATTTACACTATATTCAGTTAATGGAAGAGCGCCGGATGGAGTTGGCTGCGGACTATTTATTAATGGCCGCAATGCTTGCTGAAATAAAATCACGATTATTACTTCCTTTGACACCCAATGAGGAAGAGATTGATGAAGATCCGCGAATGGCTTTGGTACGACGTTTACAAGCATATGAACAAATAAAGGAAGCCGCACAATTATTAGATGCGCTACCTCGGCAAGAGCGCGATCACTTCTCTATATATGTGATGCCAGATGAGTTGGAAGTCATTAAAGTACATCCTGACGTATCCTTAAATGAATTAGTTAACACTTTTTTTTCGTTGGCTTTAAAAGAAGAGCAAGGAGCGGATCATCAAATTGAGCGTGAGTTATTATCTGTGCGAGAGCGCATGAATTATGTTTTAACTCAATTACAATACCATCGTGTATTGGCATTTACTACGTTGTATGATCATAAAGAAGGGCGTATGGGGTTAGTTGTGAGTTTATTGGCCATTTTAGAATTAGCCCGTCAATCATTATTAATGATTACGCAAACGCAGGCCTTTTCACCAATACATTTACAGGCACCTTAAATGGAACATGCGGAATTAAAAAATATTATTGAAGCGTTATTACTTGCACATAATGAGCCGCTGAGCTTGGATAAAATAATTGCTGTATTTGATGAATGGCAAAAACCTTCTTTAGCTCAAATTCGTGATATAATACACACTTTGCAAACGGAGTATGCAACTCGCGCGATGGAGCTTATTGAAGTTGCAAGTGGCTATCAGTTACAAACAAAAGCACAATACAGTAATTGGGTTTCTCGATTACAAATAGAAAAACCAGCAAAATATTCGCGTGCGCTTTTGGAAACATTAGCGGTTATTGCGTATAAACAGCCTGTTACACGTGGTGATATTGAAGAAATAAGAGGAGTAGGTGTTGCCAGCACTATTATTAGAACATTAATAGAGCGAGAGTGGATTCGTGTTGCAGGTCATAAAGATGTTCCCGGAAAACCTGCCGTGTATGTCACTACCAAAGGGTTTTTAAATTATTTTAATTTACAATATTTACATGAGTTACCAACCATCCCTGAGCTAAAAGAGTTGGCTGATTCATCCAATATAGAGTGTGTTACTAAATGAGCAATGAACGATTACAAAAAATATTAAGCCAAGCCGGTCTTGGATCGCGCCGTGAAATGGAGCGTTGGATTGAAAATGGTTGGATTCAAGTCAATGGCACGACTGTAAAATTAGGCGATAGTGCCGGACCTCATGATAAAATTAGCGTAAAAGGCAAGTTTATTGTTAATCCTTTAAAAGAAAAGCAAAATACGCGCATCTTAATGTATCACAAACCGGTTGGAGAAATTTCTAGTCGTCATGATCCTAAATTTGATAAAACAGTATTTGATAATCTTCCCCATTTAAAACAAGGTCGTTGGGTGCAGGTAGGGCGCTTAGATGTAAACACTTCGGGCTTATTGTTATTTACTAATGATGGTGAGTTAGCCAATCGTTTAATGCATCCTAAATACCAATTAGAACGAGAGTATGCTGTTCGAGTGCATGGGCAAGTCAGTCAAGAACATATTAACCAGTTAAAACGTGGTGTAGAACTTGAAGACGGTAAAGCAAAATTTACCCGTCTTGATTATCGTGGCGGAGAAGGGGCCAACTCTTGGTATCATGTTGTTTTAAATGAAGGTCGAAACAGAGAAGTACGAAGGTTATGGGAATCTCAAGGGGTGGAAGTCAGTCGCTTAATTCGTGTTCGTTACGGCTCTTTATCTATGCCTCGTTATTTGGTACGTGGTAAAAGCCATGAGTTAACACCGCAAGAAGTATCTCAATTTATTGCGTCTTTGCCTGGATAAACTATTTTTGATGCTTTGAATATAAACAAACAAGATGCCGAGGAAAAATTGATGTATAGTAATGATCACTCACTCACGCACTGTGTATAAGCACGGTGCGTCGAAAAAAGGTTATATAATACCAAGACAAGAAAATAGAGAATTAAATATAGCTGAGGCTGAGCAGTGGTTTTTGCTTTTATCTCGCAGCTTAGACAAGCTTGTTAAATATGCTTTACATGCTGCTCAATATGATAAAAATTACAGCCTGGAAGAGATTTTTTTAGAAATTGTGACGTTTAAGATTCAACATTACAACGCTAAATATAACGAAGATCTTTGTCGTAAGATTTTTGCAGAATTATTTTATTTAGGCGATGCGCCCCCAAATCGTAATCACATGGCTATAATGTGTACGTTACAAATGAACCAAGAACCAATAGAAACACTCCATTTTTGGTTTAACTTGGATATAATTGCTTCGCATCTTAATAAATATTTTAAAATTGAGCCACCGCATGATTTTAAAATCACCGGTTCCCAAAAAACTTCACATAAATATAGTACATTTTCTAAGTGCCCTTCTAGTAATATAAAAAGCGTAGAAGAAATAAGTACGATTGCAATCGTACCCGCTAAGAAGGACTCTTTCCGCCGCTTTTGGTTCTATAGCACTCCCCATACAATCTATCCTGCAACTGGCTCAATGACAGAAGTATTCAAAAATAGGTTTACTTCTTTCAATGAATGGGATCGTAGGTATCTAGTGCAAAAAAACGAAAGCTCTAGTAACTCTCCTTCAATGTCTAATAGATGATCGCCATCTTTTATATTATTAGCTGATTGGTTGTTGTACCTTCATTTGACGCTAAAGAGTAAAAAAAATCGTTTATTATGCCGCTCAATAAAACGATTGATTGAAATAATGTAGGTACAATCATCACGCTCACAACTACTGCGGCGAATAGTGGCATGCCTATAGCAAGAGCTAATCCCATGACAATACTTAATTGCGCTAAGTGAGATGCGATATCTAGAATAAAAGAACCTCTTAATGACCATTGTGTTGATGCAATGCGAATATTTGCATTAAAAAAATGAAAAGAAGAGCTCGTATCGGTGCTTTTTGACGGCATATCGGTTAGTGTTTGTGACATAACATGCTCAAGATAGTAAAAAATAAGTCTACCTATTGTTGCTCAAAATTTCAATTGCTAACCCATAAAAGAAGCAAAAAAGTAAGGGGCTGATTAAGATTAGAATAGTCTTATAGTTGAATATTCATTTCAAGCGGTATTTAATATACTGCTTGAATGAATTCATTATTATAAAATAATTCCTAAAGTTACAATGCGTTCTTCACCAAGTAATACATTATAGGTGCGGCAAGCCGCGCCTATTGACATAAACTCTATGCCAATGCGCTGTTGCGATAAACGGGCAATTAGCTCTAGTGGTGGAAATACGCTTTTATCGGGATGGCCAATAATTATTAATTCCGGTTGGTGTTTTAAAAGTAGGGCTAGATACGATTCATCTAGTTCCTTAATATGACGAATTTCAATATCCGTAATGATTTCTTGGCGAGAAACAATTAGACTATGGTCGTAGCTAATCGAATTAATTTGGATTTGTTTTTCGCTGTACGCTTGAATAGTATGATGTTCGGGCGTTTCTAAACTAATATGCATGGCGCTTCAAAACTCATTAAGTTATAGTAGCGATGAGTATATCACAGAGGTAAAAATTATGAGTCAATTTCCCCGCATCGATAGATTACCCCCTTATGTTTTTAATACGTTATCGCAATTAAAAAGTGAAGCGCGGGCGCGAGGGGAAGATATTATTGATTTTGGTATGGGCAATCCAGATAGACCCACACCCTCTCATATAGTAGATAAGCTCATTGAGGCGGCACAACGGCCTGATACTCATCGTTATTCTATGTCTAAAGGAATCCCTCGTTTAAGACAAGCTATGGCCTCGTGGTATAAGCGACATTATAATGTTGCGTTGAATAGCGAGACGCAAGTATTAACCACTATGGGCTCTAAAGAGGGATTAGCTCATTTGGCTTTAGCAATTAGTGGCCCAGGAGATACCATTTTAGTGCCTGATCCAGCTTACCCTATTCATACTTATGGATTTATTATTGCTGGTGCGAATGTAAAACAAATTCCTTTAATTGATGAGCAGCAATTTTTAGTTGCTATAGAAGAGGCTATTAATCAGACCTGGCCTAAACCCAAAGCGCTAGTACTTAATTTTCCTGCCAATCCTAGTACTCATTGTGTCGACTATTCTTTTTTTGAACAAGTGGTCGATTTGGCAAAAAAACATGGCATTTGGATTATTCATGATTTAGCCTATGCCGATATTGCTTTTGATGGATATAAAGCACCTTCAATTTTACAAGTTCCAGGTGCTATTGATATTGCTATTGAAACCTATTCGATGTCCAAATCCTATAACATGCCTGGTTGGCGAGTTGGCTTTGCTTGTGGTAATGAGGAGTTAGTCGCAGCCCTTACACGAATTAAATCCTATTTAGATTACGGTACCTTTACTCCTATTCAAGTTGCGGCAATTACGGCGCTTGAAGACTCAGATGAACATGTAAAAGAAATTAGTGCTGTTTATGAACGACGACGCAATGTTTTATGTGATGGATTAAATGAATTGGGTTGGGCGGTACAACGCCCTAAAGCGACCATGTTTGTTTGGGCTGCTATTCCGGAGCATTATAAAGCGATGGGGTCCATTGAGTTTAGCAAGCATTTATTAAAAGAAGCGCACGTTGCAGTGTCGCCTGGTATTGGTTTTGGCCAACAAGGTGATGCCTATGTGCGATTAAGTTTGATTGAAAATAAAGATCGTATTCGTCAAGCATTACGCAATTTAAAGACGTTATTTAAAAAAGATGGTCTACTGTAGGGTTTTTAAGTGAAAGATATTATTCTTAATAGTACAGCGCATGTTGATGACACGCGCTATCCACAAAAATTGTTCTCACAAGGTAGCCTTGCCGCTAATTTACTCGCGAGTGTAGGTTATAGCGAACACAATGTTCCTTTAGCTGATTTATTATGCGCTTATCATCAGCTTGAAGGGGATTGGGTTATTCTTAACCCTGTAGTTTGGAGTGCCACGCACAACAATGTGCTCATTACTTCTTGTGGCTTTGAACTGGAGATGGATGAACATCAATTGCGTGGTTGTTTTGATAAGTTGGCCGAGTATTTAGCAACTATTGGCATGACACTTTATTATCATGATGCCTGTACTTGGTTGTTATCAACAGAGCATAAAGCGATATTACAAGCAAAGTCTACGCAATATATGCTAGGGCAGCCTTTATTGTCAGAACTAAATAAAATAGACGAGACGATGTATTGGCAACAGTTTCTTACAGAAATTCAACTTTATTTTGCCTCTAATAGCTCATTTTCACCCATTAATGGTGTTTGGGTTTGGAGTAGTAGCGTTTTAGACAAACAAAACAACAAGAAAATAGTCACTAGCTCTGAATATATGGCTTTAGCTCACTTATGCTCAAATCAAGTAACAGAGCTAGAAAATGAATATTCATTAAAAGAATGTGATGTACTCCTTTTAAATGATATAAGTGATTTGAGCAACAAACAAGTAGAGCAAGTAGAACAAATCAATGCTCATTGGTATTGGAATAACACGGCGTATACAGTAACGCATCTGCCGTGGTTTATTCGTTTGTGGAGAAGATATATTCATGCGCATTAAACAACGTGAGCTGCCTCAAGAACTATTGAACATGCCTAATATTCCCGAAGCGTTGAAACGTATTTTCGCCGCACGTGGTATTACCGATGAATCACAACTTGATAAGCAATTGCAAACACTGTTGCCTTTTCACAGTCTAAAAGGTATTAACGCTGCTTGTTTGCGATTAGAACAGGCATTACGAAATCAAGAGCGCATTTTAATTATTGGTGATTTTGATGCAGATGGCGCAACGTCAACCGCATTGGCAGTAACGGCGCTACGAGCTATGGGAGCTGCATGGGTTGATTATTTAGTGCCCAATCGATTTGAATTTGGTTATGGATTAACACCAGCTATTGTAAAAGTAGCACATCAAAGCAATCCTCATTTAATTATTACGGTTGATAATGGCATTGCAAGTTTTGATGGCGTTGAAACGGCTAATGAATTACACATTGATGTATTAATTACCGATCATCATTTGCCTGCTGATACGATCCCGAATGCGTGTGCATTAGTTAATCCTAATCAAATGGGATGTGATTTCCCGAGTAAATCCATTGCGGGTGTAGGTGTTATTTTTTATGTAATGCTGGCTTTACGCCGCCATTTAGTTAATCAAAATTGGTTTAAAGAACAGGATATTCCTGAACCTAATATGGCCAGCTATCTTGATTTAGTTGCGTTGGGGACTGTTGCTGATGTGGTCGGCTTGGATCAAAATAATCGTATTATGGTCAATCAAGGGATGCTTAGAATTCGGCAAGGTCTGTGTCGAGAAGGAATTAATGCGCTAATTGATATTGCCGGAAGACAACGCGCTACGTTGCGCGAATCAGATTTAGGTTTTGCTATTGCTCCTAGACTCAATGCGGCGGGCCGATTAGATGATATGGCTTTGGGTATTGAATGCTTAATTACAGACGATAAGAATAAAGCCCAAGCCTATGCAGTGCAGCTTAATGAGTTAAACGAAGAGCGCAAATTAATTGAAACAGAGATGAAAGAGCAAGCGCTTTTAGCTTTAGACAAACTATCATTGAATAATGAACTAAATAATCATTTACCTATAGCTTTATGTTTACATGATAAAACCTGGCATCAGGGTGTCATAGGCATTTTGGCTGGACGAATAAAAGATCGCTACCATAGGCCTGTTATTGCTTTTGCTCTAGTTGATAATAATGAATTAAAAGGGTCAGCACGCTCAGTTTCTGGGTTAAATATTAGAGATGTATTAGCCGCAATTGATAAAGACAGTCCGGGCTTAATTATTAAATTTGGTGGTCATGCAATGGCTGCAGGCTTAAGTATCCATGCACGTGCTCTTGGTGACTTTCGCAGTGCGTTGATTGCTGAAGTCAGTAAGCATCTTACGTTGTCTGAATGTGAGGGTGAGTTACTTACTGATGGTCCATTGGCGGAACATGAATTTAGCATTGACATGGCGCAATTAATTCATCAGGCAGGGCCATGGGGTCAACAATTTGCAGAACCTGTATTTGATAATGTATTTGAGCTGATTGAGCAGCGCATTGTTGGCCAAAATCATCTGAAAATGACCTTGAGCTTACAAAATAGTACACTACAAATTGATGCAATTGCTTTTAATGTGGATTTAAAAGCATGGCCTAATCATCGGGCTCGATATGTTCATGCCGCATATAAATTGGATATTAATTTCTTTCAGGGGAAAACTAAACTACAATTATTAATTCAAGCATTACAAGCACGTGATTTATAAGATATAAAACAAAAAATAAGGGTGGCTGTCAATATATGCCGCTATAGCGTATGGTGCAAATAATGGAGACTAATATGCGAAGTAGTGTAGATAGAGCAGTGATGGCAGTGCCTGTACGACATTTTCAGATGTCTTTAAACGTGGGTGGAGCAAACAGTTATGTAGCGCAACGAGTTATTTTTGCGATTTATGCTACGGAAGATCAACGAAACAAGTGCCAGGCGAATATTGATTATATTGAATCCATTAGATTGAGTCATTCGACTTTATCACACGAGTCAATCAATGATCTATTGCACGCCATTAGTGATCTCAGAGCCTATTTAAAGCATCTGGCTTTTTTCGCTGGTGAACAACACGATATAATTAGTGATGCCCGTGCTGCTATAAAGATAGCCACACGTAGTTTTTTTGAGAACATCGTCGATAGTCTGCCGGCATGTGCTACTTTAGAGCCAGGACAACTGGGCTATCAAAGTGCGCAACGATTCAACATGGACAATGATAAAAAATTAAAGATGATAAATGACTATTTATGTCATTATCATCTTATTCCTTTCATGGCTCCTTTAAGATTACGCTATCCTAATAATGCACCTATGGATTTATCTAATAATCTAGATAGTTTTATAAACAGTATTGAGTTTAATGACGCATCTCTTAGCGCTTGGGAAAAAAGATTACGTACACAAAATATACAACATTTAAGTCACTATTTAGAACAGCGCGTTCATGAGATCATGGCGTGCAAAGAAGCACACCACGGTTATTTTAAATATATACTCAATAAATTAGAGCAGTTTACGCAGCACTTAGAAAAAAGAGCCCATTTTGACATTAATTTAATGCGAGAAGCGGTTCATATGTTACATTGCTATAATCAGCCGTTAACGAGACCGGTTCAGCCAATAATGATGAACAATCCTTCTCAGTATCGGCTATATCCCATAGCTCCTCGTTACTTAGTGCCGCCACCTGTAGCATATTACCCGCAAGAACCTGCTGTGGTGCACGCTCGTCCTAAGCGTAGTGTGCATTTTTTTAGTCCTGCTCCTGAAACATACAATGATGATTTTGCAATGCCTCGAGCATCGAGTCCACGGGGTTGAGAATTTAAATAGGGTCAGAATGGTGATAATTCCTCTCCCTTATGCTTCGCATGAGGGAGAGGAATTAATATATTAGAGTGTGCGAATAGAAGCATCCACGTCATTACTATTCCACAATTGAAAATGTTCTAAGAGACGCTGGCACTGATTATAGTCCTCTTGCATTTTTGGTTGCTGCTTTTTGTAAATATTTATTAAATCCATAGCAGATAGATTTTTATCATTTCGTGCAGAAATATCTACTTTAATTACATCTAAAATAGAGCTATCTAATACGATTGATAATCCTTTATAATCTCCCATTGCCGCTTGACGACGAATTAGTTTCTCAAAATCGGTTTTACCTGGTCTTAGCGCATGGATTTGATTTTGCGCGAATAAATCTAGAATAAGTTTAGTAGGGATAGGATTTTCATCTTGTATGGTATTAAAAAAAACAAATCGTGTGCTAGAGGTTTGTCTGTCATATTGATTAACACAACGACAAAAATCCTCATAGGTTTGATTTTTATCTTCTAGCCACGAATGTACTGATTTATCATGATATAAATATTTATAACGTTCGTTCATATGAAATGCATAATATAAATATTCTATTTTTTTCATAAAAAGAGCGATGGCGTCTGATTTTTCTTTATCCGTTACGATATTTGTATCCCAAGATGCTCTTGTGAATGGATTTTTATCAGTTGATGTGATAAGACGTCGGTCAACAAATGCCACATTAGTTGCTTTGCACGGTTCTGACATTATAGTCATTAAAACACTGCAAATATAATCATCAGGAACATGGATAAATGGATAATTAATATCATTTAAGCGCTCAATATTAATATCTTCTTTCGCAATTTTAAATGTAACTTGTTTGATTCCTGGGATTTTAAATTGAGCTAAAATTTTTATTATTTGAACGGGAGCTGCATTTTTTAACAATAATTGCTCGAGAATGGATAATATTTTTTTATTCAAAAGATTAGGATTATTTATTTTTTCATTTAAAGCTTCTAAATCAGCGATTATTCTAGTCCAGAGTATGTCAAATGATGTAGCTTTTTCAGTTACAATGGAACATTTATCAATAACAAACATTATCTTCCCTGGATCTGAATTGGCATTTAATAATTGAACTATCAGATCGATAAAATCAATAAAAGCTTCATGCGGTTTTTTTTTAAAATATTTAAGTACTTTACTATGTTGATTGAAGTTACCTTCTTCTAAATCATATTTATAAGTGAGCATAAAAAACCTTTAAAAAAAGAATAAGTATATTGGATTGTAAAAACATGCGCAACAAGTTCTTAATTGAGACACTTTGCAATATGCAAAGACCCTTGTATAATTCTTCTTTTCTTCAAAATGTGACTAAGCCTGTGAACCTTGATGTGTTATCTATCGCCCCGATGATTGATTGGACTTATAGTTCGTTTCGTATGTGGATGCGTTTTTTAGCGCCGCATGCATTCTTATATACCGAGATGCAAACTACAGGGGCAATTCAACATAATCCGCAACGTGCGTTATTTTTTAATCCGCAAGAACATCCTTTAGTGCTGCAATTGGGTGGTTCAAATAAAGAGGCCTTGGTTGCTAGTGCCATTCAAGCGCAAGAAGCTGGATTTGATGAGGTTAATTTAAATTTAGGCTGCCCCAGTGATAAAGTACAAGCAGGGCGTTTTGGTGCATGTTTAATGAATGAACCGGATCATGTGATGGCGTGCATTAGCGCTTTAAAACAAGCTGTTTCTATTCCGGTGACGAGTAAGATACGTATAGGCATAGATCATAATGATTCCTATGACTTTTTTAGATCTTTTGCTTTAAAGCTGGTCGAGGCGGGAAGTGATAAGTTAATTGTCCATGCGCGAAAAGCATGGTTAAACGGATTAAGCCCGAAACAAAATCGAACTATTCCTCCGGTCCAGTACGATTTTGTCTATAAAATTAAAGCAGAACTTGCCGATGTTCCCGTTATTATTAATGGGAATATCAACGAGCTTGATGCGATTAAACATCATCTACATTATGTCGACGGTGTCATGCTAGGTCGCTTAGCTTGTGATAATCCATATCAAATAGCATTAATCCATCATGCCTTGTATCCTAAAGTTCCGTTACGCACCCGAAGCGAGCTGTTTCAACAATATATTGCTTATATGCGGCAAGAGTTTCAACACGGAACTTCCATTAGTTTGCTCATTAAACCCATATTTAATTTAACGCATGGGCTAGCTGGAGCAAGTCTTTGGAAGCAACAATTGATGAAAATTATTCAAACTAAAGATTTGGGTTTATTAGATGAATTAATGGCTTTTCTTATAAATATAGAAGAAAGTGTCTATTCATAAATCAATAACGAGATAAAATAATCATGAGTGCATTGTGTAGGGCACAAAACTAAAGGTAGTCATAGTATTTTTCAGTAATTTCGAGTACATTAATCAAAAAAATATCCAGAGGATTACCGGGATCATGCTCAATACGTTAATTAAAAAAATGTTTGGAAGCCGAAATGAGCGTACATTACGGCGTATGGAAAAAGCCGTGCTAGCAATTAATGCGTTTGAAGCGCAAATGAAGGTATTAACCGATGCACAATTAGCAGCAAAGACGCAAGAGTTTAAAAGTCGCTTTGCCAATGGTGAAGAGCTTAATGAATTATTAGCCGAAGCATTTGCAACGGTGCGCGAAGTATCCCTACGAACCTTAGGTTTGCGCCATTTTGATGTGCAGCTTATTGGTGGTATGGTATTGCATGAAGGTAACATTGCCGAGATGCGTACAGGGGAAGGTAAAACATTAGTGGCTACTTTACCCGCCTACCTTAATGCAATCAGCGGACGTGGCGTGCATGTTGTCACTGTGAATGATTACTTAGCCAAACGTGACAGCCAATGGATGAAACCAGTTTTTGAGTTTTTAGGTTTAACAGTAGGTGTTATTTATCCGGATATGGCGCATAGCGAAAAGAAAGAAGCGTATCAGTCGGATATCGTTTATGGAACAAATAACGAATACGGCTTTGATTTTTTGCGCGATAATATGGCGTTTAATTTAGGCGATAAAGTACAAAGAGAGCTTAATTTTGCCATTATCGATGAAGTGGATTCGATCTTAATTGATGAAGCACGAACGCCTTTAATTATTTCCGGTGCGGCAGAAGACAGCTCTGAATTATATATCAAAATAAATAAGCTTATTCCTGAATTGAAAAAGCAAGAAGTAGAAGGGGATGAGGGTCATTTTACCATTGATGAAAAACAAAAGCAGGCTCATTTAACCGATGCGGGTCATATTTTTGTTGAGGAACTATTAACTAAAGCCGGGCTTTTAGATGCCGGCGATAGTTTATATCATGCAAGCAATATTATGTTGATGCACCATGTTAATGCTGCATTGCGTGCGCACTCGATGTTTCATCGTGATATTGATTATATTGTAAAAGATAAGCAAGTAGTCATTGTTGATGAACATACCGGGCGGACTATGCCAGGTCGTCGTTGGTCTGAAGGGCTGCATCAAGCCGTAGAAGCCAAAGAAGGTGCGTCTATTCAAAATGAAAATCAAACGCTTGCGTCGATTACCTTCCAAAACTTTTTCCGCATGTATAATAAATTATCAGGCATGACTGGAACTGCGGATACAGAAGCGTATGAGTTTCAACAAATCTATAATTTAGAAGTGGTGGTCATCCCAACTAATAGATTAATGCAGAGAAAAGATGAGCCGGATCTGGTTTATTTGTCACAAACAGATAAATATCAAGCAATGATTGAAGATATTCGTGCATGTAGCATCAGAAATCAACCGGTATTAGTAGGTACAGCCTCTATTGAAGCCTCTGAGTTATTGAGTCAATTGCTGAAAAAAGAACATATTACGCATCAAGTATTAAATGCTAAATTCCATGAAAAAGAAGCACAAATTGTAGCTGAAGCAGGGCGACCGGGTGCTGTAACTATTGCTACTAATATGGCCGGAAGAGGTACTGATATCGTCCTGGGTGGCAGTCTTTCTGCTGATTTAGCCCATTTATCTGATGATGCTACAGCGGAACAAAAAGAAGCCGTTAAAGCCGTATGGCAAAAACGCCATGATGATGTGTTAGCTTCTGGTGGTTTACGAATTATTGGTTCGGAGCGCCATGAGTCACGTCGTATTGATAATCAGTTACGAGGGCGTTCAGGTAGACAAGGTGATGTGGGAAGCAGTCGCTTTTATTTATCACTAGAAGATAATTTAATGCGTATTTTTGCCTCAGAACGAGTGGCTGGGATGATGCGTCGTTTAGGAATGAAACCGGGCGAGCCTATTGAACACTCACTGGTTACTAAAGCGATTGAAAATGCGCAACGTAAATTAGAAGGGCATCATTTTGATATACGAAAGCAATTACTAGATTATGATAACGTAGCTAACGATCAGCGTCAGGTTATCTACACGCAACGCGCCTCTATTATGGCCACAGAAGATACTAATGAACTTATTAGTTCAATGCGCGAAGAGGTTATTGCTGCTGTTGTAAATAGTTATATTCCTTTGAATAGTTTGGAAGATCAATGGGATGCCAAAACATTAAGCGCTGTATTGTTAGATGATTATAAAATTAAGGCTGATGTAGCATCATGGATTGAGCAGGATCATAGTATTCAACCTGAACAAATCATGGAAAAAATTCAAGAGTTGGCAACACTTCATTATACAAGTAAAGTAGATAAAACTACTCGTGAGGTGATGTCTCAATTTGAAAAATCCATTATCCTTCAGGCCTTAGATAATCATTGGCGTGAACATTTAGCGGCTATGGACCATTTGCGCCAAGGCATTCATTTACGTGGATACGCGCAAAAAGATCCAAAACAAGAATATAAGCGTGAAGCCTTTACTTTATTCACCCAGATGCTTGATTCATTAAAATTTGAAGTAACTAAACTTATTTTGTCAGTTGAAGTGCAAACAGAAGAAGATGTTAATGCGGTAGAAGAGCTTCGTCGCGCAGAGCAAGTGCGCACTATGAATCTAACGCATGAAAGTATATTAGACAAGCAAGATGATAGTGATGCGCCATTTCGCCGCCAAGAGCAGAAAGTAGGTCGTAATGACCCATGCCCTTGCGGTTCGGGTAAAAAATATAAAGGCTGTCACGGAAGTCTTGCATGAAAGTTGCTGTAGCTGTTATCACCAACGAAGAACAGCATGTTCTTATTACTCAGCGCCCCTTACATACTTCATTAGGCGGGCGTTGGGAGTTTCCTGGAGGCAAGCTCGAGGTAGATGAGTCAGCCGATGACGCTCTACGCAGAGAATTAAAAGAAGAACTCAATCTCGATGTGAATGAATATTATTTTATAGGGACAGTTAGTTATCAATACCCCGAACGGCATGTGGAGTTATTAGTGTATCATGTCACTCAATGGTCTGGTATGCCGCAATGCATGGAGGGGCAGTTAGCCCTAAAATGGATTAGGCGAGAAGAAATAAATCCAGAAGAGTTTCCTGAAGCCAATAGCCCCATTTTTGATCTCATAAAGCACCTATAAGGTGCTTTTTTAATAGAATACGGTTGTATATTATGTTATCTAAAAAGATTTTACGTCCCCCCAGCACAACACAAAAAGCATATAAAACCATGAGTCATTTCCTTGAGAATAAATCAAATGACTATACAGCTGATAGCTTTGTTTATTTATCCCACAATGAGCATGGTCGATATCCCTCAAATAGCACGACTGTAGGGCATGCCATTATTACACGAAGTGAGCAAGGACTAACTGCTACTCAATATAGCCTACCTCAACCCGAGAAACAGCATTTAGAAAGTCCTTTTGTTGTGCCATTAACTAATATACAACAGGTCACAGGTGAGGGTATTTCTTATTATATAGCTCAAGGGCCTTATGGTGAATCGTATGTTTCACGACGCTCTCATCAATTACTCCATAATGATGAAGTATTAGAACTTGCTTATTTTTCAGAAGATGATATGCGACAAGAGCATAAAATCAAACGCACTAAGCGAGAGAAGCACAACTTAGGCTCAAAGGTAAAAAATTCTGAATATTTGAGTATTGATGCTCAGTCTATAATCAAAAGAGAATCTCAGATTTCTCGTGGTAAAAGTCAAAATGAAGTAATGAATAAAAAATCTGCAGCTGAAGAGTTTAAAGATTTAGCTCGTGCACATCCTAAGAAGCTCACTTCAAAAGTGTTAGAACATGTAAATTATACTGCTCATATTGATTATAATAATTGTGTAGAAAAAAAATATCGACCTGAATGGCTTCACTTAAGTGCTCATTCACTGACGCCTGAGCAATTTAATCCTCAATGTAAACAGAACTTGGCTGCAGCCCCTGCATGGGCCAATACTGAAATGATGATTTTAGAGAATTTTGCTAAATGGTTTGCTCTAACTCACCCGGGAGAGGCGAAAGTTAAAATTAAGGGAAAATTTGAGTTATTATTAACAACAAATGTTATTAATAATATTTCCTATGAAGTGTTTGTACAAAATAAAGAACATATTTTTCGCCTGATTGAAGAAATCGATCCGTTACAAGAGCAGCCAATACTGCATAAAGCCAGTGATTTAGCACAAATGGTTGGTATTACATCGTCCATCTTTAATAAGCAAATGCCTTTCTCTTCTGATAGTGTCTCTATCCTTTCAGCAATGTCTGAAGAGCCTCAATTACAGCAAGTTCCTATGACCTTGCCTGCAGTTGCTGATGAACCAACGGATGCCAAAGTGTTTACTATTATTGACTTAGAGACTACAGGATTAATATTTAGTGAGCATCAGATAATTGAAATTGCTCTTTTATCCGTCTCGTATAGTGTGTCTCGTGGTATTCTTTCTATTCGAGAGGAATATACGGCATTAAATGATCCAAAAGAGCCGTTATCTGAAATAGTGAAAAAGGTAACTCATTTAACAGATAATGATTTAGCCGCTAAATCTATTGACTGGCACCATGTTTTAAGAATTCTTGAACAATCCGAGTTTATTGTTTGTCATAATAGTAGTTTTGACCGTAAGTTTTTGGAAGCGGCTACTCCACAGTTTATTCAAAATAAAATCAAAATAATGCCTTTTGGCTGTACTTTAAAAGACATTGATTGGGTACAAAGAGGGTGTGAAGGGAGTCGATTAAAATATTTGGAAGATATAGCCACATTAGAAACTCCTGATGAAAAATTATATCAACGTGCTACGTTAAGAAGTCTTAATCTTCAGCTGGGCTTTGAATTTAGTGGGCATCGTGCATTAAATGATTGTTTTGCCACGTTAAATTTAATTCGACAAGCGCCTAATAATGCTTTGGTTGAATTAGTTAATAGCATACATGAATCTAAAACGCTTGTTTGTGCTACTAATACTCCGTACAAAGGATCAGATCGTATACGAAAGCATAATTTTTTTTATGAAAAAGAGAAAAATCCTCAAGGTTGGTATAAAACAATAAGTGCTAAAGATGTTCCTATCGTTGAGGAATGGTTTAACGAAGAAATATATATGAATCCTGCACTAAATAGCTTCTTCATGAAACGTATGAATATAAATGCGGTTGATAGATATTCAATTCGGGCGGAGAGTCTGGCAATTTCGAAGAAACGAACTCAGAACGACGATGATTCAGAACCGCACAAAATGACGAAACTAAGTTAATTGATTGAATCAATAATAACGGAGACTATAACCGATGGATAATGAAGACAATAAAAAGAGCATTAATCGTGGTTTGGATGGTGTAGTTATCGCGAGTACTAAAATTTCACATATTGACGGAGTGCGTGGTGAGTTAGTATATGCGGGGCATGCGTTGGAAGAGCTTATTGCTAAAGACTACTCTTATGAAGATATAGTTTATTTGTTTTTAAAAGGCAATGTACCAACACCGGATGAAAGTACGTTATTTGCCCAAGATTTGGCACGTAGAAGAGGGCTTTCTAATGAGCTTAAACAATTAATTGCAGCTATTCCGAAAAATATAGATTACATGGATGCTTTTCGAATAGGTATGTCTGCTCTAAGTTGCGAGATGGATGTAAGTTATCCACCAACATTAGAACAAGCACTCGATTGCATTGCCAAAGCGCCTGTTATTATTAGCTATTATTATCGTTTAAGAGAAGGATTAGAGTTATTAGATCCTATAGAAGAGTATTCTCATGCTGCAAATTATCTTTATTT
>CAZSAO010000031.1:22699-24945 GCA_964605275.1 uncultured Legionella sp.
ATTTACTAACTGGCAATACGCTAGATACTGCGCATGGTGTCGCTTATGCTAATGCCTTAAATACCTATTTAATTACAACCATGGAACATGGCATAAATGCCTCTACTTTTGCCGCACGTGTCTCCTCGTCAACCCAATCCGATTTAATTTCCTCAATAGCTGCAGCTATTAGTACGTTAAAAGGCCCATTGCATGGCGGTGCTCCTTTAGAAGTAATGCATATGTTTGATGAAATTGCTACAAAAGAGCGTGCGGAAAATTGGATTCGTACAAAATTAGATAATAAAGAACCTTTAATGGGTTTTGGCCATCGAGTTTATAAAACTAAAGATCCTAGGGCCATTGTTTTATTTCAAGCGCTTAGAGCATTATCGGCGGAAGGTGCGGATACTAATGTGGAATTTATTCAACATATTGAACATACTGCTGTACGTCTTTTAAATGAATATAAGCCAGGACGAAATCTCTATCCTAATGTAGAGTTTGGGGTGGCGGGATTATTGCGGGTTCTCGGTATTCCGCAAGAGCTGTACACAGTGACATTTGGCGTTTCCCGATGTGCTGGATGGGTTACTCATATTATTGAACAGTCTAATGATAATCGTTTAATGCGACCCACAGCATATTATAGTGGAGCATTGCCCCAGCCAGTGCTTGGCAAGGGAACAATATCGCAAGTAGAGGAGGATATGCCTGTAACGGCTAGAACCAGGCCCAAAACAGACCAATCTTCTTTTTTTAGCGTGGCAGATAATAAAGCTGAAATAAGACATGATGACAAAAAAAATATATCAGATAATTTTTTATCTTCTATAAAATAAATTAACATGCATTTTGTTTCAATATCCTTCGATAAGAGATAAACTAGCCCAATTTGATTGGGCTTAATGACTTATGAAATATGCTGATGTAATTAATCCAAATATTGAAATTTATTCTGAATATTATAGCTTCCGACGCTCTTTTTTTGATTACTCATTCTTTGTCTGTTTTATTCCTAAACATTGGAACAATAAACATCCTAAGTCTCTTGGAACCAATTGGAAAGCACGTCTTAGTATTCATCCCGAAGATTTTGATAAGGCATGGGACGTTATTTACCCCATACTTTATGAAAATGGAGTTGTGTTTAAAGTAGCTAATCGTAATATATTTGAAAAAGCGATTAGTCGAAGGAACAAAAGATTAGATTACTGGTGTAGTAAATTTATAATTAATCATGATATGAATAAATTAGATCTAAAATATACTTATTCTGAACTATCTCAACGCTTAGCCGAGTCTAATTACAGCAAATGGCGATTGGTTTCATTGATGCAAAATTATTATACGAAATTAAGCTCTTTTTTGGCCGGTTTGTTTTTAAATAAAGATAATCTATTTGCTCTGTTTAAACAAAAAAATGAACAGAGAATAGAACAAGTTAAACAATCAATAACTAAATCTATAAGAATGTATGAAGGGATGCAATTTACAATTTATATTGTACCTGGCTTAGAACATCAGCATCAGCAGATGTTAAATGAAATAGAATCTTTGCTAATAACTCAAAATATTAGAGCCGGTATTATTTATCCAACGGATAGACAAATTGGTATTTATAGTTCAATTCGTCATCCCGGAGTAAAAATATATCATGAAGCGATTAATGTCGACGGCTATAATCCTGATGGAGTGTATGATCCGTTTAATTTTCTTGATACGCTTGCGGGAGAACAAATAATTCGTGAGCAAGATTGTCAAAAAATTCTTTCAAATCAATGGGAAAGCACTCAAAATATAATTAATACACTAACAACAAAAAAACTCATTTCTCCTGCTGCATTAAAAATATTAGCTGAACATAAAGAAGTGGTTGTGGATTATATCAAAACTCAAGCATGCGAAGTAAGAAAAAAACTTATCAACGACAGTTTAAATAAATCCACCAATTTAGGGGCTTTTTTTAAAGTTCAACGAGGGGTTTGTAAACCAAAATTAGGCAGAGGAGCTTTAGGACAAATAGAACAATTGGCTTATGACCTTGGGTCTAGGAACTAATAGAGGCTCGGCCGGGATTCTGACGAAAAGGACCATATGCTGTATTTTTACAATCCAATTCTATCTGATATCAAGCACTAAGGCACTATGAACTGCGTCATGGAGCACCCCGTGATACTTGATACGAGCATACGGGGTAAAAAACACTCTCTATTTAAAAGTAGATGAGGTAGCTTGCATATTTGTAGCTATTTCAGGAACAGGCG
>CAZSAO010000031.1:24955-27973 GCA_964605275.1 uncultured Legionella sp.
GCAAGGCTAACTCTCTGATGAAGCTTATACAAAGCGATAAAACTGCTGTCGATGCAAAAGCACCAAACTGTAAAACACCAGCAACTGAGATCTTACCCGGATTTATAGTCAATGAAGGAATCACTTTGGCGACCGCTTCATCATTGAAAATACTCATTGCAACTACTTGATCGGTAATATCTTGAACATTTTTATCTATACAATCAGTTTGTGCTGCTCTTGCTAGTTCAGACGCACGAAACACGTGATACCCAGAGCGTTCGCTATACCTTCCTACTGTGTGTCGCGCCATTCTCGTAAGTTCATTATAGCTTGCTATACTATCCAAAACATTCAGCGAGTGCTCGATGTTTGGTCCGTTAAAAACTGTGATTGGATCCATTAATAATTGCTCGCCAGATTCAATCAATTGATTATATTCATTCACTAGATTTGCAATAAAACTGCCTCTTGTTTCTTTTTGATTGCTCCAATAAGCAGTAAAAGCAGTATCTTTAGGAGCATTTTGAGTCTGCTGGAATAAATAATTTCCCATTTTGTTCCAGAAGTTAGCCGTTGGAGACAGCGTTTGAGCGAGATTTTTCAACTGCTCTAACGTAAGCGTACTGCATATTGCCGTGAACGTTACATATGCATATTTACCCGTTTTGTGCACTAGAAAAGTATGCTGATCTTGCATTGATAATGGATGCACACTGCCGTCGTTTAATAAAAGTTGGTATCCATTTTCAGTACTCATGAGTTGCATCATACCAAAAGTTTCTTCATTTAATTCTTCTGCAAGCTGTGTTGCGAATGGAAGTTGTTTATCTTCAATTGCACCACCATTTACGCTCAGCACTCTACCTTGACGTGGTCCCGCAATAACATAGAACTCACCGTCAATATTAAATAAAATTTGTAAGCCTGTTCCATCTGGCACAATACCTAATTGTTCTTTATTAGTCTCATAATAACTCTGTGGACTCGACTTTGGATTTAATGAAATTAATTGTCCTGGCATGTTTTGTTACCCCTGGGTAAAGACCACAAAAACACATGTAGCATGGTCTAATAATATATAAATATAAGCGTGTATTATAACATAACTAACAAACTGAGATAAAATTTTATAGTATGATTAAAATGAAAGCATAAAAACGCTAACACGTCTTGAGTAAGTGCACTCTGCATTAGGCTTGAAAGAATAGGGCAGAAACTTACTCTTTTAACAAGTTATTTCTCCAAATACATTACATATCATTAACAGTTGATATTCACATCAAGAATTCGTCTTACAGATGTTCTACCAATATTAAAGAGCGATTTGAGCTACCTGGATTTAGCACACTAGAACGAATGGCGCGAGCTGCCAGAGCTCTTACCAGTACTAAGCTGTATGAGAAGATAACCACCGGACTCAATGATGAATCAAAAATTTTTCTCGATACATTATTTGATGCTGCAGTTGCTACATCAGATGAAGCCACGACAAGATGGGCCTTTTTAAAACAAGAAATGAAAGCGCCAACGACTCAAAACGTCAAAGCATTTATTACAGGCCTAGCACAATTAAAAGAATGGCTCTCTCAAGTACCGGCTGTTATCGATGATATTCCAGCACATCGTCTGGAGCAATTTATAGAAGAGGCTACAGCATTGGACAGCTCTGACATGAAGAGCCTAAAGCAAGACAAACGTTATGTGTTATTCCAATTGTTAGAGCAAATCAAATTACAATCGGCATCACAAGATAAATCTCTTGAGCAGGCGGCCTCCTTTATTATCAAGCATCGTCAAAACAAACAAAAAATGATTTCCATCGTAGCCAAAGATTTTGATCAATTAAATTGGTTGAATGATAGATGGTTCCATTTTGTCACCGATAACAAGAGACAGGATGAGATCATATTGGTTAATAAAAAACATTTTGAAATGGCTGTATTCAATGCCCTGGCGGACGAGATCCACTGCGCTGATATGTTTTTGGTGGGTGCTAACAACTATGATGATCCCAATAAACAGCTAATGACATGGGAGGAGTTTTATGCCGGAGTTGACGAATATTGTGGGTTAGTTCAGCAATCAAGCAATGCCTCCGAGTTTATCAAAGCATTGCAAACACAGCATTTTGAAGCAGCAAAACGAACAGATAATGGATTTCTGTCCAATGAACACCTGAGTATTGAAAAGGGAGAGCCGGTTTTAAAACGTGCTATTACTAAAAAAGAAGACACAGCCATCACTGCGTTTGTTAATGAGGTTTCAGCACGGTTGCCGCTCTCAAATATCGTCGATTTATATATGGATATTGAGGAATGGCTGACGCTTAGCAAATTTTTTAAACCACTTTCCGGCCATGAGTCAAAGATAAAAGATTATGGCATGCGATTCGTAGCAACTTCTTTTGCTTATGGTTGTAACGTTGGGCCTATGCAAGCTGAACGTTGCTTACAAAAATACAGCCGCAAACAAATTGCGTGGGTGTTCAATCATCATGTTACCGATTATCGATTAAGTAAGGCAACGGAACGCCGGATCAATATCTACAATCAATTTGAGCTACCAAAGTCGTGGGGCACTGGGGATAGTAGTTCCGTTGATGGGACCTATTGGAACATGTATACCAACAATTTACTGGCCGAGCATCACATTCGTTATGGTCAATATGGTGGCATTGGATATTACCACGTATCAGATCAATATATTGCTCTGTTTAGCAATTTCATCCCTTGTGGCGTATATGAAGCAACCTACATATTTGATGGCGTTATTGATAATGAGTCCGATATTCAACCCGACACAATTCATGCTGCCACTTGCAAAAGTGAGGAATTCAATAACTTTATCGATTGGGTTGCATTCGGTCATGATGGTATAATTACTGATAATTTACAGGGCATCCAGAAAAAAATCATTAATTTTGGCCGTTTGGCGGCAAATACGGTTATTCTGCATGTCGTTGCCAATATGACAAATGTTATCAATAGACCTCTTGCATAACCTATCTAAAGCTCAAAATTATAAATTCCTGCAATC
>CAZSAO010000032.1:0-10596 GCA_964605275.1 uncultured Legionella sp.
ATCTTTTTTGGAGAAATTTAATTTAAAAAGTTACTGCGGAAGATGGGATCGATATGATGAGGCTTATTATTAAGAATAAAGGTGAAATGTAATAAGAATATGACAAGCTACGATTATGTTGTAACAACTACGTTACATTAAGAATCTAACTTAATAACGGTACATTTATACCTGTGAGCTTGTTATCATACGAATATTCTCAAAAGAAACTATAATAAACACTATTATCTATTAATATAAAAAATACTCATGAGTTTACGAGCCCCTCATATTTTAATTATTGATGATGATACAGAAATTATCGATTTATTAGAACGCTATTTATGCCAAAATGGTTATAAAATAACCTCTAGTCTTCATGGCTTGACGCTTCTTACATTGATAAAAAAACATCTTTTTGATTTAATCATTTTAGATGTCATGTTACCGGCTATCGATGGATTAACATTATGTAAAACTATTAGAGGCGTATCTGACATTCCTATTATTATGCTAAGTGCGGCCCAAAGTACGGCCGATAGAGTCGCCGGATTAGAGCTAGGAGCAGATGATTATATTGCTAAACCGTTTGAAGCACGCGAATTATTAGCGCGTATTAAAGCCCAGATTCGTCGCAGTAATGGAGCATTAAGTAATAATGAGGGGAAAAAACTCGCTCCACTTAAGAAAATTCATTTTGCTCATTGGATTTTAGATAGAGATACCCATGCTCTAATCGATGCAGAGGGTATTGCAATTGCCTTAAGCCAGAAAGAATATGACTTATTACTTATTTTTTTAGAACACAGCGGCCGCATTTTAAATAGAGATCTGTTAATGGATTTTTTATATGATAAATCTTTTGATCCACAAGATAGAACCATCGATGTCTTAATTGGTCGAATAAGAAAAAAAATTGAATTAGATCCTAGAAAACCCAAGCTAATAGTAACAGTTCGTGGTGGAGGCTATCAATTAAAGAGTCCAGTGCAATTACTATGATGAAATTAACTCGTTCAGCCAAAAGAGCTTATGTTGGATTAATGTGCGCGAACTTATTCGTTATATTAGGTTTGTTGCCGTTATATCATTATTATTCTGAACGAATAAATCATCCCATCCCCTTGGGTGAAATTCGCTCGCTAACCCATCTGGTGAATCAATTACAAAAAAGCAAACAAGAGCGCTGGCCTGTTATCTTAAAACATTATAAAAACCGCTGGACTTATATCAGCCTCTCTCCCAAACCACAGTATCAAAATAATACGCTCTTAGCCCTTCATCCATCGATGCTATTGGATTTAATTAAAAAGAACCATCAATTAGAATTATCCGTTTTTGTCGATGCTTCCACCTGGCTTAATATAAAAATCACGCCACCTCAGAATAATACGAGTCATCTGTTTATCAGTATGCTGTTCGTGTTGTTATTTTTATTATTTATTGTTAATTATTTTATTGTTAAAACATTAAATCAACCCATCATCACCTTAATCGAAAGTCTTGAAGACACTCAATTACTAGAGCATTGGTCACCGATTCCATTAACTGGTAATGCCGATCAACAGGCTATATTAAAAAGAGTGAATCAACTACAAAAAAAAGTACATCAACTTTTAGCCAATAGAACCAAAGTGGTAACCGCAATTTCTCATGATTTACGCACCCCACTTACTCGTCTCAAATTAAGAGCTGAATATATAGAAGATGCAAGAAATCATCACAAAATAATGAATGATCTTAATGAAATGGAACTGATGATTAAAGACATCTTAGACTATTTTCAAGACATACATCGTATAGAACAACCACAACGTTTTGATTTAATTTCTTTATTACAATCCATTTACCAAGATACCCTTGATAGCAATATGCCCGTTACCTTTTCCAGCGAGATCCAAAAACTAGTCTATACTGGTTCGGTCAATTTACTAAAACGTGCCTTAATTAATATTATTTCTAATGCTACTTATTATGGTCATGCCGCATTAATTAATGTACATCATGATAATAATTTTATTTATATCACCATTACTGATCAAGGTGCTGGCTTAAAAAATGACGAACTGGAATTGGTTTTTACTCCATTTTACCGAAGCGATACTTCTCGCTCAAGAACTACAGGAGGAACAGGCTTAGGCTTAACTATTGCCAAAGAAATTATTGAGATGCATGATGGCTTTATCACTCTGACTAATAATGAAGATAAAGGCTTAAAGGTTCTCGTTAAACTTCCTAAAAAGAGAAAATAAAAACCTAAGCCTCCCCTCTAGATAGCCATATAATAAATAGAATAGTATGTGTCTCTCAGGCCTAGATAAGCACATTGTTGTAGCAAATTCTTATGCTATATTCATATTTAACGCTCTCCTATTCAGAGATAGGTTCCTATGATCAAGCCTATTGTGTTCATCAGCACACTTGCACTGTGCGCTATTATATTAATGTATATCTTCCAACGCCATTTTATTTACCATCCATCTCAAGATAAAGCACGTTTAAATGATTATCAAGCGAGTGACATGCACATTATTAAGCTATATACACCAGATGGAATAATGCTTACATCCTGGTATCGCCCTGCAAAAAATAACCAGCCAACACTTCTTTATTTACATGGAAATGCGGGTAATATTGGTGGGCGCATGCCATTAGGAAGAAAATTTATAGATGGGGATTTAGGCCTGTTTTTATTAGAATATCGTGGCTATGGGGGCAACAAAGGAACGCCTACTGAACTAGGATTGTATGAAGATGCACGCACGGCTCTCCGTTTCTTAAATGAACAAGGGATAAAGAATAGCACTATTGTTTTATATGGCGAGTCATTAGGTACAGGGGTCGCTACAAAAATTGCCAGCGAATCGCCGGTGTGTGCTGTAATTTTGCAATCACCTTATACATCACTTAGTGATATGACTCGTTTTTATTATCCGTTTATGTGGCTAAAACCTTGGGATAAATTTGATTCTTTTGCACGAATTCAAGCTATTAAAGCCCCGCTTCTTATTTTGCATGGCACAAAAGATACGGTGGTACCCTATTCACAAGGATTGACTTTATTCAAGCAGGCTAATGAGCCTAAAAAAATGCTGAGTTTTGCACAATACGGACACAACGATATATGGAATGCGCCCGGATTTTCTGAACAGGTTATCGCGTTTATTCTAGAACAATGTAAAAATATTTAAAAATAACTTTATAAGCATCCAGTGTCATGTTTCTAACTTCTTCCCTACACGTCTTATCTTGCAAGGCTTGTAGGGACTTGGTAAATGTTCAGCCGAGTTGAAGGAACGGTTACTATAGCCCACTATGTAGGAAACCAGAAATATGTTCAACCACTGATGCTCTTGCCCTGCTTCCAAAGGTTATATTCAAAAAAAATTTAAAGCATCGACTCATCTTTTTTCAATAAGTCTCTAATTTCCATTAATAATTGCTCTTGCAACGTAGGCTCTGCTTCTGCTTTTTTTTCTTCCTTGCGCATGAGCAAATTAATACCTTTGACTACAACAAAAATCGCAAAAGCAATTAACGTAAAATCGATAATGGTTTGTAAAAAACTACCCCATTTAACTACTGCCGCCCCCACAGTAAATGATTTATCCGCAACATTAATACCGCCTAGTAATAAGCCAATTAATGGCATAATAATACCATCAACTAAAGAAGATACTATTTTGCCAAAAGCAGCCCCGATTACCACCGCAACGGCTAAATCAACTACATTTCCACGAACAGCAAATTGCTTAAATTCCTTTAAAAAACTCATAAGTTCCTCCGTGATTAAGTGTAATTTATTACGCTAACTGCCCTTTAATTTCCGCTATTTTTTCCTCTAAATTAGCAGGAAGTATCCCACCACCTTGCGCCATATCTTCACGACCGCCCCCCTTGCCACATAAATGTTTTACGAGTTCTGCGGCAGAAGGTACTTTGCCAATTAAATTTTTACTTACCCCGGCAATCACATTCATTTTTTGTTGATCAACAGTGAATAAAATAAGTATAGCTGAATCTAATTTAGATTTTAATTGATCTAAGGTAGTTCTAAGCGTTTGATTATCGATATTATCCAGGCGTTTAATCAACAGGTTAATGCCATTGATCTGCTCTACTTCATTTAATAGTTCACTGCCTGATTTTTGTGCTTTCTCATTGAGTAGACGCGTAATTTCTTTTTCTTGCGCTTTAGTCTCTAATAAAGTTTGTGCTAATTTCTCTTTAGTTTGAGCGGTTGTTGTTTTTAACATACCAGCTAATTCAGCTAAGGTTTCTTGCTGCTCATTAAACCAAGCAAGCGCGCCTTCTCCTGTTACTAATTCAATACGGCGTACACCACTTGCAATGCCATATTCAGCAATAATCTTGAACACACCTATATCACCGGTACGACGCGCATGAATTCCACCACATAATTCTTTTGAAAAATCGCCAATACTCAACACGCGCACTTCTTCTGCATATTTCTCGCCAAAAAGTGCCATAGCCCCTTCTTTTTTAGCAGACTCAATATCCATGAGATGAGTATACACTACATTATTTGCACGTATTTGCTTATTCACTAAATCTTCAATTTTGCGAATTTGTGCGGCAGTCACTGCTTCAAAATGAGAAAAATCAAATCGAGCGCGCTCCGCTTCGACTAAAGAGCCTTTTTGCTGCACATGCACACCAACAACCTGTTTCAATGCTGCATGCACTAAATGAGTGGCCGTATGATTTAAGCGAATCGCATCGCGACGTACATTATCCACCAAAGCCAATACGTTTTGTTTTAATTGAAACGCCCCGTCAACAACATGGCCATAATGAATTATTGCCTGGCCTATTTTTTGCGTATCATCAACACAAAAACGTCCCGCATCACTATTAATCCACCCTGTGTCGCCAACTTGTCCGCCACTTTCAGCATAAAATGGCGTTTGATTAAGGATTAAGGCCGCTTTAGACCCATTGGGGATTGAATCGACACTAACACCGTCATGAACGATACCAATAACCACAGCATCCATTTGCTCTTGCTCATAGCCATAAAACTCAGAGCAGTGATCTAATTGCGCCGGGGTATGATAATCAGCAACAAACTGGCTAGCCGCTTGCGATTGTTCTCTTTGTTGCTGCATCAATTGATTAAAACCATCCATATCTACTGACACATTATGCTCACGTGCAATATCGGCAGTTAAATCAATAGGAAAGCCATAAGTATCATACAATTTAAACGCAATCTGCCCTGGAATTTCACCGCCTTGCAGCGTGTGCATATGCTCTTGTAGCAGACGTAATCCTTGCTCTAAAGTACGGGCAAATTGATTTTCTTCTTGTGCTAATATTTTTTCTATTTGTTCTTTTTGCGTTATTAACTCAGGATATGCATCGCCCATTACATCACATAAAGAGGCAACTAATCGCGAGAAAAAAGGTGTTGGTAAGCCTAATTTATTACCATGTCGCACCGCTCTGCGAATAATTCGTCTGAGCACATAACCACGTCCTTCATTACCAGGAAGCACGCCATCGGCAATTAAAAAAGAACACGAACGAATATGATCGGCTATGACTTTTAATGAAGTATGATGGATATCAATATCTTGCCCTAACTGAGCAATGGCATGAATTAAATATTGAAAGCTATCAATTTCATAATTACTGTGCACGCCTTGAATGACCGCGGCTAAACGCTCAAGCCCCATACCGGTATCTACAGATGGCTTAGGCAAGGGATGAAGCGTACCGTCTTTATCCCTATTAAATTGCATAAAAACTAAATTCCAAATTTCAATATATCTATCGCCATCTTCATCAGGACTTCCAGGAGGTCCTCCGGCAATATCAGCACCGTGATCATAAAAAATTTCGGTACATGGTCCACAAGGCCCGGTATCACCCATAGACCAAAAATTATCTTTTTCTCCACAACGAGAAAATCGTTCAGCAGATATTCCCATCTCTTTTAACCAAATATCCTCTGCTTCCTGATCGTCCTTATAAACCGTCACCCATAAGCGCTCTTGTGGCAACTGCAGTACTTGCGTTAAAAAATCCCAAGCAAAGCGAATGGCTTCTCGTTTGAAATAATCACCAAAACTGAAATTTCCTAACATTTCAAAAAAAGTATGATGGCGAGCTGTATACCCTACATTCTCTAAATCATTATGCTTGCCGCCTGCGCGAACACACCGTTGAGAACTAACAGCACGCTGGTATGAGCGCGATTCCAATCCTAAAAACACATCTTTAAACTGCACCATCCCCGCATTAGTAAATAACAGTGTGGGGTCAGTCCCAGGAACTAACGAGCTCGACGCTACTGAATGATGGCCGTGCTGGTTAAAATAAGTTAAAAAGGCTTGTCTAATTTCAGAACTGTTCATCATGCACTACATACCTATTAGGATTAAAAGGGTAACTATCGAACAATGGTCATAAAAATCAATTTTTTTTGACGTATCGTAATCGAATCATTACATTTATTTATTATTGTGCTTCATTACTTGGCTAATGATAGTCATATCAAAGCCACGATAAAGCAAAAATCGTTGCTGCTTTTGTCGTTCTTGCACGGATAATGGAGCATGTTCTTTATATTTTTTTTGCCATACGGCTAGAGCATATTCCAACCAATTATCATGCTCTTGTTGCAGTTCGTGCTCAATAAGTGTTTCATCAATGCCTTTTTGTTTAAGCTCCTGCTTTATGCGCAAAGGACCATAGCCTTGATTAATTCTTGAGCGAACAACCATTTCAACAAAACGAGCATCACTTTGATAATTCAACTGCTGACAACTATCTAATGCGTCTTGCACTTCTTGTGCGAGAAAACCTTTGCGCTTTAGTTTGTCACTTAATTCTTTAGCGCCGTGCTCTCGTCTAGCAAGTAGACGTAGAGCACTATTTTTAGCTTCAGTCATCTAAAGTCTCAAACTCATCTTCTTTAGTTGAGGAAAACATATCAACATTTCCTTTTAACAATTCAGTTCGAATTTGTTGCTCTAAATCTTGGGCGATGAGTGGGTTTTCTTTTAAAAATAAACGAACGTTTTCTTTACCTTGGCCTATTTTTTCTTGTTTATAACTATACCAAGCGCCCGCTTTTTCAATAAGATTTTGTTGCACGGCAAGATTAATAATTTCACTTTCGCGCGAAATACCTTCGTTATACAAAATATCAAATTCAGTCATTTTAAACGGAGGCGCTACTTTATTTTTTACTACTTTAACACGAGTCTCACTTCCTAAAATTTCTTCACCTTTTTTGATTGCGCCTATACGACGAATATCAAGACGTACTGAGGCATAAAACTTGAGCGCATTACCACCCGTCGTAGTTTCTGGACTACCAAACATCACCCCAATTTTCATTCGAATTTGGTTAATAAATATGACTAAGGTATTAGAACGTTTAATATTAGCCGTTAACTTACGTAACGCTTGTGACATCAAACGTGCTTGTAAGCCAACGTGAGAATCACCCATATCGCCTTCAATTTCTGCTTTAGGAGTGAGGGCTGCCACCGAGTCAATGATAATAACATCCACAGCAGCTGAACGAACGAGCATATCGGTAATTTCTAAGGCTTGCTCACCCGTATCAGGCTGAGATACTAATAATTGATCAACATTCACCCCTAGTTTTTGCGCATAACTTGGATCGAGTGCATGCTCCGCATCAATAAATGCCGCAGTGCCACCTTTTTTTTGACACTCAGCAATTACTTGTAAAGTTAGAGTCGTTTTACCGGAAGATTCGGGACCATAAATCTCAACAATTCGCCCTTTTGGTAAACCACCTATACCCAAAGCAATATCTAACCCTAAAGAACCGGTAGAAATAGCTTCGATATCACGTGACACAGTACTCTCGCCCATTCTCATGACAGAGCCTTTACCAAATTGACGTTCGATTTGCGATAATGCGGCGGTTAATGCTTTTTGCTTATTGTCATCCATAGTTATTCCAAGGGTAAATGCGAAAACAAAATTATCCCATAGATATGATAAAGCAGCAAACAGATTATCTTTATAGGAAAAAGGATTTAAAAGGGAGCACCAATGCCGATGAAGCCTATTACACGAATAAAAACGCATCGAACACAACGACCCTGTGTTCGTTAACATGTACTCTACTCGAGTACAATGCTTATCTATTGCAATAATTCTATAGACTGACCTCAATCAAAAACAGGATCTTTTTTAACCAAAAACACCAAAAAACAAGCAAATAATGTTAAATGCGCTATTATTAAATAGCTGGTTTTTTCTTAAGGAGAAGAGAAATGAATGCTATTGATTTTTTAATTAAAGAACATAATAAAGTCCGTACCATGTTAGATGATATTGCCGATGAAGCACATCATTTTGAAACACAACAAAAACGTTTTGCGCTGTTGGCGCAAGATTTAATTCGCCATGAACATATGGAACACACGGTTTGGTATCCACATTTTAAAAGCAAATTACCTGAAGCAGTACAGCACTTAGCAAAAGAAGAACAAGGGGCTGAAAAAGAAATAAAAAAAATGAATGAATTAAAAACGCCAACAGTCTGGAAAGAACATTTCAGTAAGTTCAAAAAAGATGTGGAACATCATGCCCAAGAAGAGGAAAAAGAGCTATTTCCGGAAGTTGAGAAAATACTCTCGGAAGCACAGCTACTTGCAATCGGAGCTGAAATGGCTGCATACAAAAAAGAGCATCAATAAAATATCATATATGCGCTCGTTTTAAGAGCGCATCTTAATTAAAATCACATGCCTTTCAATTAATGGCGCATTAAACCAAAATTTGCTCTATTTGATTTAATGTTACAGAGCCTAGACCTAATAGATTAAGTCGCACGCCAAAGCCTTGAGGATCTAAGCTTACACTGTCTACATTAGCCCAAATTAAAGAAGGAACGCGTTGCTCTGCGCCGTTACATTTACCATAAATATGAACAGTATAATGCCCTGCTGCTAACCGTTGACCGTCTTGATTAGTTCCATCCCAAAGAATATGGTGCAAGCCAATATCAGGGGTCCCTAAGGAAATTTTATTCACTAAAATACCTGTGGAAGAATAAATAAAAACATGAAGATCATTCAACCCAAATGTAACAGATGCATAAATATTAATCGGCTCTTCTTGCGTAAGCCATAAATTATTACTTTTAATAAAAACGGTTCGTCCCACTAATGCAGATGCTTGTAACGCCTGGTTTGATTGCAACGAAGTACCTGTTCTTCCGATAGAAGGATACGTGCCGTACGATTCGGCTTCAGAGGGATTTAATGTATGTTCTTGTTGTATTTGCGCAATCATTAAACGTAAAAAATCTTGTTGCTTTAATGTGCTGGTTTGTAATGAATTTAACTCGGTCATCATATCGTACTCAATTAAAAAATCTTATCTGGCAACGCGTTATCACCACGTGACGATAACATAGGGTTAGTTATAGATAAGAAATGAGCAAGCAAATATTGTGCCAATATACTTGCCACTAATGCATTTTCAGTATTTTAGGCAACTTAATTTTTTTGCCTCTCAAAATAAAAAAAGACGCGGCATAATTATTCTATTCTAAGTCTTTTTTTATTTTATGGGCAAACATAAGCGATAGTATAAAAGCCTAAAATTCATTAGTGACAAGTATATATGAACAATGAGAAAATATCTGTCTGCACATTAAACAAGAGCCGCTATGCCCACTTGCCCCGAACTTCCTTTTAATGCCATAGAACAAGTAAAGTCATATTTATTAGCGCTGCAGAATACCATCTGTTCTTCACTAGAGCATCTCGACGGTGCCGCTCAATTTATCGATGATGTATGGCAAAGACCGGCGGGCGGCGGGGGAATAACGAAAACACTATCCAATGGCAACGTATTTGCTAAAAGTGGCGTTAATTTTTCGCACGTCAGTGGCGCCACATTGCCGGCCTCTGCCAGTGCCCATCGACCAGAACTTGCCGGCAGAACATTTGATGCCTTGGGCGTATCATTAGTTATTCATCCCAATAATCCCTATATTCCTACAAGCCATGCCAATGTTCGCTTTTTTATAGCACATAAAGAAGGTGAGGCGCCGATTTGGTGGTTTGGTGGTGGATTTGACTTAACACCGTATTATGGCTTTATTGACGACTGCGTGCACTGGCATCAAACAGCGCGAGATGCCTGCACACCTTTTGGCGAAACGCTTTATCCGCGCTTTAAAAAATGGTGTGATGACTATTTTTATATTAAACACCGCCAAGAAGCACGAGGAATTGGTGGCCTATTTTTTGATGATTATAATGAACAAAGTTTTGCCCACAGCTTTGGCTTAATGCAAAGTATTGGCAATCATTACATTAAAGCCTATGCCCCCATCGTGGAACGACGCCGCGATACTGCGTTTACAGCAAAAGAAACAGCATTTCAAAATTATCGTCGTGGACGTTATGTTGAATTTAACTTAGTCTACGACAGAGGAACATTGTTTGGCCTGCAATCAGAAGGTAGAACTGAATCCATTTTAATGTCGCTCCCACCAGAAGTTCATTGGACTTATAACTGGCATCCAGAACCTGGAAGTCCGGAAGAACAACTCTATACCGATTTTTTACCAGCACGAGAGTGGCTATGATTTAA
>CAZSAO010000032.1:10635-27741 GCA_964605275.1 uncultured Legionella sp.
GCCAATATAATAAAATTAAAACCAAACAAGAGCCGAGAATCATAAACCACGAGTTATAAATATTATTTGCCGCAATAACGCGCGCTCTAATAGCCGATGGACTGTTTTCTTGCATAAAGGTATACAACGGTACAATAAGCACGCCACCATAAAATCCCAACATAAAAAAATCAAAAGCCAAACGACAATGAATTAATGAATGTAAAAAAATGTTTAGCTCTATTAAGTGGGGCGTTTTTACTATTCCTAAAGAATTATAATAAATATCCACGATTAAAATACTAAACATCAATAAGGCGATAGGAGTAGCACTCAACAATAATCGACCATTCAAAATTTTATTAATTGCTAATGAACCCACAGCAATCCCAATAGAAAACAACGCAAGAAAGAAAGCAAATACAGTGGTATCCGCACCTAAAGTATAATGGCAATAATCAGGCAATTTTGTTAACACTACCGCCCCTAACAACCAAAACCATGAAATAGTCAGCATCACCATCAACATATCTGGTGTTTTTTGCGCTTGTTTAAAAACAATCACGGCAGAACGCCACGGCCATAAGTCTAATTTCAAACTAGACGCAGTAATAGAAGATGGTGTTGTGGGTATAAATAAACTCGCTACAAAGCCAATACATGCAGCACAAAACGTCATAACAATTGCAGCATAAGGAATGGATGTATTCATGCCAATTGATAACGTACCTAAAATGGTGCCTAAAAGAATCGCAATAAAGGTACTGCCCTCAATTAAAGCCGTGGCTGTCATTAACTGTTGATGTTTAAAGTGTTCCGGCAAAATAGAGTATTTGATGGTGCCAAAAAAAGCCGAATGAATGCCCATGCCGGTTAGTACCATCATCATGAGTATAATATTGCTTGAATAAAATCCCACCGAGCCCAAACTAATTAACAATAACTCAAACCCTTTAACATAACGAGTGACCACGGCTTTATCGTATTTATCAGCAATTTGCCCGGCCAAAGCGGAACAAATAAAAAAAGGAATAATAAATAAAATTCCGGCGAGCACTTGATAAAATTCAGATTGGGTTACTGAGTGGCTTAATTTATAACTAATGAGCGTTAACATAGCTAGTTTATAGGCATTATCATTAAACGCACCAAAAAACTGTACTATGAATAAAGGAACAATTCGTCGGTCATTATATAATACGGGCAATGCACTCATTGTCGGGTATCTCAAAAGGTGAAGAGTAATTCAAGCGCTGCATAAGAGTCAGGGGTGAAACATGAGAACAAACGTATTTTTTTGAGCTAGGTATTTAAAATAACAAAACCAGCCAGATAAATATTATCTGACTGGTTTTATTTTTATTCTACAGCTTCGGCATTTAAAGCGACGTCCTGTGCTTTAAATCCTTTAGGTCCTTTGTCAAGAACAAAACTTACAGTGTCGTTTTCATGTAATGTTTTAAAGCCTGCGCCTTGTATGTCCTTGTAATGTACAAAGATATCATCGCCTTGTTGATTGATAATAAAACCAAATCCTTTTTTTTCATTAAACCATTTAACCTGGCCAGTCTCTCTTTGCGACATTAATAATCCCCTTTGTCTTGAACTCTTATTTTATCTAAAATAATTGAATGTGATGCCTATCAAATGTACCACTATAATTTAAAATACTTTTAATAAAGCAAGATAAGTTATACTGGTACTGGAAGACATCATTTTTGGTGATGTCTGTTTGATTAGCATAGCAGTTTTTTATTGATTGTTAAGGATTTTTTTTAAATTCTATCTATGTTTTTAATAATTTTTTAATTTGAGAACACACAATGAATCATACCAAATCAGCTTTTATAAAATTAGCGCTAGATTGCCATGTTTTGAAGTTCGGATCCTTTGTTTTAAAATCAGGTCGCGTCAGTCCTTATTTTTTTAATGCCGGTTTATTTTATAGCGGAGAGGCATTAAATCAATTAGGCCAGTTTTATGCGCAAACCTTAATAGATAATAACGTCGCGGTCGATCACTTATTTGGTCCGGCTTATAAAGGCCTGCCCTTAGCCACAGCAACAGCCATCGCCTTGCATCAGCATCACCATAGAGATATTAGCGTAACGTTTAACCGCAAAGAAATTAAAGACCATGGTGAAGGCGGGCAACTTATCGGCGCACCACTGAGTGGGAAAACCATTATTATTGATGATGTCATTACCGCAGGAACCGCATTTAGAGAAGCACAAGGGCTTATTAAAGAACATGGCGGGGAATTAACCGGTGTAGTTATTGCGCTTAATCGTTGCGAGCAAGGACAAAGCAAACAATCCGCTTTAGCGGAAATAGCCGCACAAGGGATTACTATTTATTCCATTATCACTTTTTTTGATTTATTAGAGTATTTAGAGGAACACAACCAACACACAGAGTTAGAGCAAATGCGTGCTTATCATCGATTATATGGGACGGCTCTTAATTAAAGAGCTATGCCATAGATTGTGCGAGCGTTCAATAGCTCGCAACAATTTTACGTCTTAACGCTTCAACTAATCATTACAACCCAGGGTTCATATCGGGTGTTTTTTCTAAACTCTGCTCGCTTACATCCGATTTTCCCAGGCAAGATCAGCTTATTAAAACATTTCTATTTTAGAAAAAAATCCGCACTAATTTTAAATTTTCTTTTTAATTCAGCTATATGATTTTTTCCTAATCCTCGTTCACCTTTAAGAAATTTTGAAACATTTGCTTGACCACCAAATATCGGCGCGAGATCTTTTTGGTGAAGTCGGTTTATATCCATTAAATACCTTACCATCTCCACATCAGTAACATTTTCACCAATCAAAGGAAAGTGCTCATTGTCATATTGCTCTAAATTCTCACCAATAATTTGCATTGCCAAAGCTAAAGGATGACTTTCGTCATTACGCACTTCGTCAACCAATTGATCTAGAACACCTTCAAGATGTTCGTATTCTTCAACAGTAGTTGGTTTTTTGAACAACGTTAGTGGTAACTGAAATGTATGTTTGGTTTTCTGATCAATATAGTCAATTGCAAGCGCATTCATAAGTCACCTCGCTTTAATTTTTCTTTATTAATTGGTTTGTCATATTCAGCATGAGTCCAAATAGTTCTGATATAACACGCTTGGGGGTTATAATGAATCGCTGTGATCAAGCGATAATTATTACCACCCACATTAAATATAGTGTAACCATACACAGGATCAACACTATTAAAAACATGCCTTAATTCAAAAATATTAGACGCAGTAGTTTCTAACATTTTGTAATACCACTCCGTCAGCGGAATTTCCGATTGCACATTACTTGCATAGTAGTCACGAAATTTTTTCTTAGAAATGACACGCAAAATATTTTCCACACTCAACCCATATATAGAAGTATATGTCATTATGATATATATGTCAATTTGACATGTGAGTCATCAAGTAAAGTCGGCTCTTATCTAGTGTTGATGGTGCACGTCTTTGGAAAATTGGCTACCGCTTTGTTTATTATGCGGCTGAGAGTAAATTCAATTGATTAATTTTTATGCTTTGGATTGGCATTATTATGTATTATCAAGAGACGTGGAATCAAGTTCAGTTGGATCTAACCACATGCCCGTTTTTTTTCCTGTCAACAAGTTTTTGAATGCTAACCTGTGAGTAACAGTTTTTGTGTTATTCTTATTCTCATAATATAAAAGAAATTCATTATTTTTATATAATTCAAACATAAATATCCTCGTCAAATTTAGATAATTTTAACGTATTGCAGCACAAAAAAATACTTTGCCTATTAAATGACCTGCTTGTTGGGCAAATGCATTCAAACAAACACAGTTGATTCAAATTGCTCATTTGGATTCCGCGCATAAGCGCGGAACGTAGGATATAGACATAAATTAATTATTAGATGGGTTTGCCCATCTAACTCAATCGCTTTAGCAACTCGTTTTTTTTAGCAAATCATCATCTCTCAACTCAAGCCACACGGCATTAAGTATCGCAAAGGCACACGCAAGTCCTGTGCCTAAAATCCAAGAAAAATACCACATACTATCTCCTTAATCAGATGCTTAATAGGCTGACTCTTTGTTTTCTATTAATGTTTTTTCGGTTACTTTGCCGCGCAGCACTTTATAAACCCAAGAGGTATAAGTCACAATCAGCGGAATAAAAACAACAACCAATAAAAGCATAATGAACAGTGTTTTTTCACTCGATGAGCTGTCCCAAACGGTTAAACTATGATTTGGATGAGTCGATGAAGGCAATAGAAACGGAAACATACTCACACCAACCGTCGCAATCAGGCTTGCCACACTTATCGCACTAAAAACAAAGGCTAACAGTACATAACGAACAACCATTATTGCCATTACCGCTGCCATCACACTTAATGCCGGAACTAAAAGTGTTAATGGATAGAGTGCATAATTAGCAAACCAAGCGTGAGGTTGTATCGCCACCGTTTTATATAGCGGATTAGAAGGACCGTCATGCAGCATCGCATGTAGCAAAGAATAGCCAGGAATAGTATAGTAAGACCAGATGCCCATTGCTAAAAAAAGAGCAATAACTAATAGTGCACTTATTCGTGCGGCACGTCGTGCTCGGTGCTGTAACACCCCTTCGGTTTTAATATGGAGAAAGAATGCACCATGCATGGCCAACATCAAAACAGACAACACCCCACACCCTAGAGCAAAAGGATTTAGTAGCGCCAAAAACGACCCGGTATAAAAAATTCTTAAACTGTCATCAAAATGAAAGGGTACGCCTTGCAAGACATTACCAATCGCCACACCAAAAATTAATGCGGGAATAAAACCACCAATAAATAATGCGCCATCCCAAACACTACGCCAATAGACATTATTTATTTTTGAGCGATATTTAAATCCTACAGGACGTAAAATTAATGCCAATAAAATTAAAAGCATCGCCAAATAAAATCCCGAAAACGACAAGGCATATAAATCAGGCCAAGCGGCAAAAATAGCCCCCCCGCCTAAAATAAACCATACCTGATTACCTTCCCAAGTAGGTGCAATACTATTAATTAATATTCTTCGCTCTACATTGGTTTTAGCAAGCCAGGGTAACCACATGGCCACGCCTAAATCAAAACCATCCATCACCGCAAAAGCAATCAGTAAAAAACCAATTAATAGCCACCAAATAACGCGCAATGTTTCATAATCTAAATGCATTACTATTCTCCTCTAAATTAATGCGCCTGCATGCCATCAGGCCCTAAGCGGATGTATTTGATCATAAGAAATAACTCAACCACTGCTAAAATAGAATAAAACAACACAAAACCAGCAATAGACGTGAGTACTTGCGCTGAACTTAAAGTCGACGCGCCCATAAACGTTGGCAACACTCCTTGTACGACCCAAGGTTGACGACCATATTCCGCAACAACCCAACCCAGCTCAGCCGCAATCCACGGCAGCGGTAATGAATAAAAAGCAAGACGATGGTACCAACGGCACTGATGCAGTTTATGACGTGCAGAAAGATAAAATCCCACCGCAAATAAAAGAATAAAATACATGCCACAGGCGACCATTATTCTAAACGAAAAAAACATAGGCAGTACTTTAGGTTGTAAATCATGCGCGGCTTGATTTATTTGTTCTTCCGTCGCATCAATCACCTGCTCCGTGTATTTTTTTAATAATAAAGCATAACCTAAATTATCTTGATGGGCATTTAATAACACTTTAGCCTGCTCATCATCAGGATTTTTTTGTAACGTTAATAACGCCTGATAGCCTATCATTCCCTGTTTAATTTGCTCTTTTCCTTTCTCCACTAAATCAACTATGCCTTCTAGCGGCGTATCAAAAGAGCGCGTAGCAATAATACCTAAAACAAAAGGAATATCGATTGCATAACGTGTTGTTTGTGTTTTTTCATCAGGAATGCCAAAAAGTGTAAGACTTGCCGGCGCTTTTTCGGTATGCCACATGGCTTCCATTGCCGCAATTTTCATTTTTTGATTGGCATTTGCCTCATAACCACTCTCATCACCTAACACCACAACAGATAAAGCTGAAGCTAAACCAAAAGATACCGCCACCGTCATTGAGCGCTTAGCAAATTCTTGATTACGTTGTCGCAGTAAAAAATAAGCACTAATAGATAACACAAACATCGAACCCGTCACATAACCGGCACTAATAGTATGGACAAATTTAGCTTGCGCTACAGGATTAAATAAAATCTCATAAAAACTCGTAACTTCCATACGCATGGTTTTAAAATCAAAATAAGCACCCACTGGATGTTGCATCCAGCCATTGGCTATTAAAATCCATAATGCCGACAAATTAGTACCTAAAGCTAATAACCAAGTACACATCAAGTGTTTTAATTTGGATAGTTTTTGCCAACCAAAGAAAAATAAACCAACAAAAGTCGCCTCTAAGAAGAAGGCCATCATTCCTTCTATAGCTAAAGGTGCGCCAAAAACATCACCGACATAATGCGAGTAATAAGCCCAGTTCGTACCAAACTCAAATTCCATAGTAAGGCCGGTGGCCACACCTAAAACAAAATTAATACCAAATAAAACACCCCAATATTTCACCATTTGCTGCCATATAGTACGCCCGCTCATCACATAAACAGTTTCCATAATAGCTAGCAACACGGATAACCCTAGGGTTAATGGTACAAAAAGAAAATGGTACAACGCCGTTAACGCAAATTGTAAACGGGATAGATCAACGACCTCACCGGCAGGAATCATCAAAGTTACCTCTTAATGGTTGGAGAAACAGTCTGTGAATGGGTACCTAAAAACCAGTTCGCACCGTGTTCAAGCACAGGATGCATGGTTCTAACGCAAAACCACCATAATAAAAAAAGAAGAATACACTTAAGAATGAGTGTTAAGGAGATATCACGAGTTAGTGGTTTCATAGATAGATACTCGGAAAGAAATTACCTCAATATAATATACTATTTAGTCCTCATTCGATATTAAATAATGGTGTTGTAATAAGATTATTTCCATGCGTTCCCCACTAAAAGTCGCTGTTTTTTATGGTAAAAACAGATTAAAATAAAAAAAACAGTTCAGGGAGGTTCCATCATGAATGAAATACAAATCAAAGCACTCAATTGGCAAGGTCCTCACAATGTATTACCCGCCATTATTCAAAATGCACAAAATGGACAGGTACTCATGCTCGGTTATATGAACCATGAAGCACTGATTGCCACGGTAACCAGTGAACAACTAACCTTATTTAACTTAGAAGAAAATAAATTATGGCGCGCAGAAGAAGCATCTGCAGTAACTCTAGCTTTAGATCAAATCAGTACCAGCAACGATAATAGCAGTTTGCTTATTCAAGTAACCCCTCAAAGTATTGGTGCAGTGGAACAACATATCAGCTCATTTCATCCTCCGTTTACTAGCACTATCGGTATTTTAGATGATTTGATGCAACGAGTGGAAGAGCGAGCACAACATCCAAATCAGCAAAGCTATACCACACAAATCCTTAATCAAGGCTCAATAGGTTGTGCTAAAAAAGTAGGAAATGAAGCCGTAGCCGTTGTTATCGCCGCATTATCACAAAATGAAGAAGAGTTAATTAAAAAGGCTGCCGATCTTATTTATCATCTGCTGTTATTACTCAAAGCCGCGCAGTTAAATTTTTATGATGTACTAATGTGCATTAATGAATCGACTACCGAGTAAAATAAGCCGACTATTTCTATAAATGCCCGATAAGGGTAAATAACATAATCAATAAATCCAAGCCTAAAATAAGCTGCAAAGGAAGCATGTATGAAGAAGGGGCAACCTCATTCATTGCGTGTATTTGTGGCTTTGTGTTTATGCCATAAATCAACAAGCAGATCAGTGCACTCAATCCATAAAAATAAATGGAGTAGAGTGTACTTTTATAAAGCGCATGCACAACATATCGTGTTTGAATATGTTCGATAGGCGCACTCAAAGCAAATAGACAAAAAGTCCAAAGCCCTGTTTTATTCATCTCGGATTGACTTAACATCTGATAAATTACGATAAAAGGCAGTAATAATAAGCCAAAATAATACATCCATCCCAGAGGACTCAGTAGCAACATTACAATCAAAGTTAAAGAAAAAGCAGCATGCGTTGTATTCACTTTATTGATTGTTTGTAGCATGGTGACATAGCCGGCAAATACCATCAGAGAAATAATCAGATAGCTACTTTTAATTAAAAACAAATCGTGATGACTGTCCATATCGATAAAAAGACGAAACAAAAAGCCATAAAGTGACGCATTCCAACTATTACCGTACCATATCACTTGCTGTACTATTTTAAAATAAGCACTATAAACCCCCTCCCCCCAAACAAATAACGGTAGAGATAACAACACTAGTAAACTTAATAACGTTATGGCAAACACTTTATAACGTTTTTGACTCAGCATAAAAATTAAAATTAAACCGGGAAATAATTTAATCGCAATAATTAAACCCCATAGTAGCCCGGCAATATAGTCTTTTTTTCGCAGATAAAAATAATATCCCGTCATAATAAAAAACAATAAAAAACCGGAAATTTGATTGTATACGGAATTTACTAGTGTTGAATAAAGCGCTAAATACAAAAGGATAAACTTATAATAATTATTTTTAAAAAATTCAGTTATAGATGTTAAATAAAAACAAATTAAAGCCCCTAGACTACCTAAAACTAATGAGCCTATTCCCCAAATAATTGAAGCAGTAGTGTAGCTAAAATAAGTTAAAAAACTAAACAAAAGTAAAAAAATGGGTGGGTTTAAATTAAACTGTAATGGGATTGAGGTAGTTAAAAATGTAGATTGTAAGTCGGAGTAAGGATTAATATGTTGAGTACAAGCAAGGAGTGAACCGTAAAAAGCCGCGAAATCCAGGCTTAATTGCTGTTTAATAATAAAATAAAATAATAAGCTATAAACTAATAATAGTATTGCTGTATAAAACACCATGCTCATAGGTGGCATCAATAGATGCAATGGGATGTATTTTTTTCTCAAAGATACGCTCTTATTATGATTTCGTCTGTTGAGCATACTACGCTTAGCCATTGATTCAATAGTATAACATCAATCAATTATCGTTCATCGCGCCAACTCATAATGGTTGCCCGCTTTCGCGAGCATGACAGGAGAAATCATTAATTAAACTCGATAGCCCCTGCGCAAAAGTAAGTCTTTATCATTACACCAAAAGACATCTAGTATTCTTAAAAAAAGTGGTCATGCTCGCGAAGGCGGGCAACCATTAAGCACCACTCACCTATGTGCCATTGATGCCAATACAATGAATGCTTGCCCACACGAGCCGGTCAAAAAAACTATTAGTTATTGTGCCGCCATATCCTCTAATGCTTTTTTAACCCCTAATGCATAGGAAGGATCTACTTGTTTAAACAAATTAAGTTGGCGCTCAACAATAAACTCAGGCACACCTTGCATTGCTGTGGCAATATTAGAAAATAAGCGTGCACGTTGCTCTTCGTTAAACAAATTATATAAAGCACGTGGTTGCGTAAAATCATCAACACCTTGTCCTACACCATTTTTTTGTGAGTAGCGATCTATCATTCCTTCGCAATGTAATGCAGGCTCGGCATAAAGAGGTGCCTCTACAGGACCATTCATACTATTAGGTTCATAATACGCATCTACATTTCCTGTTTGTTGCCCGTTAAAATTCATGTGTCCGTCTTTATGATAATGAAATACCGGACATTTGGGCGCATTCACCGGCAACGACTCATAATGAGTACCAATACGATAACGATGCGCATCGGCATACGCAAACACACGTGCTTGTAACATTTTATCAGGAGAAAACGAAATACCAGGAATAATATTCGAAGGGCTAAAAGCCGCCTGCTCAATTTCTGCGAAATAATTATCAGGATTTCTATTTAGGGTTAACTCGCCTACTTCAATCAATGGAAAATCACCATGCGGCCACACTTTGGTCAAATCAAACGGGTTATACGGCGTATGCTGTGCTTGCTCTTCGGTCATTACTTGAATTTTTAATGTCCACTTGGGATATTCACCTCGCTCTATAGCACCAAAAAGAGCTTCTTGATAACTTTCACGCGAATTACCAATGACCTGTGCCGCCTCTTGATTGGTATAAAAAGCATGTGTTTGTTGGTTTTTAAAGTGAAATTTAACCCAAACACGCTCATTATTCTCATTGAGTAAAGAATACGTATGCGAGCCAAATCCATCCATATGCATAGGACTTACGGGAATACCGCGATCAGACATTAAAATAGTGACTTGATGCAACGATTCAGGCGATAAAGACCAAAAATCCCACATAGCAGTTGGCGAACGCATATTGGTTTTAGGATGTCTTTTTTGTGTATGGATAAAATCAGGAAACTTATACGGATCACGAACAAAAAAGACGGGCGTGTTATTACCCACTAAATCCCAATTACCCTCTTCGGTATAACATTTTAGTGCAAATCCGCGCACATCACGCTCAGCATCAGCGGCACCCAACTCACCTGCCACAGTAGAAAACCGCATCAACAAAGGGGTTTTCACTCCTTTTTGCAATACTTTTGCTTTAGTGTAACGAGAAATATCTTCTTTTATTTCTAAAACGCCATGCGCGCCCCATCCTTTGGCATGCACCGTACGCTCAGGAATTCGTTCTCTGTTTTGATGTGCTAACTTTTCCAATAGCTGATAATCTTGCATAATCACCGGCCCCCGAGGGCCCGCACTTAAACTGTTTTGATTATCAGCAATAGGACATCCCGCCGTGGTAGTTAATATAGGGGGCTTTTTCATAAAACACTCCTTGTTTAAATGACAAATTTCATTCTATTTTGCGTGAATTTATTAATAAAATCAAACAACAGCGACCAATACAGCACTCAAATAATGTCCTTCAGGGAAAGAGGCCAACGTAGGATGACAAGACGCCGGTCCATAAATACCTAAAATTCGTGCTTGCTTGCCTACCGCAGAGGCTTGCGCACTAACCAAAGCGCAAAAGTCTTGTGCCGATAATGCAGAGGAACAATTACACGTCATCAACAAAGAACCAGACTTCATTTGTTTAAATACTTCGCGATGCAAAAAGCGATAATAGTTCTTAGCGCGCTGTATATGTTTTTGCGACGGTACAAGTTTAGGTGGATCTAATACCACAATATCATAGTCCCCTGCATGCACAAGATAATCACGCGCATCTGCTTCGATAAATTCAATATTGGTTAATTGATTTAATTGTGCATTCTGCTGCGCTTGTGCAATGGCTTGTGCTGAGCTATCTACTGCAACAACCTTTTTGGCTCCTGCTTTTGCCGCATGCAAAGCAAATCCACCCGTATAAGTATATAAATCAAGTACGGTTTTTCCAGTAGCCAATTGCGCAATCCGTTGATGGTTTTCACGCTGATCAAGAAAGAGTCCTGTTTTTTGCGCTGAGGCAAAAGCTATGTGAAAATGTACACCCGCCTCACTTATTTCAGTTGTAACCTCACTAGTATTCGACACCACTTCAGTCCAACCATCTTGCTTCAAAGGCTTTGCTTGCGCCAACCAAATAATTTCATCATCAACCAATAACTGCTTCATTACAGCACTAATAAGTTCTTTATTTGCTTCAACCCAATACGCCGAACTGGCAACAACACAATAATTATTAAAACGGTCAATCGTGAGTCCTGATAATCCATCCGCCTCACTATTAAAAAGACGATAAGCAGATGTACTGTCATTAGGTAGAGCAAGCGCCTGTCTTAGCGTGCATGCTTGTTTTAAGCGATGAGAAATCAATGTTTCATAAGATCCCATATCGCATGATTCATTAGCCAACGCAAGTACACGCACTCTGTACAAAGAGTGTTCATTATAAGCCCCTACCCCGATTAACTCATTTTGCTCATTATAAATATCAACTAATGCACCAGTAACTAAAGCACCGCTTGTCTTGGCTATCGCCTTGGGGAAAATCCAAGGATGTCCGCGTACTATGGTGTGCTGCTTGGCAGCAAGTAAAATAACTTTAGCTCTCATTTCTCTATTTCCCCAACATCAAAAGTCCGCTAATCTACACCATAGCTCTGCTACGCTGCAATGATCAAATTAAGGATAAGTATGTATCGCCGGCTCATAGTGGTATTTTTTTTGCTAAATATTATCTTCGTTAACCAAACTAATGCATCCCCCTGGTTCACCGGACCTCTTCTAGCACCTGCAGGTCATAACGTACCAGCGGGCCATACCAATCTTGAATTATATGGTTTTGATATCAATACCGATGGTGTGTATGACGAGCAAAAAAGAATAAGAAAGCTCGATTTTTATAAATCGGTTATTTTTAATCCCATTATTACGCATGGGTTCACTGATTGGTTAGATATACAGCTAGCAACACCTTATATGTATAACGCTTCACGCGGCTCAAGTTACGCTCATATAGCAGATACCGCACTCGCGTTTGGTATTCAATTATGGGAACAAAACGAATCGACAAAAAGTCTTGATATTCGTTTGTTAATTCAAGAAACGTTTCCCACTGGGCGCTTTAACTCCTTAAGTCCACTTAAGCATGGGACAGAATCTACCGGCTTAGGTGCGCGGCAAACACAGGTGGGGCTAAATCTTCAATATTTAGTTAATATCTATAATGAGCATTACTTAAGATCGCGTGCGGTTATCTCGCATACTTTTTCAAACCCAGTAGATGTTGAAGGCTTAAACAGTTATGGTGGAACCAAATCGACAATTGGAAAAATTAAACGTGGCGATGAGAATTATCTTGATATTGCGTTTGAATACACCTTAAGTCAAAATTGGGTGGCGGTAATGGAAGGCGTAGTCGCCAACGGTCAAGCCACGCGATTTAATGGTATACTTACAATAGGTAACATAGGGGGCCCTGCGGCCACGATAGGAAATAATTCGTATAAAGGCAAATCATTAGCCCCTGCTTTAGAATATAATTTTAGTGATAATTTAGGATTCATTGGCGGAGTATGGTTCCCGTTTGCGGGCAACAATACCGCTCATTACATGACTTATGTTTTAGCACTTAACGCTTATTGGTAATAACGGACTAACTATGCAAAAAAAGGATACGTTTTCCTATTCACTGACACTGGCCGCATTAGGTATTGTATTTGGTGATATAGGCACCAGCCCACTGTATGCACTTAAAGTCACTTTAAGTGGTCTGCCCATTATCCCTAGTACCGTATTAGGGGTGTTATCTCTTATATTTTGGACGTTATTAATTATCATTTCGGTAAAGTATCTTCTCATCATCTTTCGCGCAGATAACGACGGCGAAGGAGGGATTTTGGCCCTACTTGCTTTAATGAAACATAAAGACACAAAATATTCCTCTTTATTTTACATTGTTGCCATCTTTGGTGCGGGTCTAATATTAGGCGATGGCATGCTGACTCCTGCCATTTCAGTAATCAGTGCGGTAGAGGGCTTAAGTGCCCTATCCCCTTCATTATCTGAGTATGTCCTACCTATTGCCTGCTTTATATTTGTATTCTTATTTGCCATCCAATCACGCGGCACCGCTAAAATTGGTTTCTTTTTTGGACCCGTAATCTTAATTTGGTTTGGTACTATCTCTTTGTTAGGGCTTATTCACATTATTAATAATCCCATGGTACTCAAAGCCATTAATCCTTATTATGCCATCTCGTTTTTATATAACGAAGGCCTTACAGGCTATGTATTACTTGGTGGCATTTTTCTGGTTGTTACCGGTGGTGAAGCCTTATTTGCCGACATTGGTCATTTTGGCAAAGCGCCTATTCGCACCAGTTGGTTTAGCATCGTATTTCCTGCTTTATTATTAAATTACTTTGGTCAAGGAGCGCACTTATTAACATCCCCGTCCAGCATTAATAACCCCTTTTTCATGCTCGCTCCTGGCTGGTCGCAAGTTCCTTTAATTATTTTAGCAACTTGTGCGACTATCATTGCCTCACAAGCGGTCATCACGGCCACTTTTTCCTTAACGAAACAAGCCGTATTACTGGGCATTTGTCCAAGAATATCGGTGGTCCAAAAATCAAAAGAGCATGCTGGTCAAATTTATGTGCCACAAATTAATACCATTTTATTTATTGGCACCATGCTTTTTGCCTTAATTTTCCAATCATCGGAGCATTTAGCGCATGCTTATGGCATTGCGGTGAATAGTGAAATGTTGCTACTCGATGCAATGGTTGCCTATGCCGCTTATTCGATTTGGGGTTGGTCAAAAATCAAAGTTACCTTTTTATTTGGTCTCTTTTTATTAATTGACATGGCATTTATTGGTGCAAATCTACATAAATTTCTAACCGGTGGTTGGATACCAGTAACCTTAGCCATACTTGTTGCGGTTATTATGTACACATGGAAGCTAGGCATGGAGTATTTGCGCCAACACTTTTATATGAATAAAGAAGATATTTCCAAAATAATAAAACAATTAGAATATAAAAGTCTAAATCAACTCGCCGATATTACGGCTATTTTTATTACCGATATTTATGATAAAAGTGGCGGTAGTTTCCTGCATTTTTTAAAATTAAGCCGCTCGATGCCTGAGCATGTATTAATAGTAAATTATATAGTAGAAAACATTCCAACAGTTCATCACAGCAAGCGGTACGAAATAACGCCACTTGCACCAAAAGTGTGTACCTTAACCCTGCACTATGGTTTTATGGATACCGTGAATATTCCTCGCGCCTTGGAGCGCGCCAATGATAGAGAGTTGCTGCCCTATAAAATTAATACCAACACTATTGCCTATATGGTGGAAATACCTAATATCATGGCCTCTAAAAGCAAAAAATCTCTGGTTTTTTTCTGGCAGGAGCGTTTGTTTGCTTTTTTAATTCGTAATTATTCTGCTAATTTGAATATCGAGTTTTATAAATTACCGTATAATAGAACTATTGCGATTGGCACCTATTTCCTTCTCTAACATTATCGATGCGACACCGTGTTAGACTAGAGTACTTTTGAAATAGTGCACCCATTTTCTTTTGCTTACTTACTTCAAGGACAATTTTATGTGGTTTAATAACGTACTTATTTATCAATATGATCACCCCGAAGATACCGATTTAAACGCAGCCTTACAAGAAGAACGTTTAAAACCCTGCCCTCCTCACGCCCGCTTTATTTATGGTTGGATGCCGGCTTTTGCTGATGAAATGGTGCATGAAATAGCCGGGGCACGCCTGATAAACATGGGCAAAGAAGAACGCATTCTTCCGCGTGGCGTTATTAATAAAATGCTCGCTGAGCGCATTCAAGCCATTGAAATCCAACAAGGAAGAACAGTAAAACGGGCGGAAAAAGCGCAACTCGCCGAAGATTTAGAATTTGAATTATTACCTAAATCTTTTTGCGTACAAAAAAAATTAACTGCATTCTTAGATGATGTAAATAAACGACTTATTATCAATACATCCAGCGCTACGCAAGCAACACAATTAACTGCCCTATTACGAAAATCGGTAGCAGGAATTCACATTGAACCTCTGGCTCCCACTGAAAATCTTGCATTACGTTTTGCTGATTGGATTAACAACCCCGACACATTACCCGCTGATTTTCAATTAGAATCGGATTGTTTGTTGTTTAATTTAGACGACGATAAAAAAAGAATCCATTGCAAAGGATATGAATTACCCGCAGAAGAAGTATTAACACTGCTCACTCAAGGTATGGCAACTGCTGAAATTTCTTTAATTTGGAAAGAGCGAATCCAATTTACCTTAACGCACGAATTTATTTTCAAAAAACTAAAAAGTCTTGAGTATTTAGTCGATGATTTTAATGAGTTAAAACAATTAGATGAAGAATATCAACGCCAAGATGCGGCATTAACCTTATTGGCAGGCGAGCTACGCGAGTTAGTTAATACGCTATTGAGTGCGCTAACACCAGCCACAACCGTTACAAACACCGTAGAAGACATGCCAACGCAATCGAATGAAGAACTTAGTTGTGATAGTCCGTTCTAAATACACTAAACATCTGAGTTAGGGTTTTTATATCCCTAACTTAGATAATAATATTGTTACAGTTTAAAACCACCTTCAGGCTTGATATCCACTAACGTCGCGGTATGGTAGGTATTTTGATAAACACTTAACGCATCATTTGCCGCATCATTAAGACCTAACTCTTTATTTGCTTGATACATAATAACCAATGCTTTTTGTGCCGCTGGAGCTTGTGGGTATGTTTTTACCACATAATTAGCGCGCTCTACTGCAGCTACATACATTTTTCGTTTAAAGTAAAAATAAGAAATATTCAGTTCATGCTGAGCATACATATTACGTAAATAAATCATACGCTGTAATGCATTGGCCTTATATTTAGAATCAGGAAATTTTTGGACAAATACAGAAAAATCAATAAACGCTTGAGTTTGTGTTCCAGGATCTCGCCAAGACTCATCCATAGGAAAGACTTTGGCAAAAGTACCGCGTGTTTGTTGAAAATTAGCTAAGCCTTTCATGTAATAGGCGTAATCTACATGTTTGGCTCTTGGATATAAATGAATAAAGCGATCAGATGTCGCCGCTGCAGCAGGATAATCTTCATTTTCATAATAAGCATAAATCAAATCCATTTGTGAGCGTTCCGTGTAATCACTAAAAGGATACATCGATTCCATCGCTTCTAATTGACTCGCGGCCGTAGAATACTCTTTTTTCTTTAAGGACTTTTGTGCCGCAGTATACAATTGAGTTGCCGACATATCTTTGTAAGGGTTTTTATCATCCTCATCTTTATTCCACCAAGAACAGCTCGATAAACTAACAATTAAACTTAAAAGAATAAATATTTGAATTCGTTTCATACCCTACACCTAGTCATGCATTGCTCTACGATTAAAAGCAACAAGAAAATTTTCGTCATTATACCTAGGACGAACCGATTTGCGAACTTTCTTTAGTGTAAACTTCAAACACGATATTATAAATGCACAAAAATGAAAAAAAAGTTTGCATTAAATAAAACACTGCGATAATATCGTCAACGGAGAGGTGGCAGAGTGGTCGAATGCGGCGGTCTTGAAAACCGTTGAAGGGCAAC
>CAZSAO010000033.1:0-26899 GCA_964605275.1 uncultured Legionella sp.
TCATCTTTTAATTTAATTCAAAAAAGTCAGACCGGAGGTCTGGCAATGTAGGATACGTGTTGCTAGCTCACTGATTTAAAATTTCTATGATGCTGTCAAAAATAGCCAAAGTCCAGTAATATAGAAGATTATAATAGTACAACTTATTAAATATAATAATAAAAAAAGGATTTTCATGGTACGCCAAAGTCTTGTTTATCTACTATTGAGCATTATTATTGTTGTTTTTGCTCAATATGCTCATCTGCTTGTTGTCTATATTGATATGTTTTTTACTTACATCAATGTGCAGTTAACGCCCGTATTTAGCCAAACAGGCTGGGGATTGATGATAAGAAAAATCATTGTCCTAATGCTGTTACCTATTTTAATTGCAGCTGTACCTGCGTTAATTTATCGCGGGGTAAAAGGCAAAGAAATGCCTCACTTTATTGCTATTATTTGGATATCTTGGGTCATTATTGTCATTAGTGATATTTTAATTCAATAAGGATAGAGCATGGCGCAATTAACCAGTCGCATTAATATTCATAGCACTGAATTTAAAGAAAACGCTGCTTGTATGAATCAACTGCAAGAGGAGCTCGCCTCTCACATCAAACATATAATGTTAGGTGGCGATGAGCAGGCCCGCGCGCGCCATGCCCAACATGGAAAACTCTTGCCTCGCGAGCGACTGGCACAACTTATTGACCCAGGAAGTCCCTTTTTAGAATTGTCGCAACTGGCCGCATTTCAAGTATATCCAGAAGAAGTGGCTGCGGCCGGCATTATTACCGGTATAGGGTATATTGCCGGTATCGAATGCGTCATTATTGTCAATGATGCTACGGTTAAAGGCGGAACTTATTATCCTCTGACCGTTAAAAAACATTTAAGAGCCCAAGAAATTGCTTTAGCAAATCATTTGCCTTGTGTTTATCTGGTGGATTCAGGTGGAGCCTATTTACCGCTTCAAGATGAAGTGTTTCCTGACCGCGATCATTTTGGTCGTATTTTTTACAACCAAGCGCGTATGTCAGCGCAAAACATACCGCAAATTGCGGTAGTTATGGGTTCTTGCACTGCAGGAGGAGCTTATGTTCCGGCAATGGCGGATGAATCCATTATGGTGGCTCAACAAGCAACGATATTTTTAGGCGGCCCTCCTTTAGTCAAAGCAGCCACTGGTGAAATTATTAGTGCTGAAGCATTAGGTGGAGCAGAAGTACATTGTCGTACCTCTGGCGTGGCAGATCACTATGCGGATAGTGATGCACATGCCCTTTATCTCGCACGTCGCAGCATTAGTCATTTAAATAGAATAAAAACGCCCTCGTCAAATCGTATTGCAGCCCGAGCACCACTTTATGATAGTACAGAGTTAAACGGCATTATTCCCGCAGATCCGCGCAAGCCTTTTGATATCAAAGAAATTATCGCGCGTATTGTCGATGCTTCCGATTTTGACGAGTTTAAAGCTTTATTTGGCACGACTATTGTCTGTGGCTTTGCTCATCTCTACGGTCATCCCATTGGTATCATCGCCAACAATGGCATTTTATTTGCTGAGAGTGCGTTAAAGGCCACTCATTTTATTGAGCTGTGTTGTCAACGCTCCATTCCCCTGCTCTTTTTACAAAATATTACGGGGTTTATGGTAGGCTCCAAATATGAAGCAGCCGGAATTGCCAAGCACGGAGCAAAAATGGTAATGGCTGTCGCCAATGCTAATGTTCCTAAACTTACCGTTGTCGTTGGTGGTAGTTTTGGTGCGGGAAATTATGCTATGTGTGGTCGCGCTTATAATCCACGTTTTCTCTGGACTTGGCCTAATGCCCGCATTTCGGTGATGGGTGGTGAACAAGCTGCGAATGTACTGGCACAAATTAACCGTGACAAATATACAAAACAACAAAAAGAGTGGCCCATCGAGCAAGAAGAAGCGTTTAAAACACAGATGCGTGCTCAATATGAAACACAGGGCAATCCCTATTATGCCAGTGCGCGTTTATGGGATGATGGCGTTATTATGCCGCAAGATACGCGCAAAGTTTTAGGTTTAAGTTTATCGGCCGCATTAAATCCTCCTATAGAGCCCACCCAATTTGGTGTATTTCGCATGTAAATAAGGATAAGTAATGAGTGATTTATTATACGAAATCCAAGGACAGATAGGTTTTCTCATTCTTAATAGAGAACACAAACGCAATGCATTTGATAATCATCTGTTACACGAGTTAGACCGCTGTTTAGCGCAAGCCATTGCCAATCCACAAGTCCGAGTTATTGTTTTAAAAGGCAAAGGCTCGCATTTTTGCGCTGGTGCTGATCTCACATGGATGAACAGCATGATCCATTACAACGAAGAGGAAAACATTGAAGATGCCCTTATTTTAGGGCGGTTGATGTACAACCTATATCAATGTCCTAAACCAACCATTGCCATGGTGCAAGGATCCGCATTTGGTGGCGGAGCGGGATTAGCCGCCGTCTGCTCCATTGCTATAGCCGCAACCTCAGCACGCTTTTGTTTTTCGGAAGTGAAGTTAGGTTTGATTCCTGCCGTGATAAGCCCGTATGTCGTGCAGGCAATAGGCGCACGGCAAGCACAAGCGCTTTTTATGAGTGGCGAGTTGTTTGATGCATACAAGGCGTGCGCACTAAACTTAGTACACCATTGTGTGGCAGACGAAACATTAGAAGAATTTACACATAAATATGCACTGCAAATAGCAGCAAACGCGCCGCAGGCCGTGCAACAATCGGCGCACCTGGTGCGGCATGTAGCAGATAAGATCATTAATCAAGACTTAGTTCAATATACTGCAACCCTTATTGCTCAAAAAAGAGTATCAGCAGAGGGGCAAGAAGGATTAAATGCATTTTTGAATAAACGAATACCTAACTGGAACTAGGAACATCAGCACATGTTTAATAAAATTCTTATCGCAAATAGAGGAGAAATTGCCTGCAGAATCATAAAAACTGCACGCAAAATGGGTATTCACAGTGTTGCAATTTACTCTCTAGCAGATAAAGACAGTTTGCATGTCCAAATGGCTGATAGTGCGTATTATATTGGTGAGGCACCCGCCAAAGAAAGTTATCTAAACGGTGATCGCATTATAGACACAGCCCTTGCGTGCGGCGCTCAAGCCATTCATCCTGGCTATGGATTTTTATCGGAAAATCCCCATTTTGCCCAAGCCTGCCAAGATGCCGGTATTACCTTTATTGGCCCAAGCGTTGCAGCAATGAATGCCATGGCATCCAAACAACTAGCCAAACAATTGCTTGAAGCGACCAATGTACCTCTTACCCCGGGTTATCATGGTGCCGAACAATCGCCCCTACATTTACTCAAAGCAGCACAAGAAATTGGTTTTCCGGTTCTATTAAAAGCGGCAAATGGCGGTGGCGGTAAAGGCATGCGTGCGGTGTACGATGAGGCTGAGTTTACCGAAGCTCTAGCTGGAGCCAAAAGAGAGGCAATGGCCAGTTTTGCCGATGATGTTATGATCATTGAAAAACTAGTCCTTAATCCTCGGCATATTGAAGTACAAATTATGGCCGATAATCATGGACAAATAGTTCACCTGTTTGAACGTGATTGCTCCATTCAACGACGCCATCAAAAAATTATTGAAGAGGCGCCAGCCCCCAATCTGTCACCAGCCCTACGCGAACAAATGACCCAAGCCGCATGCGAAGTGGCGCGCTCCATTGACTATAGAGGTGCAGGAACGGTAGAGTTTCTCTTAGCTGGCGAGCACTTTTATTTCATGGAAATGAATACTCGCTTGCAAGTAGAGCACCCCGTCACCGAACTCATTACCGATTTAGATTTAGTCGCCTGGCAGTTTAAAATCGCAGCCAATGAGCCCTTACCCAAAACGCAAGAGGAAATTCATATCCATGGCCATGCCATAGAATGCCGTATTTATGCAGAAGACTCACAGCACGATTTTATTCCATCAATAGGTAGCATACATTTTCTAAAAAAACCCCAAGGTGAAGGCATCCGTATTGATACGGGGGTTATTTGTAACTCCGCTATTACTATGTATTACGATCCCATGATCGCAAAACTAATTGTTAAAGGTGAGAATAGAGAAGAAGCCCGCCAACGATTAATCCATGCGCTCGCTCATTATCACATCGGTGGCGTTAAAACCAACATTCCTTTTTTACAAGCGATTTGCCAACATCCGCGCTTTGCCAGCGCGCATTTAAGTACTGATTTTTTAAGTACAGAAGAGATTGTAATTGCATCACCAAATAGTGAACAAGCACTGATAATGACCGCAGGATTTGACTATTTCAATACTGTAGCTCATCTCACCGACCCGCTATTAGCCGATACTTTTGCTTGGAGCATGCATCGAACCTCTTCTTGGGTGTGGCGCTATCGCGTATACGATGAATTAATCGCGCTGAAAATAACGCCGCAAAATAAGCAGTGTTTTATCGCATCGATTAATGAGCGTGAGTATTTTGTGCGGCCCGATGTGCGACTTGATGAACTACGCATTGAAATTAATCACTATTCACATAAAGTGTTAATTGAAGATAGCGCGGTAGCATGCACCCTTTATACGGAGCAAGGACCAATTACGGTATATCGCCATACCTGGGAGCAAGACAATGCACCCACGAGCACAATTAAAGGACAATTAACGGCGCCAATGCCGGCAACGATTGTCGCTATTTTAAAAAATCAGGGTGATGCTGTACTGGCAGGAGAAGCCCTAATTATTCTCGAGGCTATGAAAATGGAGCATACCATTCATGCCCCAGAAGATGGCATTATAGAACACATATTATACGAGGTGGGAGTTCAAGTTGACGAAGGGGCACAATTGTTATCGTTGAACCCGACAAAACAATCCGAATAGTTAAAGCCAGTGACTTTCATGTATAAAAGAGAGAATAATGGACTATCCTAAACAAGTAACAATTATAGAAGTAGGACCTCGTGACGGCTTACAAAATGAAGCTCTATTTGTATCTAGTGCGCAAAAAATAGAGTTTATTAATTTGTTGAGTCAAACAGGCCTAAAAAATATAGAGGTTACTAGTTTTGTCTCCGAGCAAGCCATTCCACAACTAGCTGATAATAAAAAAGTATTTTGCGCCATTACCAAGCAGCCTGATATACAATACTCCGCTTTAGTCCCCAATGAAAAAGGCATGCGCAAGGCATTAGAGGCTGGCGCCCAACATATAGCTTTATTCACAGCCGCCAGCGAATTATTTAATCAGCGAAATATCAATTGCTCCATCGCCGAAAGTATTGAGCGTTTTAAACCCGTTATGCTATTAGCCAAGCAACATCAAGTATCCGTGAGAGCTTATATTTCTTGCGTTTTAGGATGTCCTTATGAAGGAGCTATTGCGCCTCAACGGGTCGCGGAGATCACCCAACGGCTATTAGACTTAGGCGTTGATGAAATTTCACTTGGTGATACTATAGGTGTCGGAACCCCGCAGCAAACGCAAGCCTTGCTTGATGAGGTGTTACCGCGGTTATCACTCACGCAATTAGCCATGCATTTTCATGACACCTATGGTCAAGGGATTGCTAATATTTTTGCTTCGTTAATTTATGGTGTACATCGTTTCGACAGTTCCGTAGCCGGACTTGGCGGCTGCCCTTATGCACGGGGCGCCACCGGCAATATTGCCACCGAAGATGTACTGTATCTCATGCACGGACTAGGCATTGATACAGGAGTGGATATTTTTAAAATGGTGGCCACAGGTGATATGATATGTAAAATTTTAGGTAAAAAAAATCAATCGAAAGCCGCCAATGCAATGCTCGCGAATCCATGTATCTGATGATCTAGCATTAGCGACAAGTATATATTTTAATAGGAATTAAAATGAACAGCCCCGTATGGACACCGAAAAATCCGCAAAACAGCCAAATGTGGCATTTTATGCGCTTTGCCGAACAACAAAATAATCAATCATTTAGTAATTATAATGAGTTGCATACCTGGTCTACCCAGCAATCCAGCGCATTTTGGCAGACTTTATGTACTTTTTTCAATATTACATTTGATACACCCGCAACCGAAGTATTATCTCACTATCAACACATGATTGAGGCGCAATGGCTTAATGGCGCAACAATGAATTTTGCGCAAAAACTGCTAAGTCGACAAGATGATCATGTAGCATTAATTAGCATTAATGAACAAAATGAAAAAACAAAATTCACGTATAAAGAACTGTATCAGCAAGTAGCTCAATGTGCTGCAGGTTTAAAAGCAATAGGAATACAGCCTGGCGATAGAATAGCCGCGGTCATGCCGAACACCGCTCATACCATCATTGCCATGTTAGCAACCACCTCATTAGGGGCATTGTGGTCGTCATGCTCACCGGATTTTGGTATACAAGCAACTTTAGATAGATTAGGACAAATAGATCCTAAAGTATTATTTATTTGTGATGGTCATCAATACGCGGGGAAAAAACACTGTGGACTTGCTAAAATAAAACAACTCTCTGCCACCATAAATACATTAAAACAGGTGGTTATTTGCCCAAATATCAAAGAAAAAATCGATACTACAACACTAACTAAGGCTACGTTGTGGCACAACTTTATTCAACCAGCAATGCACTGTGATTTTGTATCATTGCCTTTTAACCACCCTATTTATATTTTATATTCCTCCGGAACTACAGGAAAACCAAAATGTATTACTCATGGAGCGGGTGGTACTTTTTTACAACATATTAAAGAATTAGCATTGCATACCGATTTGCATAGTCATGACAATCTTCTTTTTTATACCACTTGTGGTTGGATGATGTGGAATTGGATGGTTTCTGGTTTAGCCATTGGTGCAACACTCACACTGTATGAGGGCTCGCCCACCTACCCTAAGGCCAACCGTTTATTTGAAGTGTTAGAGCAAGAACAAGTTAGCGTATTTGGTACGAGTGCCAAATTTATCTCTGCGATTGAAAAAGAGCATATTCAGCCCAAATCTGAATTTGATCTCAAAGCCTTACGCTGTATTTTATCTACAGGGTCTCCTCTACTGCCACAAAATTATGATTACGTATACAGCCAAATTAAAGAAGAGGTGCAATTAAGTTCTATTTCCGGAGGTACTGACATTGTTTCTTGTTTTGCTTTAGGCAATCCCCTATTGCCAGTGTATCGCGGCGAATTACAATGCATTGGTCTAGGAATGAATGTTGCCGTATTTGATGACAAAGGGTATGCGATACACGAACAACGAGGAGAGCTGGTGTGCACCAAGCCTTTTCCTTCTATGCCGGTAAGCTTTTGGAATGATTCGGAACAAAAAGCGTATAAGCATGCTTATTTTGAACGTTTTCCAAATGTATGGGCTCACGGTGATTTCGCAGAATTAACAGCACATAACGGATTAATTATTTATGGCCGCTCTGATGCAGTACTTAATCCAGGTGGAGTGCGTATTGGCACTGCTGAAATATACAGACAAGTAGAGCAAGTCGAAGAAGTATTAGACAGCATCGTGGTCGGACAAGAATGGCATGATGACGTGCGTATTATATTGTTTGTGACATTGCGCCAAGGGGTAGATTTAACAGAAGAGCTGATGCAAAAAATTAAAGAGGTTATTCGCCGCAATGCAACACCTCGGCATGTGCCCGCAAAAATTATTCAAGTCGCAGACATTCCCCGTACTATCAGTGGCAAAATAGTAGAGTTAGCGGTGCGACAAACGATTCATAATCAACCAGTACATAACTTGGATTCTTTAGCAAATCCCCATGCATTAGATGGTTTTAAAAATAGGATTGAATTAAATAGCTAATAAAAATTATGCTCCTACACAACCATTTTTACCTCTGCTCCATGTATGTACAATCAAGTTAAATAGACTTAATTTTGTCTCAACATGCGCAGAGAAAAAGCATTTAATAAATTAATTTAAACTCATGCCGCCTAGATTCTGGCATGATGTGGCATTATATGCATTCCACGCAACAAATTTGCTCCATTAATGGTCACGTGTTAAATTATAACACTATTGAAATAATTGCGAGCGTCTAGATTCATGTTAACTCACGCCGAAAACCCTCAACTAATAAACTTTTTATCGCTTAATGATATTCAAAGCTTATGTCTATTGTCTAAAAAACATGCCGCCAGCTATGAACATCAGCGCGATCTTTTTGTTTTATTAGAGGCAACATTTCAAGGGAATGAGGCAAAAGTTGCAGCAATAATAACAAAAAAACCAGCATTATTAATGATGGCAAGATCCTGGATTGATAGTGCTAATAGAGCGTTTGAGTCTATATCTGTTTTGCAATACTCTGTTTGGGCTCATGATGCGGATATGGTTCGTACCATTTTGGAAGCGTTATTTACATGTGAGCTCGAGCTGTCTGAGCAAATACAAACCGAACTCATAAAACAAATAACTTATTTGCGAACAGGAAATCTTACGCACACAAAAATCAACACTAGTATTAAGTCTATGGTCTATGATGATGTTGATGCTGTTAAAGTTTTGGCATGTGAAATTAAAACCCTAGCCAATACTGCCGCAAACTCAATAGAAGAGCCTCCAACAGTTCCGGACCTATATTTTACTCCAGATCAATATCCGGCGTTACAGGCGTGTTGGATTCAACTGGGGAAGATTTTTCGAGAATCTCCCGTGCACGTTATACAAAGCTATCATGTGGTTCAACCCTCTTATTATGAGAATGTTCAGAAGCTAGGCACACAAGATTTGTTTAAGCAAGAAAGCTATCACTTGTTTGCCGATGAAAATAAGCTTTTTTCCTATTTATTTAACATCAGAACCTCTCGATCTGAACCCTTTTATTGGGCACATGATAAAAGCGCGAATCACTCCTGGTTTGGGCAGAAAAAAGAACGTGGGTTGGGTTATGATATTGGTATAAGCAGCCCTTTTTATGCAAGCCACGGTCGTAATAGTATTTATTCTCCTGAGATTCTAGAGATTCGAGAATATAAATGGTTAAAGATAACACAGATGCTGCATTCTTTAATTGGATATTATCTATTATTAAAGCTAAGAGCTAAAGAAGTAGATGTATTCCTTGAAAAATTAATGCAGCCAATCCAAGATTTACAGCTGTTTATAAATACGTTACCCACAAGAAAAAACACCTCATCTCAAGACGACTTACCTCTTTTTTTTGAAGGCCCTACTTTTTGGCAAACTAAAGATGCAGGGACTCTCCATACTGAAGCGCAGGTTGTTCTTAACACGAGAGTTTCGAATAAAAAATGTTGTGTTATTTCATAAAGATGATCTTTTTTCTCATTTGCAAAAGCTAACAGTGACAGGCTTAAATACCGTCAACATCTCATCAAAGCATTTGAGCTTTATGATGAGAAACATGATAACTGGTCGTTGAAGCAACACAATTTATTTTGGCGACAAGTGATAGGTTATGTACATTACGTTTAAAGGGAACCGTATTACTTAACATTTTTTGGTAAATTTAACGCGAGTATAAGCACATTGAAATCCCGTTTTTTGCACATTCAAATCAGAAATAGATCCCGGCTCTGTGGTGACTAATGCAGTGGAGATGCCCAAACGTGCCGCATGCTGTAATCGAGCATGAATAAGTAGCTTTTGTAATCCCCTACCCCGATAAGGTGCAAGAGTACTAGTGACACCCAAATCAGCAAAACCATTGTGCAGTGCAATACTACCACCCGCAATCATTTGCTCTTGCTTATAAACAGCAAAAGCTGTGACGTGATTTAAACAAGCATAGTGATAAAACTGCTCTTGCGCAGGTAGATGACCAAAACCTAATGCGACTTGATGTGCCCATTGCTCTAATTGAGATGACGGTACTTCTCCTACATGATAAGGGGAGTTGTTTAGCACTGGAGAATAATTTTTTATATTAATATAAGAAACATTATTCCATTCACCTACTGTATAGCCTCGTTCACTTAACGCAATGGGTAAGTCCATACCAACCAAGGGGCATACTTCAATATCCACATGCGGATGGCCTAAAGTACGATAAAAATGTTCTATCGCCTCTATTTGTGTTTTAAATTGTTTGCAGTTAAGACCAAATCCCCACGCAATGACTTGAGAGAAAAAAGAAGAAAAACCAGCAAAACACGCAACACCATCGCCTACCTGGTGAATACGGCCACACGCAAGAGCTTTTGTCATTTCTATATGGGTGTGTTTTATACACGACTCCATATTAAACGCTAACTCTTTAGTAACATACAGCATCTAACTACCTTAATGATTATAAGACTAACTCTTTGGCAAGCTTAGAGATTAATTGAGGGCCTTGATAAACTAAACCACTATATAACTGAATAAGTGAAGCCCCAGCATCAATTTTTTCTTGCGCACTGGCCACATCGTTAATTCCCCCGACTCCTATTAATGTAATATCATTGCCCACATAATGCTTCATTAATTTTAAGGTATTAGTCGCTAGCTGACACAAAGGTACACCACTAAAACCCCCTTGTTGCATTATCTGCGGCAACTGCGCAAAAAAATCTTTTTGCGCGCTCGTATTGGTTGTAATAATTCCTTCTACCCCATGAGTTAACATGACCGCAGCCATTTGCTTTAATGTTTCCTCACTCTCATCTGGAGAAATTTTAACCACCAAAGGCACATGTTTTTGATAGGTCTCTTGTAATTTCATTTGCTCTGCTCGTAATGCTGCAAGCATAGAGGAAAAATAACTGCCTTGTTGTAATTGGCGTAAATCAGGGGTATTAGGTGAGGAGATATTAACTGTAATATAAGAAGCATAAGGATAGACTTCCCGCATACATAATAAATAATCATCCACAGCATGATTTAAATCAGTATTTTTATTTTTACCAATATTAATTCCTAAAATACCTTGGTAGTGTGCTTTTTTAATATGCTCGACTAAAGAATGAACGCCCCAATTATTAAACCCCATACGATTAACAATAGCCTGTTGCTTCATCGCCCGAAAGAGGCGTGGTTTAGGATTACCGTATTGAGGTTTAGGAGTTACCGTCCCCAACTCAATAAAAGAAAACCCCATCTTTGCCAGTGGGTCTAAATACGTACCATTTTTATCCAGACCTGCCGCTAATCCCACGGGATGAGAAAAACTTAAGCCCATTGCGTGCACCGGGTTTTGAATAGGCGATGCAAAACAACAAGAAGGAGCATAACGAAGAGCAGATAAAGTCAGATGATGCGCTTTTTCTGCATCCATTTGAAATAAAAATGGCCGTAGTAAAGAATACATAAAGGAATAATTCCTGTATCAATTAAAAGCAATAGTCCATCATAACGTATCTCCCCTTAAAACGTAAGGTTCATCTAAACATAGCAACAATTCCCGGTGAAAAACTACGTCATACTGAACACAGTGAAGTATCTTCTGAATCAGGCTCAGTGTCATATCTAGGAGATCCTTCACTGCGTTCAGGATGACGTTACTTTTCAATGAGTTGAAATTGACCGAAAATCGCTGTAAACATAGCAACGCTTGTGCTCCTCTACTCTAGCGAGTATAGTTTTCTAATATTCATTGCCATAGGATTTGTTTTTATTATGTACTCAGAATTAGATTACCAATTAGGTGAAACATACGACTTACTGCGCGAAAGTGTTCGTCAATTTGCGCAAAGCGAAATTGCCCCTTTAGCCGCACACATCGACGAAAGTAACAACTTTCCTAATCCATTATGGCAAAAAATGGGCGCGATGGGGCTATTGGGTATTACCGTTAGCGAAGAATACGGCGGCGCGGATATGGGTTATCTAGCGCACGTGATAGCGATGGAAGAACTATCACGCGCTTCGGCTTCGGTGGGTTTAAGTTATGGGGCTCATTCCAATTTATGCGTCAATCAAATTTATTTAAACGGCACTAACGAGCAAAAACAAAAATATTTGCCTAAACTAATAAGTGGTGAATTTATTGGTGCTTTGGCCATGAGTGAATCAAACTCTGGCTCCGATGTGGTCAGCATGCAATTACACGCAGAACAGATTGGCGATAAATACATTTTAAATGGCACTAAAATGTGGATTACGAATGGTCCCGATGCCGATGTGTTAGTCGTCTATGCTAAAACAGAAAAACACGCAGGAAGTAAGGGGATTACCGCCTTTTTAATTGAGAAAGATATGGCTGGTTTTAAAACAGCACAAAAGCTCGATAAGCTAGGAATGCGTGGTTCCAATACTTGTGAATTAGTGTTTGATGGCTGTGAAGTTCCATTGGAACAGGTTTTGGGTGAAGTAAACAAAGGGGTTAAAGTGCTGATGAGTGGGCTTGATTACGAGCGCACGGTTTTAGCCGCAGGCCCCATCGGCATTATGCAAGCATGCTTGGATGTGGTCATGCCTTATGTGCATGAACGAAAACAGTTTAATCAACCTATTGGCGAATTTCAATTCATTCAAGGGAAACTCGCTGATATGTACACCGAACTGAGCGCTTGTCGCGCCTATTTATACACAGTAGCCAAAGCGTGTGACATGGGAAAAGTCAGTCGTAAAGATGCCGCGGGGGCCATTTTATATACGGCAGAAAAAGCCACACAAATGGCATTACAAGCCATACAAATTTTAGGTGGAAATGGCTATATAAATGAATACCCCGCTGGTCGTTTGTTGCGTGATGCCAAGCTTTATGAAATAGGTGCAGGAACTTCAGAAATTAGAAGAATGCTTATAGGAAGAGAATTATTCAACGAAACCGTATAAGGAATACATCAATGGAAGATCACGATATAGTTATTGTTGCAGCAAAAAGAACACCTATGGGTGCGATGTTAGGCGGCTTAAGCCCTTTATCAGCACCTGAATTAGGAGCTGTTGCGCATAAAGCGGTTTTAGAACAAGCTAAATTATCACCGCACGATATTGATGAGGTCATTTCAGGCTGTGTATTACAAGCTGGTATAGGCCAAGCACCTGCACGTCAAGCCGCTATTAAAGCAGGTATATCTAATGCAACAGGCGCCACTACCATTAATAAAATGTGCGGCTCCGGCATGAAGGCGGTGATGCTCGCTCATGATTTAATTAAAGCCGGGTCTGCACAAATCATTTTGGCCTCCGGCATGGAAAGCATGACTAATGCCCCTTATTTACTCGATAAAGCGCGAGCAGGATATCGTCTAGGTCATGGTGAAATTAAAGATCATATGTTTCTTGACGGCCTAGAAGATGCCTATCAAAAAGGTCAACTAATGGGTGTTTTTGCTGAGGCCACTGCGACGAAATTTAATTTTTCCCGCGCCCAACAAGATGAATATGCGATTCACTCGATGACGAAAGCATTGCATGCTATCAAAACCGGGTTATTTAAAGATGAAATTGCAAGCGTAGAAGTGAGCTCGCGCAAAGGAAGTACTACGGTTACCACTGACGAAGGCCCTGATGAAGCAAAATTAAGTAAAATGCCTTCGTTGCGTCCCTCTTTTAAAACCGATGGTACGGTGACTGCGGCAAACTCCAGCTCCATATCCGATGGTGCAGCAAGCTTAATTCTTATGAGTGCGCATAAAGCACAACAATTAGGAATAAAACCTTTAGCAAAAATTGTCGCGCATGCAACACATGCCCATGAACCCGAATGGTTTACTACCGCACCCGTTGAAGCGATTAATAAAGTGCTGAAGAAAGCGCATTGGCAAAAAAATGACGTTGACCTATTTGAAATTAACGAAGCATTTGCTGTAGTCGCAATGGCTGCTATTAGTTCGCTCGAATTAAATCCAGAACAAGTTAATATTCACGGAGGGGCTTGTGCATTAGGTCATCCGATAGGTGCTTCTGGCGCACGTATTTTAGTGACGCTCATTCATGCATTGCAACAAACTAATAAAAAACGTGGTGTTGCAGCCTTATGTATTGGTGGCGGCGAAGCAACGGCCATGGCGATAGAGTTGGTGTAAATACAGCTGTCATTGCAGCAATTCCCAGTGAAAAACCACGTCATCCAGAACGTAGTGAAGGATCTCCTGAATCAGGCTCAGTGCCGTATCTAGAAGATCTTCACGGCGTTCACAAATACTATAAAGGCATAACTGTGCCCCAAGAATAGCGTTACATTCAAGACACGCTCTAATCATATTAAAATAACATTCACTTATTCTTCGCTGCAGCACTCGGTAATTTAATCAACGCGGGCACACCGTGTGGCATAGGAATGATATTATTCTTGATAGCACTGTAATAGCCCCATAATTCGTCAACTGTTTTAGCAAGAATATGTTGCGCATCTACAATGCCAAGCCCCGCTTCAAGCCGCCCCCAGATTGCATTAGCTGATGCGACTGATACCTGCTGCTCCAGTATCAGTCTTATAATACCTGCAAAACCACGGGCTCTTTGTCGCCACTCACTAACAGGTATCACCGCATGTGCTTTTGCAAGAGAAGAATCTAACAGGCTTAACTCATGGCGTGCTATTTGAATATTCAACAAAGTAATCTCTTTAAACATTACTAATACATCCTAAAAAAGCAGCGATAACGCTGAAAAATAACATGGTTAAACATATTTCTAATTGCCTACCTACCGGGCTTTATGCCATAGGTATCTACACAAACGCCTAAGGTCTTGCGTTTTCCCCTACGTCCTACGACGTGTTCGCAAGATCCAGTAATAGGGCAAGATCGATGGATACCGCACATAAAGCCCGGTACGTAGGCAATTAAATGTTTTAAACCATTCATGCATTTGCCCTACGAATACCTCAACGCAGTACCAAATCTTCTAGATACGGCAGTGAGTCTGACTCAGGAGATCACTTTGTTCATGATGACGTGGTTTTTCACCGGGAATTACTGCTAATACCTATTGTCCCATGCAAAAAAAATTAATTTGTTTTATAATTACGCACTGCGACGAACGAATATTATTGAGTATATTAATGAGCTTATATCAAAATTTATATAGATTCTATTATGCCCATAGAGATTATTCTTCAACTCCAAATGGTGCATTGGAAGAGCGACAAAAAAAAGAACAAACAATGCATATTGAATTCTTAAATTATTCTAATGCATTAATCAAATCTAAAAAACGCAGCCAGGAGTGCTTACAAGAATTCAAAAACAATTATTTAGCCCTTATAAAAACAGATATTGAGGCTTATTTAGATGAACCTATTTACGCATATAAAGACAACAAAAGTATTTTATTATCAGACCGAATTGATTTTGCTTTTGCTCTTCATCGTGATGAATCACTAAATGCGGCTATTTATGATAAAACGCTTAGCTTTTTGGGGTATGCTTTAGATATTCATCCAGAACTATTACAAAAAAATAATATTAATGAGTTTCTTTTACAGTTAATGCATGATCGAAATCAACATAAAGAATCGAATCCTACCTATATTCCGGGCCGAACTCCTATCACAAATAATATGCTTTGTATGCAAGGCGCATATATTGAACGAGATAAACGAGAATCCATCCATTATCTTGAATTATATAAAAAACAAAAATATCAAGTATTAATTACGCGAGGAACATTTAAACAAAATAATATAATTTTTGATACTACAAAGTACACGGCACATGGTAAGCCCGGATGGGCTGCGTGTGTCATTGATCCTAATGGCGACTTTTTTGTCTTCAACCATACATTTGGAGAAGGCCTAAATCCGCTAAAACACTCCTCGTTCACCCAAGGAGGCCCTGTTTTTTTTGCCGGTGAACTTATAATTACTCGCGGTGTTTTAAAAGCTATTGCACCTATGAGCGGTCATTATCAGCCCAATTTATTCCAAATCTATGTCTTGCTAGAGTATTTATCCGAGCATAGTATTGACATCTCAAAAGCCAATGTCATTACTCAAAATAATCCTTCCGAATACTTAGCAGATGTTCACTCAACCCTTATCAAAAAACAATATCCGCCTGTATTTCATCTAGGACATAATAAAAAAGAATATTATACGCCTGCTCATCAACTATATCAGTCCATACATAGCAAATTAGTACCTATTTTACACCAAACTCGACAAGAAATTAAAGATTTTTGGCACACTGAATGTTGGGGAATAACTGGAGTATATTCATTTCTCCAAAAACGTATTACAGGTGAATCGACTCCACGGCCCTCGTGTATTAAATTAGCAAAAAAATTAGATCCACAACTGAAGATCCTATTAAAAGAGGCATCCTTATATCCACATAAAAAACAGATGGCTCTTCATAAGGTAGCACAATTGGAGCATTTAATTAAAGAGTTCGAACAAGCACTGTCTGTAGAACCAATATCACCACAACTTAATAAATTAAACAACATAGTAGCGCGCGCGAAACAATCACTAATCACATTAGAATCAAATGAAACGGATGAACTAAAACGAATTAATTCAATTCAGCGATGCTCATGACTAATCACTATTTTGACCCCACAATATAACTTGGCGAAACAACGAACGCTTTAAAATCATCATTGCAAAATGCCTATTTTTTGTATAGCATGACTCAATTGCAAACCATTCAATATATATTAAAATAATGAACGCAACGGAACAAATTGAAGCACAACAACTCAATGAACTACACATCCGATATAAAATTAAAGAAGAGGCAATTGGAGCGGGGGTATTTGGATCGGTTTATTCCGCAATAGATAAAGTCACTAATGAGCACGTCGCTATAAAAATATTACACGAGTTTCCCCAAGACACCTATGACTCCAAGCAACTATTAAGGGAAATTAGGTTGTTACATATGCTCCAAGGGCACCATAATATCATTGCATTAAAACACATCGTTGCGTCGCATGATAACGATAATATTCAGGCAATAGCTTTGGTATTCCAACATTATCCGCAAAATTTAGATCAAGTGATTAGATCTCATCGGTTACTTAGCTCCAAAGAAATTAAATATATATTATATCAAATTCTTTGCGGCATTAATTATATCCACTCAGCACAGTTGGTACATCGCGATTTGAAACCGGCTAATATTTTAATTGATGAACATAACCGTACCGTAATTTGTGACTTTGGTCTTTCGCGAGCAACTCAAAGAATAAATACAGCAGATCATCTAAGTGCTGATGCACCACCGACCCTTTATCGCAAATTAACACAGTATGTAGTCACGCGTTGGTATCGCTCCCCAGAGCTTATCTTGGGCAATAGTAATGCAGGAGAAGCTCCCGCAGATATGTGGAGTGTTGGTTGTATATTGGCAGAGTTACAATTAAGCCGTCCTTTATTCGATCAATCCAAAAATAGTAACGATATCCTTTCTTTGATAATGCACATTATCGGCACACCACAACCAGATGAAGATCTTGAGTGGATTGAAAGTAATAGCGCGTATCATGAGGTAAAACACTTTCCCTCCAAACAGTCTCGAATTAAACGCCTCTTTCACAATATATTGGATTCTTCTGTTGATTTAATAGAGCAATTACTTCAATTTAATCCCAAGAAACGATTAATAGCTGAAAAAGCATTACAGCATTCTTTTTTCAGCAGCTATGCTAATGAAAGCATTTCAACATTCTCCACCGAAACCATGTCTGTGGCAGAAAAACGCGCTTTAGCGGATTATTATAAACTAGAAGTGGAGTCAATTAATGCTGAAGATAATAGACTCACTCAGCGAATTCATGAACTGATTAAAAATGAAATGACGCGCTATACGCCAGAGTCATTTATTGCAGCCCCAGCAATCACCGCAAACCCTATCTCAGACACATCTTCCAAAAACCAAGAACAATTAACCTATGCATGCAGTGCAATTCCTCTTCCAGAAGAATATGAAACGTTATGCTCTAATGAGACACAATCAGAGGCGTCCACTCTTAGACCCAAAAATCTACCGCCAAGGTCTACTACACCAATGAGTGCTGCAGGGTTTTCATTAACAAAAATGTTCACTTCTTGCTTCTTTGCGCCGCAAACTAAACCCGCAAAAAACAGTACTAATTTAGATCTCACACAAACACTTATTTCGCCCTCAGCAAGCCCTCATTTACAGGGCTAACGCATGAGTGATTTAATTTAAATCACTCAAAATTTTTGTGTTTTTTAAGTCCCATTTCTACGTCCTGTGGCTTGTCCACAGGATCCAGTAATAGGACAAGATCCATGGATACCGCGCATAAAGCCCGGTACGTAGGCAATTAAAACTGTTTTAAACCATTCATGATCTTGCTCTGCCCTCATTTATAAATAAATTGTTGCAGCAGAGGACCTTATATTCACCGTTGCCCGAGAGGGACAAACGGTGAATATTCGTTTATTTATAATATAATACCCATCACATAATTATCAAAATAGATGCCATCGATGCGAACGGCGTTACTAATAGTCCCTTCAATCGCGAAGCCTAACTTTTTATACATGCACACAGCCGCCTCATTATCCGTTCGCACATATAATTGTATTTTAGAAAGATCTTTTGATTTTGCCCATTCCATTGCAGCCAAAATCATTTTTTTTCCTATCGATTTTCCCCAATACTTTTTACTTACAGTAATGCCAAAAGTGCCTATATGTTTAAGCCGTTTAAGAGAAGAGCCTTCTAAAAATAATTGGCCAACAATTTCATCATTTATTTTTGCCAATAACATAAGACAGATATCCTGCTCAAGACATTCACTAATAATACTTTGTTCTTCCTCAACTGAAATGGGGAACTCGTCTAAACCAAAAGTTAAAAAATCAGTTTCCCCCCCTACCTTATTAAGAAAATCAACAACAGCTTTTGCATCCTCAATGGTTGCTTTTGCTATTATAAAGTCTACATCATTATTTAAATTCATTCAGTTAATCCTATGTATTAAATAAAAATTGGGCTTGAAACATATAATAAAATTTGAGTAATTTATTTTAATATCATTCATACTTTTGCCCTGAGCTCAACGCCCATCACGATAAAAATTCATTGTATTCCTAACTGGAGTAACTATAACATAAGAGATAAGTAGTCAAATATGCAATAAATGAGGCTTCCATGAACATTAATAAAAAATATACCGTATCAGATCATTATAACGGGGATACTTTTTTTAACCCCACGCTGTCCTCACAGCATTTGCCTGGATTTACTAAAGCACTCAAAATGTTATGGAGTACGCCAAAAGAGAGTTGACCCAATAAGGTGGTTAACACGCATCAGCCTCAACTCGATATTAAATTAAAATCGCACCAAGCAGCGCTCACCTTTGTGAATCATGCAACGTTTTTAATTCAATATTCGCAATTAAATGTGTTAACTGACCCCGTTTGGTCCAAACGAGCAAGCCCCTTTCAATGGTTAGGGCCAAAACGTGTTAGAGAGCCTGGGATTGCATTGTCTCAACTACCCAAAATTAATCTTATTTTAATTAGCCATAATCATTATGATCATCTTGATTGCAATACTTTAAAAAAACTACGTACTCTTTGATTTGAGGTAACCGCATCACTTAGTTACTTCTTATTAGAAACTGCGCCAAAACACTTAATTGATCTGCTTCATTCGCCGGTTTATCCCAACGAATACGATTAATTCGTGGAAAGCGCAATGCATAACCCGATTTATGGCGGATGGAACCATTCACCGCATCAAAGGCTACTTCAAAAACAAGCCCTCGCTCTACTTCACGTACCGGGCCAAAACGATTTACAGTATGATTTCTAACCCATTTATCTAATTCTTTTAACTCTTCATCTGTGAAGCCAAAATACGCCTTACCAATAGGCAAAAGCTCATCTTCTTGCCATAGGCCAAAAGTATAATCAGAATAAAAAGAAGAGCGCTTACCATGCCCTCGTTGCGCATACATTAATACTGCATCAACTAAAAAAGGATCTCGTTTCCATTTATACCATTGCCCCGCAGGCCTGCCCGCTAAATAAGCACTGTCTTTTCGTTTAACCATTAAACCTTCTACGGCGATATCGTCACTAGCAAGCACCCGCTCTTTTAACGCGATTAAATCGTGCACATTATTAAAGAGCAAAAGCTCTGATAAAGAAAAACTACTTTGCGCATTATTTACATACCATTGCTCCAGTAGAGCTCTTCGCTCGACAAAAGAAAAAAAGCGCACGTCTTGATTATCTAGGAATAAAATATCATACAGAATAATATGAGCAGGAAGCTCTTGCATTAGTTTTTTCGAGGGTGCTTTGCGCTTAAGTCGCTGTTGTAAATTATTAAAGCTTCCTACAACAGAGTCTTTTTTAATGACCAACTCACCATCTAAAACCACAGGCTGATTAAAATTAAGTGCTAAAAGCTCAGGAAAAGCCCCACTAATCTCATCACCTGTGCGAGAAAAAAGTGCCACTCCTTTTATAGTATGATTTAATTGAATACGAATGCCATCGATTTTACGCTCAATAGCAAATAATTCGGGTTGAATGTGCACCAAATCTTTATCCGCCAAGGGGTGCGCCAACATCACGGGATGAAACACTAGATAATCACTAATATCGGGCTTCTCATTTTTATGCTCCAACCAACTAAACAACTCTAAATAAGGGGGTAGCACACCATGCCAAATGTGTTCGATTTCCTCAATATCACGATCGCCAAACTGGGCCAAAGCATGCTTAATTAAACGTGAAGACACGCCAATACGTAAACTGCTTGAACTTAATTTTAATAAAGCCCAGCGTTCCGTTGCATTACATTGATTAAATAACGCTCTTAAATAATCTTTAACCTGCGTTTTGGGCAACTGCTCTAGCTGCTCAATTATTTGAGTAAGTGATGGCTTGATAGACAATGGATTCGCTGAGGAAGTGCGCCATAACAACGCCACCGTTTCCGACATATCACCTACGTAATCATAAGATAACTCAAAAAGAACAGGATCTATCTGTTCGCTAATAAGCTCTTTAACTACCCCTCGTTTAAAACCAGGTACTTTTATAGTTCCTGCAATTACTCCCAACGCATACCCACGCTCAGGATCCGGTGTGTCAATAAAAAATTTTTTTAGTAACGCTACTTTTTTATTCGTACTGTAGGTAAAAAAAAGCCGGTCTAACAATTCAACAAAGGCCTCCATTAATCATCCCCTTCATCCTCGTACCCCAATAAGCGTAAAGCATGCGCTTTATAACCTGCTTGTTGTGCGTAATAAACCAGTGCCTCTTCTCTACCGTGGGTCACCCATACTTCTTTTGGATTAATGTCATGTATTGTTTGAGTTAATTCATTCCAATCGGCGTGATCTGAAATAATCAAAGGTAAATCGACTCCTTTTTGTTTGGCTCGAGCGCGAATTTGCATCCAACCTGATGCATTCGCAACAACTACCTCGCCAAATCGTCGACTCCATCGGTCATGTAACGCACTAGGAGGACACATGATCAATGTTCCCGCCGCATTTTTTTCATTTAAAACCTGCGCGTGTTCCAAAAGGCCTAAATCAATACCGAAACGTTGATATAAATCACACAATTTTATCTGCGCTCCATGCAAATAAATAGTATCTGCAAATCCCTGCTCACGTAATACTTTGATTAAACGTTGACATTTTCCCAATGCATAAGCCCCAACCAAATGACAACTGTTAGGATTTTGGCGCATCGATAATAATAATTTTTGAATTTCTTGCTCAATAGGTGGATGAATAAAAACAGGTAAACCAAATGTTGCCTCGGTAATAAAAACATCACACGAATGAACTGCAAAAGGCTCACAGGTAGGATCGCGCGTTCGTTTATAATCTCCGGAAATAAGCACCGAACTGCCTTGATATTCAAGAAGAAGTTGCGCGGAACCTAAAATATGACCGGCAGGAAAAAAACTGATTTGTATACCCTTCTCTACAATAATCTCTCGATAAGGTATACAAAATAATTCTTCTGCGCACTCCTCACCATAACGCACGCGCATAATGGCAATAGTTGCAGGGGTGGCAAATACGCGCTTATGTCCAGAGCGTGCATGATCACCATGAGCATGAGTAATAAAAGCAGTGGGGACAGGAAATCGAGGATCAATATAAAATTGTCCAGGAATACAATATAAACCTTCTGGTCGTATTTCTAACCATTTTGAGGGATGAGTCATCAGCAAGTAACTCCAAGGATTAAAATATATGACAAAAAAAATATTGCTGCAATCATTGAATCTACAAGACAAAAAAGTTTACTAAACTGTATTAATGATAGCATAAAAACAACCAGCTGAAGAATCAAAAAAGATCAAATTGATTATTTCTGCGGTTTAATGTACAATAAATAATCAACCATTTAATGAGGGCTTATTTGATGGAACGCATACACGATAGTAGCAATAATTTATCTCCTATAAATTGGTCTCAAAAAAATGATTCAAACGATACATCCGACGAAGGGGTGTACCCCTCACTTTCATCAGAGAGTGAGGGCTGGGAAACAACGTCCTCTAAAAAATCAAATAAAAAAATAAGTGAACCTTCAAACTTATCCGTTAGGGAATGTCAAATAAAACTCGATGAATTATATAACGATATAAAACAGCGTACCTCTTCGGATTATATACAAAAAGCCACAGTTCTATTAAACAATCTAAAGGATGCCTACGAAAAAAATATGGGTACGCCATTAAGAAATATGCGCAAAGAAAAGGCGTTATTTGCACGAGACGAAAATGACTATTATGACTTGCATGGGTTCTCTCGAGGTGCGGCTTATTATTTTCTTAGGAAAACAATTAATAATTCCAGTTTCAAAGAGAATTCTATTAAAATTATCCCAGGAAAAGGGCTTCATTCTAGAAATATGGGAAATGAGCAACCATTAATGCTGGTAATACAAGAAGTTTGTAATGATTGTAAGTTTGAATATACCGCAGATGAACACAACGAGGGCTCAGGAGTTTTAAAAAGAAGAACTAACAGTGAACATAGTAATACCTCAAAGAATCAAATGCGACTTACTAAAAGTACCTCATTTAGTAGTAGCACGAACTCAACACCAAAGCATAGTAATTGTTCTACACCACTAAAAAACAAGAGCATTGGTAGGAACGCATCAGATACAGATAGTTCCTTTGAAACAACTGACTCAGATAGTTTCAGTGAGTTTAATGTCAAAAATCACATATATTCAGAGCAAAAAGAAGCATCATCGGCTCAATGTTCGGAAGAAATAAAACCTCAGCAAAATGATCTATCATCAATTGAAAAAGACGATTCGATATTAAAACACCGTCAACCTTCCTCAATAGAAGCTCAAACAGTTAAGCCAAAAGAATGCACGTACCCCATGCAAACACCTTATCAACAACCCATGCAAGCACCTTATCAACAACCCATGCAAGCACCTTATCCGCCACACATGTATGCACCTTATCCGCCACACATGTATGCACCTTATCCGCCACACATGCAAGCACCTTATCCGCCACAGATGCACGCACCTTATCCGCCACAGATGCACGCATCATATCTGCATTCTATGCAATACGGACAACCTACTGTCTGCATGCCTCCATTTATCATGCACTATACGCTAACCATTCCTCATCAATATTCCTCAAGGAATTTACCCCCTCCCTCATTTCAGCATCAAGAATTTAATCAATACTCTCAGGAAGCAAATCAAAAACCGCTGCATAATTTACCGTCTTCTGCACCTGATGTAAGTTTTAAAAAATTATCTCAATCAACCACACCTTTTTTTAATAATCATATTAAGAGGGTTAATAATAATCACACTGATGATCCTAATAATAATCCATCAACACCTAACATACCGTAAGTGCTACACTTTAGGGATAGAAGAATATGACTCAAATGAATATTCCTTCCTATTTAATACATTGGTTTCAAAACAAAAATTGGACGCTGCATTCGTATCAGAAAAAAATGTTTTCACTGTTTCAGCAAAAGAAGTCGGTTTTACTCATTGCCCCTACCGGTGGGGGTAAAACTATGGCAAGTTTTTTACCTATACTCTGCGATATACATAGCAATAAACCTAAAGGTTTGCATACTTTATATATTAGCCCATTAAAAGCGTTAACGAATGATATACAACGTAATTTAAAAGCACCTATTGTTGAAATGGGCTTAACTATTTCGATTGACACACGTACCGGAGATACATCAAGCTATCGCAGGAGCAAACAACAACAAAAACCCCCCTCAATTTTATTAACAACACCAGAATCATTAATGTTGCTCTTATCTTATAAAAATGCACCTCAATATTTTGCGCATCTGCAAACCGTCATTATTGATGAACTACATAGTTTTGTTGCCACAAAACGAGGCGATTTGTTATCTTTAGGGTTAGCGCAGTTAAATGCTTTTGCTCCAGCTGCTAGACGTATTGGTCTTTCGGCTACAGTAGCCAAACCCGAACAATTAGCTCTATGGTTAGGGCAAAAAGACCAGTCTGCAGAACTTTTAATTGCTAAGCCAAACACGTTGCCTGATATTGAACTACTAAACACGCTGACTGCAATTCCCTATAGTGGTTATATGGCAAAATATGCTATTGATGGGATTTACCAAACTATTTTAGAGCATCAACTTACTATAATCTTTGTAAATACTCGTGCGCAAGCAGAGTTTATTTTTCAACAACTATGGCAAAGTAATAGCGATAATCTACCCATTGCCATTTATCACGGCTCATTGAGCAAAGAACAACGCGCCAAAGCTGAAGACGGCTTGGCTGTAAAAATGCTCAAAAAAATCTCTTTTGAACAATTAGATGCTTTATTTTCTCAAACTATTATCGAAGATGAATTGGAACACTGTGGTGCGTGTTATTGGCCACAGAACAACACGTTGATTGTTGCGGATTTACATTTTGAAAAAGGATCTTATTTTGCCTTACGTGGCCAGCCAATTCCTTTAACAGATACGCGTCGAACGTTGGAAAAATTAAAACAAGAACTAGCAAACCTACAACCAGAAACAGTCATCTGCCTTGGCGATAATATACATGATGCCAACGGTTTTTATCGCATGCATGAACATGATTTATTAGTCCTACAGACTTTACAAAAGAGTGTACGTAACTGGTTATGGATCATGGGCAATCATGATAAAAATAATCATCACCAATCTGTATTGGAACCCATGCGTAGTATTTCAGAAGTACACATCGATAACGTGTGTTTCAGTCATGAACTACAAAAAGATAAATCGATTCAAATAATAGGTCATTACCACCCTAAAATTTCCATCAAAAAACATGGTTTAACGAGTACAGGCCCTTGTTTTTTAGTTAGTGAAAATACATTAATTATGCCTGCATTTGGCAGCTACACTGGCGGATTGAACATCACTAATAAAGTGTACGACACTTTTTTAGTAGGAAAAAAACAATATTATTTAATAGCCCAAGATAACGTTTTTTTAGTAAAATAATAGATGTTTATCACTAATAATAAACGCAGTCTATCTTATATACTTGGCACTAATGAATTTTCGGCTTTTATGCTATCGCCTAAAATACCGAAAATTCATTAGTGCCAAGTATAGTATTAATAAAACACCAAGGCATTGAAAAAAAAGCCTTCTCAATGTATAATAATAAATCAATTCGCTCTACTTGGATAATACGATGAATCAGGAACATTCTTTCAGCCATCATGTACCTCATATCAAATCACAGGAAAAGAAATATGAGAGGAGTATATCAGAGGAGTTAGAACAATACTCAAAGGACTCTGACAGCGACGAGCTTTTTAGCTCCTCCCCCGACATACCATGGCTGGAAGTAAAAACCTATAAAAATGCCCATAAGAAAATCCCCATATTGGATAGATGGACTATAGGGGACTGCCAAAAACAACTCGATGATTGGTATAATAATGCAGAACAACGCACTCATCACATTGAAGAGTCTCTACATTATTTAAAACGATTAGAATTTTTATTTGAAAAAGGCACTAAGGGAAGCAGCTCTTTAGCTGTTTTTCGTCCCAGCTTTGCCCGCGATAACAATGGATATTATAACCTGCATGGATTATCTAGAGGTACTGCATATTATTTCCTTATAAAAAAAACTAAGCATGTTAATCATCTCCCTCCTTTAAAAACTATTCCAGAAATAGGACTTCACTCTAGCAATAATGAAGAGGAACAATCATTGATAGAGGCGATAAAACAAGTATGTAATTACCGTCAGATTAAGTTTACGCAAGATAAAGATAATGAGTATGCTCAACACATCTATTATCCAATGCATAATCAATGCTTAATGCCACCGGAGTATCAGCACCACATACAAGCTTCAATAGAAAGACAACATTCGAGGTACATGGGATACCCTCCTGTTTTTTATCCATCTACATCCAATCCGTATTTTATGCCTGTGCAAACGTGCATATTAATACCGCCAACTTACTCATTTATACCGGCATTCCATCAAGCTAGGGAACCATACTACCCCTCGGAAGTATACCCATTTCCTTCTATGTATTATACGCCGCCAGCCTCATATCAGAAGCCCCAGTACACCACTACTCAGAATCAGGAGCCACAGCAATCTGCATGTCATAATTCATATTCCGAGACCTCAAGTCAAATAATTAAAAACGCATCTGAATCTAATATCGCTTTTTTTAACGCTCACTATCAAAACTCACATTGGAGCAACAATGTATCAACACATAATAATCACAATACACAAGAAAGTGATACACCACTCAACAACGTACGCGGCTGATATTAATCATAATAATGTATTCTGATGTATCTTAGCCTCATAAGCTTCAGCTCCATTGCCTACGTACCGGGCTTTATGCGCGGTATCCATCGCTCTTACCCCATTACTGGATCCTGTGGACAAGCCTCAGGACGTAGAGATTGGACTTAAACAATACAAAAAATTGTGAGCGACTGAATTTCAATCACTAATGCCCCGACTCTGATCAATAAAGCAGGGCAAACGCGTCTAAACGAACATAATTAATTCAAATCGCCTACGTTCCGCGCTTTATGCGCGG